>DAHXNZ010000100.1 GCA_027365105.1 Thermoplasmata archaeon
GACAGCCTGCTTGAGCAAGCGTTCGGCCTCGGCCTTGTCGGGCGCGTTGAAGATTGCCCTGATCCTCTGCGCGACCGGCTTACGCTGATCGAGCCGTGTGACATAGGCTTGGGCATTCTGCTGGAGGTGGAACTGGCAGCGCTGCCAGGGAACGGAGGGGAACGCGGCCCTGCGCGCCGCCTTGAGGCCGGCATGATCGTCCGAGACGATGAATTTGACGCCGTGCAGACCGCGCTGGATGAGGCTTTCGAGGAAGCTGCGCCAATGGACCTCGGCTTCGGAGAAGGCCACCGAGACGCCGAGCACGCGCCGCTTGCCGTCGGCGGTGACGCCGATCGCCACCAAGACGGCGCAGTCGATCAGGCGGCCGCCTTCGCGGATGCGTTCATAACGGGCATCGAGAAAAACATACGGAGTTTCGCCCAGCGGCCGCTCCCGCCAGGCGGCGAGGCCGCGATCGAGTTGTTCGGCCGCGCGGCTGACCTGGGTGGACGAAATCGCCACCTCCGGCCCGAGCAGCGCTTGCAGCACGGTGATCACCTTCCGCGTCGAGACGCCCTGGACGTACATCTCGGCCAGCGCAACGTTGAGCGCCCGTTCGGTGCGCGTTCCTTTGTCCAGGGCGCTCGGGTAAAAGCCGCCGCCTCTCACCTGAGGCACGTCGAAGGTTTGTTCGCCGAC
>DAHXNZ010000101.1 GCA_027365105.1 Thermoplasmata archaeon
AGAATAATCTCTTTACCAATTATCGTCTATGATGAAAGAACTCTATAAATGAACGCATTCGGTAAACCATTTTATATATCACTTTATTCGGTGTTATATAACTTTGTAAATTCCTATATACATTTTCTTATTACACAACGAAATGAAAGGTTTTAATGAATTGGTTGATCGATTAAATGAAATCAGCAATCAATGGATCCATTCCAATAGAACCCATGATACGGGCATAGGTAAAACTCTTGAAGATTTATTGGGAATAAAAGAAAACAATTTTCCCGGGCCTAATGGGGAGAAAGTGGAATTGAAATCTATAAGAAAGGATTCATCCTCAATGATTACTCTTTTTACAAAGAGCCTTACACCAAGTGAATCGATCAAAAATTTACTAGAAGACTATGGATACCAGAGTGCAACCGATTTTACAAAAAAGAATCTTCATGTTGATCTTTATGGTAATAGAGTAACTGAGATCAAAGGCATTCCTTCCTTAAAGCTCGCCGTTACTCCTGATAGGATTGATATAGTAAATGTAGATGGAAGGAAATATGGTGGCTGGGAATATCAAGCGCTCAAGAAATCGTTTGAATCAAAAATGTATAGGGTCTTACTTGTGAAGGCTGATGCAAGAGGGAGTAGAGACAATGAAGAATTCAACTACAATGAAGCAT
>DAHXNZ010000102.1 GCA_027365105.1 Thermoplasmata archaeon
CCGGACCTTGAGGTCGAGGTTCTCCTTGGGGATGCCCGGCACCTCGGCGACGATCCTGTAGGCGCTTCCGGTGTCGACCACATCCACGCAGGCACAATCCTTGATGGAGAAACCAGAAACAATGGATCTGTACAAAGAGGATATCATGGATTTGATGAACAGGGCAGACAGGATCATATACCAAGTAAAGAGCACAAGTGAGCAGATTTCCTCTATGAAGGTGAAGGCATGATCGGACGCCTTCACCCCGTCAAGGAGCATAAGACATTCAATGAAAATTACGATCAACTGACATACAGGGCATCCACCCATGATCTCACCGAAGGATACAAGAAGAAGAACCCGGGTGTATCAGGAATTAAGCGAGATCTTGTGATTGATTCATTTATTATGCATTACAAGAATTGGGAGAATCTGTCTTTTGATCCATTCTCTACCTCCAGTTGGTCCAGGGTGTTGCAAAAATACTATCAGACTGACCAGTACAAGAAGCTGAACCGAAAGGTATCATCGGATCCTATGCTTGCCAAACTCTCAACTGCCAATTTCATGGAGAAAATCCTTGGAACCGCCAAAGGCAGGGCAAAGAAGGATCTGCCCAAGGACAAGGCAAAACAAGCAGAGCAGGACCCTTCAACGTACTTTGATTCGTTTGATCAGTCTAATCC
>DAHXNZ010000103.1 GCA_027365105.1 Thermoplasmata archaeon
CCGGTCGATGGGTCACTCCCTCCCGATCTCGTAAGGATATTTATAAACAGCAGAAATTATTCAGTAATTGGATCGCAAATTCACACAACAATGCTGGAAAACTGCGAAGAAAATGAATATTTTATGGAAGAGATTCTGAAATACGATTCCATCCTTATGGGACCGGGAATGGGAAATAGCGATTATGAAATTTCCGTAATGGAAAAAATCATGGAAGCGGCAAATGTCCCAATAGTGCTGGATGCATCAGCTATTAACATCATAGGGAAACAGGGTAAGGGATCAATGGGCAAAGAAATTGTTATTACACCTCATAAGGGCGAATTTCAAAAGCTCACCGGAACAGAACCAACACTGGAAAATGCAAAATCAGCAGCTAAAAAGTTTGGAATTGCTATATTTCTCAAGGGACCAACGGATATAATTACTGACGGCGTGACAACTATACTTGGAAATGGGGGGAATTCCAGAATGACAATGGGTGGAACCGGAGACCTTCTTGCAGGACTGCTTGCCGGTTTGATCAGCAGGAAGGTTCCGACGCTTAGAGCATGTTCCATGGTATCTTTTATAAACAAGAGGGCAGCTGAAAGATGCATGAATCATAGAAAAGTATGGTTTGGAATAGATGAAATGGTAAATGAAATACCCCAGGTATTCATGGA
>DAHXNZ010000104.1 GCA_027365105.1 Thermoplasmata archaeon
GGCCCGCCGCTCCTCTTCTACCGCCGGTCGTATGCCGAAGCCGAGGGGAACAGCTGCATCCATTTATCTAGTCGCAATACTGATTTTCGGTCTGATTGTAATTTGGGATGCTGCCTGGTCTCACAGGAAAGGATATATGGGGCAAAAAGGGAAGAAAGTTAAAATTCTTAGTACCTCAGAAAGCGGAAGTGGAAAAGGTGCAAGGAAGATGCTTGGCCTCCTTGTAGCGTTGATAGCAGTTTTCCTAATGATACCACTGAGTGCATCAATAGGCGGAGCGGTTGTATCATCCCATGACAATTCCTCGGTCCTTCAAAGTCAGTCCATAGTATCTTACGTCTTTGGATCAGGTTCAGCGGTTCCCTTCGGACAGGTCAATGGAACCGCAACGTTTGAATTCCCAACAATAGTGGAGAAAAACTCAACAGGTTCCAATATAACGGTATATCAGGATAAGGTTTGGATTAAAACAAATCTTACGGTGGCAGAAATGAATAATTTCGCCGTTGCTAAACTTGTGCTAGAAACCGGGAGTTCAAAATCGTCAAACATCTCGATAGGAACAGGTGAGAATGTATCATCAGCACGTCGGCGGGTTCCGGGGGCTCAATCTCCAACTCCTGCGCGAGGCCGAGCAGCGATCCCTGGTCGTCTCGGCTCCGGG
>DAHXNZ010000105.1 GCA_027365105.1 Thermoplasmata archaeon
AATAATTTACGCATATTTTACATTGTCGTTAGGATTTCCAGGGAAGCTGCAAAATTTCGATCCTTTGGTGCATACAGGCAAGTAACTTTCTCCGAAGACATGTTAAAGAGGGTGTGCGTCATAATTCATTTCAAATCCGGTATTTTCAAAAAGATTGCAGTGTCATGATATAATGTTCGTTGAAGGGCTGAATATACATCCAATTCAAAAAATCAGTATATATTGAGGTACATATTTTATCAGGATTCACAACAGTTCAATTGCTTCAAAGCGATATAAATGTTAAGATTATTGTATAAGCTGATTATTGCAAATGCATGATGAATGGAAAACCGTTCGCCAATAAAATTGTCGTGATATCCGGTGGAGCAACAGGGTTAGGCCTTGAAATGGCAAAGAAAATCGGTTCCTATGGAGCCACCATAGTGATTCTAAGCAGAAACGAGGAGCGGCTTAATGATGCCGTTGAATCCCTGAAGAAGGAGGGAATAAATGCTCACTACTATGTATGTGATGTAAGGGATCATGTAAAGGTAGATGAAACCGTTCAGGAGATATGGAACGGTCTGGGTCCAATAAACTGTCTTATAAACAATGCTGCAGGTAATTTCATCAGCAGGACAGAAGACCTCAGTGTAAAGGCATTTGAAACTGTCATAGGAAT
>DAHXNZ010000106.1 GCA_027365105.1 Thermoplasmata archaeon
TAAATGTTAACAAATCCATTTTTAAGGATGTTTTTAGCAAAATGGAATTTATTGGTGCTTACGAATATATCCTCAGCGCTTTTAAAAGATACAATATCCCCACAATGAACATTGCCATTGAAAATATGGATCATCTATCGAAAGAATATGGCGCTGAAAAACATAATCGAAGAAAGAGGAATATGGCTCCTGTTAGCCCCCAGCATGAGATGTTTCTAAAACAATTTTCAGAGATTACAGATCACTATGAACCAGACCTGAGATTTAAGACCAATAAAATTGATATATTGACGGAACCTGAGATTTTTGACGCCATCAAATCAACTAACAGGAAGATAATCATGATTAGCGGTTTTACCACGGATATTGAAATTTTGATTACAACTGCAATCCTTTACAATAGTGGATTTATTCCTGTAGTTATTTCAGATGCTACCTCCACTTACTCCGAGAGAATGTTTTTCACAGCTCTTGAATTCATCTCCATGACAGGAGAAGTAATAGATTCCAGAGATTTAATAAAGAAATGGGAGTATTGAAAAAGTTAAAGAATCAGCTGTTCCATTTTTACATTTCTATGGTTAACGCCAACATCGGCAACGTTGAATTCTATATTATTGTATAATTTTACCTTATCTTTACCGGAATAAACTGCTGATGCTA
>DAHXNZ010000107.1 GCA_027365105.1 Thermoplasmata archaeon
CATCGCCCAGGGCTGGTCGACGGGTGGCAGTCCGATCAACGTGAACCACGTCTCGTCGGCCGTCTATGGCCCACTTCGGTGGTGGCGGCTGTTCGACGCCATCGACGAGGTCGAGGCGACGTGGGAGTACGGCACCGCTCGAGAGCTCACCCCGCACACGATCGCCCTGACTTCTGACGGTGAGCGCACGGTGCTCGCGTACCTCCGCTCGCGGGCCGCCGGTCCGCGCCAACGGGTGGGTGACGGCTGAACTGACTGCCGCAGGTTCGGCACCCCTGCCAGCAGGTCCGCGAACGAGCGTCAACGTCACTGAATGACACCGCTGAGTAGGGCGTTCGTCGTCCCAGTACTCGTCTGGTCCGACGGCACGAGCTGGGCCAGTCCTCCGACGGGTGGTGCGGCTGAGCCGGCGGCTGGTCCTCGAATGAACTCAGGGCTGTCGGACCCGACCGGTACGATTGCTCCGTGCCCACCTCGACCCTCACTGCGCCCGCGTTCGGGACCGGGATCTACAGCTTCCCTGAGGCTGCCCGGATCCTCGGCCTGCGGGCCTCGGACGTGCGGGCCGGGACCCTTCGCCGCTGGGTTGCCGGGCTGGCTCCACCGAGCGTCGGTATTGGCACTACCGAGCCGCGCCTGCTCTCATTTCACGACCTCGTCAGC
>DAHXNZ010000108.1 GCA_027365105.1 Thermoplasmata archaeon
ATCATCATCTCCGGATATATGGAATCCCGCCATCAGCAAGGATTCAAGATTCTGGACTTTCTGCCTGTCGGAGGAGGGGCTTTTCTGATCGGGCTTCTCTATCTCTGGATCTTTGTCCCCAGAGTGTTCCCGGAGGGCTCCCAGCCTCCGAACCGCGCAGGCTCCTCCGGGAGGTCCTTCTTTGTGGAGCTGGTGCTTGATGATCGTTTTCCCTATCTGGGGAGAAAGTTCGCCGAGACTCCACTGGCACTTGATTGGGGCGTGACCCTTTTCAGTCCGCAGGTGGTCGCTCCTTTGGAAGGGACTCCTCCCAACCGGAAGGGTTCAGCCATCTCTCTTTTAAAGGCAGCCTGGGGAATGGCCAGAATGTCTGGTAAGACCGCTCCGCCAGGTCTGCCCGAACTGATGGGAAACCCCGATGAGGTTTTAAAGAAAGGACATCGGATCCGGCTTCAAGCGGATGTGGTTCTTCTTGGCCGGATCCTCGATCTGGGTGGGGTTCGACTCCATGGTTTTTCAAGCTCGCTTCTCGAGCCAGAACCGGCCGGGTTTATGGTTTCGACAAAACCCCATTCGATCGACTCGGAAGAGACCGTTCTCCTGGAAGCGATTATGCAACCGGATGTCGGGATGATTCACAAGCGTCTCCGGCAGATGGCCA
>DAHXNZ010000109.1 GCA_027365105.1 Thermoplasmata archaeon
CGCGCTCGCGCTGTTCATGGACATGGGCGGGGGCCGTGTGATGGCCAAGCTGGCCGGAACGCTCGCCTGGGCCTCACGGGGAGTCGGCGTCCAGATGCCGTCAGAAGAGGCGCTGTCGAACGCCCGGAGCCGACTTGGGCCAGAGCCGCTGCGCCTTTTGTTCGAGAAGGTGGCCGGGCCGCTCGCCGGCAAGGACACTCCTGGGGCGTTCTGGCGAGGGTTGCGGGTGCTGAGCCTGGATGGGAGCACACTCGATCTCCAGGACACCGAGGCGAACTGGGAGCGGTTCGGCGGGCCGTCAACGACAGACGCCGAGGGTAGAAAGCTTCGCGGCGGGTTCCCTCAGATGCGGGTCGTCGCGCTGGCCGAGTGCGGTACGAGAGCACTCGTAGCGGCCTTGATCGGCGCCTATAGCACCTGCGAGAAGACGCTCACTTCCGAGCTGTTCGGTCGCCTCGGGCCAGGGGTGGTGGTGACCGCAGATCGTAACTTCCCAGGCTATGAGCTCTGGCGGGACGCAGCGGCTACCGGCGCGGACTTGTTGTGGCGGGTCAGCAGCAGCTTTCACCTGGAGATAGACGAGGTGCTCGATGACGGTAGCTACCTGTCCCGGCTGAAAGCCCCCCGGGAGCTACGCAGGGCCGGTGCCTTGGACATCACC
>DAHXNZ010000010.1 GCA_027365105.1 Thermoplasmata archaeon
TATAGGCCATATAGCGTCTAATAGGCGCTATACTAGATGAAGTTGCCGCCAGGTCAGATCGCCGGTCATCGAGGAGAGATGGTCAGCGAAAGGTCGCCTGCTGCCTATCAGGCGGGGAACTCAGGTCTGTGATGGCATGAGTGCTACTGCCCCATGGGCGGCCGCCACAGGATGTGGGCTGTTCGGGTAATGTCCAACCTTCGTGCCCGAGGAGCCGGCTCCGCCACCACGGCTTGGGGGAGGGCGGGTCAGGTCGTGGCCGCGCTCACCCTCTCGGTGGCCGTCTTCGTGATCGTGGCCAACTCTGTCCTGCTCCCCTCCTCCGCCACCCAGACTCCCACCGGGCTCTTCGCCTCCCCGGGCCGGCTCGATTCTTCTCCCCGAGCGGCTCCGACCCCCTCCCGGACGGCCCCGCTGGGAGGGACCTCCAGCGCTGTGGGAACGTCTCCGGACTACTTCGGGCTCTACTCCGTATCGAAAACCTTGATCCTGGCCAACAACACAACCTATCCGGGGCGGGTGAACGTGGGCTTAGATCCGGCCTACCCGCAGGAGGCGGCCTACGATCCCGTGACGAACACGACCTATGTCCTCGACTTCCCCACGCTGGGGGCCTTCACCTTGGGGAGCCTCACCGCGGTCAACCTCACGCTCGGGCGCGCGGTGAGCTCGCTGAGCATTGGCGGGATGCCGGTGTCGGTGGCGTATGATCCGGCCGGCCACGCCGTGGTCGTGGCGAACATGGTGACCTCCAATCTCTCGCTCATCAACACGACCACCGACACCAACATGGGATGGATTCCGGTCGGGCTCCCCCCCGTGGCGGTGACGTATGTTCCGACCGTGAATGAACTGTTGGTCCTGACGGGGAACGACACGACCTGGGCGATTGAGATCCTCAATGCCACGTCCTTTCTCTGGGTCAACACCATTCCGTTGACCGAGCCCGCCACCGCCGAACTCTGGGTCCCCTCAGTCCAATCGCTGTTCATCGTCGAGGGTTCGGGCATCGGGGTCTTCTCCCCGAGCAACGACTCCTTTGTGGGATCCATCCCCTTTCCGACCGCCATTCAGGCAGTTCCGCCTTTCCCCGTGCCCCCTAGTAACGGAACTTGGCGCCCCCCTTCGATGGCCTATGATCCCGTCCACGGGCTTCTCTACGTCGCGTTTCCCTATGGGAACTACACTGGTAGCCCCTTCGTCAGTAACGTCACTCTTGGACACTGCTTCCACCTTACTGATCACTGCTTCAACTCCCTGATGGCCGTCTCGGTGACGAACTACTCCCGCATCTGGGACATTTCGACAGTCACCCCCGGCAACTGGAACCAAACGAACGCAGCATCCCCGCTGTTCATGGGCGACATCCAGTCCCTGGTGTTCGATCAGAGCATGGGCTCGATGCTGATTGCGATGAGTGGCAACGAGAGCCTGGCCGATGGGGCGGGGTACCTGGCTGAGTGGAACCTGAATTTCACGAACACCTCCAGTCTCGAATCGACCCGCATCTGGTTGACGGTTCCGGGAGGCGTGGGCGGCGCCGTCGCTGGCCCCCCAGGTCAACTGCTCGTGACGGACGACGTGAGGAACACATTGAACGTCATCAACGGGACCACCTCGGATACCCTCCGGGCGATTCCGACCGGTACCACGCCCCTGGGCGCCGTCTACGACCCCCAGACGAATTCGGTCTACGTCTGCGAGTATTACCAGAACGCGGTCGCGGTGGTCAACGCCACCACGATGCAGATCTCCGCCACCATCCCGGTCGGCGGAGGTCCGGTCGCCATCGCGTGGGACCCCGTCAACGGGCAACTCGCCGTCGCCGACTCCTTCACCGGCAATGTCTCGATCCTCGACCCGCTCATCCACCAGGTGATCGCGACCGTGGCGGTCGGCGGGGCTCCGATCGGGATCGCCTATGACCCCCCGGGCCAAACCTGGCTCGTCACCAACAACGGAGATCCTCAGCTCACTGTCATCTCGGCGACCGGATACCGGTGGGTCGGCTCCGTCACCCTTCCCGGAGACGGGCCCTCCTACGCGGTCGTCGTCGACTCGGCCGCCCGAGAGGTCTTCGTGACCCAGCTCACCGAGCAGAACCTCACCGTCCTCAACGCCACCACCTACGCGGTGGTCCGGGTGATCCCCCTCGGCCGGGGACCCCTGCAGGAGGCCCTCGTCTCCTCTCGGGGCCAGCTGGTGGTCTCCTCGGTCAACTCCGGACTCCTCACGGTCCTCAACACCACCTCCCTCGATATCGTCGAGAACCTCTCCTTCCACTACCCGCCCCTCGGCATGGTCTTTGACCCGACCACCGGACTCCTGCTCATCACCGAGCCGGACGCCGATGCCCTGGCGATCCTGGACCCGGCCAAGAACTACACCGAACTGCCCGCCGTTCGGGTCGGGGCCTCGCCCTGGGGTCTCGCCCTCGACACCGCCTCCGGCACCATCTATGTCGGCAACCAAGCGGCCGGGAGCCTGATGGAGCTCGTCCCCTACGGCCTCACCGTCACGGTCCACGAGACCGGACTTCCCCCCGGAACCCCCTGGTGGTTCAACGTCAGCGCGGTCGGCTCCTGGAGCAGTTCCACCCCCACCCTCGCCTTCGACCTCGTCAACGGCACCTACGGATACGCCGCCGCCACCACCGATCGGCTCGCCGATGCCGCCCAGGGGTTCTTCGTCCTCGCCGGGGCCCCCATCCAGGTCAACGTCAGCTTCCAGCCCTACCTGAGCCTCCTTACGTGGTCCGAGTCGGGACTCCCGCCCCACTCCACCTGGTGGGTCGACCTGAACGGCTCGCCGACCGGACCGCCCACGGACTCGCCCACGATCTCGGTCGGCGCCCTCAACGGGACCTACCGCTCCACGATCGGCTGCAGCAACTCGAGCTGGGCGGCCTCGGGCGGAGTCGTCCGGGTGGAGGGCACCGCCCAGACCTTCTTCGTCACCTTCCATCCGGTCCTCTTCGGCTGGACCTTCACCGAAACCGGCCTGCCCAACGGATCCGCCTGGGCGGTTCGGATCGGCTCGGTCTCGTATCCCGCCCACCAACCCTCCCAGACGGTCGAACTCACCAACGGGAGCTACCGCTACACCGTGATCTCCGGCAACTCGAGCGACCATGCGGCCGGAGGCCAGTTCACGGTCCACGGCTCCGACGGAGCGGTGACGATCGACTTCACTCCCGAGCTCTATGCGGTGGTCTTTGCGGAGAGCGGGCTCCCCCGCGGGACGGTCTGGTGGGTGACGGTGAACGGCGTCACGGAACGGTCGAACGGGACGGAGATCGGAGTGGAGCTGGGGAACGGGAGCTACCCCTTCTCGGCGGGCGTTGCGGGCGGGTATGACGCCACACCGTCCCAGGGGACGCTGACGGTGGCCGGGAGCGGAGGTCCGACCCAGGTCATCTCGTTCGAGAGGACCGGCGGTGTGCCCCTGGTGGTCTGGGTCGCCGGGGGAGGTCTCGCCGTGGCGGCCGGGGCGGCGGTGGGGGTCTACCTCTATCTCGGGAGCCGACGGCCCCGGCCGAAAGGGTGAGCGCCGACGAATTTTGCAAGGGAGAACCGGTTTGGGAAGCTGCGAATGCGACAGGAGGGCCGTAGGGTGACGCAGGAGTTCCCCCGGGGGTTGGGGTACAACCTGTGCCGGGGGGCCCAGTTCCGAAACTTGGAATGCCCCCGGCCGCTACGGGAAGGCTGCGCCTCGGGACGGAGACCGTCGCCCCTCTCCCGAGGTCGTGAGGTGGGGGTGAAACCCCGTCGAGTCGACCGAATCTCGGGTTACCCGTACGGGCCGACCTCGTCGAGGAGATCGACGTGCGTGAGGAGCATCCGGCGGCAGCAGTACCGGTCGAGCCCGAGTGAGTCCATGACCGCCCGGGGGCTCTCCCCTCGGGCCAGGCGTTCCCGGTAGATGTCCCAGTGCTGGCCAATGACGGCTCCGCAGGTGAAGCAGCGGACCGGAATCATCATCGTCATGGTGGTGCCTCCCCTCTCCCTAACGGTACGACTTCTGTCGGCGTTTGCGGGCGCCGCGACCTTCCGGCAGCTTCGGCAGCTTGCGGCGGGGATCGTTGACCAGCAGGGACCGGTCGTACTTCTTGAGGGATTCGGTCAGCGTCGGGTCCTTGATCCAAGCCACAAGGCCCCGGGCGATGGCCGTACGGGCGGCGGAGGCTTGGCCCATGATCCCGCCCCCTTGGACATCGACCTGGATATCGATGGATTTCCATCGGTCGCCGACCATCAGGAGGGGTTCGCGGATCTTGAGCCGGGCGCTCTCCGGTTCGAGGATCTCCAAGGGTCGGTCGTTGATGCGCACGGCCCCGGTCCCCTTTCGGATGCTCGCCCGGGCCGTGGCGGTCTTTCGCTTTCCGGCCGATTGGACGACAGTAGGTGCCTTCACAGAAGTTTCGCCCCCAAGAGGCGGGAGATTTCCTCAAGCGTCAGGGCCGCCTCCAGCGAAGGTCGCGGCTTGGCCCGATCCAGCGAGATGACCGAGGCCGAACGGAGGGCATCGGGGATCCCCATGTGGACCTCCAGCATCTCAAAGGCGGTTCGGCCGTGGGACTTGCGGTGGGGAAGCATCCCTCGGACAGTCCGACGGAAGATCCGGTCCGGATAGCGAGGATAATGCGGGCCGCTGCGTACCGAACCGCGGGCGCGTGCAGCCGTGTAGCGCGCCAGCACGTCCGATCGGGAACCGGTAACGACACTCTTCTCGGCGTTGACGACAATGACCTTCTGACCCTGGAGCAGGTGCTTTGCGATCAGGCTCGCCGCCCGGCCGAGCACGAGACCGGTGGCATCAATGATCATTGGGCCCGGAGCCTGCTGGGTATCAGGCAAAGATGCGTACCTCCCTTCCGTTAGGATGGGCTTTGACCAGGTCCGAAATCGTCAAGGCCTTCCCCCCGGCGGTGTGGATCTTTTCCCGGGCACCGACCGAGTACGAGAAGGCGGCTACGGTAACGGGCTTGCTGAGGGTGCCTGCCGCTAGAAGCTTGCCCGGAATGACCACCGTCGAGTTGGCGTCGACCAAGCGCTCCAAGTGCCCGACATTCACCGGGTGGGTCTGGTGACGGGCCCGTTCGAGCCGATCGGCCACCGAGTCCCAGATGGCCGCTTCGTGAGACCGGGCGGCGGCCCGGAGCTCGCGGAGGGTATGCAGAAGCACCGGATTCTGCTTATAGACGGTTCGCCCCATGGTCGGAGGGCCCTCGACATGGGCTGCCGATATAAGCGTTGCTTGGGCGGTTGCGACATCGGATGCACGGCCGGGGGTACTCGCTTGCTCAGCGGCCCAGCCGAACCCGACGGAAACGGCACCCCCCGGTCCCGGCGCGCGACCTCCCCCTCCCCAGAGGCTCTGTACCGTGCTCCCGGAGCGCGCGACTCGTCAGGTTCCTCCGGCGTCCCTCCGCTTCCTACCCCCCGCGGGCCGGGCGGCCGCGGTCTCCCCGAACCGCCGCTTTACCGTCCCGATGAGGTCGTTCTTCCCGGGCCCGTGCATGCCGTACCGCTCCGGCACGACCCCCTCAGGGTGGCCCGGCGCCCGGCCACCCTGCCCCCCAGTCGAACTCGGCTCTCCCCGAGCTGAGATCACCCCACGACCGGACGTTCTCCCGGATCCGGCCCTTCGGTTCCGCGCCTGCCCCGTGTCCCGGCTCGCCACGGCCATTCGCGGATCTGGAACGCCAAGTCCCCAGAAACCTGGGCGCCCGGTATCTCGCCCGGTACTGGTCTTGCCTGAGCCGCCCCGGGGGGATTCGGGGGATCCTCCCCGGATGTCCACCTCGGTCCCGATCCTTGTCTTTCGCCGCGCCCCCACCGTATCCGCCCCAGCAAGTTGCTGGCGTTACTTCGCCTCCGGTATCCCCCATTGAGGAGGATCCCCTCCTCCCCCGCGGTCGCGGCCGTGAGGTCCGGGCGATCGGAGGCCCGGCTCATTTCCGAGCACTTCGCCATCCTCGGGCGCACCGCCAGCCCGCGGATGCGGTGCCCGAGCGTAGGGGGTCGTCGGCGGAGGCAGTCAAGGCGAGCTGGACCCTGGTCGCCGGCTCGCTTCCCTGCCCGATATCGATGAGCTGCCTTCCGATGACGGAGGGGGAGATGCCCATGCGAAAAGAAAGGAGCGGACGGCAGGGCGGCTGGCGAGACACGGTTGGTCGTCGGATCGGATGCCGGCTCGGGGTCGGGACGGTAGGCGAAGGCTGCGGGATGGGAGCGGGAAGAGAGCCTACGGGCAGGAGGAGTGGCCACGAGCGGGGAGTGGATGGAGGCCGAAGCAAGCCCCGGGTGGAACGCTGCAGCACCGTTCCCGGCGCGGCACGCCCGTGGGACGCACTGACCGATGCCCCAGAAATCCTTGGGAAACCGTCCGAGGTCGCCGCCCCAGAAGGGGAGACCGTGCACCGACCAGCCCCCCACGAACCGCTTGGCGGCGCGTTCGATGCGCGGAGAGCCTCGGGGCTTCCCGTCCCAGCGAACGGTTAAATAGCGTCCCACCCCAACGGGAGACGAGGGCGACATGCGAAAGTTCGTGACCGAGCTTCGCGGCAAGACCGTGATGACCAACGACGGTCAGATTCTGGGCTTGATCGACAATTTCGTCGTCGACACCGCCACCGGCGGGATTGCCCACGTCTTGGTCACCCCGAGCGAAGATGTCGAGGCCCGCCTGTTCCAAAACGACAGCGTCGGCCGGCTGGTGCTCCCCTTCAAGAGCATGCGGGCCGTGAAGGATGTTGTCGTGATGGAACTTGGAAAGTAAGCCCTCCTCCGGCCTCATCTCGGTGATCATCACCGTACGGGATGAGGAGCCCAACCTCGCCCGGCTCCTCGAAAGCCTGATTCCTCAGGAACCTCCCTTCGAGGTCCTGCTCGTGGACGCCCAGAGTCGGGACCGTACGTTCGCAATCGCTCGCGCGTTTGCCGAGCGGTATCCCGACATCATCTTCGCGTGGCAAAGCCCAGGTTCGAGGGGGCAGGGTCGGAATGCCGCGGCGGCCCGGGCCCGGGGGGAGGGCCTGGCCTTCATCGACGGAGACTGCATCGCCGACTCGGCGTGGCTCTCCCGGATCCGCCAGGGACTCGCCCGGTCGGCGGTGGTCGGGGGTCGAACGGTTCCGATGGGGTCGTCGGCCTTCGGGGAGCTCGACCGGGTCGAGCTGTACCAGGCCGGCAATGACGTGAGCTTCCCGTCGTGCAACCTCGGGTACCGCACCGAGCTCTTCCGTCGCCTGGACGGGTTCGACCCCCGGTTCATCACCGCCGAGGATATCGACCTGAACCTCCGCGCCGTCCGGGCGGGCGCCCAGATTCTCTATGACCCCGCGGCGATCGTGTTCCACCGGGTTCGGCCCACGGTACTCCGCTTCCTCTACCAGGCGTTCTGGAACGGGTATGGCCGAAAGCAGCTGACCGAGAAGCACGGGACCCTCTGGGGCCACTACCGGATTCGGCGCCTCCTGAGGCACCAGCACTCCGTGCTCGCGATCTTCCGGATGGCGGCCGCGCTGACCGGATACCTGACTCGGGTGGCTACCGGGGGAGATCGCCGGCTGGATCGGGCGGTTCGGTCCCGGTAGGGGCGGCGTTCCTCCCCTCCGTGGGCAGAGGGTGCCGCAGGGCATCCTCCAGCCGATCCAGCGAAAGGATGCGGTTGTCGCTCACGTGAGGCCACATCTCCCGTCGGTCGAGGAGGATCGATCGGAGTCCAGCCCGCGCGGCCGCGTGGACATCGCTCCAGAAAAGATCCCCGACATAGGCGGTCCTTCGGCGCGATGTACCGAGGGCCTCGGCCGCGCTTCGGAACGCGGCCGGGGCCGGTGGATAGGTGGTCGGGGCCCCGTCGGTCGGCAGCAGGAGCCTCCGGTCGTCGAGTTCGGCGCGGCGCAGGATCCGACGAGCCGTCTCCAAGGGCCATGGAGTGACAATCCCGATTCGAAGACCGGCCCGGATCCACGCCTCGAGCTGCGGCTTGACCTCCGGGAAGGTCTCGATCGGTCCCGACGGGTAGAAGAACCGGGCGAGCACCGCTTCGCTCTCGTCCTTCGGCAGCGGTCGGCCGGCGAGGCTGTCCAGCAGGGAGGCGAGGTGAGCGCGATGGTCCAGCGGGGTCACCGGTGGGGCCCGGCCGGTCAGTCCCGCCCAGCGACGGCGGTCCCAAGCCCTCAGGGCCCGCTTGAGGATGGTCTGGGCATGCCCTTGGGGAAGCCGGGGGCCGTTGGGGCGCCAGGCCCACTGCCATTGAAGGACCGTGTGAACCGGGACCAGGACATCATCCAGATCGAAGAGGAGGCCCTCGACCGGGAGGTCGCCGGGCACCGGGGGTGGGGTCGGCATCGCTCAGTCGCGGCCGGATTTCTGAAGCTCGAGCAGGTCCTCGGTCGAGACCTTCTCGCCCTTCTTGAGCCGGGCCAGGAAGTCCTCTTCCCGCGGAGGTTCGGCATCCGACCAAGCCATGGGGGCTCGCCCACCCCGGGCCGCATAGAGGAGTTTCTCGATATCCCGGACCTCCTCGATCGCGGCGATGTGGCCCCGGTGGGCCTGGTCGGCCTTGCCCTTGACTTCGATCAGGCGGGCCTGGACCTCGTCGACCTGACGACGAAGGTCGTCGACCTGCTCGTAAAGGGCCACCATGGCCTCGTGCTCGCGCTGGGCCTCGTCAGCGAACTGACCGACCGCAGCGTGGTGCCGTTCCGCCTCCTCGTGCGCCTCATTCATCGCCTTGAGCGCCTGTTCGATCTCCGGGTCCTGGTGGAGCTGAGCGTCCTGCTCGCGGATCCCGGCTTCGAGCCGTTTCATCTCCTCGATGAGGCGGCGTTCAGCGTCCGGCGCCAAGGCGGTGGTCATGTGGCGGAACTCGAGCTCTTTGAGTTCCTTCTTGAGCCGCCAGACCGGGACGGCGCCGGGCCGGGGGGCGCGGGAGCGCTTGAGCTCCTGGAGCCGGTCACCGGCCTCCTGAAGTTTGTGGCTCCATTCTTCCCGAAGCCGCTTCTCTTCGCGGACGCTGGCGTTCAGCTCGTCACGGTGGCGCCGGTGCTCCTGGGCCTGGGCGCTCTTCTCACGCAGCACCTGGAGGAGCTCGGCCCGCTCGTCGGCCACGGCCCGGGCCGAGGCGTTCAATTCGTCCCGCTGGGCGCGCAGCTGATCGGCCCGCGCGTTCGACTCGGCGTGCTTCCGCTCTAGTTCTTCAGTCGCGTCGGTCACTCGGACACCGCCGGGAAAGCTCCCATGCTTCGAGGCGACTTTCGAGAAAATCCCTTCATATAAAGGCTTCCGCGCCCGGGGCGTTGTGTTGGCATGGCTTCAATCGGCGGGTTGCGGTCCCCGGATGGACGCGCGTCGTTTTTCCCGCCCTCTTGACGAGGGGGCGCCGAACTCCCTTCACCGCCCTCGAACGTAGGGTTGACTGCAGATGAGCGGACATTGATATGTGGGGTTAACCACGGGCCGAGTACGTACCTCGCGACGAAGGCCAGCAAGGGCCACCCCTTCGACTCTGGGCTCGAAAATCAGCGGAGGAATAACCGATATCGCCGCCATTGTGGTTTTCCTGATGGGCCTCGCTGCCCTGGCCTGGATGCTCTCGACAACTCTTCGCCACGGCGGACGGGGCCCAACGATTTTGGAGGTGTCCCCTAAGGGGTTTCGCCTCCGCTGGGCTGATGGGTGTTGCTGGGAGAAGACGTGGGCTTCCTTGCGATCGAAACTGACGATTCGTGACTATGGTTCCAACCCTGCGGGAGTCGGAGCGACGTGGCTCCTTAGGTCCATATCCGTGCTCGGGGCCGCCCACCTGACGCAGGAAAGCTCTGTCGCGCTCGTTGACTCCGCGAGATCTGCGGGTCTACGAGTACGCCTCTCCGAACAGTCCGATTCCGATTTCCATTCCAAGTGGTACTGATCGATCGGCCTGGGCCTTCGAAGAGGGCATAGCACCTGCGGCTCGAGGAAGTGGCACCGGGGACCCGACCCCCTGACGTGGCTTGGCGTTCGGCCCCGGCCTGCTCCCGGGAAGCTCCTCCGCCTCCCGTCAGGGACGGAGCAGATTCCTGTACTCGATACGGTTTCCGACCCCGCGTCAGGCTAATATCGGAGCCCCCCGCTCCTCGGGGTGTGGAGGAAGTCGGACGGATATTCGGGGACGTCGGGCTGGGCCAATTCCAGCTTTCCCTGACCCTGCCGGTCGAGCGGGGGGACTACCTGACGGTCGACGACGAACTGCACGGACCTGTGCTCTGCCAGCTCGACGACCTCCATCGGAAGAGCGATCTCAGCCTCGACCGGGCCCGCCAGTTGATCCCTTCCCAGGAAGCGACGGTGCAGGAGACGCTTCTCGGGACCGCGCGGATCATCGGGTACCGGGACGGCCAGGGACTGGTGAAACTCCCGACGATCCCGTTCCGGTCCGGCGCCCATGTCTTCCGCGCCGAGGAGCCGCTCATCGCGTCGGTCCTCGGTCTGACCCACAAGCTCGACGCGGGCGCGTACGTCGGTCTGCTGCGCAACCATCGGCTCCGGGTCGAGCTGGACATCAACCAGCTCGTCCAGCGGCACGTGAGCGTGCTCGCCAAGACCGGCGGGGGCAAGAGCTACCTTCTCGGCGTGCTGATCGAGGAGCTGCTCCGCCACAAGGTGACCTGCCTCATCATCGACCCGCACGGCGAGTATGGCTCCCTCCGGATCCCGGCCGAGAAGAACGGTGTCCCGGCCCGGTTTGGGGTCGAGTCGCAGGGGTTCGGCCGCCAGGTCCAGGAGTATTCGCCGGATCCAACCCTGAATCCGTCCGCCAAACCGCTCACCTTCTCGCTCCGCCACATCGACCCGCGGGACCTCCTCGTCTTCATGGGGCTCACGAACGTGAAGACCTACCTTGCGCCGCTCAAGCAGATCATCGAGGCGGTCGAGACGAGCCGACCCGACTATACGATGAAGGACCTGGTCCGGGCGGCCGACTCCCTCGAGGGGGCCGCCGGGGACCAGCTGAGGGAACGGCTCGAATACCTCGAGCAGACCAAGCTGCTCGCCCCCCAGGGCACCAGCCTGAACGACCTGGTCCAGAAGGGGCAGGCGACGCTCGTGAACCTGCGGGGGGTGGCGCCCGATGTCCAGGAGCTGGTGGTCGCCCGGATCGCCACGACGCTCTTCGAGAACCGGAAGAAGGGGCGCATTCCTCCGCTCTTCCTCGTCGTCGAGGAGGCCCACAACTTTGCGCCGCAGCAGGGGACGGCCACCTGCTCCCGGATCCTCAAGAACATCGCGAGCGAGGGGCGGAAGTTCGGTCTCGGGCTCTGCGTCGTGACCCAACGGGCGGCCCGGATCGACAAGAGCGTCCTCTCGCAGTGCAATACGCAGCTGATCCTCCAGGTCACGAACCCACTCGATCTCAAGGCGATCGCTCAATCGATCGAAGGGTTGACGGCCGGGATGACCGAGATGATCCAGTCGCTGCCGGTCGGGGTCGCCCTCGTGACGGGAGGGGGCTACCACACCCCGCTCTTCTGCGAAGTTCGGCCCCGGGCGACCCGGCACGGGGGCGAGAGCGTCCGGATCGTCGAGAACTGATGGACGGCCGGTCGGCTCAGATCTGGGAGCGGAGCTTCTGGCGATCGATCCGGATCCCGGCCGGGGTCAGGCAGAGCAGGTTCTTCGCGATTCCCGCCACATCCCCGCCGGTGTCCTTCGTGATGTTTTTGAGATCGAGGCTCATCCGGCGGACCGCCACCGAGTCGTTCGAGATCGACGTGATGTCGAGGATCACGATGTCCCCCTGGTAGGTCCACTTCGCGGCCGCGTGGACGTCATCGTAGCGGAGGATCTCGGCCATGCGGACCGACGCCTTGGTGCCGGCGAATGCCTCCCCGGGATCTTCGGTGGCCCCCAGATCGATGAAGCTGCCTTCTTCCAGGATATCCGAACTGTGGCGCCTTCGCAGCAACCCGCTCTTCCGCATCATGGATCGATCGACCCGTCCTCAGGACTTCGGACCCGGGGGCGCTTCTTAAGGGTATTGTTCCACGCGGCGGACCGACGCCCAACCGGTTTCGGGGACCCGCCGGAGCCGACGGGTCGGGGGAACCGCAGGCAGAAGGTGACGCGGTAGACGTCCTCCCCGTGCCGGCGCCCGACCAGGGTGGCCGACTCCTTGAGGTCGGCCCCGGCCCGTTGCTTCGCGAGCTTGGCCATCGCCCGGGCGACCAGGGTGTCGGTGAAGAAAAGGTCCCAGCCCTCGGGGAGGGCCTCCCGCCAGGAGATCGCCCGGACCCAGTCCGGTCGCCCGTCCCGGGCCAGCGCGTCCCACTGGCGGGCCAGCCGCTCCCGTCGGTCCTCGGCCCGTTCGTGCCGGCCCCCTTCCTCGCTCCGGACTTGGATCACCGCGGTGTAGTAGTGGCCGGTCTTCCGGCTGCAGTCGACGCAGGGCCGTCGTTCGACCCGGACCGAAACGGGCAGCTCGGCCACCCGTTCCTGCTCCCGGAACCGGAGATGGACCCGGGCCCGGTACTCCCGCAGGGCCGGCCGGTGGGCGACCTCGGTCCACTCGATCCGCCGGACCGTCACTTCGGGGTGGATCCGAAGAAGCGGGTTGAGGTCCTCGCCGGTCAACAGCATCGGGGAGTTCTGCCGGGACCACGACGGGCCGACCTTCCGGGCCCCGCAGACCGGGCAGAGGATGACGGTCGCGGCCTCGACCGCCTCGACCGGGGTCGTCCGCTCCGCCGCGCAACGGCTGCACACCCCCTCGACCAGCGGAACCCCGGTGGCTCCGCAGACGACGCAGAACTCCCCCCCGGCCATCGTCCCTCCCCTCGGAATCATCCCACGAGGGTCACGATTTCGGCGTGGGGGACTCCGCCGAGGCGGCCCGGCACCCCGTCCGCAATCAGCCCCATCTCGAGCGCCAGCGCGACGGTCCGCTCTCCGAGGAGGTTCGCGATCGTCGCCCGCTGGAGGGCCCACGCCACCTCCTCCCGGCCGACCGGTCGATCCCCGTAGAACTGGGGGGAGACGGTGACCGTGCGGCCCTGGTGGCCGACCGGCAGCTTCCGGCCGACCAGGTCGGCATCGCAGACCGCCACGACCGTCTCGGACCGGACCCGGTGGACCCGCATCACGAAGTCCCCCGCGCCGGCCATCCCGTTTCCGCCTTCGGCCGGGTACGAACCCGACCTGTTATGAAGGCGGCGGTCGCCCGGGGCTGCCTCAGGCAAAGCGGATCAGCTGCCAGTTGTTCGGCCGGACCTCGACCAGCTCCCCCTGGCTCCGCAGCGAGTGGAAGAGCGACTGGAACTGGGCGGGAGTGATCCCTTCCTGCTCCGCCTGCGCCTGGGCGTCCTCCATATGGAAGGTGCCCGCGCTGCCGCTCTGCAGACGCTGGAGGAGGGCGGTGAGCAGGCTCATCCGCTCCCGTTGGGAGTGGGAGACCCCGCTCGTGACCAGGTCGATATCGATCCGTCCCTCCGACGAGGAGACCCGCCGGAGGAAGTTCTCCATGATCTGAATCGCGCGTTGGGCGTCGGCCGGTTCGACCGCGGGCGAGAGTCGGGCCCGGGCGGCGGCCTCGCTGAGCCGGACCAGCGCCTCGAGCTGACGGGCGGTGATCGGCACCGGAGCATCCGGCTCCTCGCCCTGCTTGCGGACGCTCACGTAGTAGTCCTCGAGGGCCGTCAGGGCCCCGTCGGTCAGTACCGGCCGGATCGTCTTTCGGGCGTAGGCGATGTATTTCTTGAGGCGATCCGGGGAGAGGGGGGCTCCGGACGAGCCCGGGCCCCCGGCCCAGAGGCGGGCCTCTCCGTCTCGGTGGGCCCGGAGGATCCGGGAGGCGAGGAACCGGTCCCGTTTCTCTTCCGGCCGGTCCATGATCGAGAAGATGACGTCGAACCGGGAAAGGAGGGTCGGCGGAAGGTCGATCTGCTCGGCAATCGACTTGTTGGAATCGAATCGGCCCCATTTCGGGTTGGCCGCGGCGAGCACCGGGCAGCGGGCGTTCAGGGTCGCCGTGATGCCGGCCTTGGCGATCGAGACGGTCTGCTGCTCGAGGACCTCGTGCATCGCCGAGCGGTCCTCGGCCGACATCTTGTCGAGTTCATCGATGATCGCCATCCCCCCGTCGGCCAGGACCAGCATCCCGGCCTCGAGCACCCAGCGGCCACCGGCGAAGTCGTCCTTGACCGCGGCCGCGGTCAGGCCGGCGGCCGTCGCGCCCTTGCCGCTGGTGTAGATCCCCCGGGGCGCGACGTCGGTGATGTAGCGCAAAAGCTGGCTTTTCGCCACCCCCGGGTCGCCGATCAGCAGGACGTTGATGTCGCCGCGGACCCGGATCCCGTCCTCATGGTGCTTTTCGACCCCGCCGAACAGCTGGAGGGCGATCGCCTCCTTCTCCTGCTCCATCCCCTTGATCGTCGGGGCCAGGGAGAGCACGATCTTGTCGACGATCGTGGGATCCCCCCGGAAACTCTGGAAGAACCGTTCCTCCTCTTCGGTGATCTCGATCTCGGCGTAATCGACCTGCTTCGACTCGATCGAGTTGGCGAGGATCGACAGGTCGAACGTGGTCGCCCGCCCGCTGCCGCTGCGCCCGGGCAGGTTCCGTTGCAGGCTCTTGAGGATCCCGTTCGCGACGATCCGGTTGCCGGGGATCACCCGTCCGGTCAGGTCCTCCGTGAAGAAGACCGGGAGCCCCTGGGGGTGGGCCCCCCCCCGGAGGGTCTCGGGGCTCTCCTGGATCTCGATCCGCTGGCTGTCCACGTACGTCGATCGCTCCGGCAGGAGACGGAACCGGGTCCGACCGGCCGGCTTGCCGCAGCCGCCCTGCGCCTCGGGGCACTCGATCGGCTCCCGCAGCGCCAGGGATCCCTCCTCCTGGACCTCGATGAACTCGGTCGAGCAGGCTGCGCACTGGAAGACCGCCTCCCGGATCTGCGGTCGGACCTCCGTCACCTTCCGGACGATCCCGTCGATCGCCACGAACCGGTTGAGGTCGGTCTCGCGGATCGAACGAATCGAGCGGTGGGCGGTCGGCGGGAGCCCGGTGATCCTCAGGCGGAAGCCGTCGGCCTCCGGGCCGGCCATCGGGAGCAGTTCGCGCATCGCCAGCGTGCCCGCGGCCAGCACCTCCGTCGGGCGTTCGAGGAGCAGGTCGGCGAGGGGGGTGTCGATCGAATCGATGACTCCGAACCCCACCTCGAGCGACCGTTCTTCGGGGAAGTGGTCGGCGATCTCGAGCAGCCGGGGCCGGAAGCCTCCCTCCTCGAAGACGGCGGTCCAACGGCCGGTCAGTTCGGGGGGCATCGGGACGGCTCGACGGACGGTGCTCATGCGTCGCCCCTACGGATCCAGCCGCCAGCGATCCCGGGGAAAGAGACGGGTTTCCCGGATGTTGGGGAGCCCGGTCAGGGCCTGGAGGAGCCGGTCGACACCGAGGCCCCAGCCACCATGGGGCGGCATGCCGTAGCGGAATGCCTCCAAATAGCCGGTGAACCCCGCCGGATCGAGGCCGGCCGTCGCGAGGTTGGCGAGGAGCGGTTCGAGCCGGTGCTCGCGGGGGCCCCCGCTGGCCACCTCGAGGTGACCGAAGTAGAGATCGAAGTAGCCGGTGCGGCCCGGGTCGTCGTCCCGGCGGCGGGCGTAGAAGGTGCCCTGTTTGATCGCGGTGGGAAAATCGGTGAGGAAGAACCAGGCGCTCCGGGTCCGGTCGTGGATCGACTCGGCCAGCCGTTTCTCCTCTTCGGTCGTGAGGTCCCGCCCGGCGCCGGCCCGGCCGAACTCGGCTTCGGCCTCGGCAAACGGCACCCGGGGGAGCGGGAGGGCCGGAGGGCGCAGCGTCTCGGCCCACGGGTTGGTGATCGCCGCCAGGGCGTTGCGGGCCGACTCGATCGCCTCGCTGAGGAGGCCTTCCAGGATCCTTCGGATCTCCTCGGCGTCCTCGATCGAGGCGATCTCGGCGTCGAGGCTGGTGAATTCAGTGATGTGGCGGACCGTGTCGGACGGCTCGGCCCGGAAGGCCGGGCCGATCTCGAAGACCCGCTCGAAGCCGGCGCCCATGAGCATCTGCTTGTAGAGCTGGGGACTTTGGGCGAGGTACGCCCGCTGCCCGAAGTAATCGACCGGAAAGAGCGTCGCCCCCCCCTCGGCTCCCTGGCGGAGGAGCTTCGGGGTCTCCACTTCGATGAATCCGTGGCGGATGAACGCCTCCCGCCAGCCGTGGAGGAGCGCCGACCGCAACTCGAAGACCTCTCGGACGGCCGGCTTCCGCAGGTCGAGGACGCGATGGTTGAGCCGGGTGTCGAGCTCGACGTGGACCCGGTCCACGACGCCCAACGGGAGCGGGGTCTCCGCCCGGGTGACCACCCGGATTGCGGTCGGATGAAACTCGATCCCCTTCGCCGCCTTCGGCGAACTCCGCGCGGACCCCTCGACCCGGACGATCGACTCGCGCGGGAGCGTGGCGAGCAGATCGAACCAAGCCGGGTCGGCGGTGCCCTTCTTCAGGATCACCTGGGTGGTCCCGGTGCCGTCCCGGACGAGCGCAAAGGCGACCCCGCCGAGGGCCCGGTACTCCTCGAGGTGCCCTTCGATCCACCCCGGGGTGTCGGGGTGGGTGGGGAGATCACGCGCCCGAAGGCGAGAGGGGGACAGGGGCCCGTACCTCCGATCGTTGGTGGGCGAGTGCGGCCTCGACGAGGCCCCGGTAGAGCGGGTGGGGGGCTTCGGGACGGGAGAGGAACTCCGGATGGAACTGGACCCCGATGAAGAACGGGTGGGACGGGACTTCGAGTGCCTCGACCCGGCCGTCGGGGCTCCGCCCGGTCACCCGGAGCCCCGCCGCCTCGAACCGGTCGAGATAGCCCGGGTGGATCTCGTAGCGGTGGCGGTGCCGCTCCCGGATCTCCGTGCGGCCGTAGATCTCGGCGATCCTCGATCCCGGTACGAGGTCGATCCTCTGGGCGCCGAGCCGCATCGTGGCCCCGAGGTGCTCGAGCCCCTTCTGCTCCTCGAGGAGGCAGACGACGGGGTCCGGAGTCTCCGGGTCGACTTCGGTACTGCTGGCCCGGGCCAGCCCGAGGCTGGTCCGGGCGAACTCGACGGCGGCCATCTGGAAGCCGTAGCAGACCCCCAGGAACGGCAGGCCGCTCGCCCGGGCCGCCCCGATCGCGAGCATCTTCCCCTCGACCCCACGGGGGCCGAACCCCCCGGGGACGAGGAGGGCATCGGAGCGGGTCACCCGCTGGAGGAGGGCCGGGTCCTTGGTCAGCTCCTCCGAATCGTACCACGCGAGCCGGACGCCGACGCCCAGCCGGCCCTGACAGTGGTGGAACGCCTCGGAGTGGGAGAGGTAGGCATCGCGGAGCTCGGTGTACTTGCCGACCACCGCAATCTGGACCGATCGATCGTGATGGTGGTAGCGGTGCAGGAACTCCGACCAGACGGTGTAGTCCGGGGGGCGGTCGGGCAGTTCGAGGAGTTTCGCCAGAATCTCGCCCACGCCCTGGGCTTCGAGCACCAGCGGAACGTCGTAGACGACCCGCTGATCCGGGACTGAGATGACAGCGTGGGGCGGGACGTCGCAGAACAGGGAGATCTTGGCCTTGATTTCCGGGGCGAGGGGCACGGGGGAGCGGGCGAAGATGAGGTGGGGACGGATTCCGATCGCCCGGAGCTCCCGGACCGAGTGCTGGGTCGGCTTGGTCTTCGACTCCCCGACCGGCCCGACGACCGGGACGAGGGTCGTGTGGACGAACGCCATGCGGTGCTCGCCGAGCTCGTAGGAGAGCTCTCGAAGCGCCTCGAGGAACGGCATCGACTCGATGTCGCCGACGGTCCCCCCGACCTCGACCAGCGTGACCTCGGCGCCTTCCGACTCGGAGACCTCCCGGATCACCCGCTTGATCTCCCCGGTGACGTGCGGGATGATCTGGACGGTATTGCCGAGGTAGTCCCCCCGCCGCTCCTTCTCGATGACCGTGCGGTAGATCTTCCCGGTCGTGAGGTTGTGTCGGCCGTTGAGCGGCTGATCGAGGAACCGCTCGTAGTTTCCGAGGTCCAGGTCGGCCTCCGTGCCGTCGTCCAGGACGAAGACCTCCCCGTGCTGGTAGGGGTTCATCGTCCCGGCGTCGACGTTGAGGTACGGGTCGATCTTCAGGATCGTGACGGCGATCCCCCGGGCCTTGAGAAGTCGGCCCAGGGAGGAGGTGGTGATCCCCTTCCCCAGGCCGGAAATCACCCCTCCGCTGACGGCAATGACCTTCACCGGTCCCTCCGGAGTTCTCAGAAGGGAGTCGGACGATAAAGGCTCTGGGTCGGCTGGAGGGTGCGGACGGTCCCGCCGCGTCGGCCGGTCGCCGGGTCAGGGTCGGCCGGGACCGTAGGCCTTCCGCCGTCCGGCCGGATCCCGATACGAACGGCCGAACTCCTCCAGGTCCTTCAGCCGCTCCCAGGGGAGCAACGGCCCGTCGACGCAGACGTGGTAGGGGCCGAGCGCGCACGCGTCGCACAGCCCGAGCGCGCACTTCATCTGCCGCTCGACCGAGCAGATCACCGGGACATGGGCACGCTCGGCCCGGTCGGCGACACGTCGCATCATGACCTCGGGACCGCAGGTCCAGAGGGCATCGTACGGATTCCCCTCCAGCAGCCGGTCCGCCACGGGGGTGACGTAGCCCCGGGTCCCCTCGGACCCGTCATCGGTGGCGACCTCGACCCGGGCGCCCATCCGCTCGAACCGTTCCCGGAAGAGGAGCTCCCCCGCCGTGACGGCCCCGAGGGCGACGTCGACCGAATGGCCCTCCCTTCGGGCCGCCTCGGCGGCGGGGGCCAGGACGGCCGCCCCGGACCCGCCGGCCACGATCAGCACGCGGTGCGGGGTCAGGTCGAACGGGGTGCCGTAGGGACCCCGGATCCCGATCCGGTCCCCCCGGCGGAGGTCCTGGATCTTCCGGCTGGTCTCGCCCATCGCCTTGACGGTCACACCCCCGAGCGGGCCCTCGGGATAGGAGAGCGACATCGGGAGTTCATCCTCCCCCGGAATCCAGACCATGACGAACTGACCCGGCCGGGCCCCCGCCGTCCAGGGAAACCGGAGCGTGACGGTGGAGGGGGTCTCCGGGGTCACCGCCTCGATCGGAACGATGGTCCGGCTCGGAGGCGTCAAGGCGTCCCCCGGGGCTCGGCCATCCGGGAGGGGCCGGGGAAGGGGGACCGGGCGGCCGAAGGCCCCGGAGCCGGACGGTGGGCCCGGCCCACGGCCGCCTCCCATCGGTCGATCCCCAGGGCGTCGAGCCGGGCGGAGAGCTCCCGGGCGATCGTGCCGAAGAGCGCGACGCCGGGTCCGGAAAGGGCGGTGCCGATCTGCACCGCGCGGGCCCCGGCCAGGAGGTACTCGAGCGCATCTTCGGCCGACCCGATGCCGCCGATCCCGACGATGGGGATCTGCACCGCTTCATAGATCTGCCACACGCACGCGAGCCCGACCGGCTTGATCGCGGGCCCGCTGAGCCCCCCGAGCCCGTGGGCCAGGATCGGCCGGGCCAAGTCGACATCGATCGCGAGGGCCCGGACGGTATTGATGGCGCTGATCGCGTGGGCGCCCCCCCGCTCCGCCGCCCGGGCGAGCCCCGCGGGATCGGCAGTGTTCGGGGTGATCTTGGCCAGGACCGGGAGATCGACGGCGCCGACCACGCTCCGGACGATCCGTTCGACCCGCCGGGGGTCGCGGCCGATCTCGCTCCCGAACCCGCGGGCGTGGGGGCAGCTCAGGTTGAGCTCGAGGGCGACGACCCCGGTCTCGGCCATCCGGCGGGCGAGGGCGGCGAACTCCCGGGGGGTCGCGGCGAAGATCGATCCGATGACGGGTGCGCCGCCGGCGCGGGCGACGTCGATCTCGGCGGGGTACTCCTCGATCCCCGGGTTCGGGAGGCCCATCGCATTCAGGAAACCGACCGGCCCGAGCGGTTCGACCGTGGGGTTCGCATAGCCGGTTCGGGGCGCGGTTCCGATCGATTTGGTCACCACCCCGCCCGCACCGGCGGCATACGCCGAGGCCATCGACGCGCCGGTCTCGCCCCAGATCCCCGAGGCGAGGAGCAGGGGGTTCCGCAGCGGGACGCCCGCCAGGTCCACGGTCAGGTCGGCCACGGCCGTCGGACGGGGGCGTTCCTTAAATCGGCTCGCTCCGATAGAAGGCAACCATGCACCTCGAACGGTTGACCGATGCGGCACGGTCCGCGGTCGAGCGGGCCGTGGAGATTGCGGCCGAACGCCGGCACGCCGCCGTCGAGCCGGAACACCTTCTGGCCAGCCTGCTGGCGGAGCGGGACGGGCCGGTCCCCGCGCTCCTCGGGCGGCTCGGCTCGGATCCGGGCCGGCTGGGGGAGGAGCTCGACCGGCGGCTCGGAGCGATGCCGACCCACGACCACGTGGCGCCGTCCGACCAGTACCTCTCCCGGTCGCTGACCCAGGTGATCGACGCGGCCGAGGCCGAAGCGGCCCGGCGCAAGGACCGCTACACCACCGTCGATCAGCTCCTGCTCGGCCTCCTTTCGGTGGCGTCCCCGGCCCGGGAGCTGCTCGACGCGGCGGGGGTCCGACGGAGCGAGCTCGAACGGCGGCTCCAGGAGATCCGGGGGGGCGACCGCCCGGTGTCGAGCCGCTCGGAGGAGGCGAAGTACCGGGCCCTGGAAAAGTACGGACGCGACCTGACCGAGCTGGCCCGGGACCGCAAACTCGACCCGGTCATCGGCCGGGGGGAGGAGATCCGCCGGGTGCTCCAGATCCTCTCCCGTCGGACGAAGAACAACCCGGTCCTCATCGGGGACCCCGGGGTCGGCAAGACGGCGGTGGTGGAGGGCCTGGCGCTCCGGATCGCCCAGCAGGATGTCCCCGAGACGCTGCGGGAGAAGCGGATCGTCGCGCTGGATCTCGGCGCGCTGCTCGCCGGGGCCAAGTTCCGGGGCGAGTTCGAGGAGCGGCTCAAGTCAGTGATCGAGGAGGTCGAACGGTCGGAGGGCGCGGTGATCCTCTTCATCGACGAGATCCACACCCTGGTGCACGCGGGCGCCACCGAAGGCGGGGCCCTCGACGCGTCCAACCTCCTCAAGCCGGCGCTCGCCCGGGGAGCGCTCCACTGCATCGGGGCGACCACCATCCAGGAGTACCGACGGTACATTGAGAAGGACGCCGCGCTCGAGCGGCGGTTCCAGCCGGTCCTCGTCGTCGAGCCGACGGTCGAGGAGACGATCTCGATCCTCCGGGGCCTGCGGGAGCGCTACGAGGTCCATCACGGGGTCAAGATCCACGACGCGGCGCTCGTCGCCGCGGCGACGCTGACCGCCCGCTATCTACCGGACCGGCACCTGCCCGACAAGGCGATCGATGCCGTGGACGAGGCGGCGTCGGGCGTCCGGATGGCGCTCGACTCTCGCCCGACCGAGCTCGACGAGCTCACCCGCCGGATCCGGCAGCTCGAGATCGAACGGATGGCCCTCGGACGGGAGAAGGATCCCTCGTCCAAGGAGCGGCTCGCCCGCCTGGAGAAGGAGCTCGCGAACCTCAAGGAGGCAGAAAAGCAGCTTTCGACCCAGTGGAAACGGGAGAAGGACCGGGTCCAGGAGCTGCGGCAGTTGCGGGCGCGGCTGGAGTCGGCCCGGACCGAGGCCGAAATGGCCGAGCGGACCGGGGATCTCGAGGCGGCCGCCCGGCTCCGGTACGGGACCGTACCCGAACTCGAGCGGCAGGTCGCCGCGGCCTCCCGGGAGGTCGAGGGGCCCACCGATGGCAGCCTCCTCAAGGAGGAGGTCGACGAGGCGGATGTGGCCGCGGTCGTCGCCAAGTGGAGCGGGGTGCCGCTCGCCCGGATGGTGGAAGGGGAGTCCGGCCGGCTCCTCCGGATGGAGGCGGAGCTCCGGGCCCGGGTCGTCGGGCAGGAGGAGGCGATCGAAGCGGTCGCCCGGGCCGTCCGGCGGGCGCGCTCCGGCCTCGGGGACCCGAACCGCCCGTCCGGCAGTTTCCTCTTCATCGGGCCGACCGGGGTCGGCAAGACCGAGCTCGCGAAGGCGCTCGCCGAGTTCCTCTTCCACTCCGAACGCGCGATGGTCCGGATCGACATGAGCGAGTACATGGAAAAGCACACCGTCGCCCGGCTCATCGGGGCCCCGCCCGGCTACGTCGGCTACGAGGAGGGCGGCCAGCTGACCGAGGCGGTGCGGACCCGGCCGTATACGGTCGTGCTCTTTGACGAGGTGGAGAAGGCCCACCCCGACGTGGTCAACGTCCTGCTCCAGCTGCTCGACGACGGCCGCCTCACCGACGGCCAGGGCCGGACGGTCGACTTCCGTCAGACCCTCGTGATCATGACCAGCAACCTGGGGACCGATCTGCTCGCGGAGGCCCCCCTCGGGGCGGACCGGCGTCGGTTGCTCGATCCGGTGCTCCGCGCCCATTTCCGCCCCGAGTTCCTGAACCGGCTCGACGAGATCGTGGTCTTCCAGCCCCTCGGCCCCGACCAGATCGGCCAGATCATCGACCTCCAGCTCGCCCTCATCGAGGCCCGGCTCCAACCCCGTCGGATCCGGCTTCGGGCGAGCGCGTCGGCCCGGAGCTGGCTCGCGGCCCAGGGCTACGACCCCCAGTTCGGGGCCCGCCCGCTGCGCCGGACCCTCCAGCGGCTGGTCGTTGACCCCCTGACCACCCGGCTCCTCGAGGGGACGATTCGCGACGGGAGCGAGGTCACGATCGCCCTGCGCCACGACGCGATCGAACTGACCGCCTCCGCCCCGGCCCGGTCGGAGTGAGCCCCCGATGACCTCGATCGTCGTGGCGTGCGTCGGGGATTCGGGCGTCGCGGCCGGGCTCGGCAAGAAGGGAGCCACTTCCGATCTTACCCTGTTCAATGCGGTCCAGGGCGACCGCCAGTATGTGTTCGTCGAGCCGACCCGGTTCCCCGAGAAGATGGTGGCCCTGACGACCGCCCTGTCGATGGCCCACCGGTGCCTGCTCGTCGTCCACGGGCTCACCCGCAGCCTGGCCGAGACGATCGCCACCGTCGATCTCTTCGACCTCCCCACCGCGATCGTCCGGGGCCCTTCGGTGGGCGACGACGAGCTGCGTCGGGCGCTCAAGGGGACCCGGCTCGAGGCGGAGCCGATCCAGACCGAGGAGATGCCGCGCCTGCGGGAGATGGTCGGCGCCTGGGCTGCACCCGATCGGCCGGGACCGCTCCGGGTCCCGATCGATCACGCCTTCCCGGTGAAGGGGGTCGGAGCGGTCGCCTTGGGGCTCGTCGCCCAAGGTCGGCTCGAGGCCCACGCGAAGCTCCGGCTCTACCCGACCGCGCTCACCGTCGAGGTCCGGTCGATCCAGGTCCACGACGTCGACCGCGAGAGCGCCACCGTGGGGGAGCGCGTCGGCGTCGCGCTCAAGGGGATCGAGGCCAGTGAGCTGGCCCGCGGCCAGATCCTCGCCCCCGACGGCTCCCTCCCGCGGACCGAGCGCTGGCTCGGACGGGACCCGAAGCGCTGCCGCTACTACCGGGGATCGATCGTGCCGGGGGGCCGCTACCATCTGGGCGTCGGGCTCGACGCGTATCCGGTGCAGGTCGGCTCCGGCTCGGACCCGCTCGAACTCACCGTCGACCGGCCGATCTCGGCCGACCCGGGGTCGCCCGGCTACCTCCTCGATCTCTCGGCGACCACCGGCGCCCGGATCGTCGGGCGATGGAGGCTGGAACCGGCGGGACCGGTGTGACGGCCGTCTGCCGTCAGGCGAACATCGTGACCGACTCCTTCCGGAGTTCTTCCTCGCCGACGACCTTCTCGACGGCGCGCTCGAAGTCCTGCAGGGTCACCTGATCGCGCTCCTCGCGGATGGCCCCCATGCCGGCCTCGGTGCAGATCGCCTTGATGTCGGCGCCGGTCACCCCGTCGCACCGTTGGGCGAGCGACTCGAAATCGATCGGTTCGCGCAGGGCCATCCCGCGGGAGTGGATCCGGAAGATCTCGGCCCGGCCGACCTCGCCCGGCACGGGGATCTCGATGATCCGGTCGAACCGGCCGGGCCGGAGGAGCGCGTCGTCCAGGATGTCGGGCCGGTTGGTCGCCGCGATGATCTTGACGTTCGAGAGGGGTTCGAAGCCGTCCATTTCGGCGAGCAGCTGCATCAGGGTCCGCTGGACCTCACGGTCGCCGCTGGTGGCGACCTCGAGCCGCTTGGCGCCGATCGAGTCCACCTCGTCGATGAAGATGATCGACGGGGCCTTCTCCCGGGCGAGCTGGAAGAGTTCCCGGACGAGCCGGGCCCCTTCCCCGATGTACTTCTGCACGAGCTCGCTGCCGACCAGCCGGATGAAGGTGGCGTTCGTGTGGTGGGCCACCGCCTTCGCGATCAGGGTCTTCCCGGTCCCGGGCGGGCCCAGGAGCAGGACGCCCTTCGGGGGATCGACCCCGATCTTGCGGTAGAGTTCGCTGCGGAGCAGGGGGTACTCCACCGCTTCGCGGATCTCGCGGATCTGGTCGCCGAGGCCGCCGACGTCCTGGTAGGTGGCGGTCGGCTTCGTGACGATCTCGCTCGCGGAGACCATGGGGTCGACCGAGGCCGGGAGGACGCCCATGACGGCGAGCGTCTGCTTGTTGAGGGCCACGCGGCTCCCGATCGAGATCTTCGCGGTCTCAATCGATTCCGCGGCCGTGACGACGAAGTCGGGGCCGGTCGAGGACTTGACCACGATCCGCCCGTCGGTCAGCACATCCCGGACGTTCCCGACGATCAACGGAGGGTACCGGAGCCGGTCGAGCTCGGTCTTGAGCCGCTTGACTTCGCGCTGGAGCCGAAGGATCTCGGCCTCCATGTAGTGCCGCTCGCTCTCGATGCGCTTGATCGCGTCGGCCAACTGGTTGTTGCGGAGCTCGAGAAACGAGACGCGTTCCAGCCGGTCCGCTTCGGTGGGCGTGGCTTCCGGTTCGCTCATGGTGGGCGGGGCCGCTCTCCCGAAGAGAACCATGACGCCCTGCCTTATAAGTAATCGTCAGTCCGAGGGGGCGGACCGATGGGACCGACCCGCTGGGCGTTCGGCTGGGCGCCGGGGCATGTCACCGGGATCTTCCTCCCGGCCGCGGAGTCCCCGGACCCGCGGGCGCGCGGGTCGATCGGGGGCGGGATCGTGCTCGATTCGGGGGTTCGGGCGGTCGCGCGATGGACCCCCGGCTCCGACGTCCGCCTTCGGGTGGTCGACGATTCGGGCCATCCCCTCCCGATCTCCCGGGAGGTCGCGGAACGGCTCCGGGGGAGCCGCCACGGTGCGCTCGATCTGGTCCTCACCCACGACTTTCCGATCGGGCAGGGCTTTGGCATGAGCGCGGCGGGCGCCGTGGCGACCGCCCTCGCGGTCGGGCGTCTGTTCGGGGCCGAACGGTCCCGCGCGATCGAAGCCGCCCATCGGGCCGACCTGTCCGGGGGCGGGGGCCTGGGCGGAGTGGCCGCGATCCTGGGCGGCGGGGTGGAGTTCAGGATCCGACCGGGAATCCCGCCGTGGGGTCGGATCGTCCACCGGCCCTGGCCCGGCCCGATCTGGGTCGGTTGGGTCGGGCGGCCGATCCCCTCCCCCCGCGCCCTCGCCGATCGAGGGCTCCACCGCCGGATCGCGACGGCGGCCCGGGACCTCCCGACCCTGCTCGACGATCCCGATCCCCGGCGGCTGTTCGAGGCCGGCGAGCGGTTCACCGACGCGCTCGCCCTGGCCCGGGGGGCCCTCGCCGGGAGGATCGACCGGCTTCGGCGGGCCGGCGCCTGGACGATGCAGACGATGTTCGGCCGGGCCTGGCTCGCCGTCCCCCCGACCGCCCGCGTCGACCGGGCCGTCCGGAGGATCGTCGAGGCGGAGGGATGGGCGGCCCGGCGGTGCCGATCGGCGCGCCGGGGACCGCGGGCCGGGCTCCTCCCGTCCGCCCCCCGGCACCGGCCCCCGCCGTCCCTCCGTGGCTTCCGCTCCCACCGGGACCCGGTCGAACCTTAAGTAGGGGCGTGCCTCGGGGCCGCGGGGGTGGCGTCCCCCGTCCGCGGATCCTTCCGCGGTACCCCGCCGCTCCGGCGGCCAATGACGCCTGCTTCAGAACGAGGCAGGGAACGTGGTCGATATCGGAGCGCAGGAGATCAACCTCCTCCAAGCGGTCGTCGTGCTGCTCGGCGCTCCGCTGTGGGCCGGCCTCTACGCGCGCGGCCGGGCCTGGACCGAGTCCCGTCGGGGGCCGCCCATCCTCCAGCCGTACTACGATCTCGCGAAGCTCCTCCGCAAGGAGACGCTGCTGCCCGAAGGGAGCTCGGCGTTCTTCGTGCTGGGCCCGTTCGTGGCCTTCGGGGCGTACCTGACGATCGCGGTCATCGTGCCGGTCGTCACCCCCTACCCGCTCCCCTATGCCGGGCTCGCCGACCTGCTCGGGGGGGGCCTGTTGTTCGGGCTGGCGGCGATCGTCGCGTCGCTCGCCGCGCTCGACTCGGGGAGCAACTACGCGGCATTGGGCGCGAGCCGGGCGACTACCTTCGGAGCCTTCGGCGAGCCGGTGCTCATCATGGTCTTCTTTGCGGTGGCGGTGATCACCGGCACCAACAATCCCTACGTGACCACCCAGCTCCTGGCCGGCTCGGCGGCGGCCTATCTTTCCCCGACCCACCTCCTGGCGACCGGCGCCTTCTTCCTGCTCCTCCTCGCCGAGATCGGGAAGCTCCCGATCGAGAGTCCGGGCCACCTGGAATTCGGGCTCATGGGGGAAGCCCAGGCCTTCGAGCACTCCGGCCGGCTGTTCGGCGTGATCCAGTGGAACGGCTGGCTCAAGCAGTTCCTGCTCGCCGCGATCTTCCTGAACGTCTTCGCGGCCCCGTGGGGCCTCGCCGCGGCCCCCACGCTCGTCGCCGCGCTCGCGAACACCGGTCTCCTCGCGGCCAAGCTCGCCGGCCTGGCCGGTCTCCTGATCCTGGTCGAGGCCTCGATCGCCAAGATCCGGCTCTTCAAGATCCAGGACTTCCTGGTGATCGCCTTCTCGCTGGGGCTCCTGTCGGTCGTGGCCTGGCTGTGGCTGGGGGTGGGCTGAATGGGCGTCGACCTCCTCCAGATCACCATCCTCCTGGGCATGGCGATGCTCGTCCTCGCGCTCTACCTCCAGGCCGAGTCGTTCATCGGCCCGCAGATCCAGGGGATCGCCCTCCAGTCGCTGCTGCTGGGGGGCCTCCTCGGCCTCCTGGCCGCGGAGGAGCATAGCCTGCCCCTCGCGGCCCTCGCCGGGCTGACGGTCGGGGTCCGGGCACTCCTCCTGCCGCACATCCTCGCCCGGCAGGCCGGGGCCTACCGGGTCCCGGAGCGGGAGCTTCGGGCCGGGCGACGGGTCCGGGGCCACGCCCTGGCGGCGGTCCTGGTGGCTGTCGCGGGCGGCGGGCTCTATCTCCAGGTCCTCGGGCCGGCCCTCGCCAGCCCGGACGGGGTGATCCCCTTCCTGCTCCTCCTGGAGGGGCTCCTCCTCCTGGCGACCCGGTCGAATCCCCTGGCCCGGGTGATCGCCTACTTGGAGGAGGAGAACGCCATCGTCCTGCTCGGCGCGCTGGTGGCCGCCGGCTTCCCGCTCCTCGTCGAGAGCGTGATCCTGCTCGACCTCTTCGGGGTCGTCCTGGTCGCCGGGATTCTGGCCCTCCATCGTACCGCGGCCGGGGTGCCCGAGGAGGGCTTCGTGGAGGAGTTGACCGGATGAGCGGCCTGGGAGAGTGGCTCTGGCTGGCGGTCCTTGCCCTCCCGACCCTCGCGGCCCTTGGGGCGGCGGTCGTCCCGCCCCGGGCCGCCGAACGGCTCTCCCGGGGAGCGAGCCTCGGGACGGTCGCCGCCGCCCTGCTGCTCCTGGTCGGCCCGTCGCAGGGCTCGGCCGGTCCGCTCCTGGGCTGGGACGCGACGAGCGACCTCTTTGCGGTCCTGGTCGCCTCGATCTATGCGCTCTCGACCTGGTACTCCGCCCTGGACCTCGCGACGGTCCGGCCTTCGGTTCTCTCCCCTTCGGTCTACTACGCGCTGCTGAGCGGGTTCGCGGCGGCGATGCTGGGGACCCTCGCGGTGTCGAACCTGGCCCTCATGTGGATCGGCCTCGAAGCGACGACCATCGTGAGCGCGCTGCTCGTGATGTACGACCGGCGGCCCGCGAGCGTGGAGGCGGCCTGGCGGTACACCCTGATGGCTTCGGGGGGGCTGGCCGTCGGCCTCTTCGGGCTGGCCCTCCTCTACGGCCAGACCGGCAGCCTGGACGCCTTCGCTCTTGCCGCCCACCCGCCTCCCCTGACCGCGGCGCTCGCCCTCGTCGTGGCGCTCGCCCTGGTCGGCTTCGGCACCAAGGTCGGCCTGTTCCCGATGCACGCGTGGCTCCCGGACGCCCACTCGGAAGCGCCGGCCCCGGTCTCGGCCCTCTTCTCCGGGGTGCTGCTCCCGACCGCGCTCTACGTCTTCCTCCGGATCTTCCAGCTGCTCCCGCCGACCGGGGCCCTGGGCCTCCGGGAGCTGGTGGTCTTCGTCGGGGCCCTGACGGCGCTGGTGGCGGCATTCCTCACCCTCGCCCAGCGGTCGTACAAGCGGCTCTTCGCCTACTCGAGCATGGAGAACATGGGGATCGCCCTGGTGGGGATTGGCCTCGGGGGGATCGCACTCTACGGGGCGATCCTCCTCCTGATCGCCCATGCCTTCGCGAAGTCGTCGGCGTTCTACTGCTCCGGGACCGTCCTTCGGACGACCGGGACCTCCCGGATCGACGAGGTGCGGGGGGTCGGCCGGCGCCTTCCGAGGACCGGGCCGCTCTGGATCCTCTCGGGCCTCGCCGTCGCGGGCGCGCCGCCGTTCGGCAGCTTCGCGGCGGAGCTCGTGATCCTCACCGGGGCGTTCGCCCAGGGGTCGTTCGGAGTGGCGGCCGCCCTGGTCCTGGCGCTGGGGGTCGCGTTCGCCGGGATCAACTATCCCCTCGGCCGGATGGTCTTGTCCCGACCGGAGGGCCCCGAGCCCGGGCCGGCGGGGCCCGAGAGCTGGCTCGCCACGATCGTGCCGGGGCTCGCGCTGGGCGTGGCCCTGGCCGTCGGGCTGGGATCGATACCCTACCTGACCGACGCCCTTCGGATCGCCACCGGCGGAGCCTTCCCATGACCGGCCCGATTCCTTGGACGCGGTGCGCCGGGCAGCCGCCCTCGAGCGACGCCCGGTGGATCTCCTACCTCACAGCGGACCGTCGCCTCGCGCTCGTGAGCGATCTGACCCGACCCGCGAGCTTTGTGGTCGAGGCGCCGACCGACGAGTTCCTGGGCCGGCCGACGGCGTCCGCCGACGGCGCCTCCCCCCGGGACCCGCGGCCCCCGGGCACGCTGAGCTTCCCCTACGGCCCGGTGACCTTCGGACTCGTCGAGGCCGGCCGGATCGACCTCGAGACCCCGGGCGAAAAGGTCGTCTCGGCGGTCCCGCGGACCGGCTACAAGCACCGGCAGATCGACCGCTCGGTCATCGGCCGGACCCCCCGGGACGCTCTGCCCTGGATCGAGCGCCGGGTCGGGCCGTTTTCCATTGCGCACGGGGCGACCTTCCTCGCGGCGGCCGAATCGGCCGCGGGGGCGCCGGTCCTTGAGCGGGAGCTCTGGCTCCGGGCCCTCGGCGCCGAGCTCCAACGGATCCATGTCCACCTCGGGCTGATCGGTCGGAGCCTGGAGGCCGCCGCCCAGCCGGTCGGGACGGCCCAGATCGCCGCCCTCGCGGAGGAGATCCGCCGGTCGATGGGCCGTTGGGGGGGTCACCGCTGGCTCTTCGGGCTGTTGGACCCGGGCTATCCGTGGCGACGGCTCGACCGCCCGGATCTCCGTCGCCTGGCCGGGGACGTGGCCGGGATCCGCCGACGGTTCGACCGCCTCTGGGAGCTTGCCCGGGGCACCCGGATCTACATCGACCGGCTCCAGGCGACCGCGGTCCTGCCCCGGGCCTGCGCCCTGGCGCTCGGCGCGACCGGGCCGGTGGCCCGCGCGAGCGGGATCGGCTGGGACGACCGGTCGGCCGATCCGGTTCCGCCCTACGATCAACTCGAGGTGCCGCCCCGGGTCGAATCCGAAGGGGATGCCCTGGCCCGGATCCTGGTCCGGGTCGCGGAGATCCGGCAGAGCGCCGAGCTCATCGAGCAGATCGTCGACCGCTGGCCGGGCGAACTTCGCGAGGTGGATCCCCGGCCCGGGGTCGCTCCCGGCCGCGGCTGGGCCCGGTCGGAGAGCCCGGCCGGTGATCTCGTGTACGATGTGACGCTCACGGAGGGCCGGATCGGCGCCCTCGGGGTGCGGACCGCCAGCGCGGCGAACTGGCCGGCCTTCGCCCGCGCGCTCGAGGGCTCGGTCTTCACCGACTTCCACTTCGCATGGGAGAGCTTCGGGCTCTCCTTCGCCGAGACCGATGGGTAGGCCGATGACGGGATGGATTGTTCAGGCGGTTCGGCGCGGGCGGCTGACGACCCGGTTCCCCCGGGCCCCCCCGGGCGAGGAGGAGCTGCCTCCGACCGCCCGGCTTCCCGTCCTCGCGCCGCTGCCCCCGACGGAGGCCCAGCGCCGGGCCGCCCGCTGCCCGACCGAGGCGATCGAGGGCACCCGGGTCGACGAAGGGCGGTGCCTCCGATGCGCGCGATGCCTGCCGGGCGAGGCGGTTGCGGACGGACCGTGGGACCACCTGGTGCCCGGCCCGGGGTCGCCCTCCGCGCCGGGCGGGGATCCGGAGGCGGAGCGATCGACGTCGATCTTTGCCGCCCCGTTCCTGAGGTCGATCCATGTCTTCCCGATCGACGTCGGGAGCTGCCAGGCGTGCAATCTGGAAGTCCTCGCCCTGGCCAACCCGTACTACGACGCCTCCCGGCTCGGCATCTTCTTCACCCCCACGCCGCGGCACGCCGATCTGCTCCTCGTGATGGGGGTCCCGACCGCCGCGATGGAGGAGCCGGTGCGTCGGACCCTCGAGGCGATGCCCTCCCCGAAGGCGATCGTCGCGGTCGGAGCGTGCGCGGTGAGTGGCGGCCTCTTCCGCTCGCTCCCCGGCCGAGGCTCGGTCGGTTCGGCCGGAGTGCCGGTCGTCTACCTCCCCGGTTGCCCTCCGAGCCCGATCCAGATCCTCGCCGCGATCCGTCGGGCGGTCGGAGTGCCCCGGGCCGCCGGGGAGCGCCCATGATCGGGACCGGCCCCTGGGCCCTGGGCGCGGGGCTCATCCTCACCGCCGGGGCGGCCCTCCTGGGACGGGCCGACCGGAGGCTCGCCTACGCGGCGCTCGGCGCCGGGGCCGCGGCGTTCGTGGTCGCCGGGCTGATCGCGGGATGGACCGGGGGCTTCGACCTGGGCCAATGGACCGGTCCGCTGGGGGAGGCCGAGTTCCTCCGGGTCGACCTCCTCTCGGCGTACTTCCTGATCGTGGTCGGGATCGTGGGGGTGGCCGTCGCCGTCTTTGCCTACGGCTACGATCGGGGGACCGGCCCGGGGCTCCCGCTCGGAACCTCGGTCCTCCTCTTCGGGATTGCGTGGGTCATCGTGGCGCCCACCTCCCTCCTCTTCCTGGTCGGATGGGAGATCATGACCCTCGGCGCGTTCGTGGGTCTCCTCGACGGCGCCGGTCCCCGGGACCGGGTCGTTCCCGCCGCGTACACCTTCCTGATCCTGGGGGAGGGGAGCGCGCTGGCCTGGGCCATCGCCTGGGGGGCCCTCCGGGTCGCCCGAGGCGACTGGCTCCTGGCCGGAGGGCCGATCCCGGCCGAATGGGCCGGGGTCATCTTCGTCGCCGGGGCGGTCGCCGCGACGGTCAAGATGGGGGTCGTGCCGTTCCAGATCGGCGAGTGGCTGCCGTTGGTGCGGGGGTCGGCCCCGCCGACCGTGGCGGCCCTGGTCAGCGCCGGGGTCACGGTGGTCGGGGCCTACGGCCTGATCCGGCTCATTTCCCTGCTCGGGACCGGGCCGGCCTGGTGGGGCGGCCTGCTCCTCGTCGTCGGGAGCGCCTCGGTGATCGCCGGTGCCCTGTGGGCGAGCGTGAGCGACCACCCGCAGGGCCTGCTCGCCTACAGCACGATCGAAAACAACGGTCTCATCCTGGTCGCCCTGGGCGGTTCCCTCATCGCCTCGGCGTTCGGGTTCTCGGCCCTCGCGGCGCTCGCGCTGCTCGCCGCACTCTTTCAGGTCGGGGCCCACGCTGCGGCGAAGTCGGGGCTCTTCCTCTTTGCGGGGCACATCGCCCGGAGCTCGGAGTCGCCGGCGCTCGACAGCGACCGGTTCCCGAGACCCCGTTCCGGAGGGCCGGTCTGGGGGGTCTACCTGGCCGGCCTGAGCCTCGCCGCAGCGCCGCCAATGGCGGGGTTCGTCGGGGAGTGGCTGATTCTCGAGGCCCTCTTCCAGTCGTACCGTTTCCCGTCGCTCGCCTACCAGCTTCTCGGGCTGGGGGCCGGAGCGCTGCTCGCCCTCGCGGCGGGCCTCATGGTCGTCGCGATGACCAAGTTCGTCGGCTACGGGGGGCTCTGGCGGACCCGGGCCGGCGCGGGCCGCCCCCCCGCCGTTCCGATGGGCGCGGCGATCCTCGGGATGGCGGCCCTCACCGCGGGCCTCGGGATCGCCGCCCCCGGGCTTCTCACCGTGCTCGCGCCGGTCGCCAGCGCCGTGGCCGGGCGGCCGGTCGTGGCCCCGCTCGCCAGCCTCCTCGGACTCCCGGGGGGTTGGACGATCGTCTCGGGCGCCCCGTTCGGCGCGTTCACCCCGACCGCGATCCCGATCGCCCTGGCGATCGGGGCCCTCGTGGCCGCGGGGTACGCGGCGCTGGGCGGGCCGGCCCGGATCCGCCGCGCTCCGGTCTGGATGTCGGGCAGCCGACCGGACCTGCCCGAAGAGGCCTACGGATCGGTGGCCTTCTCGACCGGGCTCCGAACGATGCTCAAGGAGCTCCTGCCCACGGCGGCGATCGTCGGCTTTGACGACGCCCCGGATCCGCGCGAGCATCCGGTCCACCGGGAGGCCATCGACCCGTTCGAACGGGGGTATGCGTCGGTGGCCGGCGCGATCCGGCGGCTCGGTCAGGCGGTCTCCGTCCGGCTCATGGTGGGCCGCCTTGACCGCTATGTGGCCTACCTCCTGATTGCCGTCCTCGCGGCCGTCGCCTACATCGGGGTCGTCTACCACTGAGGCCGGGACCCGCGGAGCGCGAACCCTCATGAGGCGGGGGACGAAGGGCCCGGCGCGGATGTCGGAAGACGAAAGGGGGGCCGAAGGAGGACGGCCCGACTGGCTCCGGCACCACGGTGACGACCTGAGCCGGCTCCTCTCCCTGAGCGACGGGGTCTTCGCCTTCGCCTTCACCCTCCTCGTCCTCCAGCTGACGGTGCCGGTGATCGACACCTCGGGCCTCTCGGACGGGCAGATCTCCCAGCGGCTCGCCGGGGCCCTCGGAGGAGAGGTGCCGGCGATCCTCGCCTTTGCGCTCGGGACGATCTTCATCGGTCTCCAGTGGGTGGTCCACCATCGCACCTTCCGCGACATCCGACGCTACGACCCGATCCTCCTCTGGCTCAACCTTGGGTTCCTCGCGACCGTCGCGATCAATCCGTTTCTCCTCGGAGTCTTCATCCGGTACCCGACGACCTCGGCCGCCGTGATGCTCTATGGGGGGGCCAGGCGGTCACCGTCGGACTGCTCGCGCTCATCTGGTGGTATGCGACCTGGGATCGGCGCCGCGTCGACGCGTCGCTGGGCTCCCGCCTGATCGACTACTACCGCTACCGGGGGCGGCTCTTCCCGGTCGCCTTCACGATCTCGGTAGGGGTGGCCTACTACTCGGCCACGTTCGGGGAGGTGAGCTGGCTCGCCGGAGTCGTCGCCGGCGGCTGGCTCTCCCGGCGCTACCGGTCCTGACCCGTGGGCACCGGGGCCCCGGGCTCCCGGGTCACGAACCGGTGGAGCCGGTCGCAGATCCCCCGGAAGTACCGGGTTCCGCCCTCGGCGTAGTCGGTCGCGAGGTGCCGGGCAATCTCCCCCTCGTCCCACGCCGGGTCGATCGACGGGGTGAACATGCAGGGAAAGACCAGGAAGCGGTTCCCTTCGAGGGTCAGGCGGGCGCTTTCGGTGGCCCCGCAGAACGGGCAGTGCTGAGCCGACGCGGAGTCGTTCGGGACGCGGGCCGCCATCGGATTCACTCCCACTCGATCGTCGCCGGCGGCTTGTCGGTCAGGTCGTACAACACCCGGACCACCTGGGGGGTCAGTTCCCGGGTGATCCGCTCGGCGAGGCGAACGGCCAGCGGGTGGGGGAGGGCGGCGGCGCGGGCGGTCATCGCGTCGGTCGACTCGACCATCCGGACCGCGACCGCCTCCCCGGCGATCCGGTTGTCGCCGGTGACGCCGACCGTGCGGGTGGAGAGGAGTACGGCAAAGTACTGCCAGGGCGCGGCGATCGCCCCGGCCGCCACCGCCCGTTCGACCTCCTCCTCCACGATCGCGTTGGCCCGCCGAAGCAGACCGACCCGCTCCCGGGTCACCGGACCGTTCACGCGAACCGCGAGGCCCGGGCCGGGAAACGGCTGCCGGTCGGAGCCGGGGATCTGGAGATGCTTCGCCACCGCCCGGACCTCATCCTTGTACAGGTCGCGGATCGGCTCGACCAGCGTGAGCCGGTTGTCGGCCGGGATCCCTCCGACATTGTGGTGGGTCTTGATCGTGTCTCGGAGCGCGCCCCCGCTCTCGATCCAGTCCGGGGCGATCGTGCCCTGGACCAGACGGTCGGTTCCCCGGGCCCGGGCCTCCTCCTCGAAGAGCCGGATGAAGGTGGCCCCGATCCGGCGCCGTTTCTCCTCCGGATCGCCGACCCCTTTGAGCGCCTCGAAGAACCGGTCGGACCCGTCCACGACCTCCCCGCGGATTCCGGTGGCCGCCAAGATCCCCCGCACGCGATCCACCTCCCCCTCCCGGAGCAGGCCGGTGTCGACGAACAGGGCGTCCGCCCGGTCGCCGACCGCCCGGTGGGTCAGGACCGCCGCCACCGTGCTGTCGATCCCGCCCGAGGCCGCCACCACGCACCGGCCGGGGATCTGTTCCCGGAGCCGGGCGATCGCCGTAGCGCAGAAGGTCTCCGGGGAGATCATCCGGGGGCTCCCGTGGGCTCCTCGTGCCAGCGGGCCCGGTACGCGGTCAGCGCCGCGACCAGCTCGGGGTCGCGGAGCGCGAGGATCTCGGTGGCGAGGAGCGCCGCGTTTTCCGCCGCGTCGAGCCCGACCGAGGCGACCGGGATCCCGGGGGGCATCTGGACCACCGAGAGCAGGCTATCGAATCCCAGCCCGCGGTGGAGCGGAACCCCGATCACGGGTTTCAGTGTCCGGGACGCCACCACGCCGGGCAGCGCCGCCGACAGGCCCGCCATGCAGATGAAGACGTCCGTCGCCGGGTCGCGCACCAGCCGCTCGACCTTCTCCGGGGTCCGATGGGCGGAGGCGACGTGGACCTCGCAGGGAATCTTGAACTCGGCGAGACGGCTCCGGGCCTTCTCCGCCACCTCAAGATCCGACTTGCTCCCGACCAGGATGGTCACCTTCATGGCGGTCGGAAAACCGCGGCCCACTAAAGGGTTCGGGGGGCCGGGACCCGACTCCCCGGCCGGGGGGGGCCCGGACCTGCAGCGATTATAAAATCTACCTCCCCCAGGGACCAAAACCTAAATAGGGAGCGCTCGTCGGCGCCCCCGGCCGGGGGTGTGGGAGTTGGAGGAGTTGATCTGCAATGTGGAGTTCCTTCGGGCTCGCGCCGAACTCGTGGCGCGGGTCTCCAGCGAAGCCGGGGGCGTCCGCGAGTACCGCGGCGCTGTCATCGGCTCGGTGATCGATCAGGTGATCAACGACCTCCAAGAGGAGTTCGAGTCGGCCCCGGCGGCCTAGCCCGGGTGGGACCACTCCGCCGGTTCGGCCGATTTCGGGAGACTCAGGAGACGATCGATGGAGAAACCAGCCGCCGCCCGGGCGCCGGTGAGCCGCGCCGTCGAGAGCGCCTTCACCAAGGTCTGGGGCAACGAGGACGTGCTCGCGCTGATCGCGCTCAAGGTCGAGACTGCCGAGGCGGACGCGGTCGCCGCGGAGGTCAGCAAGTTCCCCGAGGTCGAGGACGTCTTCCTCGTGACCGGGGACACCGACATCTCCCTGAAAGTCCGGTTCCCGTCCTACGACGGTCTCAAGGAGTTCGTCCTCCGCCGGTTGCCGGCGGTCCGGGGCATCCGGGAAACCAAGACCCTGCTCGTGGTCACCGCCTACAAGGAAGGTACGGAGCCGCGCCGGCCATGATCCCCGATGCTTCGGGCTCCGACGCCGATCTCCCGGGCACTCCGATGGGGGAACCGGTGGAGCAGGTGGCCGCGCTGGAGCGTGCCTTGGGGGCCCTGAGCCAGCTGGCCGAGGATTCGACGGTGCCCCGGAATATCCGGCGGGACGCCCAAAGCGCCCATGACTCCGTTTCCCGGTCCCGGGCCGCCTTGGACGTCCGGATCGCGAGCGCGGTCTCGGCGCTCGATGAGCTGGCCAATGCTCCCAACCTGCCGAGCCATGGGCGGACCGCGCTCTGGTCGGTCCTGTCGAGCCTGGAGAGCCTGCCGTGAGTTCCGCGGGGCGCACCCTCAAATACCCGGCCTTCGTCGCTCGCCGACGGAGCGGGTGTGGGCCCGTAGCTCAGCTAGGTTGGCCGTCCGGTCGGCCGGACGGCCCTAGACAGAGCAGCTGGCTTTTAACCAGTTGGTCGGGGGTTCGAACGAGGAGTCTGTCGGGGGTCCCGGCGCTCTTCCGGCTCTCCCCCCGGGCCCGTCCCTGCTTCGTTTCGAGGTCCGCATGACGCCCCCCAAAACCCCCCCGAAGTCCCCCCGAACTCGACGGAGCAAAACGAGTGCGGCCGCCGCCGCCGAGCCCCGCCCCTTTGTGGCGCACCGGATGGTCCCGCCCCACGAGGTGCTCACCGAGGAGGAGTCGGCCCAAGTCCTCGCGCAGCTCGGCACGCCGGCCGACCGGATCCCGAAGATCCTGATCGCCGATCCCGGCCTCAAGACCGATCCCAAGTTCCAGAAGATGCGGGATGCCGGCGAGCCGCTGCTCGGCCGGCTCGTGCGCATCCGGCGCCCCTCGGCGACGGCCGGCACGGCCATCGCCTATCGGCTGATTGTCGACTCCCTGGGAGCCGACTGAGGAATCTCCATGCGCGAAGTAGTTGACGCCTTTTTCCGTGAGCGCTCCATCGTCAACCATCACCTGGCGAGTTTCAACGACTTCCTGCCCACGAACGACAACCCCAATTCGCGGATGCAGCGGATCGTCGACGAGTCCCGGGTCAGCGAGGATACCCTGGACCGGGGCATCATCCGGCTCGACGTCCAGAAGACGAAGAGCACGATCATGGTCCGGGTCGGGCGGCGACGTGACGGCCGGTCCAACCAGATCGGATCGACCTCCGAGCCGACGATCCTGATCGGACAGCCGTTCGTCAAGGAGCCGGTCGGGTCCAAGCCGACCCTCACCCCGATGGAGGCCCGGCTCCGCAACCTGACCTACCAGGCCCCGATCTTCCTCAATGTCACCGTCGTCGAGAACGGCGTCGAACGGGCGCCCGAACGGGTCCACATCGGCGACCTTCCGATCATGGTGAAGAGCCGGCCCTGCAACCTCAACCGGGCCAACATCGAGAAGGATTCCGGAGTCCCGATGTCCGATGAGGAGTACCGCGCCAAGCTCGTGGAGTACGGCGAGGATCCGCTCGATCCGGGCGGCTACTTCATCATCGGGGGCACCGAACGCGTCGTGATGAGCTTGGAGGATCTGGCCCCGAACCGGATCTTCGCCGAATACAACGAGCGCTACGGCACGCCCATCGAAAGCGCGAAGATCTTCAGCCAGCGGGGGGGCTACCGGTCGCTCACGGTCGTCGAGAAGAAGAAGGACGGGATTCTCCAGGTCTCGGTCCCCACCGCGAGCGGGCAGATCCCCTTCGCCGTCCTGATGAAGGCCCTGGGGATGAAGAACGACGAGGAGATTTTCCAGGCGGTCCTCGGCGAACTGATGCCGCTGGACGAGCCGTTCGTCCACACCATGAAGCACCTCCTCAACGTCAACCTCGAGGAGTCGATCTCGAAGAAGCTCTACCCCCCTGAGGGGATCCTGACGACCGAGGACGCGCTCCTCTTCCTCGAGAAGAAGTTCGCCACCGGCCAGGCCAAGGAGTACCGTCAGCGCAAGGTCGATGGGATCCTCGACCGTTCGCTGCTCCCCCACCTCGGCGATACGCCCGAGGACCGGCTCAAGAAGGCCCTCTACCTCGCGCGCATGGCCCGTACCGTCTTGGAGCTTCACCTCAAGGTACGGGGCGAAGACGACAAGGACCACTACGCGAACAAGCGGCTCAAGCTCGCCGGCGACCTCATGGAGGATCTGTTCCGGGTGGCCTTTTCGCTCCTCCTGAAGGACCTCAAGTACCAGCTCGAGCGGTCCTTTGCCCGGAAGAAGGATCTGCGGATCGCGAGCGCGATCCGACCGGACCTGCTCACCCAGCGGCTCGTCCACGCGCTTGCGACCGGGAACTGGGTCGGAGGCCGGTCCGGGGTGAGCCAGGTGCTCGACCGGACCAGCCACATGTCGGCCATCAGCCACCTTCGGAGGGTCACGAGCCCGCTCACGCGGACCCAGCCGCACTTCGAGGCCCGGGATCTGCACCCCACCCAGTGGGGCCGGCTCTGCCCCAACGAAACCCCCGAAGGGCAGAACTGCGGGCTGGTGAAGAACTACGCCCTGAGCGTCGACGTCTCGGAGGGGACCGACGAGGAGGAGGTCGGCATCCTGTTGCGCGATCTCAACACCCGGGAGATCGGGCCCGAGGTCTTCGAGGAGGCCAAGGCCCCGAAGGGGCGGAGGGCCGCGCGGGTCTACCTCAACGGGAACCTCATCGGGCTGCATTCGAACCCGGTCGGGCTGGTCCGGGAGATCCGGGACCGCCGTCGCTCGGGTACCCTGTCCCCGACGCTCGGGGACCGGACCTACGAGGTCAACGTCCGCTACGATGAAGAGATGAATGAGGTCATCGTCCACTGCGACTCGGGCCGGCTGCGCCGCCCCTTGATCGTGGTCCAGGACGGTGCCTCGAAGATCACCCACTCCGACCGGGAGGAGATCGCCCGGGGGGCCCTCTCCTTCTCCGACCTGATCCGTCAGGGCAAGGTCGAGTGGATCGACGCCGAGGAGGAGGAGGACTCCCTGATCGCGATCGAACCGTTCGACGTGCCGGCCCGTTGCCCCCACTGCGAACGCGCGCTGAGCCGGCCCGATCTCCTCTTCCCGGCCGATGCCGCGGCCTCGGATCGGGGCCTGCGGTCGTGCCGGTTCTGCCAGGCCGAGATCACGACGGTCCCCCGGCTCACCCCGAAGCACACCCACCTCGAGATCGAGCCCAGCCTCATCCTCGGCGTCGCGACCGGCCTCATTCCCTTCCCCGAGAACAACGCCGCCGCGCGCAACACGCTGGGCGCGGCGATGGCGAAGCAGGCCCTGGGGGTCGAGTCGGTCAACTACCGGCGGCGACCGGACACCCGCAGCCACCTCCTCCACTACCCCCAGGCGCCGCTCCTGCGCACCGAGACGATGCGCTACGTGCACTTCACCGAGCGCCCGGCGGGCCAGAACTTCGTTGTGGCGGTGCTCTCCTACGAGGGCTACAACATGCAGGATGCTCTGGTCTTCTCGAAGGGAGCGATCGACCGCGGCCTCGGCCGCTCGTCGTTCTTCCGGACGTACCGCGGCGAGGAGCGCAAGTATCCGGGCGGCCAGGAGGACCGCTTCGAGATCCCCCGGCCCGATGTCGCCGGCGCGCGCGTCGATACCGCGTATCGGAACCTGGCCGAGGACGGCCTCATCTTCCCCGAGCTCGAGGTGGGGGAGGGCGACGTCATCATCGGCAAGACGAGTCCGCCGAGATTCCTCGAGGAGAAGACCGATCTCCTCACCCCGCAGAAGCGCCGCGAAACCGGCGTCACGGTCCGGTTCGGCGAGTCCGGCTGGGTGGATAACGTGATCCTGACCGAAGGCGAAAACATCTCGAAGCTGGTCAAGGTCAAGGTCCGCAACCAGCGGATCCCCGAACTCGGCGACAAGTTCGCGAGCCGGCACGGCCAGAAGGGGGTCATCGGACTCATCGTCCCCCCCGAGAACCTGCCGTTCACCCGGGAGGGCGTCACCCCGGATCTCGTGATCAACCCGCATGCGATCCCCAGCCGGATGACGGTCGCTCACGTGCTGGAGATGCTCGGAGGCAAGGTCGGTGCGCTGGAGGGCCGGCCGATCGACGGGACCGCCTTTTCCGGCGAGCGCGAGGACGCGCTCCGCCAGGGTCTGCGGGACCTGGGGTTCCACTCCTCCGGCCGCGAGACCCTCTACGACGGGATCACCGGGCGGCGGTACGACGCGGAGATCTTCATCGGGGTCATCTACTACCAGAAGCTCCACCACATGGTCGCGGGCAAGATGCACCTCCGGTCCCGCGGGCCGGTCCAGATCCTGACCCGGCAGCCGACCGAGGGTCGGTCGCGGCAGGGCGGGCTCCGGTTCGGAGAAATGGAGCGGGACTGCCTGATCGGCCACGGCGTCGCGATGGTGATCAAGGACCGCCTGCTGGATGAGTCGGACGGGACGATCCAGTACGTCTGCGGGAACCCCGAGTGCGGCCACATCGCGATCCCCGACACCCGGGCGGGCTCGTTGCGCTGCCCGAGCTGCGGGAACACCTCGTCGATCTATCCCGTGGAGATGAGCTACTCGTTCAAGCTCCTCCTCGAGGAACTGATCAGCCTGGGCGTCATCATGCGTCTCCAGTTGGAGGAGATGCACTAGGGGATCCATGCAGCAGGGATTGTCGAAGCGGATCAAGAGCCTCCAGTTCGCCTTCCTCTCGCCGGAGGAAGCCCGCCGGATGAGCGCGGTGAAGATCATCACCGCGGACACCTACGACGACGACGGGTACCCGATCGATATGGGGCTCATGGACCTCCACCTCGGGGTCATCGAGCCGAACCTGCGCTGCCGTACCTGCGGCGCGCGGGTCAACGACTGCCCGGGGCACTTCGGGATCATCGAGCTCGCGATGCCCGTCATCCATGTGGGCTACGCGAAGGAGATCAAGCACCTCCTCCAGGCGACGTGCCGGGCCTGCGGCCGCCTGCTGCCGGACGGGCCGCCCTCTCGACCCGCCGCGGTCTATGACTCCGAGGAGGCCCCCACGGTCCGGTCGAGGGAGCCGAAGGAGGAGCGGAGCTGCCCGTTCTGCCATGAGGTCCAGCAGCGCATCCTGCTCGACAAACCGACCACCTTCCGGGAGAACGGCCACAAGATCACGCCCAAAGAGGTCCGGGCCCGCCTCGAGCGGATCCTCGACGCCGACCTTCCGTTCCTCGGCCTGAACCCGAAGTTCGGCCGGCCCGAATGGATGGTCCTGACCGTGCTGCCGGTCCCTCCGGTCCAGGTCCGCCCGTCGATCACCCTCGAGAGCGGGGAGCGGAGCGAGGACGATCTGACCCACAAGCTGGTCGACGTGCTCCGGATCAACCAGCGGCTCCGGGAGAATCGGGACATGGGCGCCCCCCAGCTCGTGGTCGAGGACCTCTGGGAGCTGCTGCAGTACCACGTGACCACCTACTTCGACAACCAGACGAGCGGGATTCCGCCCGCCCGCCATCGCTCCGGCCGTCCGCTCAAGACCCTGAGCCAGCGGCTCAAGGGCAAGGACGGGCGGTTCCGGTCCAACCTGTCGGGCAAGCGGGTCAATTTCTCGGCCCGTACCGTGATCAGCCCGGACCCGCTGCTCTCGATCAATGAGGTCGGCGTCCCGACCGAGATCGCCCGGGGGCTCACCGTGCCGCTCGAGGTCACCGCCCACAATCTCGAGTTCGCGAAGGATCTCGTACGGCGCGGGCCGACGCCGCCCCCGAATGTGGAGGGCCGCTACCAGGCCGGCGTGAACTATGTCATCCGGGAAGACGGCCAGCGGATCAAGGTGATGGAGAAGAACGCCGAGGCGTGCGTCGAGCTCGTCCAGCCCGGCTGCATCGTCGAACGGCAGCTCCAGGACGGCGATGTCGTTCTGTTCAACCGGCAGCCGAGCCTCCACCGGATGAGCATGATGGCCCACTTCGTGCGGGTCCTGCCCCACAAGACGTTCCGGTTCAACCTGTGCGACTGCCCGCCCTACAATGCGGATTTTGACGGCGACGAGATGAACCTGCACGTCCTCCAGAGCCAGGAGGCCCGGGCCGAGGCGAAGGTGCTCATGAAGGTCCAGGAGCACATCCTGTCGCCCCGCTACGGCGGCCCGATCATCGGGATGCTCCACGACCACATCACCGCCGCGTTCCTTCTGACCTACCAGAACCCTCGGTTCACCTTGAGCGAGGTGACCTACCTGTTCTCGAAGCTGCCCTACGACATCCCGCCCCCCGCCGGCACCGAGCCGGACGGCGCGCCCTACTGGCTCGGGAAGCAGCTCTTCTCGCTCACCCTCCCGAAGGACCTCACGCTCGAGTTCCGGGCCAACATCTGGAACCGGTGCACCTGCGCCCCGCTCCAGTGTCCCCACGACGCCTGGGTCGTCATCCAGGACGGGATCCTCAAGGCCGGGGCGATCGACAAGAAGGCGATCGCCTACGAAAAGGGCGCCGTCCTGGACGCCATCGCCCGGAACAACGGCATGGACCGGGCCCGGCAGTTCCTCGACGAGATGAGCCGGCTCTCGATCACCGCGATCGGGCTCAAGGGACTCTCGACCGGGATCGACGACGAGGACGTGCCCGAGGCGGCCCGCAAGGAGATCGCGGCCGGCCTGGAGGAGGTCCGGGGCCGGGTCAACGACCTGCTCGAACAGTACCGTAAGGGCGAGCTCGAGCAGATGCCCGGTCGCTCCCTCGCCGAGACGCTCGAAGTGATGGTCCGACGCGACCTCAGCAAGGCGCGGGATCAGGCCGGGGAGATCGCGGGCCGCTACCTGGGCATGGAGAACCCGGCCGTGATCCTCGCGAAGTCCGGGGCCCGGGGATCGATGCTCAACCTCACCCAGATGGCCGGCGCCGTCGGCCAGCAGTCGGTGCGGGGGGAACGGCTCCTCCGGGGGTACTACAACCGGACCCTCCCCCACTTCGCCCGGGGCGACCTCGGCAGCGACGCCCGAGGGTTCGTGAACTCGAGCTACAAGCGCGGTCTCTCGCCGACCGAGTACTTCTTCCACTCGATGGGAGGGCGGGAGTCGCTGGTCGATACGGCCGTGCGGACCAGCCGGTCGGGGTACATGCAACGCCGGCTCATCAACGCGCTCGAGGACCTCAAGGTCGCCCAGGATGGAACGGTCCGCAACACCGCCGGCACGATCATCGAATTCAAGTACGGCGAGGACGGAATCGACCCGACCCGGTCGTTCCAAGGCGAGCCGGTCTCGGTCGATGAGATCCTGGCCGCGGTGCTCGGAGACCGCGCCCACCCGGTGCTCGAAGCCGGTCCCGATGCGGTCGACGGGGCTCCCGTCGTCGGGGAGGAGGAGATGGATCTCCAGGCGGAGGCCCAACTCGAAGAGGAGACCGAGGACGAGGAGACCGAGGAGACCGGCGGCGAGGAAGGCCCCGAGTTCGGAGGGGAATAGGCATGCCCGGTGAAAAGAAGGAAACCATGGAGACCCTCAAGGCGCGGATCGCGGAGATTGCCCGTAAGGGGGGCCAGCCCCTCCCGGACCCCTTGGTGAACACCCTCGCGGGCCGGCTCCGGCGCCTCAAGCTGAGCCCCAACGAGGTGAGCCGGGTCGTCCTTGAGGTCGCCCGGAAGTTTCAGCGCGCCGAGGTCGATCCGTACGAGTCGGTGGGCATTCTGGCCGCGCAGTCGATCGGGGAGCCCGGCACGCAGATGACGCTGCGGACGTTCCACTACGCCGGCGTCGCCGAGATGAACGTCACGCTCGGACTCCCGAGGCTGATCGAGCTGGTCGATGCTCGGCGCGTGCCGTCGACCCCGATGATGACCATCTATGTCGACCCCAAGGTCAAGGGGGATGCGGAGGCGGTCCAGCGGATCGCGCTCCGGATCGAGGTCACCAATGTGCCCGATGTCGCGACCGTCGGCACGGTCGTCGAGGAGCTCAAGGTCGTGGTGGCGCCGCAGCCGGCGCTGATGCGCGCCCGGGGCGTCACGCGCGACGAGATGGAGCAGGCCCTCCGCGAGGGACTGGATCCTCGCCTTTTCGAGATGCGGTCGGGGGCCGGATCCGGTGAGGGCCGGACCTTCGAGATCCGCGCCAAGGAGGCGGTCGCCGGAGCCGCCAAGACCAAGAAGGAGGAGTCGGTCGAGGAGATGCCGTTCAAGCAGTTGCTCCTCGCGAGCGAGTCGGCGAAGGCGGCCCGGATCAAGGGCGTGCCCGGCATCAAGCGGGCCCTCATCAAGAAGGAACCGGCGGAGTATGTGATCTACACCGAAGGCTCGAACCTGGACGACGTGCTCTCGATCCCCGGTGTGGATGCCTCCCGCACGACGACCAATTCGGTCTTCGAGATCTCCCGGGTCCTCGGGGTCGAGGCGGCGCGCGCGGCGCTGATCCTGGAGGCCAACCGGACCCTCGCCGAGCAGGGTCTTGGCGTCGACCTCCGCCACCTCATGCTGGTCTCCGACATGATGACCAACGAGGGCGATGTCCGGGCGATCGGGCGCCATGGGATCTCCGGGAAGAAGACGAGCGTCCTCGCCCGGGCCGCCTTCGAGATCACCGCCGCCCACCTCCTGAGGGCCGCGATCATCGGGGAGGTCGACGAGCTCAAGGGCGTGGCCGAGAACATCATCGTCGGCCAGCCGATCACCCTGGGGACCGGGGCGGTCAACCTGGTCTACCGGCCGGGGCGGCCGGCCGCGCCGGCGACGGAGGGTGCGTAGATGGACCTCGCCCACGCGCTCAAGGTCGCGCTCGAGACCGGGACCGTGCGGCTCGGACTCAACGAGTCCCGGGCCTCGGTCGAGGATCGGAAGGCCCGGCTCCTGATCGTCTCGCGGACCTGCCCGGACAGCGAACTGACCCGCGGACGACAGCTCGGGAACGTGCCGATCTACCACTACGAAGGGACCTCGGTCGAACTGGGCCAGGCCTGCGGCCGTCCCTACCCAATCAGCGCCCTGGCGATCCTCGACCCGGGATCGAGCGCGATCCTGACCCTGGAGTCCGCCTAGGGTCGGCGGGCCGCCCCGCATGGCCGATCTCAGCTTCGACACCGAGGCCCTCGGCTTCATCCGACTGTTCGAGGAGCGGACCGGCGCCCGGGTCAAGGACTGCTTCGAGTCGGAAGGCAAGCTGGTCTACCTGGTCGACCCCGGAGAGATCCCCAAGGCGGTGGGCCCCGGCGGAGTGCTCGTCGACCGGCTCAAGGGGCTCATGAAGAAGGAGATCCAGGTGGTCGAGTACTCGCCCGACCCCCCGCAGCTCGTCCTCAACATCTTCTATCTGTACCACCCGGTGGGGGTCCGCCTGGAACCGAAGGGCCGGGGGCAGCACGCGACCGTCTCGGTCGATCCGGCCTGGAAGGCCCGGGCGATCGGGACCTCCGGGAAGAACCTCAAGATCGCCCGGTCGATCCTCCTTCGCCACACCGACATCGTGTCGGTCAGCGTCGCGTGATCGCTCCCGGAGCCCCCCGACTTCCGGTCCGGGCGGTCGTTTTCGATCTCGACGGGACGTTGACCGACAGCCTGGCCTTCTCCGTCTCCTCGATCGCCGAGGCGTGCCGGGAGGTCACCGGGCGGCCGGTCTCCGAACTCGAGGTCCTCTCCCGGCTCGGCCCCTCGGAGTCGGGGGTGATCCGGGCCCTGGTCGGGGTCGAGGCCCACGACGCGGCCGACCGGCGCTTCGGGGAGATCTACCGTGCCGAGCACCGACGTCGGGTCTCCGTCTTCGAGGGGATCCCCCAGCTCCTCCTCGGGCTCCGGAACCGGGGGCTTCCGACCGCGGTCGTCACCGGCAAGGGTGAGGCGACGGCCCGCTGGACGCTCGAGGCGACGGGACTGGCCGCCGCGGTGGGGCGGGTCTGGTCGGGGTCGATCGACGGGGGCTTCAAGCGGGAGAACCTCGGGCGGGCCATCGCCCAGTTCGGCCTGGCTCCCCGGGATGTCGCCTACGTCGGCGACCAGCCCTCGGATATGGCCATCGCCCGAGAGGCGGGCGTCCGTCCGGTGGGCGCCGGTTGGGCCCCCGGCGCCGACCGGGCGTCGATGGCCCTTCAGGGAGCCGAGGTCGTCCTGCGTTCCCCGAGGGAGCTGCTCCGATGGGTCGATGGGCAGGCCCGGCCCCGGGGCCCCTCCCCGCCCACCCCGACCTCCCCCGGGGTTGGTGGGCCGGGCCCTCGGCGGTCAAGGTTAATTCGGGGCGCTCCCATGGCGAAGGACGGGGCCATGGCTCGTACGAAGGCGAGGATCGCCGCCGTCTTTTTTGACCTGGGCGGGACGCTGGTCGACGACCGGGACTTCGCCCGGTGGAGCGATGCGGCCGCCCGGCTCAACCTCGACGCCCCGGTGGAGGGGATCTCCCGGGCGTTCGCGGAGGTCGAAGAGATCGCCGACCGGGACCCTCAGATGGGCGTCCACGACTTCTGGAGGGAGACGCTCTCGCGGGCCGCGGGGGTTCCCCTGCCCCAGAGGGTCGCGGAGCGGTTCTGCGCGACCCTCCGAGAGGGGCCGTGCGCCTACCCTCTTTTCTCCGACGTGCGCCGTTGCCTGGACCTGCTGGCCCGACAGCGCCGGCGGCTGGGGATCATCTCGAACTCCGAGAGCTCGGATCGGGTCCGGGAGATCCTGCGGAACGCCGATCTGGAGGGGCGGTTCGATCCGATCGTGAGCTCCGGCACCGAAGGGGTCCGCAAGCCCCACCCGGAGATCTTCCATCGGGCGCTCGAACTCGCCGGGATCCCGGCCCGCTCCGCCTTCTACGTCGGCAACCTCCCCGAGACCGATGCGCGCGCCGCGTCCCGGGCCGGTCTCAACTCGATCTGGCTGAACCGCAACGGGACCGGGTTTGGCGAGGATCCCCCCGAGATCACCTCCCTGCTGGAACTCCCCCTCGCGATCCGCCGCCTCGAGACCAGCGGACCGCCCTGAGCGGGCCGGGGCACGGGGCCCCGGGGGCCGGGGGGAGGCGCCGGCGCCGCTCCCGGGCCGAGAGCGGGCGAAGGAGCCCGGCCGTGGTGAGGAAGCCGAGGACCCGAGGGATCACTTCTTCCGGCAGAGCCCATCCCCGAGGCCGTCGAGGCGACCGGGATCTCCGCGTCGGGGAGCCCAAGCGGGTCGTCATGAACCGAGGGCAGGGCCGGCCGGTTTCCGATCCTCGACCGGCTCACCCGTGGGTCGGTCAAGGGACGGAGTTCATCCACCGGACAGTGGAAGGGGAACTCCCGGTCAAGGACCCCGCCCGCCGACCCGGCCCGGACCGAGCCGAAGCAGAACGGGAGGTGCTGGCCCGGGAAGGAGGGACGATCTCGGGCTACCCCGGCGGTTCGGGGAGACCGCGGTCTCCCGGTCCCCGGGGAGCGGAGCGAGGAGGCTGAGAGCGCCGGGAGATGCGGCCGGCTTCGGGAATACGGTGAAGTGCACCTCGGGAGGGCAGGGCCGGCGCTTCCCTGGGACGGCGGGCCCCCGCCGCGCAGGCTGGACCTGGATCGGTTCGACCGAGGAAGGCCGGTCGCGCCCGTTAAATAGGTCCCCTCACTGGCCGCCCCCGCTCGCCTCGTCCACCTCGGTGGAAGGGATGAGCGACGCCGCCACGGCGGGCCGGGGATCCGTGAACCGGTCTCTTTCCAAGGCGACGCCACAGGTGGCCCGATGGGCCGTGGGGCCCCGAGAACCCCTCCCCGGAGACGGGGAGCGACCTCTCGGGTCCGACAGGGGAAGATGCGAGAAGCAATCGCGAATAGCTCAATCTAGAGCGAAGAGCAATTCCGCCAGCCAGCGAGCAAACGGTCTCGACCTTGACATGTATTCCGCACCGATTTCGATCGTGTGCACAAATCCGGTTGATCCTGCCGGCGGGCACCGCTATTGGAGTTCGCTTAAGCCATGCGAGTCGAGAGGGGTAAGCCCTCGGCGCACTGCTCAGTAACACGCGGACAATCTGCCCTCAAGACGGGGATATTCCCGGGAAACTGGGGCTAATACCCGATAGACCTGAGATAATGGAAGGCTCCCAGGTCGAAATCCTCCGGGGCTTGAGGATGGGTCTGCGGCCTATCAGGTTGTAGGGGGTGTCACGGACCCCCTAGCCGAAGACGGGTACGGGCTTTGGGAGAAGTCGCCCGGAGATGGATTCTGAGACACGAATCCAGGTCCTACGGGACGCAGCAGGCGCGAAACCTCCACAATGTGGGAAATCACGATGGGGGAACTCCAAGTGCCTACGCTTTAAAGTGTAGGCTGTTCTCGAGCCTAAAAAGCTCGAGAAGTAAGGGCCGGGTAAGACGGGTGCCAGCCGCCGCGGTAATACCCGCGGCCCGAGTGGTGCTCATTATTATTGAGCCTAAAGCGTCCGTAGCTGGCCGGGCAAATCTCCGGGTAAATCGGGCCGCTCAACGGTCCGAATTCCGGAGACACTGCTCGGCTTGGGATCGGGAGAGGGTGAAGGTACTCCCTGGGTAGGGGTAAAATCCTGTAATCCGGGGGGGACCACCAGTGGCGAAGGCGTTCACCTAGAACGAATCCGACAGTGAGGGACGAAGCCCTAGGGCGCAAACGGGATTAGATACCCCGGTAGTCTAGGGTGTAAACGCTGCAGACTTGGTGTTGGGGGTCCTGCGTGGACTGCCAGTGCCGGAGCGAAGGTGTTAAGTCTGCCGCTTGGGGAGTACGGTCGCAAGACTGAAACTTAAAGGAATTGGCGGGAGAGCACCGCAACGGGAGGAGCGTGCGGTTCAATTGGATTCAACGCCGGAAAACTCACCGGGGGCGACGGAGGGATGAAAGCCAGGCTGAAGACCTTGCCCGATTCTCCGAGAGGTGGTGCATGGCCGTCGTCAGTTCGTACCGTAAGGCGTTCTGTTAAGTCAGATAACGAACGAGACCCTCGCCTTCAGTCGCCACTTCACGAGCGATCGTGAGAGCACACTGGAGGGATCGCTGCCGCTAAGGCAGAGGAAGGAGAGGTCTACGGTAGGTCCGTATGCCCCGAATCTCCCGGGCAACACGCGCGCTACAAAGGTGGGGACAATGGGATCCGACCCCGAAAGGGGAAGGCAATCCTGAAACCCCATCGTAGTCTGGATCGAGGGCTGTAACTCGCCCTCGTGAAAATGGATTCCGTAGTAATCGCGGGTCAACATCCCGCGGTGAATGTGCCCCTGCTCTTTGCACACACCGCCCGTCAAGTCATCCGAGTTGGGTCGGAGTGAGGGTGCCCTCTATGGGTCGCTCGAACTTCGGTTCAGCAAGGGGGACTAAGTCGTAACAAGGTATCTGTAGGGGAACCTGCAGATGGATCACCTCCTAAGCGCGCCCTGCGCGCGCAGGTCGATCCGTGTCGCTGGTGGCTTCCCGCGCTTCCCTTCCATCGGGTCATCTAACCATTTTTTGGTAGTTACTCTTAGCTTATTATCCCCGGGGGGTTCCCGGGGCATGGCCGTGGTTCGATCCGAGGTGGTCCCGAGTCCGGTCGCGCCGGCGATCCACGCCCTCTCCGAGGGCCGCCCGGTGCTGATCTACGATGCCGAGGATCGGGAGGGCGAGGTCGACCTGGTCTACCTCTCGGATCGGATGACTCCCGATCGGGTCCGGGAACTGCGACGCGAGGCGGGAGGGGTGATCTGTGCCGCGATCCCCGAAGAGCTGGCCCGAAGGGCCGGCCTGCCGTTCTTTACCGAGCTTCTGGCCGAGGGAGCGAGCCGCTACCCGATCGCCGGCGCGCTGATCGAGCGGCCGCGCTACGACACCCGCAGTGCCTTCGGCCTGACGGTCAACCACCGGGCGACCTTCACCGGGATTCCGGACCGGGACCGTGCCCGGACGCTGAGCGCCATCGGCCAGTGGGTGAACCGGGCCGCCCGCCAGGATGACGGGGAGGTCGCCGAGGCGTTCGTCCGGGAGTTCAGCTCCCCGGGCCACGTGCCCCTTCTCTACGCCGCCACCGGACTCTTGAAGGTTCGGCGCGGGCATACCGAGCTCAGCGTGGCGCTCGCCCGGATGGGGGGCCTCACGGAGTCGACGACGGTCTGCGAGATGCTGGGCGATGATGCGGGCCCGCTCCCCCGGGGCCTGGCCCGTCCGTATGCCGCCCGGCACGACGGCGTCTTTATCGAGGGTCGGGAGATTGCCGCCGCGTGGAGCCGATGGTCCGAGTGATGGCCACCGGGGTCTTCGACCTGCTGCACCCCGGCCACCTCTACTTCCTGGAGGAAGCGCGACGGCTCGGCGACGAGCTGGTCGTGGTGGTCGCCCGTGACCTGACGGTCCGCCGCCTCAAGGGGGAACCGTACCTTCCCGAAGAGACCCGCCGCGTGATGGTCGACGCGCTGAAGCCGGTCGACCGGGCGGTGCTTGGATCCACGACCGACATCTATGCCACGGTCGTTGAGCTCCGCCCGCAGGTCATCGCCCTCGGGTTCAACCAGCACTGGAACGACGCGGAGATCGCCGACGAGTGTGCTCGCCGCGGGGTGCCGGCCCGGGTGGTCCGCATCGGGCCCCGCCCGGGGGAGCCGTTCGCGTCACGCCGCATCGTCGACCGGATCCTCCAGCGGGCCTCGGAGTCGGCCCGATGAAGCGGATCGCGGTCGTCGACACCACCTTCGCCCGGGTGGACATGGCCGACGATGCGGTCCGCGCCCTCCGCTCGGCCGGCACGGGCTTCCGGATCCAGCGTCGGACGGTCCCCGGGATCAAGGATCTGCCGGTCGCCTGCCGCCAGGCCATCACCGAGGACGGCGCCGATCTCGTGATGGCGCTCGGGATGCCGGGCCGTGCCGACTACGACCGGACCTGCGCCCACGAGGCCTCGCTCGGGCTCCAGCTCGCCGCGGTCCTCGAGGGCCGGCCGATCGTCGAGTGCTTCGTCTTCGAGAGCGAGGCCGACGATCCCCGGGCGCTCGAGACGCTCGCCCGGCGACGGGCCGAGGAGCACGCCCTCAACGCCTACGCCCTCCTGTTCCGGCCGGACGACCTGCGCCGACGGGCCGGCACCGGCCAGCGGCAGGGCTGGGCCGACGCGGGACGGCTGCGGCCCCGATGATCCCGTCCGCTCCTTGATGAACGTTCCAAAGGAAGGAAACCCATGAGTCCGAACCAAACCCCCCGTGAGAGCCTCCAGGTGGCGATCGTGGCCAGCGAGTACAACTTCGACGTGACGCTCCTCATGCTCGAGCGCGCGAAGGAGGAGATCGCGTTCCTCGGCGCGGCGCTCGGCCCGGTCCTCAAGACCCCCGGCGTCTTCGACATGCCGCTCGCCGTGGACCAGCTCCTGAGGCGCCCGGAGGTCGACGCGCTCGTCGCCCTCGGGGCGGTGATCGAGGGCGAGACGCAGCACGATGAGGTCGTGATGCAGCAGGCGGCCCGGAAGCTCGCCGACCTCTCGGTCCAGCACGGAAAACCGGTCGGCCTCGGCATCACCGGGCCCGGCGAGACCCGGCTCCAGGCGCAGGACCGGATCGAGAACGCGGCCCAGGCGGTCCGGGCGGTCGTGAAGATGGTCCGACGACTCCGGGATCTGGGGTAGCGCTACAGTCCGAGCCGGCCCCGGAGGAGCTCGAAGGCGGCCCGCCCCTTGGCGGTGTGGCCGGTGACCTGGGCGGCACCGGCCGGAAGCGGTCCGCCGGAGGGCCGGTCCAGCGCCTGGACCAGGTGCTGCTGGGTGATCCGGACGGTCACGTCCGGCTGCGGGGTCGGACCGTCCTGGACCGTCAGGCGGCCGGCCCCGGTGACGGTCAGGCTCGCTGCCCCGGCTTCGGTCACGAAGAGCCAGGTCTGGGGGAGGTAGGCCTGCGCCATCTGGCCGACGAAGCCGGTCAGGCGCCGGCGGAGCTCGGGTTCCAGCCGCTCCGCCGCCCGACCCAGGGTGTCCGCGGGGTCGCTCACGGCCCCGATCAGCCCGCCCGGGGTAAAGGGTTTCGCTCCCCGGATCGTCGGGGCCCCCGAACGGTTATGGCCCCGGGCCGGCTGGGCCCGCTCCCGAGGTGGGCAGGCTGGCGACGCATCGCTTCGGCATGGTCGATTCGACCCAGCGGATCGCCCGGGTCCTGGCCCGGGATCCGCGGACCGTCGGCGACCGGGTGATCGCCCGGGGCCAGACCGGCGGCCGGGGCCAGCGGGAGCAGGCGTGGGCGTCTCCGACGGGCGGCCTCTACCTCTCCCTCATCCGGAAGGCCCCTCCCGCCACCGCCGGCATCGTACCGCTCGCCCTCGGCGTCGCCCTCGCCGAGCTGCTGGAACGCCGCTGGTCGGTGCCCTCGCGGGTGCGCTGGCCGAACGACGTGATGGTCGGCCGGCCCGGCGCCCGGCCCCGCAAGATCTCGGGGATCCTCGTCGACGGGATCGAGATGAACACGCCCCGGGCCCGGTGCGTGATCGGTGTCGGGGTCAACGTCGCGCCGCTGCCCCCCTCGGTCCCACCGGAGATCCAGGGCCTCGCGACGTGCCTCGCCGACTGGGTGAGCCCGTTGCCGCCGCTCGAGGAGGTCGAGGAGGCGACGGTCGACGCCATCGACTCCGCGCTCACCGATCTCGAGCGGCCGGAAAGGGTGCCGGCCTGCCTCGCCCGGGCCCGGGCCCGGCTGGACGGCCGGGGCCAGCGGGCCCTCATCGACGGACGGCCCGCGGGGCGGATCGACACGCTCGGCGAGGAGGGTGAGCTTCTTTTGGTCGACGTGCTTGGGCCCCGCCGGATCGTCACGGGCCGGTTGACGATCCCGAACGATCCATGACCGAGAACTTCGATCGCTGGAAGCAGTTGGAGGCTGCCGCGGAGGCCGGCGGGGGCGCGGCGCGGCGCGACCGGCACCAGAAGGCCGGACGGCTCGGGGCCCGGGCGCGCCTCGAGGCGTTCTTCGATCCGGGGACCTTCCAGGAGTACGACCGGCTCGTGACCCACCGGGCGACCGCCTTCGGCCTCGCGGAGCGCCGGATCCCGGGCGACGGAGTTGTGACCGGCTGGGGTCAGGTGGACGGCCGCCCGGTCGCCGCGTTCGCGCAGGACGCGACGGTCTTCGGCGGCGCGCTCGGGGAGGCGCACGCCGGCAAGATCGTGAAGGCGATGGAGAACGCCCGCAAGGCCGGCATCCCGATCGTCGGATTCAACGACTCGGGCGGCGCCCGGATCCAGGAGGGGGTGATGAGCCTCGGCGGCTACGGCGACGTCTTCTTCCGGAACGTCGCGCTTTCGGGCGTGGTGCCGCAGATCTCGCTGGTCCTCGGCCCGTGCGCCGGCGGCGCCGTCTACTCGCCGGCGATCACCGACTTCGTCGTGATGGTGAAGGGCACCGGCCAGATGTTCATCACCGGCCCCGACGTGGTCCGGGCGGTCACCGGGGAGGAGGTCACGATGGACGCCCTCGGCGGCGCCGACACCCACGGGTCGCGGAGCGGGGTCTCCCACCTGACGGCCGCCGACGATGCCGAGGCGGTCCGGCTCGCCCGCCACCTTTTGTCCTACCTGCCCCTCAACAATCTCGACGATCCTCCCCGGGGGGCGCCCCGGCCGCCGCCCGGTTCGGCGGCCGACGAGCTCGCCGGGATCGTCCCCGAGAGCCCCCAGCAGCCGTACGACGTCCACGCGGTCATCGACCGGATCGTCGACCTCGACTCGTTCCTGGAGATCCACGCCGGCTGGGCGACCAACATCGTCGTCGGCTTTGCCCGGTTCGACGGCCGACCGGTCGGCCTCGTTGCGAACAACCCGGCGACGCTTGCCGGCACCCTGGACATCGACGCGTCGACCAAGGCGGCCCGGTTCGTCCGCTTCCTCGACGCCTTCAACCTGCCGGTCGTCACGCTGGTCGATGTCCCCGGCTTTCTGCCGGGGACTGCCCAGGAGCACGGGGGGATCATCCGGCACGGCGCGAAGCTCCTGTACGCGTACGCCGAGGCGACGGTGCCGCTCATCACGGTCATCCTGCGCAAGGCCTACGGCGGCGCCTACGACGTCATGTGCTCGAAGCATCTCGGCGGGGACGTGAACCTCGCCTGGCCGAACGCCGAGATCGCCGTCATGGGCGCCGACGGGGCGGTGCAGATCCTCTTCCGGCGCGAGATCGGGGCGGCGCCCGAGGCCGAACGGGCCGCGCTGCGGACCCGGCTCGCCGCCGAGTACCGTCGGGAGTTCCTGAACCCGTTCCTCGCGGCGGAGCGGGGCTACCTCGACGCGGTGATCGACCCGGCGACCACGCGCGAACGGATCGTCGCGGCCCTCGGTCTTCTCGAGGGCAAGCGGGACGACCGGCCCGCCCGCAAGCACGGGAACCTGCCGCTCTAGGGAGGCGCGATGGTCGAGATCACCGAGACGGTCCTGAGGGACGGCCACCAGTCGCTCATCGCCACCCGGATGCGGACCCGCGATATGCTGCCTGCGGCCGAGCGGCTCGACCGCGTCGGGTACCGTTCCCTCGAGGTCTGGGGCGGTGCGACGTTCGACGTCTGCCTGCGGTTCCTCCACGAGGATCCGTGGGAGCGGCTGCGCACCCTCAAGAAGGCGATGCCGGATACCCCGCTCCAGATGCTCCTGCGGGGGCAGAACCTGGTCGGCTACCGGCACTACGCCGACGACATGGTCCGGGCGTTCGTCCAGGAGGCGGCCCGCCAGGGAATCGACATCTTCCGGGTCTTCGACGCGCTCAACGACCCCGGCAACATGGCGGTCGCCCTCGCCGAGGTGAAGCGGGCCGGGGCCCGCGCCCAGGCGACGATCTGCTATACCCAGAGCCCGGTCCACACCCTGGAGTCGTTCGTCGCGCTCGGCCACCGGCTCGCCGAACTCGGCGCCGACGAGCTCTGCGTCAAGGACATGGCCGGCTTCATGCCGCCGGACGAGGGGGGTCGCCTGGTCCGGGCACTGGTCCGGGAGGTAGGGCTCCCGGTCGTCGTGCACATGCACAGCGCCAGCGGCTTCTCGACGCTCACGGCGCTCGCCGTGGCCGACGCCGGGGCGACGGCGATCGACAGCGCACTGAGCCCGTTCGCCGGCGGCGCCTCCCAGCCGCCGACCGAGACGCTGGTCGGGGCTCTCCGCGGCACGGAGCAGGCGACCGGCCTCGATCTCCCGCTCCTCTCCGATCTGGCGGAGTACTTCCACGGGGTCCTCGACCACTACAGCCCGCTCCTCAACCGGCGGGCGCTCCAGACCGACCCGGGGATCCTCCTCCACCAGGTCCCGGGCGGGATGTTCTCGAACCTCCTGAGCCAGCTCGCCGAGCAGGAGGCGACCGGCCGGCTCGCCGAGGTGCTCGCCGAGATCCCCCGGGTCCGGGCCGACCTGGGCTATCCCCCCCTCGTCACGCCGACCAGCCAGATCGTCGGGATCCAGGCGGTGATGAACGTGCTCGCGGGCGGCCGGTACCGGCAGGTCACCAAAGAGGTCCGCGACTACGTCCGCGGCCTGTACGGGACGCCGCCCGGCCCGCTCGATCCGGCGCTCAAGACCCGGATCCTCGCGGAGACCCCCGGGATCCAGGGCCGCCCGGCCGATTCGCTCGAGCCGGAGCTTAAGCGGGCGATCGCGGCGGTCCGCGCGCTCGTGCCCGCCGCCGACACCGCCGAGGCGCTGTCCTACGGGCTCTTCCCGGAGGTCTACCGGCGCTACCGGGAGGCCCGGGATCGGGGGATCGACGACACGGTCCTGACGACCGCCGCCCTCGGCCTCCTGGGCGCGTTCCGTCGGCCCGCGCCGGCCGCGCCCGCCGGTCCGCCGGCGGGGCCGACCGGGAGCGACGGGGGACCGACCCCCTGGGCGTTCGCCGGACGCTCCCGGCTCCAGAACCAGCGGAGGTGGCTCGATGCGGGTCGTCGTCGTTCGGGGCACTGAGCGCACGGAGGTCGAGGTCGACCTGTCGGCCCAGACCGTCTCGATCGGGGGCCGGTCCTGGCCGTACCGGCTCACCGAGGACCGGGGCCTCCGGACCGAGCTCGAGATCGCCGGCGAACGGGTGATCGTCGAGGGGTGGCCGGGCGGGCTCGCCCGTCCGCCCGGCCCGGTCGCGGTCAACGGCGAACGATGGACCGCGGCGGCCGAGGTGGAGGCGCGTTCGGTTCCGGAGCCGGTGGCCGCTCCACCGCCCCCCGGCGCGGCGCCCCCCCCGACCCCGTCCGGCGGGCTCTCGGAGGCCGAGGCGATCCTGCCGCCGATGCCCGGGCGCATCCTCGAGGTCCGGGTGAAGGAGGGCGACCGGGTCGAGGCGGGGGCGCTCCTCCTGGTGCTCGAGGCGATGAAGATGCGCAACGAGATCGTCGCGCCCCGATCCGGTCGTATCGCCTCGGTCCGGGTGGCCGCCGGCGCCTCGGTGCGGGCCCGGGAACCGATGCTCTACCTGGTCTCCGATGGTTCGGGGAGCCGGGAGGCCGGGTCGAGCCGGTCGGCCTCCTCGACGGGGTCGTAGTCGGGATCGGCGGGCTCGGCCTCCGGGGCCGTCGAGGGGCCCGGGGTCCCCGGAGGCGCGACCTGGACACTCGCCGTCGGTCGCGCCGGCGGGACGTACGGGATCTGATGGAACTCCCAGAGGTAGAGCCCGGCGACGGCCAACGGCACGACCAGCGGCGCCAGGGCCCAGTCTCCGGGAAGGGCCCGGCTCCCGAGGTAGACCGCGGCGATGGCGAGGAGCCCGAGGATCGCCAGCATGCTGGGGAAGGGGATCCGGGCGAGCCCCCGGGGTCCGCTCAATGCCCGGCCCCCCGGGAGGTCGGGGCCGGCCGTCCGCACCCCGAACAACTGGTCGCCCCCGGCGGGTAGGCGGTCCCGCACCAGATGCAGAATCCGAGCGGCACCGCTCCCGCCGACCCTCCGGAGGGGAGGGGGCCCGACGGAACGGCGCCCGGCGCAAACGGGGCCGGTCCGATCTGGCTCCGGGTCCGGGGATGGTAGGCGAGGGCGAGGCTCACGAACATCCAGAGGAGGAGTCCGTAGAACGCGATCGTCGAGAGGCTCGGCAGGAGGAAGTAGATCGCCAGGGCGACCCCCAGGAGCACCAGGTTCACCAGCGTGAGCAGGAACCGGTACTGCAACGCCCCACCCTCCCCTCCGGCTGAGGCGGGGCATCTACTTGGTGTTTTGTCCCGGGCAGCCCCGGCGTCGGCTTTGGGATGAAACGAAACTCTGGGAAAGAACTCCATCCTCTGGGACGTAATTCCCTCCGCTGAAACAATATTCGAAGGGCCGGCTTGGACCCTTCCTCAACCCCTCCGGCCGAGTCCCGAAAG
>DAHXNZ010000110.1 GCA_027365105.1 Thermoplasmata archaeon
GCCCGGCATGCCTTGGACGGAAGGATCTAGGCAGCGGCTCAGCAGGTCCCTGATGCGGTGGGCGAGGGACAATGGACGTCGTTTTCAGTGGAGGGAAACCACAGATCCATTCAGAGTGCTCCTTGCTGAGACCCTACTCCATCGAACTCGAGCGAGATCCGTCCTGCCGGTCTACGAGAGACTCCTTCCCATCTGCCCCACACCCTCCGCGATGGCCCGGAACGAGAACCGTGTTCGGAGGCTGCTGAAACCCTTAGGTCTACGGTGGCGGGCAGACGCATTAGGTCGTATGGTTGAACAGATTCAGGAGATTCATGGTGGAGTGGTTCCCGAATCCATAGAGGAGCTCCGCAGCCTTCCCGGCGCTAGCGATTACATCGCCGGAGCTGTCCGTTGCTTCGCTTTGGAACGTCGGGAGATCCTCCTCGATACCAACATCGTCCGCGTCGTAGGTCGAGTCCGGGGCTTGACCATCTCGGATGGGGCGCGACGGAGTCGAGGTTACCGGGACGTTGTTGGCAGTGTCCTGCCGCGGCGAGGCTCAAGAGATTTCATGTGGCCTAGTTTAAGCCGGCCGCTCTCGACCAGTTCTCTCGGAGTCGGTGGCGCTTGACGTGCGAATCGAGCGCCATCCTCGTCAGCGAGACGTTGATCGCCCGG
>DAHXNZ010000111.1 GCA_027365105.1 Thermoplasmata archaeon
AAAGACGACCGCTACCGGGCGATCAACGTCTCGCTGACGAGGATGGCGCTCGATTCGCACGTCAAGCGCCACCGACTCCGAGAGAACTGGTCGAGAGCGGCCGGCTTAAACTAGGCCACATGCGTTCGCTTCGCGGCCCGTTGCGCCAGCTGCGTCCGCTTTCCCTCATAGAGCGACGGGCTCCCCGCCTCGTAGAGGTGGCCCGTCTTCCACAGCCCGTAAACGGTGAACGCGAGGCGGTGCGCCAGCGCCATCAGCGCCTTCGCTCGCCCCAGCCGCTTCTCCAGCCGACGGAACTGCACCACGAACCGACCCCGCTTCGTCTTCAGCAGCGCCCGCACCGCCACCGAGAACGCCCACTTCAGCCGCGGGTTCCCGTGCCGTAGCTGCGCGTGCACTCCGATTTTCTCCCTACTGTCCCGGGTCTTCGGTACCAGCCCACAGTAGGCGGCGAACTTCATTCGGTTCGCGAACCGCTTCACGTCTCCGACCTCGGCGAGGATCGTCAGCGCCCGCACGTAGTCGATCCCCGGGACGCTCTGCAGGATCCGCACCATCTCCTGGCCCACTCCGACCTTCGCGAGCCCGTCCGTGAGGATCTCCACCTGGTGCTGGGAGAGCGCGCCCTCCTCAAGCAGTAGCGCCATCCGTTACTGCTC
>DAHXNZ010000112.1 GCA_027365105.1 Thermoplasmata archaeon
GTTGAATGCCAATCCGTAAAAGCTTATCTTTTGATTAATAAGGTCTACGTCAAATTTTATATTTTTCCTCCCTATAAGATAGTATAGATCGAAAATATCCCTAGCTTTTTTCCTGGTCAATATTGCCCTGACTTTTTCTGCGCCAACTTCATCAAGGTTCATTCCAAGTAAATTCTTAATAGGAAGATCATACTGAGGAAAATCCAGTTTTAGAGGAATCTTAGGCAAAAGTATTGTTTCTCTTCCGCTTGCCTCCACATATATAACACAACTGTCACTTTGGGAAGTGTTTAATGGACCATTAATCATGAACCTTGCTGAAATCCCCGTTTCCTCATTCTTTATATTCTTCAATTTGTTAGAAAAGCCATAAAGATTAAGGGATTTTGAAACAAATTCTGGGAGATCCTTTTTTATATTCCCCGTTATGGTAAAATCTAAGTCTTCCGAAAATCTATTAAGACCATGAAAAAACCAGAGATAAGTACCACCTTTGAAAACTAATGGTAAATCAGACAAAGAGGAGAGTAAAACACTCTGTAGATAGTGCTTTTCCTGTTGCCATGGTCTTAAACCTGAAACTTTTGCCATTTCTCTGATTGATTTCGCACCTATCATTGAAATACCTCTAACATCTTTTTCTTACCCTTTCCAAT
>DAHXNZ010000113.1 GCA_027365105.1 Thermoplasmata archaeon
CAGTTTACAGGCCCGAACATCCCAGAATGGCCGGAGTATTTGAAACACCTGTAAAACACGATTTTTCTAAAATAATGAAAGGTCTAAGGGATTATGTCAATCATGCGAGAGATGTGAAATATGCAAGTGTCATAGAGAATTACCAGAATGTCAAAATATTTAAGGGACTTGGAAAATTTGTTGACAGAAAAACGATAATGATAACTGACGCAGATGGAAATGAATTGTCAAGAATTTCCGGTTCAAACATATTGATTGCAACTGGTTCTACACCTACTTCACCTAATATTGAAGGGCTCTCCGAAACAGGATTCCTTACCAGTGATACTCTATGGGAAATTGACAAACTCCCCGAATCGGTTGCAATAATCGGTGGAGGAGCAATTGGCCTTGAGATGGGACAGGCTTTGCAGCATTTAGGCTCAAAGATTGTTATTATAGAAGCCCTTGATACATTGCTTCCACAGTCAGAGCCTGAGATAGGAGCATCCTTGAAGGCTGTGCTTGAAGGAGAAGGGATGAAGTTTTACCTCAGGGCAAGGGTCAATGAAGTGAAGAAAACTGCAAATGGCAAATCACTGGAGGTCATAACTCATATAGGCGAGGGCGCCCTCTCGAGAGGGCGCGATGAGATTGCGGACCGTCTCCC
>DAHXNZ010000114.1 GCA_027365105.1 Thermoplasmata archaeon
CCACGGAGACCTCGTTGACGGTGCGCGCGTAGCGCCCCACCTGTTCGGTCACCCAGCGCCCTGCCCGATCGGTCATTGCCATACGTGGCGCGGCGATGCGGGTGTCCTGCTCGGTCCACGATCCGCCCGCACACGTTGCCTCACGGCAGCACCACCGGCGCTTGTGCCACACAAGACGCGCCGAGCGACCGAACGACGGCAGGTCGATCAGCTCGACGACCGGGCGCTCCTTCACCGTGGCGAACGCTCCGCAGACCGGGCACGCTGGTCGCGGTGCGCGGGTCTCGAGGTGGACTCGTAGCGGGCTGGCGGTGACGTCGTCCACGGCAAGCACTCGGACCTCGGGCAAGCCAACAAGCAGCTCGCACATGCGCGTAGGGTCTGATTCCACGGGGGCTCTCCAGTCAGTCGGCGTTGAACACCGTCAGACTGGCAGAGTCCCCGCTATTTCTCGCGGACCGTCGGTGCCCACACCCCGCTCAGATCCGAAGTACCCCCAATGGCCGGGCACGGCGCGGTCTTCGACCTCGGCTGGACGCTCTTAGATCATGACTTCAGGGGTGATGAAGTTCTTGCCGCGACCCTTCGCCCGGGAAGTCGACTGCGAGGCGTTTGGAGATCTGCTCGGGGCTCCAGGCCTTC
>DAHXNZ010000115.1 GCA_027365105.1 Thermoplasmata archaeon
GGCGATCTCGGCATTTCTCGAGGATTCCCGGTCTCCGCCGAGAAGAAGGACGGGGATCCGGGCCGCTTCGAGCTCCCGGATAAGTTCGAGATAGCCGAGGACCGTCCAGTCCTTGTTGACGAAGACCCCTCCCGCCCCGGTATTGAGAGCCACGATCGGATCGGAGGGGGAGAGCCCCTGGCCGGCGAGGAGCCTCCGGGCCGTCTCGAGATCTTTTTCTGAGATGTCGAGGTGATAGTCGTCGGTCTCCCGGTCGTAGGGGATCCGGACCGCCTCCGCAAGCAGGTCGGGGTAGCTTCGCCGGTTGCCGTGGAACTTCTCCGGGTTGTCGAGCCCCAGACGATAGTAATACGCCATCTCCGGGTTGAGGGGATAGACCGCCCCCCGGCCGTCGACGCCCATTCCCCGTTTGTCCGGGGCGTTCGCGACCATGGCCAGTGCGGCCACCTCGGGCTCCTTGTCGAGGGAGAGGACGAGGTCGAAGTGTTCGACATGGAGACGGAAGAGTGTGGGGGGGGAGAGCGTCCAGATCCGGTCGACCCGGGAGGCGGGGACGAGGGGAACGGCTTCGGGGGCCGTGATCCAGGTGATGTGTGAATGGGGATAGGCTCTCCGGATGCCGCCAAGAAGGATTGTCGTC
>DAHXNZ010000116.1 GCA_027365105.1 Thermoplasmata archaeon
CGCTTGCACTGGGGACAGAACATGGAGACGGCACGAGTCCGAGGCGGCTACCGATCGTTACATTTCCATGGATGAACGCCCTTGAGAATGTTATGCTCTCTCTTAAGAACAAAAGATTATCCAGGGAAGAGGTTAAGAGTACTGCGATGAAATCTCTTGAAATCGTGGGACTGCAGGGTTTTGAGGAACTTTTTCCAAAAGAGATGAGTGGAGGAATGAGGCAAAGAGTTGCCGTTGCCAGAGCTCTTGCTGCAGATCCTTTGGTTTTATTAATGGATGAACCGTTTGCTCATCTTGATGAACTTACAGCTGAAGGTTTGAGACAGGATATTTACAGTATTCTGTTTAACACTGAAACGAAGTTAAAATCTGTTATAATGGTATCGCATAACCTCACAGAGGTAGTCGAGCTTTCTGACAAAGTCATAGTTCTTAATGGCTCACCGGCCACCGTAGTTGGAAAAATTGACGTTAATATGCCACGTCCCAGAAGTCCCAGAGAACCTGAATTCGATCATTATCTCGATCTCCTATATGGTTATTTGACAAAGGCTAAGGTGAAGACCAGTGAATGAGATTCTTCTAATAATTCTGGCGGTTTTAGCAACTTCTGGAAGAGTTCTTGGGCTTATAGGTTTTT
>DAHXNZ010000117.1 GCA_027365105.1 Thermoplasmata archaeon
GCGAGGTCGGGCGGAAGCCCCCGGACTCCCGAAAGGAGGTTGAACAGCATGACCGACATTATGGGGGCAAGATCCGGATTTTGATCTGCATCAAGTTCCACAGAACCGAGTTGCGATTGCCTGCATTCAATCTCAAGACCGTTTTCCTCTCTTTGGAACGTCTTCAAATAAGGTTTTAATATATTGAGAATAGCGGAATCGGGCTGAAGAGAATTTGCCGAAAGTCCTGAAACTCTTATCCCCTCCTTTGAACCAAGTAATCCGAGAACGATAAAATATGCTGCTGATGAAAAATCTGATTCCACCATTAATTTAATTTGCCCCTTGTATGGAGTACCGGAAACAGAAATGGTTTGATTTTCTCTTGTCACAGTAAAACCAAAATCTGAAAGACACTTTTCTGTAATATCAATATAGCCTGTTGAAGTGTTTTTTCCCTCTATGATTATTTTTCCTTCTAATAATCCTCCTGCGAAGAGTAACATCAGGGAACTTACAAACTGAGAGCTCAATCCGCCATTGATTTTCATGTCCATTGATTGAATGTGTGATGAGTCTACCTCTATTTCATTTTTTGAAATACGTTTTATTTTTACCCCTGCTGCAGTGAGAGCCGATTCCAGTGGTTCGTTTGGCCTG
>DAHXNZ010000118.1 GCA_027365105.1 Thermoplasmata archaeon
GAATATCCCGAGGGGCCATCGCTCTCGGGCGATGGCTGAACGGCTCCCTAGATTTAGTACTGTCGGTCGAAGTGAACGCGCGCGCACGCGCGTTCAGCCGGGCCGTGGAGCTGAGTCCTTACGAATGAACTGAGGCTTGGCCCGGGCTGCCCGAGGTCGTTGTAATCCTCGATTTCTAGCAGGAGGACTCCGGACGTGTGGTACTGCGAATAGTAGCTCTGGGCGAAGTACTGGGTCCCTTGGCTGCAACTGGTACAGAAGGCCGCAACCCACCAGAGGACCACAGGCTGACCCAGATAGGACTTGAGGCTGAGGGACGCACCCGACAGGTCGGAGAAACCAAAGTTGGGAGCGGGCTTGTCCACCTGGGCCTGTGCCGCCGGAGGGACATGGAGGATTGCATAGGCGACCAACGCGAGAACGGCGACTCCGACCCCGATCAGTAACCACCGGCGGCGAGACATCGATCCGCCCGGCGCCCTCCCGTATTTCCGGCTCGGGCGGCCACCCGCCTGGTCTGCGGGCCGTTTAAGTAGCAGGTAGGACCGAGCTCCCTCCGAGGAGGACCATGAGCTCCTGCTGCTCGGTGTTCAGTCGGGTGACGAATTCCCGGACCGTTTTCCCGGACCCGATCTTCA
>DAHXNZ010000119.1 GCA_027365105.1 Thermoplasmata archaeon
GAGGACGTCGGCGCGAGCGATCAGGCGCCGCACTGCAGCGATGCCGTCGGGAGACTGAAGGTCGAGGGCGAGGGAACGTTTATTGCGATTGACCGACAAGAAATAGGCGCTCTCCCCCTCGACGAACGGTGGCCCCCACGCCCGGGTATCGTCGCCCGCTCCAGGACGCTCGACCTTCACCACTTCGGCCCCGAGGTCGCCCAGCTGCATCGTGGCAAACGGCCCGGCCAGCACCCTCGACAGATCCGCGACCACGATCCCGTCGAGCGCGCCACAAGCCCCAGGGGCTCCATCAGGCAACGGTGACATCGGCCGTCTACCTTAGGGCGTCTCCGCCACCTCAGCGTTCGGGGATTCGCTGGCCGACCGCCGCCTCGATCCGACGGCCGATCCCGAGCAGCAGCTCCTCGCCGAAGCTCGGGCCGACGAGCTGAAGGCTCGGGGGAATCACGGTCCGCCCGGGCCTCGAGGGGCCGTCGGCTCGCGGAACTGGCAGGCAGAGCGCTGGGTGACCCGTCAGGTTGGCGAGCGCCGTCAGCTCGACCAGCTGCACGCCGTCGGCCTGACCGAGCTCGGGAGCTGCACATGGGAGCGTCGGCAGCGCGAGAGCGACGACCTGGCCGAAGAGCTG
>DAHXNZ010000011.1 GCA_027365105.1 Thermoplasmata archaeon
GGACGGCCCGACAGTAGTCCGCGAGCTGGAGCGATGGAAGGCCGAAGTAAAATCGTGGCCGATCACTCTTGACCCCCAAGACGCCCGAGAGCTACGGAGACGGCTCCCCTAGTTTTGTCCCAAGGTCTCCTCCGCAGGGCCGCTCACCTGCCGGGCGGACACGGCCTCCCGACTGAATTTGTCTCCTCGCTCCCTTCGATCGACTCGGGGGGGGGGTGCTGCACCGAACGCCCCCGGGGGAAGAGGTCGGAGGTACGGCCGCCCGTCTCTGGCTCGGTCCCCTGTGGTCCGGTCCTGCGCGCCCCCGCCTTTCGTCTCGCCCCCCACCGCCGGAAGCCTCGGGCCGGGGGAGTCGGGCTCTGGATCCGCCACTACCGAACCCCCCGAGCGCGGCCGACTTTTCGTCGGCGTCCCAGCGGCCCTCCTCGGTCGGACAACCCCGGATTCGCTGCCGGGGCACCGACCGGGCTCTCCGAAGAGACTCGGCCGACGTCGTGGTCGACCTCGTCGGTTGCGATGCCGAAGCCCATCATCTGTCAAATACCGATCCTCTCTCGGGCGGGGTATGGACTTGGGCCGGGCCGCCCGGTGGCAGGAGGCGTGGGCACGGGAACATCTGGCCGTCGCCCGTCGGAAGGAGGGGGTTCCCAAGTTCTACGCGTTGGTGGCCTACCCTGGTCCGAGCGGGTTTCTGCATGTCGGGCACTTCCTCGGGTTGGTCTATGCCGACATCCTCCACCGGTACCATCGGATGCTCGGGGAGCAGGTCTTCTTCCCGACCGGGGTCCATGCCTCGGGCCTGCCCGCCGTCGTCTTCGCGGCCAAGGTCCGGGAGGGGGACCCGTCGATCCGGCAGGCGCTCGACGAACGGGGGGTTTCGGCCGAAGAGCGGGTCCGCATCGGCGACCCCGCGGCGGCCGCCCGCTTCCTCGGCGCCCGGTACCTGGAGGATTTCGCCGCGATGGGGATCCTGGTCGACCCGACGGCCCATCTGACCACGATCGATGACGACTATCGGGCCTTCATCCGGTGGCAGTTTCACCGGCTGAGGGATCGGGACGGGTTGATCCAGAAGGCGTACTTCGCCCCGGTCTGCCCGGTCTGCGGCCCGGTGGCGGTCGACGCCTCCGAAACCGACCTCTCGGCGGGAGGCGGCGCCGAGGTCGTCCTGTACACCGCGGTTCCGTTCACCCTGGCCGATGGCCGCAGGCTGCTCGCCGCGACGCTCCGGCCGGAGACCGTCTACGGGGTCACCAATCTGTGGGTCCACCCCGCCGAGCCGCTCCGGACCTGGAGCCGGGGCGGCCAGCGCTACCTGGTCGGCGAGGCCGCGGCCCCCCGACTCATCGAGCAGCACGGAGGCGAACTGGGCGAGCCGGTGGCGGTCTCCGAAGTGATCGGCCAGACGGTGAAGGTGCCGCTGACCGACCGGCGGGTCCCGGTCCTTTCGAGCCGGATCGTCGACCCTCGGATCGGGACCGGCGTCGTGATGTCGGTCCCGGCCCACGCCCCGGCCGATGCGCTGGCGCTCCAGGAGATCCCGGCCGAGCGTCGCGGAGCGCTCCCCCCGATCCTCGAGGTGCTGGAGGTCCCGGAGGACGCCCCCCTGAGCGGCTCCGAGCGGGCGTTGAGGGCCGCCGAAGGATCCCCGGCCGAACGGGCCCTGCGGGCCACCGGCGCCCGGTCGTTGGACGACCGGGCGCCGCTCGCCGAGGCGACCGAACGGCTGTACCGGCTGGAGCTCGTCCGGGGCCGGATGACGGTCGAGCCTTGGAAGGGCCACCCGGTCCGGGAGGTCCGGGAGGCCGTGGGGGCCGAACTGATCTCCGGCGCCGGAGGCCTCGAGTTCCGGCAGTTCTCCGAGCCCGTCACCTGTCGGAACGGTCACGCGGTCGTGATCCGCCGGATTCCGGATCAGTGGTTCCTCGCGTACGGGAACTCCGCCTGGAAGGCCGAGGTCCGGCGCCGGTTGCCGACGCTCCGGGTCCAGCCCGACGACTACGCCCGGGAGCTCCCCGAGGTGGTCGAGTGGCTCGACGACCGTCCCTGCATCCGGCGGGGCCGGTGGCTCGGGACCCCCTTCCCGTTCGCGCCCGACTGGACGATCGAGCCGATCGCCGACTCGACGTTCTACCCCGCCTACTTCATCGTGCGCCGGTTCGTCCACGACGGCCGCCTCTCGACGGCCCAGCTGACCGACGCCCTCTTCGACTACGTTTTCCGGGGCGAAGGTCCGGGCGAACCGACCGTCGGGCCGGAGCTCCAGCAGGAGCTCAGGGCCGAGTTCGAGTACTGGTATCCGCTCGACTGGAACATCGGAGGGAAGGAGCACAAGCGGGTCCACTTCCCGGTCTTCCTGTTCGCGCATGCCAAGCTCCTGCCCCCCGGACAGTTCCCGCGGGGGATCTTCGTGCACGGATGGGTGACGAACCCGACCGGAGCCAAGCTCTCGAAGAAGGACATCGGGACCAAGGGCGGGGCGGTGCCGCCGCTCGCCGAGGCCCTCCGGGAGTGGGGGGCCGACACCCTCCGGCTGCTCTACACCTTGGGATCCTCGCCGAGCCAGGACCGGGAGTGGGATCCCGCCCTGGTGGAGACGATCCGGGGCCGTCTCGCCGAGGTGGAGCGGCTGGTCCGCTGGACTCGGGGCGAAGGGGACGGCCCCCCCGAGCTGGAGGCCTGGCTGGAGAGCGAGGTCGGCCGGCAGCTTTCCGAGGGACGCCAGGCGCTCGACCGGCTCGACCTGAGGGGGTTCGCGGAGACCGTCTATGTCTCGATCCCGGCCACGTTGCGGAGGTTCGTCGTCCGGGGCGGGGCGCCGAGCGCCACCACGCAGCGGCTCGGCGACCTCTGGGTACGGCTGCTCTCCCCGGTCACCCCCTTCCTGGCCGAGGAGCTTGGTGAGGGGCGGTTCCCGACCCTGGTCGCCCAGGCTCCGTTTCCCGACCCGGCGGAGCTCCGGCGCTCGCCGAACGCGGAGGCCGCCGAGGGCTTCCTGGCCCGGGTCGAGGAGGACCTCCGCGAGGTCCTGCGGCCGTCGCAGGAACGGGGTGAGCCGGCCCCGAGCGAGGCGATCTTCTACGTCGCTGCGGGCTGGAAGCGCGTCATCGATCCGTGGCTCCGGGCGGCCGGAGCCGCGGGCGACGCTCCTTCCCCCAAGGCGATCCTCGAACGGCTCTCCCGGGAGGCCCCGGAGCTCTCCGTCCCCAAGGCCGAGCTCGCCCAGTACGTCCTCCGGGCCCGATCGCTGGTCCGGACCGATCCGGTCACTCCCGAGGGCCTGCATGAGGAGGGAGTGCTGCGGGCGGCCGAGGGCTACCTCGTCCGCCGGTTCGGGTTCCGTCAGGTCTCGGTCCATCGGGAGGAGTCCGCGGCATCGCACGACCCGCTCCGTCGGCGGGAACGGGCCCGGCCCGGCCGGCCCGCCTTTTACCTGGTCCGCGAGGCCCGGTCCGCGGAACCGGACCGCCGCCCGGAGTGACCCCCCCCGGGGGCGTCCCGACCGCGGGCGGATCGGGCGCGGGACCGGAAGTTGAGGTACATCCGGGAGGGGGTCGGGCGGTTCGAAACTGTGCGGTACTTGGCCGACTTCTTGTCCGAGTAGCTCCGCTCGACGGCTCCCGAGATCTCGAAGTAGATCAGCTGCCCGATCGGCATGCCGGCGTAGATCCGGACCGGAAGCTTCACCGACATCTCGAGCGTCCAGTAGTTGCAGAACCCTTCGTCGCCCTTGCCGGCGGTCGAGTGGATGTCGATGCCGAGGCGGCCCACGCTCGACTTCCCCTCCAGGAAGGGGACAAAGCCGTGGGTCTCGGTATACTCCTCGGTGATGCCGAGGTAGAGCTGCCCGGGCAGGAGGACATGACCCTCGGGCGGGATGCGGAACTCGCGGACCGGGTTGGGTTTGCGGGCGTCGAGTCCGCCCCCGGTGTAGACGGACAGCCAGGGGCCGAGGTGCACGTCGTAGGAGTTGGTGCCGAGCGACTCCGGACGGAACGGCCGGATCACGAGCTGCCCGGAACGGAGTTCCTCCCGGATCCGGGCGTCGCTCAGGATCATGCCGGACCGCGGCAGCGGGACGCGCTATTTAACGGGCGGGCGCCCCGGATCGGTCCGCTCGAAAGTCAGGGCGCCATAGCCGACGACCTGGGCCATCGGGGCGACCTCGCCGGAGTGTCCGTACTTCAGTAGCCGCGCGGAGCTCGGCTCCCCCGCCAGCGCGGCCAGCAGCACGGTCGTCGGGGCGATCCCGCACATCGTGATCTGACGCCGCGCCACGACCTCATAGAGCCCGGCCGGATCCCCGCGGAGGATCGCGTCGAGGGCGAATCGGTCCTCGGCGGCCGCGACCTCGGGCGGCACATAGTGGGAGAGGTCGGTCGAGGCGACCAGGAGCACGTCCCGGCCCCGGATCGCCTCGGCGACCCGCTCGCCGACCGTCCGGAGCTCGCGCAGGGAGGCCATGGTCACCTGGAGCGCGACCATGCGGGGTTTCGGTTCGACGTACTCCAGGAACGGAAGCTGGACTTCGATCGAGTGCTCGAGCCCGTGGGCGGCCTCATCGACCGCAAGGGGGGCCCGGTCGAGCCGGTCGACCAGGGCCTCGTCGACCTCCGTCGTTCCCAGGGGCGTCGCCCAGGGACGGCGGGAGAGGGCGAATCCGCCTTTCCCGTGGTGGTCGACGCCGAGGATCAGGACCGTCGGAAACGGGGGCTCCTCGGCGACCTTTCGATAGGCGCAGGCGGCGATCGCACCCGAGAAGACCAAGCCCGCGTGGGGCACGACGATTGCGCGGAGCCGGCGGGGGCCGTCCCGACGGTGACCCGGAAGCCCGCCCGGCCCTCGGACCGGGTCGCGGAAGCCGGCCTCCACGAGCCCGGCCAAGGCCGCGCCATCGGCCGGGTAGAACGTCCCGGCGACCGCCGGGGGACGGGCAGACCGCGCCGAGCTACCCATCGCCCAGTTCCCGGACCAAGGCCTGGGCGTCGGCGTCCGAGAGCCGCGCTCTCGGAGACTGGTGGAACGGATTGGGTTCTCCGTAGCGGGGGATGATGTGGAAGTGGAGGTGGAAGACGATCTGGCCGGCCCGGGCCCCCTGGTTGAGCGCCACGTTGTAATCCGGGCTCAGCCGGTCGGCTCGGCGGCAGACGGTGGCGAGGGCGTGGAAGAATCCCTCGTACTCCGATCGCCTCAGTTCGGTGAGCCGCGGCACGTGTCGCTTCGGGATCACCAGGAGGTGGCCCCGGGTGAAGGGGAACAGGTCGAGGAAGGCCAGGCAGTCCGGATCCTCGTAGACGATCCAGGCCGGTGCCCGCCGCGCGACGATCGCGCAGAAGACGCAGTCGTTCGCCGGAGGGCTCTCGGTCACGGGCGCCCCGATGGCGGCGGCGACCTAAAGAGTTGTCGAGACCCTCGCACGGGGGCGGTCAGTTCGCCGGGGGAGCCGTCTCGGACGCCCCGGCGGGCGCGGCCGGTGCGGGGCCGTCGGACGGCCCCGGCTCGGCCGGGGGCGCGGGGGACGCGGGGACGGCAACCCCGAGCTTCTGCTCGAGGAACCGGCGGATCTCCTCCGGTTTGGTCGACGCGATCCCGAAGTATTCGGCGAACCGTCGGGTCGTCGTGAGTTCGAGCGTGGCGCCCGAGGGATCGGTCCGGATCAGATTCATCCCCCGGAGCCGCTGCACCTCCTCGTACGCCGAGTCGCCGACCATCCGGACCAGTGCGCTCTGGAGGATCGGCTGGTGGTAGGCGATGAGGGTCAGGGTCCGGAGCGTCCTCGGGGCCATCTCGACCGGGGTGACCGAATGGACGGTGGGCACCCACTCCTCCCGGAGCTGGAGCGCGTAGCGGTCGCCGACCCGCCGGACCTCGAGGGCCGACTGGCGGTGGGCGTAGTTCTCCTGCAGGGTCCGGACGGCCGACTGGACCGGGCGGTAGTCATCGAGTTCGAGGGCCTGGGTGATCTCCTTGACGCTGAGCGGTTTGCCCGCCGCAAAGAGGAGCGCCTCGACCCGAAGGACCTCGGGGGTGATCTTGGTCGGCATTCCCGTCAGGCCTCCGGACCCGGGGGCACGCGGGTCTCGACCATCCGGGTCACCAGGATCGGGCTCTCGCAGACGATCTCCTGAGAGAGCTCGATTGCATGCTCTCGGGCGAGGTAGAGGAGCGCCAGGAAGGTCGCCACGAACCGGTCGACGCCTTGGGCCCGGTTCCAGAGGTCGAGCAGCGGGAACGGCTCGCCGACCCGGTGGCGCTGGGCAACGGCCCAGGCCTCCTCGACGTCCCGTTCGGGGATGTCGCCGTGGACGAGGATCTCGGGGGCCGCCCGCTGCTCCTCGCGCAGCCGGTCCCGGAGCTCCTCGACCCGGATCGCCCGTCGGGCGTCCTGCTCGGCCTCCCCAAAGGCCCGGACGAGCTCCAGGAGAGAAACGGGACGGGTCTCCGGATGCCGGACCATCTCCAAGAGCGGAGGGGGTCCGGCCGAGGCGAGCACGGCGGTGGTGACGTCGACCGCTTCGGGGGTCTCCAAGGAGTCAAGGTAGCTCTCCTCCACCCCCGCCGGACCCCCCTCGGTCCCGAGATCGGGCGTGTCGAGTCCCGGGGCCGGGCCCTCCCGGGAGCGGAGCACCGCTTCCGACTGGAGGTAGAGGATCCCCCACGCCATGCCGACGAGCCGGCCCGCAATCGCGAAGTTGACCGAGCCGTCCTCCTGGACCCGGTCGAGATAGGCGTGGGTGAACTTCGCGAGGTCGATCTCCCAAGGGTCGAACTCCTTGTCGAGGACGAGTTCGAAAAGGAGCGCGGTCGCCTTCTGGAACGGGTCGTCGATGACCACATGGACCCCCTCCTTCAGGTTCTGGACCAGACTCAGGTACCGCTCCAAGAGCGGGGAACTCGTCTCTCCCTCGCCGCCGAGGAGCGAGCGGTGGAAGGACAGGTACTGCAGGACCTTCTCGGCCGTCTCCCGCGGCACCGCCTCCTCCCGGTCGACCGGGAGGGCCATCGCCGGCAACGCGGTCATCGCGCCTCCATCGGAGCCGCGGGGACCACCCCCTTCGGGCCGTCCCGCTCGTCGACGTCCCGGATATCCTCGAGCCTCAGCCCGACCACCCGGGAGCAGCCGTCCCCCCGCATCGTGACCCCGAAGATCCGGTGGGCGAACTTGAGGGTGACCTTCCGAAGGGAGATGACGATGAACTGGGCCTTTTCGGCGTTGTGCCGGAGCATCCGACCGACGTATTCGGAGTTGATGCCGTCGAGCGACATGTCGACCTCATCGAAGACGTAGAGAGGGCTCGGGTCGTGCCGTTGGACGGCGAAGATGAAGGCGAGGCTCGCGAGCGACTTCTCCCCGCCGGAGAGCTGCTCGAGCCGTTGGACGACCTTGCCGGTCGGGCTCGCCCGGATCAGGAGCCCCCCGGCCAGAGGGTCCGTGGGGTTCTCGAGCACGATCTCGCCGTGCCCCCCCGCCGACAGCTCGTGGTAGATCTCCTGGTACGCCGTGTTGACGTGGCCGACGATCTCGGTGATCTTCTCGCGCTTCTTGGTCTCGATCGCTTGGACCAGGCCCGTCAGCTCGGCCTTCTCGTTGGTCAGCCGGGCGACCTCCCCCTCGAACTCATCCAGTCGAGCCTTCTCCGCATCGTACTCCTCGACGGCGCGCTGGTTCACCGTACCCAGGGCATCGATCTGGCGGGTAACCTGGGTGAGGGTACGCTGAAGTTCGTCGACCGCCACGACCGGCTCATCGGGCGCCGCGGGAGGCAGCTCCCGGAGGGCGGCCTCGACCTCGGCCAGGTGGGTCCGGGCGGCGGCAACCGCGACCTCCTCACGGTGGAGGAGCTCCTGCTGGCTCACCAGCGACTGCTCGACCTTGCCGAGGAGGCCCGCGACCTCGACCAGGCCCGCGTCGAGTTCCCGCTTGCGGGCGGCCTGCCGGCGCATCGCGTCGGACTGCTTGCTCTCGACGCCCCGGAGCCCCTCGAGGGCTTCGCGCGCCGCGGCAAGGTCCCGTTCGGTCCGCCCGACATCGGCCTGGCGGGCGGCCATCGATTCCCGGGCCGTGGACAGGAGGTTCTGCTTTTCGGTACGGGAAGCCTCGAGGGCTCTCCGGGAAGCCCGGACCCCCTCAAGCTCGCCGTTGACCCGGGAGTGGTCCGCGCCGGCCGCCTGGAGCTCCTCCTGGAGGGCGCGCAGCCGGGCCGAGAGGTTCTCGGGCAACTGGCCGAGATAGCTTTCCCGGGCCGCCTTGAGTCGGGTCTTGATCTCGTCCAGGGCCCGGGCCGCTTCGGTGACCCTCGATTCGGCGTCCCGGAGGCTTGCCTCCGCCGCGGCCCGCTGCTGTTCGGCCGCCCGGATCCGCTCCCGGGACTGCTGAAGCCGGAGCTTCGCCTGGCCGAGCTCCCGCTCGAGGCTCTCCCGGTTACCCTGGGATTTGGAGTCCTCGATCGACCGCCGGGCGAGTTCTTCGCTGGTCTGCCGGATCTGGACGGTGATCGTCTGGAGTTCCTCACGGGCGGCCGCTTCGGCCGCGCTCTTCTCCCGGAGCTCCTCCCCGAGCCGCTTGAGTTCGACCGGACTGTCGAGCCCCCGACCCTGCGTCGAAGTGTCGAGGAACCCGCCCGTGATCGCCCCGGTCGCCTCAATGAGATCGCCCTGCAGGGTCACGAGCCGGACCCCACCCATCTGCTCCCGGGCGTGGGCGAGATCGTCCATGACGACCGTCTCGCCGAAGACGTACCAGAAGGCCGGGCGGAACGCTTCGTCGAACTTGACGAGGTCCAGGGCGAAGCCGGTCGCGCCGGCCGCGTGGGCGGCGACCAGCGACTTCCCGTGGGGCCGGCCCCCGAGCATCTTGTTGAGCGGAAGGAACGTCGCCCGGCCCCGCTTTTCCTGGCGGAGCAGCCGGATACACTCCTCGGCGACCTGGTCGCTTTCGACGACCAGGGCCTGGAACCGGCTCCCCGCCGCGACCTGGAGGGCCGTGCGGTGCTGGGCATCGAACGAGGCGAGCTCCTCGACCGTTCCGCGGATCCCCTGGACCTTCCCGAGGTTCCGCTGGGAAAGGAGGAAATCCACGGCGGCCCGAGGGCCGGACCGCCCGGTCGGGTCGCTGCGGGCCTTCAACCGGGCGTCCAGGGCACTGTACCGGCGATTGAGCTCCAGCAGCTCCCGGGAGAGCCGTTCGGTCGCCTCGCTCAGGCTCTTTTCCTTGGACCGCCACTGGAAGAGCTGCTTCTGCAGCTCCCCCGTCGTCGGGCCGTTTCCGGCCTTTCCCGGGGTCGCCTCCTTGAGCTGGAGCTGCAGGTCTTGGATCTCGACCTCCTTCGAGCGGTGATCGTCCTCGGCCTGGGCCTGGGCCCGCTCGCTGGTATCGAGGGCCCCCTTGGCGGCCTCGCGGCGCTCGACGGCCGACTGCCACTGGCCCTGGAGCTGGCCCTCCGATTTCTCGAGCTCCAGAACCTGCTTGCGGGAGCTGGCCAGCTTTCCTTTCGGTCCCGAGTCGCCGGTCAGATCGGCGATCTGCCGAGAGCGCTCGGACGACCGGCCCTCCAGTTCGGTCAGCTGCTTGGAGAGACTCGCTTCCGAGGCCTCGAGCTTCTTTGCGGTCTGGGCCATCTGATCGAGCTCCTCGGTGTACGCCCGCACTCGCGGCTCGATCTCCTCGATCCCTTCGCGCAGCTGGGTCAGCGTCGTCTCCAGACGCATGACGGCGAGGCGGCGGTCGTTGAGCTCCGCCTGGAACTTCTGGGCCCGCTCCCCGCCAATCTCGGCCATCTCCCGCTCGACCTGGGCGATTCCCGCCTGGACCGAAGCCCGGCGCTCGAGGAGGGAGTTCCGCTCCTTCTGCAGCCGGTCGATCTGGGCCTGGAAGTCGGTGAGTTGGCGCTCTCGGGTCGCGACCTCCTGACGGGCCGCGAGCTGGCCCGCTCGGGCGAGGCGGGCCTCGGTCTTCTTCCGCTCTTCCAAGAGCGCCGTATACTGGATGGCGAGCAGCCGCTGGGACTCGAGCCCGGTGAGTCGCCCCTTGATCTCGCCGAGGAGGGTGCGGATCCGGTCGAGGTTGGCCTCCAGATCGGTCTTCTTGGCCTCCGCCCGGTCCAGTTCCTCATCATACTGGGAGATCCCCGCGAGCCGCTCGACGAGCTGCCGCCGCGGGACCGGGCCCATGCTGACGATCTTGTTGACGTCCCCCTGCTGAACGAGGTTGTACCCGTCCCCCGAAAGCCGGGCGTGGGAGAGCAGGGCGTCGATCTCGCCCTGGGTCGTTCGCTTCCCGTTGACATAGAAGTAGGAGTAGTACCCGTCCGGGTCGCTGGGCATCAGCTTCACGTACCGGGTGACCTCGACCTCGGGGGACTCGAGCGGCAGCATGCGATCCTGGTTGTCGAACACCAGGGAGACCTCGCACTCGCTCGCCGGCTTCTTGGCGGCGCCGCCGTTGAAGAAGAGGTGGGTCAGGCGGTCGGCGCGCAGGGCCTTGGAACTCGTGGGACCCAGGACGAAGAGGATGGCATCGGAGATGTTCGACTTTCCCATCCCGTTCGGGCCCGCGACCCCCGTGAATCCCGGCTCGAACGGGATCTCCGCGGCCCCAGCGAACGACTTGAAATTCCGCACCTTGAGCTTCTTCAGATACATCGTTGCCTCACCACGACCCTTGGATCCAGAGACCGGCCAATGCCTGTTTGTCAGACATTTGTCAGCAGCCGCCTTTCGGGCGCGGGCTATTTAACCGTATGGCCGGAGAAGAATCGGGACCGATGGGCCGGGGCCTCGGAGGGCCGGGCCCCGGCCCACGGATCCCCCGCCGGCCGGTCCCGGCATGGCCCGGCCCGCTCCCGAGCCGCCGGAGGGGCGGACTCCCGAGATGCCGACGCTGTGAAAATGCTTTAAGCGGCCTTGGTTGATACCGGTCAGATGGATCGCCGCCCCTTGGAGGGATGATTTCCCCTCCCACCGAACGACCGAGCCTGGATTAGTCAGAGATGGACGTTCTGGAGGCTATCCGCTCGTATCGGCCGTGCGGTCAATTTGACCCCCGGCCGGTGCCTCCCGAGAAGCTCCAGACCGTCCTCTCGGCCGCCCGTCTGGCCCCGTCCCACCAGAACCTCCAACCCTGGCGCTTCGTGATCGCTCAGGACGACGAGCACCGTCGGCAGCTGGCCCAGGCCTGCTCCCGGGGAGCTAAGCTGGTCCTGGAGGCGCCCGCCACCATCGTGGCCTTCGAGGTGGAGGAGGACATCCCCATCACGGTAGGGGGGTTCATGTCGGCCTATCCCCTTGACGTGGCCGTCGCGGTCTCCCTCCTCCAGCTGGCCGCGACCGCCGAGGGCCTCGGCACCCAATGGATCGTCGAGTTCAACGAGCAGAAGGTCCGCCAGGTCCTCCAGGTCGCGGACGGAATCCACCCCATCGCTGTGATCCCGATCGGATTTCCGGCGCCGGTCAACGGGGGTCGCCCCCCCGCCCCCGAAGGCCGCAAGAGCCCGGGCGAGATCATCGCCTACGACGCGTACCCGTGGTGAATCGGGCGTCTCGGGCCACCCCCGGCCCCCGGATCAAGTTCGCGACGCGCAATCCCGGAAAGCTCCGCGAGGTCCGTGAGATCCTCGGCGGTTTCGGGGTCAGGGTCGAGCCGCTGCCGACGCGCTTTGTCGAGCCGCAGGCCGACGACCTCGCGGTGGTGGTGCGCGCCAAGTTGGAGGCCCTCCGCTCCATCCGAAGTCCGGTGCTGGTGGAGGATTCGGGGCTCTTCCTCCCCGGTCTCGGCGGCTTCCCGGGCGTTTACTCAGCCTACGTCTCCGAGCTCTGGGGGGGTCCGAAGCGGTTTCGGCCGCTGCTGCGGGCCCTGGAAGGGTCTTCCCGGAAGGCGATCTTCCGCACCGTCGCCGGGGTGTCGATCCGCGGGCGCGACACCCTCTTTGTGGGAGAGTCCCTCGGGAGTGTGGCTCGTCGGCCGCGGGGTTCGGGCGGATTCGGATACGACCCGATCTTCGTCCCGGGGGGAGAACACCGCACCTTCGCCGAAATGGGCGCGGAGGAGAAGCACCGCTACTCCCATCGGGGCCGGGCGCTCCGGAAGGTCGGACGCTTTTTGCTCCGACAGAGCCTGTCCGGTCCCCCTTAGCCGGTCCGGGGAGGCTCCAGCGTCTGCGACTCCGCGTTCCGCACCAGGTCGACCAGGTCGCCCGCGAGGGAGTGGCGAAGCCGGATCCCGAGGAGTTCGAGCGACGCGCGGGGATCGACCGTGAACCGCTCGTCGAGGAGTTCTACGTCCCCCCGGGGATTCGGCACGATATCGATCCGAAGCGGCGGCGCCTCCGGGTGGACCACCCTCCGGGCGGCCTCGACCAGGTGGGCCACGCCGAGGACCGAATGGTCCTCTCCGCTCGCCACCAGGACTCGGCTCCAGCGGTCCGGAACCGTTCCGTCGGCCAGGTGACGGGCGACGGATGCCCACGCGGCGGCCACGTCTTCGATGTGGACGAAATCGCGCCGCTGGGTGCCCGGGGCATTCACCGTCAGCGTCCCGGAGACGGCCTGGCGGGCGAAGAGGTTGATCACATTGCCCTTGCCGATTGGCCGTCCTCCGACCTCATAGGTCCCGTAGAGGTTGCTCATTCGGAGCGCCAGTGACGGGACCGACGCGAGCCGTTCCCGAAGCACGATCGCCTCGCCTTCGGCCTTCTGTCGGGCGTACTCGTGGGTCGGCGCCGCCGGGGTCGCCTCGGTCACCGGGAGCCGCTCGGGCCGGCCGACAACCGAGAGGCTGCTCGCCAGCGCGACCGGGATCCGACGGGCATGGCAGAACTCGGCGAGGCGGGCCGTGCCCTCGATGTTGACCCGTCGGGAGCCGACCGGGTCTTGGGCGCAGGCCATCACCCCCGAGACCGCGGCGAGGTGGAGCACGGCGTCGCAGTCCGAGAGGTAGGCGAGCGCGGCGGGAGACGCAAAGTCCTCCCGGCACAGCGGAAGCTCCGGCGGCGGGGTGGAGACTGGGCCGGTCATGTTGTCGACCAGACGGAGCTCGCAGGTGGTCCGGCGCAGGGCCTGGACGATCGCTCCGCCGATGTACCCCGCGGCTCCGGTGATGCCGATCGTGGTCATCGGGCGCTCACCGTTCGGGGGGGTATCAGGTTTGAGGGGCGGCTGTCGGGGGCTTCCTCCGGACGCAAAGGCTTACTCGGAAGCGGCGTTCGACCGGGCGTGTGGGTGGTCCTGGCGAGCCATCGATACCCGCCGGCGACCGGTGGGTCGGAACGGATCGCCGAACTCATCGCCACCGGGCTGGTTCGCCGGGGCCACCGGGTGACGGTCGTGACCGCCCGCGAACCCGCGACCCCGGACCGGGAGGAGCGCGACGGCGTCGAGGTGATCCGGCTCGCGCTACGTCCGGTGGGCGGCGTCCGGTTCCCGATCCGCTACCTTCGTACCCTGCGTTCGCTGCCCGCCGACCTTTTCCACCTCTCGGGGAACCGAATCTGGTGCGCCGACTTTTACCTCCCCTTCCAGCGCCTCTTCGAGTGGCCCCAGGTGGTGACCGGGCACGGATTCTACCAGTACGCGATCCATCCGGGCCGGTGGGATCGGTGGTACTTCGAGCGGTATTACGTCGGGCGGCTCAAGGGGGTCGATGCCTACGCCGCCATCTCGGAGCTCGAGCGCGGCCAACTGATCCGATGGGGCCTCCCCGCCGACCGGATCGAGCGGGTCCCGAACGGGATCGCGCTCGCCGAATTCGACCCGCCGGTCGACCCGCCCGCGGAGTTCCGGGAGGCGTGGGGGTTGCGCAGCCCCTTGGTCGCCCTCTACGTCGGGGGGTTCTTCGAGAACAAGCGGGTCGATCGACTGGTTCGGGCATTGGCGGCCCGGGACGGCCGCTGGGGGCTCGTCGTCTACGGCCCCGACCGGGCCGCTCCCCCCTTCGACGCCGGGAGCGTCGGTCGGCTCGCCGCCGAGCTTCGGGTCCCGTTCCGCTGGATGGGGGTCCGGCCACGACCGGAGGTCCGCGCGGCGCTCCGGGCGGCCGATCTCGTCGCCCTCGGGAGCAGCTACGAGGGATTCGGCCTCCTGCTGCTCGAGGCCATGGCGTCGGCCCGGCCCTTCGTCAGCTTTGACGTGGGGGTCGCCCGGGAGCTGGCCGAGACCGGCGCCGGCCGGGTGGTCGGGACCGTATCAGAGTTCGGGGGTGCCCTGGCGGAGTACGAAGATGCCGAGCGGAGGGCGGCGTCGGGGGCGATGGGGCGGGCGGCGGTCTCCCGGTGGTCGGATCAGGCGATGGTCGATCGCTATCTCGCCGTCTATGGGCGGGCGATGGCCCGGCGGGCGGAGCGATCTGGACGGTCGATATGAGGCCGATCCGGATCCTTCGGATCCACAGCTGGGACGGCCGGATCGGCGGGGCCGAGAACTACGTCCACGCCATCGATCGCGCCCTGGCTCCCCGGGGGTTCGAAAGCCGTCTTCTGTCCCTCGTCAGCACCCTCCCCGACACGGCCGCCCCGGCCGAAGCCTTCATCCGGGTCCCGCCCCCCCGCCCCCGCCGCTACCTTTCCGACCTCCGGGCGCGCGGCCCCGTGGCGCGGGCCATCACTGAAGCCTGTCGGGAGTTTGCACCGGACCTCATCCACCTGCACCACTTCGATGCCGCCTTCGCCGAGGTGGCGGCGGCGCTCCAACCGACCCGGGTGCCGATCCTCTTCACCGCCCACGACGCCGAGCTGGTCTGCCCGAACGGACAGTTGGTCCGACCGGGGGGCATCATCTGCGAAGGCGGCATCCGGCCCCGGTGCCGGTTCACCGGGTGCCCCGTGGGCTGGGGGCTTCCCTACGAACTCGCCCAGCGGGCGGTCTTCGACCGGTATCTGGCCCCCCGGATCCGCGCCTACCTCTGCCCGAGCGAGTCGCTCTGCCGCTACCTCGGCGCCCACGGCTACCGGCCGACGGTCCATCTCCCCTCCTTTGCGGCCCTTCCGCAGGAGATCGCCCGGGCCGCTCCCGACTATCCGGAGCCCTCGGAACCCCTGACGATTGGATTCCTCGGCCGGGTCGAGCTCTACAAGGGGCTCCACGATCTGGTCGACGCGGTGGTCCTGCTGCGCCGACGGCTTGCCGGGGTCCGGTTGGCCATCGCCGGGGCCGGAGCCGCGGACCGGGAACTGGACCAGTACCTCGCCGAGCGGGGGGTCGCCGACGTCACCCGCCACTACGGCGTGGTCGGTGGTCCGGCCAAGGAGGAGTTCTTCCGGTCGATCCACCTTCTCGTCGTTCCCTCCAACAAGTTTGAAAACACCCCCTTGAGCGCCATGGAGGCGATGGCCCGTGCCCGGCCGGTCGTCGGGACCGATATCGGGGGGATCCCCGAGGTTCTCGGGGCGGACCTCGCGGGCCTCGTGGTCCCCATCTCCAGCCCCGGGAGGCTGGCGGACGTGCTGGAGCACCTGCTTACCCACCGACCGGAGGCAATTCGGTTGGGGCAGCTGGCCCGCCAGCGCGCCCTCCAGGTGTACACGGAGGACCACCACGTCGATCGATTGGTCGAGGTCTACCGGACCGTGCTGGGATCGCCGACGCTTCCGAGGAGCCCTTCTCCTCGGTAGCCGGTCCGCCGCCCGCCGGGGTCCAACCCCACGGGAACTCCCCCGCGGAATCGAGCCCGAAGGCGGGCCGAGTTCCGCTCGTGCAAGAAAAGTGGGAAGGAATGGGTTGGACCCCTTCCCAGACGGGGGAAGGGGTGGCTCGAAGTCGAGGGTACGGGTCTAGTCGTCGCCGAAGTCCCCGCCGCCCATGCCGCCCATGCCCCCCATACCGCCCATGCCGCCGGGGCCGCCCGGGCCACCGCCGGAGGGCGGAGGGCTCGACTTGGAGGCGATCACATCGTCGATCCGCAGGATCATGACCGCCGCATCGGTGGCGCTCTGGATGGCCTGGCGGCCGACCCGGATCGGCTCGATGACGTGCAGCTTCGCCATGTCGTCCACCTTGCCGGTCGCGATGTTGACTCCCGCACCCTTCTGACCGCCCTTGTGGGCCTTCCTGAGCTCGATCAGGATGTCGATCGGGTCGAGCCCAGCGTTCTCGGCCAGGGTCCGCGGGATGGTCTCAAGCGCCTCGGCAAAGCTCTCGAAGGCGATCTGCTCGCGGCCGCCGATCTTCGCGGCTTCGTCGCGGAGCCGGAGGGCGATTTCGCTCGCGCTCGATCCGCCCCCGGTCACAGTCCGGCCATCCTCGACCGCCACCGCCACCACATTGAGGGCATCGTCGAGCGAACGCTCGATCTCGTCGAGGACATGCTCGGTGCCGCCCCGCATCAGGATCGAGACCGCCCGGGCCTTCTTGGCGCCGGTCACGAAGGTGAGGGCGTCCTCCCCGATCTTCCGCTCCTCGACCCGGCCGGCACTGCCGACATCGTCCTTGGAGAGTTCGCTCACCTTGCTCACGATGTTGCCGCCGATCGCCTTGGCGAGCTTCTCCATGTCCGATTTCTTGACGCGCCGGACGGCGTAGATGCCCTCCTTGGCGAGGAAGTGCTGGGCAAGGTCGTCGATGCCCTTCTGGCAAAAGACGACGTTGGCGCCGGACTTCTTGACCTGGTCGACCATCCGCCGCAGCATGTTCTCCTCCTCCTGGAGGAAGGCGTTGAGCTGGGACGGGTCGTTGATCTCGATCTTGGCGTCGATCTCGGTCTTCTTGATCTCAAGGGCCGCATCGAGCAGCGCAATCCGGGGGTTCTCCACGACCGACGGCATGCCCGAGTGGACCTTCTCCTTGTCCACGATCACACCCTCGATGAGCTGGGTATCGGTCATCGAGCCTCCCTGCTTCTTGATGAGCTGGATGTTGTCGAGGTCGACGTAGTAGCCATCGCCCTTCTTCTCGGCGACGCTGGTGACCGCCTTGACCGCGATCTCCCCGAGCATCTCCCGGTTGGAGGAGACCGACTTCGACGACATCGAGGTGACCGCAATCTGCTTCAGGCCCTCGATGTCGTCGATCTTGATGGGCTGGCTGATCGAGGTCAGGACCTCGAGCGCCTTGGTGGCCGCGAGGCGGTAGCCCTGCGAGATGATCGTCGGGTGGATGTTCTGCTCGACGAGGGTCTCGGCCCGCTTGAGCAGCTCGCCGGCGAGCACGACCGCGGTGGTCGTCCCGTCGCCGCACTCCTGGTCCTGGGTCTTGGCGACTTCGACGAGCATCTTGGCGGCCGGGTGCTCGACATCCATCTCCTTGAGGATGGTAACCCCGTCGTTGGTGACGACGACATCGCCCATCGAGTCGACCAGCATCTTGTCGAGGCCCCGGGGACCCAGGGTCGACCGGACCGCATCCGCGATCGCCTTGGCCGCTTGGATGTTGTTCGAGAGAGCTCCTCGGCCCCGCTCGCGCTTCGTTCCTTCCTTCAGCACCAGAATCGGCGTCTGTCCAGTTAGCATGGTTCTTCCCTCCGGGATCGCCCGGAAACAGTTTCGGTAGAAAAGCGGTTGTATTTAAAGGTGACTTAGACGAATCTCTTCCCCGGCGGGGCTTAAAAGGCGAGCGCTGGGTGGGGCATCCGAAGCGGGGAGTTGTCGGGCGAAGGGCTCGGCCTCGCCCACCGACCCGTGTCCTTAGGCGTGAGTGCTCAACCCACCCCGGCGACGGGGTTAAGCTTTAACTCGACCATATCATTCCGGCCAACGCAACCATGAAGCTCATCTCGATTCGTCAGGCTCCGAAGGAGTTCAAGGTCGCTCTCGTGGAGGCGATGGGATACAAGGTCGAGGACGGCCGAATCCTCCTCGCGAACGGAGAGAATTATCTTGACCCGTACTGTGACACCCCCGTCAAAATCGACCACATGATAATCGTCCCAGGTAGCACCCTGATCCTTGATGACAATCCGCTGAGCATCGCGGCGTACGATCAAGATCACCCTAACGTTTTGTGAGCGACACCCCACTGGATCCGAACGACCCACTGGGCCAGCTCGCGGCTGGTTTGGCTCGGGGAGCGCTTCAGTGGACCACCGACAGGATTTCTGCGCTGCTCAAACAGATTAGTGATCGGCAGCTCGCGTTCGTCGGAAATCCCGACCTCATTGCCGAGGTGAAGGACCACAGGTCCCGGCCCGAATATCTGTTCTACATTGAATATCTGACTGACAGGAGGCTGAGGCTTCTCGCCCTCATGGGACTGACGCTGAGAGACTACCAGAACGACCCGCTGCGGCAGTCGGAACTCAAGGTGCTCCGGAGCCGAATCAAGACGAAGTATCGAGAAGCGGGACTCCATGTGGCGCAGATAGTCCAGTCGGGAATCCTTGCCGAGCTAATCCCTCCCGTGCTCAGTTCACCGGGAGACAAGACCGATGCCGCCCGAAGGATCGAGGCCTTTCTCAACGACTCCGAAAGGCTCTGCCTGTTCATCCAAGACAAGGATCCTATTGATCGGCGCGTCTCGGAAATCCAAGTCTACCTGGGCGGAAGCAAGCCGCCCCTGTTCGTACTATTTGCGCGAGGGAAGGCCAAGGCTACGTTGACCGAAATCGTCCACATTCTGAAGCAGCGGTTGATTCCCTACGGGTTCATTGCGAAGGATCTCGACAAATCGTTACTTGTCATCTTCATCACGAATACAATTTCCATCGGCGTCTGAGGCAAGCCGCCGGCCGAGGGCGAGACATAGTCCCTGGGCGCGATGCGCTCCGGGCGCCCCGGCGGCTGGTCGCCGGGGGCTCGGCGCCCGGGGAGCGCGCAAGGGAACCGGGGGCTTCCCAGCGGGTCCCGACGAGGCTCACTCCCCGACCCGGTCGAGAATCCGAAGCGCCGTGAGGGTGATCATCCGGCTGGGCCGGCCCGGGGTCTCGAGCGCGAGCGGCGTCGGCCGGTCCTTCGGGTGGGCCGCAAACCACTCGGCGGTCCGGCCCTCCACGTCGGGGTGGTGGGCATCGAGATTCCACCGGCCGTCCTTCCGCCGCTTCCTCCGCAGCAGGTCGAGCGCGAACCGCAACCGCCGGTCGTCGCCGTACCCGAGCGAAGTCAACACGTCGAGGCCGACGAGGACGTCGTAGTAGTAGTGGACCGGGTAGTGGAACCGTTGCCACGGGGGGTAGGGATCGCCCTGGAGATGGAGTTCCCGGTCGAGAAAGAACCCGGCCGCCCGCTCGACGCACGCCGCATCCGAGGGCCGCCACTTCGATCGAGGATAGGCCGCGAACGCGCTCAGCCCTTCCCACGAGTCCAGGTTGCGCCCGCGGCCAAAGCAGGACCAGCCGCCCCGGGGATCGGCGGTCTCCACGAGCCAGTCGAGGCTCCGGCGGACCCGGGGGTCCTCCCCGTACCCGAACCGGATCGCCGCCCGGGCGAGGTTGCCCACGACGCAGTGGTGGCCCGTGCCCTTGGAGTTCCCGCCGAGCCCTCCGCCGGCGAGAGGGAACCCCGTGAACCAGTATTCGCAGGACCGGGCCACCTCGGGATCCTCGCGCGTGAGACCGAGGTCGGAAAGGACGAGCATGCTCCAGTTTGTCGAGAGGTATTTCGGGAGGTAGCAGGACCGGTCGATGGCCCAGCCGCCGGTGGAGTCCCGGCCGGCGAGGAGCCGGGCGGCCCAGCCCCGCCGCGGGATCTCGGCCCGTGCGCGGACGACCTCCGGATCGCTTTGGGGGCGGCCGTCGAGCTCGGTGAGGGTGCGATACCGTATCGCCGGCTCGACCGGATCCTCGAGCCAGTCGAGAACCGCTCGGCTCACCATGGGCCCGGGAGTCCGGCCCGGGCTATGAATCCCTCGCAGCAGAGAGCGGGGGAGGCCGGTCCAGATACGGCTCAGGGCCCGGGTCTCGGGTATCCTCGACCGGGACCACCATTCGCCGGCCGCGGGTCGGGTCCCGGGCCGTGGGCTCCGGAGGGGGCCCGGGGCCGGGGCGCGTCGGGGCCGGCGGGAACCCGAACCAAAGCCTGCCCGGGCACCGTCCCCGCCTGCCCCGGGGACCGGTCAGTGGCCGTAGCGGCGCCGTCGGGTCTGGTAGGCCCGGATCGCCCGCAGGAAATCAAGCTCGGTGAGCCCCGGCCAGAGGACGTCCGAAAAGTAGAGCTCGCTGTAGGCCGACTGCCAGAGCAGGAAGTTCGAGATCCGCTCCTCCCCGCTCGTCCGGAAAACCAGATCGGGGTCGGGAAGGTCGGCCGTGTAGAGGTTCTGCGCCACGAGTTCGGGGGTGATCTGCTCCGGTTCCAGCCGGCCGGCCCGGACCTCCTGGGCCAGCCGGCGGATCGCCTCGACGATCTCGTCACGGCCCCCGTAGGCGATCGCCACGTTGTAGAAGTACTGGTCGTACCGGGCCGTCGCCTCCTCGGCACGCCGGATGGCCTCCTGGACCCGGACCGGCAGCGCGGCGCGGTCGCCGATGGCCCGGACCCGGATCTGGTGGCGGTGCACCCGCGCGTCGGTCGCAATCTCGTCGAAGCTGCGGGTGAACAGGTCCATCAGCACCTCGAGCTCCTCGGGGGGCCGGGCAAAATTCTCCGTCGAGAGGGCGTAGACGGTCAAGATCCGGATCCCGACGTCCAGGCACCAGTTGAGCAGCTGTTCCAGGGTGTCCCGGCCCTTGCGGTGCCCTTCGGTGGCGAGCAGTCCATGGGCCTCGGCAAACCGTCGGTTGCCGTCCATGATGATCGCGAGGTGCCGCGGGACCGGTTCCGACTTCACCAGGTCGAGGAGCCGCCGTTCGGTCGCCTGCCGGATGGCGTCCCCGACGACGTGGGAGAGGTAGGCCGGCGGTCGCGGCTCGTCGGGCATGCCGGGGGGAACGCCGGTCTAGGAATAACCGTTGGGGGTCGTCCCGGAGCGCCCTGGTCGGGAGTTCCGGAGGAGAGCCGCAGACTCCCGCATCCTTCGAACCCGAGTTCCAGGCTCGACAGGCCTAGATCCTAGACCACTAGACTACCAGGGCGCGGGCAGCCGTACCCCCGACCCTCTATCAACCTTGCGCCAAAGAGGGGCCCCGGGCCCTCGGGGGCATCAGGTCGTCGGGTCCGGCTCCCGGGGGGCGGCCCGAAGGCTCCGCCGGGAGGTCACCAGGGTGATCGCGTAGGCCAGGAGGGCCCCCACGAATCCGGCGATCATGAGCGCGAGGGAGGAGGTACTCTGATACGTGACGAAGAGGAACCGGTAGCCGCCGATGGCCGCGAGCGCCAGGAAGGCCAGGCCGAAGACCCCGTCGACGATCACACCGGTCTTTCGGGTGGTGAGGGCGAGGGCCAGCAGGATGAGGCCGGCCAGCAGGAGGAGCGCCGTGAGGGCGATGTGGGCGACGACCCCCGCGTTGCCCTGGCCCATCAGGTACTGGGAGAGGGTGAGCGGCGTCGAGGGAAGGGCGACCTGCACCGAGACGTAGATCCCGAGCAGCAGCTGGACGACCAGCAGGCCGAGCAGGAGATGCGCGCTCGCGGAGAGACGGAGCCAGCGTCGGGTGTCCCGGAGGGTCTCTGGAGTCGGCATGGGCCTCGGTTCCGTCGAGGAACGGGAAGAGCCGGAAGATTAACCTACCGCTCCAGCGCACCTCAGCGGGCCGGGTCCGGGGCCGAGGCCACTGGAGACGACGGCTTATCTACCCCGACCGGGAAGGCATCGGTGAGGACGGCATGGCGACGGTGACGACCTGGGTCGTGTTCATCGGGCTCGTGGTGGGCGGAATCCTGCTGCTCCACCACTACGGAATCGAGGTCCCCCGGATCCTTGGCCAGGGGCTCCGCTCGGTCGAAGCCGAGCTCAATCAGCCGCTCTTCTGAGCGGCCGCTCGGCGGGCGAGCCATCCGGGCAGCCGGCCCGGGGGAATGACCCCGTCGGGGGTGACGAAGCCCCGGACGTAGCGGGCCGGGGTGACGTCAAACGCCGGATTGCGCACGGGGGAGTTCCGGGGCACGGTCCGGCGGGTCCGCGGTCCCGCGAGCTCCTCGCGGTCGCGCTCCTCGACCGGGATCCGGCGGCCGTCCGCCCGCCCGGCGTCGAAGGTGCTCCACGGGGCCGCCACGTAGAACGGGATGCCGTTCTCGTGGGCGACGACCGCCTTTTCGTAGGTGCCGATCTTGTTCGCGAAGTCACCGTTGCGGGCGATCCGGTCGGCGCCGACGATCACCGCGTCGACCTCGCCGGAGCGCATGAAATGGCCGGCCGCGTTGTCGGTGATGACCGCATGGGCGATCCCCTCCCGGCCGAGTTCCCAGGCCGTCAGCCGGGCGCCCTGGAGCAGCGGGCGAGTCTCGTCGACCCAGACGAAGAGCCGGTGCCCCTGCTGATGGGCCACCCTCAGCGGAGCGAGGGCGGTCCCCCACTCGACGGTCGCGAGGGCGCCTGCGTTGCAGTGGGTCAGGACCCGGGGACGGCGCTCGAACAGCGGCGCACCGACCCGGCCGATCCGGTGGCACTCCTCGACGACCCGATGGCGGTACGCCTCGGCCGCGGCCTCGGGGTCCTCCCCGGCCGCCCAGGCCGCCCGGACCGCCTCGACCCCGACCGAGAGATCGACCGCGGTCGGACGGGTCGCGAGGAGCGTCCGCGCGGCCCGCTGGGGATCCCGGCACCCCTCCCGGAAAGCGAGAAGCATGCCGTACGCCCCGGCGACACCGATCGCCGGGGCGCCCCGGACCGTCAAGGTCCGGATCGCCTGGGCGACGTCGGCCAGACGCCGGAGCCGGAGCCAGACCACCCGACCGGGAAGCGCCCGCTGATCGAGGACCCGGAGGGTCCCGTGGCGGTACTCGAGGGCCCGGACGGGCGGGAGGGATCTAGCCATCGAAGGTGTGGAGGAGGTCGAGCCAGTCGGCGGTCACCTGCTTCGGGCGGCCCAGGGCTTCGTCAAACGGGATTCCCGTCACCGCGCCGCCCCGGAGCACCGCAACCTGCCCCCACCGGCCCGCGTGGGCGAGATCCGCGGCGCACGCCCCGAGGCGGGTCGCGAGGAGCCGGTCGAAGAGGACCGGCCCGCCGCCGCGCTGGATGTGGCCGATCTGGGCGCTCCGGGTCTCAATCCCGGTCGCCGCCTGGATCCGGTCGGCAAGTTCGGCGCCGACCTCCCGTTCCCGGAGCAGCTCGTGACCGAACTCGTCGGTCGCCCCGGCCCGTCCGTGCCGCCGGCCGAGATCGATCCCCTCGCTCGCGACGACCAGGGCAAAGCCCCGCTCCCGGACGGCCCGGCGGACGTGCTCGAGCAGCCGCGGCTCATCGTACTTCTCCTCGGGCAGGAGGGTGTAGTCGGCGGCTCCGCCGAGCCCGGTCGCGAGAGCGACCCAGCCCGCGTGCCGGCCCATCACCTCGAGGACCATCGCCCGGTGGTGGCTCGCCCCGGTGTCACGGAGCCGCTCGAGCGCATCCAGGGAGACCGAACTGGCCGAGAAGAACCCGAAGGTCCAGTCGGTGCCGTCGACGTCGTTGTCCATGGTCTTCGGCACCCCGACCACCGACCGCCCCCGACGGGCGAGTTCCCGGGCCGCCGAGAGCGTGTCGTCCCCCCCGATCGCCACGAGGCCGTCCAGCCGGTGCTTCGACCAGGTCGCGAGGACCTTCTCGGCATCCTCGGGCCGCTGGAACGGGTGGGTCCGGGAGCTGCCGAGTACCGTGCCGCCGCGGCCGATGATCCCGTGGACCTCGGCCGGCCCGAGCGGCATCGTGAGATCGTCGCGCAGCCCCTTCCATCCGTCCCGGAAGCCGACGGTCGTGTGGCCGAGCGCGTGGGCCCGGAGCACGACGGCCCGGATCGCCGGATTGAGCCCGGGGCAGTCGCCGCCTCCGGTCAGGACGCCGATCTTCACGCCGAAACCTCGAGGTACCCCCGAGGGGTGGTGGTGAGGAACTCGTAGCCGTTGCGGGTGATCAGGATATCGTCCTCGATCCGCACGCCCCCGCGGCCGGGAAGGTAGATCCCCGGCTCAATCGTGATCGCCATCCCCTCGACAAGCCGTTCGTCGGTCAGGGGGCCCATCCCGAACCCGTCGTGGACCGCGAGGCCAATCGAGTGGCCGAGACCGTGGGTGAACCGCCCCTTCCAGGGGGAGCCATCGATCACCTGGGCGGCGGCGTTATGGAGCTCCTTACCGGTGACCCTGGGCCGGGCGAGCGACAGCGCCGCCTGCTGGGCGACCTCGACGGTCTCGTGGACCCGCTTGAGCTCGTCGTCCCGGCGCCCGAAGTGGAACGACCGGGTGATGTCGCTCGCATACCGCCGGTAGAAGGCGCCGAAGTCGCAGACGATCGAGTCGCCCGGGGCGAGCCGTTTCTCCCCCGGCATGTAGTGGGGCTCGGCGCCGCTCGCACCAAAGCCGACGATCGTCGAGAACGACCGACCGCTCGCCCCGTGCTTCATCATCGAATACTCCATCTCCGCGGCGAGCTCCAGTTCGGTCATGCCGGCCTTCAACATGCCGGGGATCTCGCGGCCGGTGGCCGAGGCGATCTCGGCGGCGCGCTGGAGCCGCTCGATCTCCCGGGCATCCTTGGTGACCCGCGCCTTGCGCAAGGCGGCGCTCGCGTCGACCCACTCCCGATCCCCGATGAGCTTGGTGAGCCGAAGATACGACTCGTGGGTGACCTCATGGTAGTTGAGGGCGATCCGCTGGGTCCCCCCGAGGATCCGGCGGACCTCCGCCTCCATCTCGCTCGGCTTCGGCACGTGGACCGTGACCGTCGGATCCAGCTTCGCCGCCTGGTGGGCGCTTTCGGCCTCGAGCGGCGAACTGAAGACGTGGAGCTCGCCGTCGGGCAGGGCGATCGCGAGGGAACCTTCGAAGATGCCGCTCGCGCAGTCGAAGAGGTAGAAGAAACTGTGGTCGATCAGTGGATCGACCGAGTTGGCGAGGACCAGGGCATCGGCCGGAGCGGCGAGGTTTCCGAAGACCTTCAGGACGCGATCTTTCATCGCGTCGGCCATGGCGGTCAGGGCTTCAAGGTTTAGGGGGGGGCGGCGCCGGGGCCGGTCCGGCCGTCGCCGGCGGGGCCACGGCCGCCCGGAGGTCCTTCCAGCTGAGGCGGGGGTGCCGGGCGGCCCCGACCTCGTCGACCCGCTGGACCGCCAAGTTCTGGGGCGCCCGGTGGAGCGCCTCGGGAGTGTCCTGGATCGCGCGCTCGAAGGCCTCGGCGAACCGGTCGAGCTCCCGGCGGCTTTCGGTCTCGGGTGGTTCGATCATCAGGGCCTCCTCCACGATCGTCGGGAAGTAGACCGTGGGGGCGTGGACCCCCTCGTCGAGCAGCCGCTTCGCGAGGTCGATCGTCCGAAGACCCCGCTCGCGCAGCCGGGCCCCCGAAAGGACGAACTCATGCTTCACGAGGGGCCGGAACGGCCGGTCCAGGAGCGCCGAGAGCCGGTGGGCGAGGTAGTTGGAGTTCAGGACCGACCGCCGGGCCACGTGCTTGAGCCCCTCCTCGCCGTGCGAGAGCAGAAAGACGTACGCGCGGAGATCGAGGCCGATGTTGCCGTAGCCGGTCTTGATCTTGCCGATCGACTTGGGCCGGTCGTAGTCCCAGCGGAACGTGCGCCCGTGACGGACCACCCGGGGGATCGGAAGGTACGGGGCGAGCCGTTCGGAGGCGGCCAGCACTCCGGCGCCCGGCCCGCCTCCGCCGTGGGGGGTGGCGAAGGTCTTGTGGAGATTCAGGTGGGCGACGTCGAACCCCATCCGCCCCGGGCTGGTGATCCCGAGGATCGCGTTCAGGTTCGCCCCGTCGTAGTAGAGCAGCGCCCCGGCGGAGTGAACGGCTTCGGCGATCTCGAGGATCTCCGATTCGAACAGCCCCGCGGTATTGGGGTTGGTGAGCATGAAGCAGGCGGTCCGGTCCGAGAGGGAGGCGCGGAGCTGCGCGAGGTCGACGCATCCGTTTGACGACGGGATCTCGCGGGCCGTGAATCCGGCCATCTGGGCCGAGGCCGGGTTGGTGCCGTGGGCGGTGTCCGGCAGCAGGACCTCGGTGCGCCGGTCCAGGTCGCCCCGCTCCGCGAGGTAGCGCCGGACCATGAGCAGCGCCGCGTACTCCCCGTGGGCCCCGGCCGCCGGCTGGAGGGAGGCTTCGGCCATGCCGGTGATCTTGGCGAGCGCCCGCTCGAGCCGCCAGATGAGCTCCATCGATCCCTGGGCGGTGGCTTCCGGTTGGTACGGGTGCATCGCGGTCGCGCCGGGGCGGCGGGCCAGGAGTTCGGAGACCTTCGGGTTGTACTTCATCGTACAGGAGCCGAGCGGATAGAACGAGGTCTCGATCCCGAAGTTCATCTGGGAGAGGCGGGTGTAGTGGCGGACGACCTCGAGCTCGGAGAGTTCGGGCCACCGGACCCCCCGCGTGCGCCGGAGCCGTTCGGGCACGCCGGGGATCGGCGGAGGGGCCGCGGGGGCCTCCGGCACCGCCGCCAGCTCCCAGATCGGCGGCTCGTCCCAGCGGGCCTGCCGGAAGCTCATGCGCTCACCCCCACCGATTCGAGGGCGGCCCGGGCCGAACGGACGTAGCGCTGGATCGCCTTGTCGTCGACGGCCTCGGTCGCGGCGACCAGGATCCGTTCGGCGTCGTGGGGTCGGCCCGGCCGGGGGTCGGCGAGGGGGTGGCCGCCGAGGACCTTGCGGCGGCGCAGCCGGTCGAGGAACTCGAGGGCCGACCCCCGGCGGATCTCGACGGTGAATTCGTGGAGGTAGGGCGCGTTGAACCTCGGCGCCGAGAGTCCTTCGAGCCCGCCGAGGCCGCTCGCGAGCGTGCGGGCCTTCTCCGAGAGCCGGCGTTCGAGCTCGGCGAGTCCCCGCGGCCCGACCAGGCTCGCGTAGAGGACAAAGCCGAGGGCGACGAGCGACTGGTTGGTGCAGATGTTGGAGGTGGCCCGGGAGCGGCGGATGTGCTGCTCTCGGGTCGTGAGGGTGAGCGTGTAGGCGGGCCGGCCGGCGGCGTCGACGGTCGCCCCGACGATCCGGCCCGGCGAGGCGCGCACCAGTTCGCGGCGGCAGGCGAAGAGCCCCAGGAGGGGGCCGCCGTAGGCGGGCGGAATCCCGAAACCCTGCCCTTCCCCCACGACGATGTCGGCGCCGTACTCCCCGGGCGGGGCGAGGACCGAAAGGGCGAGCGGGTCGGCCGAAACCACCAGCGGGATCGTCCCGAGCCGGGACTTGAGGTCCGGGAGCGCCTCGTCGAGGTGGCCGAAGCCGTTGGGCACGTCGATCAGCATCCCGAACACGTCCCCCGACGCGACCGCCCGGTCGACCGCTCCGAGGTCGAGCGATCCGGTCGAGGCGTCCCAGGGGATCTCCTCCACCACGAGGCCCGGGCCGGTCGCATAGTTCTCCAGGACGCTCTTCTCCTCCCAGGGCAGGCTCGCCGGAATCAGGAAGCGGCGGCCTTCATGGATCCGGCGGCAGAGAAGGAGGGCCTCGCCCGTGGCGGTCGCCCCGTCGTAGAGCGACGCGTTGGCGACGTCCAGGCCGGTGAGCTCGACCCAGAGGCTCTGGAACTCGAAGAGGGCCTGGAGCATCCCCTGGCTCGCCTCCGGCTGGTACGGCGTATAGGCGGTGGAGAACTCGCTCCGCGAGAGGAGGGCGTCGAGCGCCGCCGGGGCGTAGCGCGGCGCGATCCGCCCCCCGAGGAAGTTCGCGAATTTGGAGTAGGGGCGGTTGCGGTCGAGCAACCGGTCGACCTCGGCGACGACCTCCGGCTCCGCCTTGCCGGCCCCGAGGCCGAGCCGGCCGATCCGGGCCTTGCGCGGGATGTCGGAGAACAGTTCCTCCACATCCGAGAGCCCGAGGGCCTCCAGGAGCCCTCGCTCCTCACCGGGTTCGTCCGAAATCCATCGAGGCACAGTGTCCCCGAGTGGGCCGCGAGCGGGGCCTACCATAAATGCCTTCGCCCTCTCCCCGTCGGTCCGATGAGCGAGGCACGGCCGTGAAGGGGCGGCGCCCGGCCACCTCCCGCCCCGCGCCCCGGCCCGTCCGACCGCTCCCGACCGTGGCCCGGGGGGAGCGGCAGCCGGACTCGGTCGAGCTCCTCGACATCGCCTTCCGGAGGGCGAGCAAGGCGACCCCGAGGTCCGACTCACGATCGGACCGCAACCTGCTGCGGGCCCGGCTCAAGATCCTGCGCAGTTCGGCGACCCTGCTGCGGCACCTCCGATCCCGTCTGGCGTTCGCCGAGCGACCTCCGCTCACCGACTTCCAGAAGTCGCTGGTCGACGGGCGGTTCGGGGCCGGGACCCTCGATCGATCGATCGCCCGGCTCCGACGGGCCACCGAGCGGATCCGGGGCCTGACCCGGGAATCGGAGGGGGCGATCGACCGGGCCGCCCCGGATCCGGAGGCGATCGGCCGGGAGGTCCGGGCCTTCTACGGGCGGGTCTCGAGCCATGTCCGCGAAATCGACCGGGACCTCGCCCGGTTGCGGGAGATCCACGGATTTTTGAGGGCCCGCCCCCGCCTCGATCCGGCCGAACCTTCGGTCGTGGTCGCCGGATTCCCGAATGTGGGCAAGTCGTCGCTCGTCGCCCGGCTCTCGAGCGCCCGACCGGAAATCGCCGACTACCCCTTCACCACCCGATCGATCGCGGTCGGCCACGCCGACCTGGGCTTCGACCGGCTCCAGGTGGTCGACACCCCCGGCATCCTGGGCCGGGCCCGGGCCACCAACCCGATCGAGCGGGAGGCCGAGGCGGCGATGGCCGGTGCGGCCACGATCGTGCTTTTCCTGCTCGACCCGTCCGAGAGTTCGGGCTATCCCTTGGCCGAGCAGGAGGGGCTCCTGGCCCGCTGGAAGGAGAACCGGCCGGACCTCACGATCGTGGAAGTGGAGACGAAGAGTGATCTGGCCCGCCGATCCGCCGGCCGGCTCGCGGTCTCCTCGGTCACCGGGGAGGGGGTGCCGGAACTCCTCGCGACCCTCAAGTCGATCCTGCGCGATCGGCTCCGGGCCGCCCCGGGGGGCGATGCGTAGCCGACCGGCGAAGAGCCGGGTCCACGATGCCGGATCGGCGGATCTGGGTCGGCTCGACCCGGGGGCCCGGCCGTCCGGACCCGAACGATCACCGATCCGGAAGGGCGCCGCGGCCCGGAACCGCAGGCAACGACCGCCGACGAGGGTCCCCGTCGGCCTCCGAACCGCCCGGGCCGGAGGGGACTCCCCGCCGGTCCACTAGGCCGTGAACAGCTCGCCGTTCGAGGGCGTGATCACCCGGACCTCGCTCTCCAGGTCGTCCTTGAGGAGCTCGCGCTGGTCGCCGTGCATGAGGACGACCGTGGTCGCCCCGGTCGCCCGGACCAGCTTGAGGAGCTCCGAGTGGCTGGCATGGGCCGAGAAGTCGAACTTGCGGACCTCGCACTCCGGCCGCACGGTCGTCTCGTCGATCGTGAGGGTGCCTTCGGTCAGCAACTGCCGGCCGTTGGAGCCTTCGACCTGGTAGCCAGTGAGGAAGATCGAATGCCGGGGATCCCGGTAACACTCGCCGATGTAGTACAGCACCGGTCCGCCGTCCAGCATGCCGCCCGTCGTCACGATCACATCGGCTTCCCGAAGGGCCCGCTTCCGGTCGCCGGGGTGTTCGACGACGTGGACCGCCTCGAGCGCCCGCTTGAACTTCCGGGAGTCGGCGAGGTACTCCGGGGCACTCGCGTAGATCGAGTTCACCGCCCGGGCCATGCCGTCCAGGTACGTGGTGTAGCCCGACGCCGCCAGGGCGAGGAGGACCTCCTGGGCGCGGCCGACGGCGAACGCCGGGACGATCGCGGTCCCGCCCCGATCGATCGTCTCCTCGATCCGGGCCCGGAACTGCCGTTCGGTCTCGGCCCGGTCGGGATGCTCGCGGCCGGCGTAGGTCGACTCGACCACCAGGATGTCGCAGCGCGGGGGCTCGGCGCCCTTGACGAGATGGGTCTCGATGGTCTGCACGTCCCCCGTGAAGAGGAGGTCCTGGCTCCCGCGGTAGAGGAACATCGTGGCGCCGGGGATGTGGCCGGCCGGGAGGAGGTCGACCTCGAGCCCATGGTTCCGGTAGACCCCGTGCGCGGGGACCGCCGTCGCCCGCTGATGCACCGTGCGGATGTCCCCGGCATTGTACGGGGACACGTACCCCTCGAGCCGGGCGATCTTGAGCGCATCCTTGGTGAGGAGGTCGGCGACCGCGAGGGTCACCGGGGTCGCGACCAGCTGGGCCCGGGGCAGCCGGCCGAGCATCGGGGTCATCCCCGAGTGGTCCAGGTGGGCGTGGGTCAGGAACGCCGCCTCGACCGCGTCGGGCGGCAGCGGCGGATAGGTCGGCGGATCGGACGGGGTCATGCCGTAGTCGAAGAGCAGCGTGCGGGCGTCGTCGCGGACCACCAGGCCGAGCGATCCGATCTCGGAGGCGCCTCCGAGGAACCGTAACTCCATGGGCGCGCGACCTGGCTCCTCCATTTAAGGTCACGTCGGGGCCGGGGCCCCGGGAGCGGGCTTGGGCCCGGTCGGCGCGGGCCGCCGGATCGGGCCGGACCCTGGACCCCGAGTCCGCTCCCTCGCCGGGGAGATCGTCCGAGCGCATCGACGGGGCCCCGGGCGGCCGCCCGGGAGGATCGGGCCCGGCTCAGGGTAAAGGGCTCTATAGGGCCTCGCCCGTCCCGGGCGATGGCGTCACCGGCGGATGACGACCTGGAACTCCTGGTGCGGCTCAGTACCAGTGTCCATCGGGTCGTCCGGGAATGGGCCCGGGCCCCCCGACGGGCCGAAGTCGTCGGCATGGGGGCCGACGGATCCCCCACCGAGGCGCTGGACCGGGTGGCGGAGGCGGAGATCCTCCTCCAGCTGGACCGCGAGGGGGTGGATTGGAACCTGCTCAGCGAGGAGAGCGGGTATGTGGCCCGGGGCGGGCGAAAGACCCTCGTCGCGGATCCCATCGACGGGAGCCTGAATGCGCTCGGCGGCTTCGCTCCCGCGACGGTCTCCCTGGGTCTCGGCGAAGACCGCCTGGCGGGCATCGAGGTCGGCCTCGTCCACGACCTCTTCCGCGGCACCACCTTCTGGGCGATCCGCGGCCGCGGTGCGTTCCGGGACGGGGAACGGATCGCGCCCCGGCGGTACCGGCCCGGTCACGACCTGCTCTGCGCCAGCCTGGGGAGCCAGGCGACCCGCGAGGTACGGGACCGGGCCGTCGCGGCCCGAAGGGTCCGGGCCCTGGGGTGCGCGTCGATGGAGATCCTCGCGATCGCCGAAGGGTATGCGGACGGCTACCTTTTCGCCCACCGGGATCCGGCGCGGAATCTGCGGGTGACCGACATCGCGGCCGCCTATCGGATCCTGCTGGAGGCCGGGGGAGGCGCCGCGACGGCCGACGGGGGCCCGCTCGACGCGTTCCCGTTGCGCCTCGACCCGCGGACCAGCCTCGCCGCCTGGGGGGACCCGGCCTACAGGGCCGTCCTCCTCGGAGAGAGCCCCGGATGACCGAGATCGGGATCCTGGCCAACCCGACCAAACCCCGGGCCCTGGCGCTGGCCGCGGAGATCGGGGACCGGCTCGCGTCCCGGACCCGGGTGGTGTACACGGACGAGACCGCCGAACGGATCGGCGGAGGGCGGCCCCACGCCCCGCTCGCCGACCTCGAGGTCGAAGTGATCGTCGCGGTGGGCGGGGACGGGACCTTCCTCCATGCGGCCCGGTCGACCGCGGCGCCGATCCTGCCGATCAACGCCGGCACGGTCGGCGTCCTCGCGGAGCTCCACGCCGGCGCCCCGACGGTGGTCGAGGAGACCGTCGAGCGGCTCCTGGCGCGCCGCTACAGCATCGAGGCCCGGCTCAAGCTGGCGGTCCGCGGGCCCGGCGCCGCACTGCCCGACGCGACCAACGAGGTCACGGTCCACGATCCCGCGATCGGGCGGATGGGAATCTTCGAGATCGCGGTCGACGGCCGGCCGGTCGGCCGGCTGCGCTCCGACGGGGTGCTGCTGGCCACCCCGACCGGGTCGACGGCCTACTCCTTGAGCGCCCACGGCCCGATCGTCGACCCGCTCGTCGAGGCGATCGTCATGAGCCCGCTCGCACCCTTTCGGACCCCCCTCCGGTCGGTCGTCCTCGATCCCCACTCCGAGATCACGGTCCGCCCGGTCGGCACCGGCCGGGGGGCGCTCGTCCAGGTCGATGGGGAGGCCGACACCGTCCTCCCCGACGGGAGCCGACTGACCGTGTACCGGTCGGCCCGTCGGACCCGGCTGGTCCGCTTCGGGGCGCCGTTCATCGACCGGCTTCGGGGCAAGGGGATCCTTCCGTGGGTCGAACTCGACGGGGAGGTGGGGCCCCACGGCTCCGATGTTCCGCCCCCAGCGTAGGAACGAGCGGCCGCCGAGGCTCGGGGAGAGCCCGATCGCGATCACCCGGTCGGTCCTCGACAGCGCGCTGGCGAGCGCCCGTTCCTCCTACCCGAACGAATTCGGGGGGGTGCTCCGGGTGACCGCGCCCCGGGTGATCGGCGAACTCCTGCTGCTTCCCGGGACGACCAGCGGTCGCCGGCATGCCAACTTCCAGCTCTATATGCTCCACGCCGACCTCGCGGTCGTCGGAACGGTCCACTCCCACCCCTCCGGAGCGCTCCACCCCTCGGAGCCGGACCTCCGGCTGTTTCGGGGCTGGGGGCGCCGGCATGTGATCCTGGGCGCGCCGTTCACCGCCGACTGCTGGCGGTCGTACGACGGGAACGGTCGGCCGGTCCCGCTCACCGTCGTCGCCTCGGCGAACGCCCCGTTGCCCGAGCCGGACTCCTCCGACCCGGACGGCGCCTGAGCCTTCAGTCCCGGAGCGGGATGGTGGGCATCGGGAGGTTCTCGGGACGCAGGTTGGGGTCGGCGATCGGGCGGCCGGGATGGCTCGTCGGGCTCCAGAGGCCGTTGAGCTTCGCGACCATTTCGAGGAAGGTCACGAACCCCCGGAAGGCGCCCCGGAAGGCGGTGGTGTGGTGCCCTTCCCAGTCGAAGAAGTCGTTGAGGAGCCCCTTCGACTGGCGGATCCCGTGGGTCAGCGCGCGCTTCAGGAGCTCCTCCTGGAGCGGGCTCAGCCGGTCCCGCCGGAACCAGTCGCGGGACTTGAGGTGGCCGAGCGGGACGAAGAACATCGGCACCAGGATCGCCTTGAAGTCCCAAAGGTCGTCGATCAGATCGATTGTCCGGGCGACATCGTCCTCGGTCTCCTGCGGAAGCCCGACGATGAAGGTACACGCCGGATAGACATGGTTGTCGTTCATGAGGCCGGCGGCCTGGACCACGAGCTCGGGCCACTGCGACGCCTTGAACGGGGCGACCTTGCCCGGCATCGCCGCGGTGATCATCCGCGGGGATCCGGTCTCGACGCCGACCTCGACCCCCCACCAGGACTGCCGATCGTCGATCAGCACCTCGGCGCACTTCGAGAGGAGCTTCGGCTTGGTCATGAGCGACGCGATGGCCACGTGGCTCCAGCCGACCTGGGGGTAGTACTTCTTGGCGAGCCGGAGCAGCGGGATCAGCTTCTCCTCCCGCGGCATGACGTTCGGGCTGCCGTAGAAGTAGACATCGTCGGAGTGCAGGATGCCCTTGCGGACCGGCACCCGGGTGTTGACCTTGAGTTCCTCCTCGATCTTCTCGAGCGGGTACCACCGGGTCGGACGGGTCGTCACCGAGCAGAAGGAGCATCCCCGGCAGCAACCGCGGCCGATCTCGATGAGGCCGTTGACGCTGGGGAACTTGATCGAGGAGATCTGCTCGACCTTGGGCGACTCCTTCGGGGTGAGCACGACGTGCGGAGGCAGGAACTCGTCCCGGAGCGCCTTGGCGACGATCTCCCGGACAAAGACGTCCCCCTCCCCTTCCACGACCGTGTCGATGCCGCCGAACGAATCGACGAACTCCTGGATCCAGGGCAGCTTCATCCGGGTCGCGGGCGCGAGCTGCCAGGCACACGGCCCCCCGGCGATGATCTTGAGGCCCTGCTGGCGCGCCTGGACGACGCACGGCTGGGTCAGCATCCGCTTGAAGTTGACGCAGTTCATCGGCTCTTTGTGCATGACGCCGCTGAAGGTCGAACTCGGCGGGTTGAGGCCGAAGTAGTCGTGGCCAGAGATGAGGAGCACCTTCGCGGCGCCGGGCATGTACCGGTCCAGGTGGCTCGGGTGGACGATCCGCGCGTCGATCCCGGCGTCGATCAGGGACGCTTCGATCTTCCGCATCCCGTACGGGGCCGCCTGGGGGTAGCCGTTCTCGTCGACCGGCATGTCGGGGAAGAAGAGCCGCTTGTAGACGCGCTCGGGGAAGACGTAGGCCGGGGTCGTCGTGCCGAACCCCAGGAACTCCTTCCCGTTGTGGTTGCTCATCATGGTCCAGTCGCAGGTGATGACAACTTCGGGCATCCAGCATTCCTCCACCGTCGACCGGTGGCCGAACGTCACACGAAGGGGGGCCTCTTATGGGTTGCGTTTCGATGGCCGCGACACTCCGGCGGCCGGGAAGCCGGCCGGGGGGTCAGCCGCCGAAGTCCCCTTCGTCATCGTCCCGGGTCAGGATGGTTTCCGGGTCGTCGTCCGGGTCGTCCTCCCCCCGGGCCGTGGCCAGCTCGGTGAACGCCGGATCCTGCTGGAGCAGATGGACCCGGACGCACTCCCGATGGGCCGGCCGGCCGTTCCAGGCGCTGGTCTCGTCGGGGCTCCCGAGAGGCTCCTTGCAGAGGAAGCAGATCTCGGGTGGGGCGACCACCCAGGCGGTCCGGCGGGGCGGGGCTGCCATGGCCCACCTAACCCGGGGGAGGCCTTCTACTTTTACGTCCGGCGGGCCCGCCGGGGCGCCCGGCGGACCGGCCGGGGGTTTAAGGGGTCGGTCCGCGTCCCAGGGCCGATGGAGTCGCTGAAGGAGCTCCGCAGGCGCCGCCTTTCGCTCGGGATTCCGTTGGGCGAGATGGCCCGGGCCGTCGGCCGGTCCGACGCGACCCTCTCCCGGATCGAACGGGGCCAGATCCAGCCGTCGTACGATCTGGTGCAGCGGATCGTCCGCTTCCTGGAGGAGCGGGAAGGGGTGGCCGCGCCCCATCTCACGGCCGGGGATCTCCTGCGGCCGTCCCCGGTGACGGTCGACGGTTCGGCCACGCTCCTCGCGGCGGCGAAGCTCATGGAGGAGGGGGCCTTCTCCCAACTGCCGGTGGTGGAGGGATCGGTCGTCTCCGGATCGCTCTCCGAATCGTCGCTCCTCCGGGCCCTGGCCGATCCGGCCGCGCGGCGTACCCGGGTGCGGGAGGTCCAGGAGCCGGCGTACCCCCAGGTCGACGAGGGGTTCCCGGCGGAGCTCCTGGCGGTGATCCTGACCCGCTACCCCGCCGTCCTGGTGGTCGTCCGGGGGGAGGTCAAGGGGATCGTCACCAAGACCGACCTCATCCGGGGGCTCCGGGGCACCCCCCTCACGCGGGGCCGAGCATAGCCGACCGGACGGTTGCCCTACGAACTGAGGCTTTATCCCCGAGAACGCGCAGTTCCTCGGATCGGTTCAGGGGTCGGTCGTGGACATCAAGGCACGCATCCCCATCCGCCCGTCCACCAGCGACCTCTGGTTTTTGTCCTACCTGCCGCTCGCGATTTCCGACGGGATCGCCTCCCCGCTCATCCCGCTGCTGGCGCTCCAGCATTTCGGCGCATCGGCCCTCGTCGTGACGCTGGTGATCGCGGCGAGCGGGGTGAGCCAGGTCCCGTTCACGATCATCTGGGGCAACCTCTCCGACCGGGTCGCGCATCGGAAGTATTTCCTGGTCGGCTCCTTCCTGGCGACCGGGGCGGCCGTCATCCTGATCGGTCTCTCTTCGAACCTGGAGTCGTTCTTCTTCTTCAACGTCTGCGAGGGGCTCGCGTCGGCCGCCAGCGCGCCGATCGGGACGATGCTCCTCCTGGAGACCCGGCACAAGCGCTGGTGGCCGGAGGACATCGGGCTGTTCGGCCTGATCTCCGGGATCGGGACGACGTTGGGGCTCGCCCTCGGGTTCGTCTGGCTGTTCGTCCTTGGGCTCAACCAGACCGAGGTCACGGTGATGACCTTCCTCCTCTTCGTCTCGGGCGCGTTCGCGATCCTCTCGGGCCTCATGGCCTGGGCGTGGATCGAGGAGCCGATCCGTCGGATCGAACGCCGGAGCGTCGCCGAGCTGGCGAACCTCCACCGCGGGGTCGTCGAGCGGCTCCGGCACGCCCGCAGTCGGGTCCTGAACATCATCGAATTCTCCCGCCAGCCGATGGGCCGTCTGCCCCGCCGGGAGTACCTCTTCCTGATCGCCCTCGGGGTGATGACCGTCGGCTTCAACGTCTTCTACGGGCCGTTCCCGGTCTTCCTCATCCGGAACGCGAAATTCAGCGACGCCGGAGTCTTCATCGCCTACCTCGGCGCCAGCGCGGCGTCGACCGCGCTCTTCTTCCACTCCGGACGGGCGGTCGAGAAATACTCGCCCAAATCGGTCTTCCTGGGATCGCTCGCGGGGCGGGTCCTGCTGATCCTGCTCTTCATCTGGGGCCCGATCTACATCCTCTTCGCCCGGGGCTCGCCCGAGCTGGTCGGCTGGGTCACCCTCCTGAACGCTCTGCTCGGGGTGAGCTGGGCGTTCATCAGCACCGCGAGCACCCTCTTCCTGATCCGGCTTGTCGGCCGATCGAACCGGGGGAACGCCCTCGGCCTCTACAATGCCATTGCCGGCGCCGGGGGTCTCCTGGGAACCGTCCTGGGCGGGTACCTCTTCACGTCGTTCGGGGTCCAGACGACCTACACGCTGGCGGCCGGCGCGGTCGCGTTGGGCGGGCTCCTGCTCCTCCCGATCCCGTACCATACCTTCCTGGTCGGAAGGATCCCGCACGCACGTCGGCGGACCCCGGGGGGCCGGCGGGCCGACCCGGAGCCGCCCGGCTGATTCCCCGCGGCGTCCGGTCGAAGCCGACCTCGAGCCCGGGGGAATCGGAGAGGAACGGAGCCGGGAGGCCCGACCGGGAAGGGCTTCGGTCGAACGGGGGGGCCTGTCCCGCCGCCCCGGCCCGCGCGGCGGCCCGGATCGGGGGCTCCTCTCTGCGGGCCACAGCCTTAATTTGGAACGGGGTTCGACCGCGCGGGAGCCATGAGCGAGACCATCGGGGAGCGGACCCGGCGGAGGGTCTACTGGTTGGGCCGCCATCCGCTCCTCTGGAGCCGCTACCTGCTGCTCCACGAGCTCGGTCGCCGGGAGGTGGCCTTCGGCGACGATCCCCGGTTCCGCGACCCGACGACCCTCTACCGGGTCGCCCGGATCCCGCTCGCCCGGGCCCTCGGCATCGACGTCCGTCGGCTCGACCCGATCGCCGCCGAACTCCGGCCCCTGACCGCGGCGATGTCCACCGAGCTCGCCCGGGAGCCGAAGGCCGGGGCGCTGATGCAGGCGCCTCTTCTCTACCTCCTCGCCCGGGTCGCCCGCCCCCGGATCGTGGTCGAGACGGGGGTCTCCTCCGGATACAGCGCCCGTTTCCTGCTCGAGGCGCTCGAACGGAACGGGGCGGGCGCCCTCCACTCGATCGGGCTCCCTCGGCTCGCGATGGATCCGGCCCAGGCCGCCCGGTTCCCCGCGGCCCCGGACGTCGCCGACCGGCCGATCGGCTGGCTGGTTCCCGATCGGCTCAAGGGCCGATGGACGGTCCATGTGGGCCGGAGCGACGATCTCCTCGAGCCGCTCCTCCGCCGCCTCCCGGAGCCGATGGGGATCTTCCTTCACGACAGCCTTCACCAGTACGCGACGATGGCCTTCGAATATCGGACCGCGTGGGCGCACCTTCCGCCCGGTGGGCTCCTGGTCTCCCACGACATCCACACGAGCCGGGCCTGGTCCGAGTTTCTCCGCCTCGAGGCCCCGCGGTGCCCGGACGGGGAGCTCGACCACGACCTCGGGGTGGTCCGTCGACCGGCCGCGGGTCCCTCCCCATGATCCGGCCGGGCCCGACGCCCCCTCCGGCCGACCGGGCGATCGGGATCGAGTTCTACTGGACCCGGTCGCCCGGAGCCCCGGGCCGGCTCAAGCTCACCGCGCAGGACTTCGAAGTCTCGGAGATCTCCGCCTTCCCGACCCCCGATCCGGACGGTCCGCAGACGGTCCTGCAGATCGAGAGCGAGAACTGGGAGCAGCACGAGCTCGCCGAGGCGATCGCCCGCCGCCTCCGGCTCGCGCCGCACGCCCTCCAGTGGGCCGGCACGAAGGACCGACGGGCGGTCGCGACCCGGCTCTTCTCCTATCTCGGTCCGCCGCCTTCCGGCGATCTCGGTCTCCCCCGGGTCCGTCTGGTCGAGGCGTACCGGGCCCGGGAGGGGCTCTCGCTCGGCCACCACTACGGCAACCGCTTCTCGATCCGGATCGAGACCTCGGACGCTCCCGCCGAGGCGATCGGGCGCTACGCCGAGGTCCGGGCCGAGCTGGGGGAGCTCGGCGGGTTCCCGAACCTCTTTGGCCCCCAGCGGTTCGGCGAGGTCCGCCCGATCACCCATGAGGTCGGCCGGGCCCTCGTCCGCGGCGACGCCGACCGGGCCGTCGAGATCTACCTGGTGGACCACGACGAGGCGTCGGGGACGCCGGGATCGGTCGCCCGGCGGGCGTATGCGGAGCACCGGGATCCGGCCCGGGCGCTCCGGGAGTTCCCGCCCGCCTACCGGTTCGAGCGGCTCCTGCTGGAGCGGCTCGCCCGGGGCTACCCCGCCGACCGGGCCCTCCGGGGCCTCTCGAGGGAGTTGAGGCTCCTCTTCGTCCACGCCTTCCAGTCGCTCCTCTTCAACCGCTGGGTGAGCGGACGGGTCGCGCGGGGACTGCCGCTGGATCGGCCGGTCGAGGGCGACGTCCTGCTGCGTGTCGGCCGCGACGGAACGTTCGTGGGCCATCCCGGGATCCCGGTCGGCCCCGACAACCTTGCCGAAGCCGGTCGCTGGGTGGCGGAGGGGGGCGCCCGCCTCGCGGGCCCGCTGGTGGGCTATGCCACGCCCCCCAGCCGCGGCGCCCCGGGGGAGATCCTCGAGGAGATCCTCGCCCGGGAAGAGGTGACCCGGGAGTCGTTCCGGGTCTTTCCGGCGCCGGAGGTGGCCAGCGCGGGAGCGTTCCGGCCGGTGCTGGTCCCGACCCCTCCGATCGCCGTCCAGGAGGCGGAGGCCGGGGTCCGGTTCGGGTTTGCCTTGCCGAAGGGCGCCTACGCGACGATCCTGCTCCGGGAGTTCCTCAAGACGCCGGACCCGGCGTTCCCCTCCAACTGAGGATACAAATACTCCTCGGGACGACCCTTCTCCGGTCCTATGCTCGGCCCCGCGACGAACCTCCCGGTCTGTGACCCCACGGCCCCCCCCGCTCCGCGGGCCGAGGAGCGACCGTCGGGAATCCCGACCGGTGTGCCCGACTTCGACTCGATCACCGGGGGACTGCCGGCCGGTTCGGTCGTGCTCCTCTGGGGGGAGGCGGGGGCCGGGGCGGTCGAGTTTGCGGTGACGAGCGCCGTCCATCTGATGCTCCACTACGACGATCCCGAGCGCCACCGGGTCTTCCTCGGGGGGGCGGCCGGACCGTTCACCTACCCCCGCGGCATCGTCTATGTCAGCGTCACCCGCTCGGAGCGCCAGGTCGTCGCGGAGATTGAGGCGGCCTTCGATCCGACCTATGCCCGGACCCTCGCGGGCCACACCCGGTTCGAGGATCTCTCGGCCGAGTACTTCCAGGACACCGCGGTGCCGGGCGCCTGGGCGTCGCTCGACCGGCCGCTGCTCACCTCGGCCCCGGCGAACCGGGGCGCCGGCCGCGGGCCGGTGCGCCGGCTCGTCGAGATCCTCGACCGGGACGGACCGGGAAACCTGATCCTGGTCGACTCGTTGACCGACCTTCTGGTCCGGCCGGGCATCGACCCCATGGAGATCCTGACCTTCCTCAAGGGGCTGCGCCGTCAGGCGAAGCAGTGGGGGGGGCTCGTCTACCTCCTCTTGACCCGCGGGGTCGCTCCCCCCTCGACCGAACTCGCGGTCGTCGACTCGGTCGACGGGGTGCTCTCCTTCCGCTGGTCGGTGAGCCCGACCCTGGCGCAACGCCGCCGGACCCTCCTGGTCGAGAAGTTCCTGCCGGTCCTCGCCCGGATCCCCGAGGAACGCCAGGGGCGGTTCGTGCTCCGGGTCGATGCCGGAACGGGACTGGTGACGACCCAGCATGAACGGATCTGAGGTGGCCGGCCCCGCGGCCCGGGTCTCGACGGGGGTCGCCGGGCTCGACGAGATGCTCGGCGGAGGGGTGCCGGCGGGGCATCTGATCCTGGTCACCGGCCTCCCGGGCACCGGGAAGACGACCCTCGCCCTCCAGTTCCTCTTCGCCGGCGTCGCGCTCGGCGAGCGGACCCTCTTCCTTTCCCTCGACGAGGAGATCGACAGCCTCGCCGCGACGGCGCGCGGCTTCGGTCTGCCGGTCGATGCCGCGCTGGCCGACGGGCGGCTCGAGGTCCTCCGGCTCGACCCCCAGGAGACCAAACAGAACATCCACCGCCTGCAGGGCGAGTTCGTGGCCGACCTGCGCCGGCGCGGGGCGCGGCGGCTGGTCGTCGACTCGGTCTCCCTCCTGCACATGCTCAGCGACGACGAGACCGGGCGACGGACGACCCTCTTCGCCCTCGCGTCGGCGTGCCGGGAGGCCGGCCTGACCGTCCTCCTCACGGCCGAGGCCGACCCGATGCACCCCGAGGTGAGCCGGGATGGGCTCTCCGAATACATCGCGGACGGGGTCCTGCTGCTCGGCTACACCCGCGACGCCGACGGGCGTCGGATCTCGCTCGCGCTCCGGATCCTCAAGATGCGGCGCACCGCGCATGCCCGGACCGTCCAGCCGTACACGATCACGCCCCGGGGGCTCGAGGTCAATGCCAAGGCCGTCGACTTTGGCCGCGGCTGATCGCCCGCCGTTCGACCTGGGCGGCCCGGCCGACGACGACCGCTGGATCGTCTACGTCGACATGGACGCCTTCTACGTCTCGTGCGAGCGGCTCCGTCGCCCCGAACTCGTCGGGCGCCGGGTGATCGTCGGCTTCCCGCCGGGCCCGCGCCCGGGCCGGTCGGTGGTGCTCTCGGCGAGCTACGAGGCGCGGGCGGCGGGGGTGCGCAGCGCCCAGCCGGTCGAGGAGGCCGCCCGCCGGGCCCCGGACGCGGTCTGGGTCCCCCCCGACTTCGATCTCTACGAGGCGACGGCCGGCGCGGTCCGGGACCGGTTGAGGGAGTTCGATCCGGCTCCCGCCATCCGATCGATCGACGAGGCGGCGCTCACGGTCACCGCGCCCACGCCCGAAGCGGTCCGGGCCCGGGCCCGGGAGATCCAGCGGCGGCTCGATCGGGAGCTGGGCCTGCCGTGCTCGATCGGCGCCTCCCCCTTCGAGACGGTGGCGAAGATCGCCTCGGACCGGGCGAAGCCGGGCGGCATCGTGGTCGTCCCGCGGGAGGAGACCCGGGAGTTCCTGGCTCCGCTCCCGGTCCGATCGGTGCCGGGGATCGGACCGAAGACCGAGACCCGGCTGCGCGCCCGCGGCTGGTCGACGCTCGGCGAGATCGCCCGGGCCCGGCGGACCGAACTCCGGTCGGTGCTCGGCCCCGGGGCGGGGGGGCTTCTCGACCTCGCCCGGGGATCGCCGAGGCCCTCGACCGACCGCGCGGGCGGCGGCGGATTCCGCTCGGCGGATCGGACCTTCGAGGAGGACCGGAGCCGATGGGAGGAGATCGTCCCGACGATCGAGGAACTGGCCCTCGCCCTCGGCCGGGCGCTCGCCGCCCAGCGGCTGAGGTTCTCCGCCGTCTCGGTCGCGTTCCGCTGGGACGACTTTACCCGGAGCCAGCGGCGCCGGAGCCTGCCGGGCTCCGACGACGCCCCGACGACGATCCAACGCAGCGCCGTGCGGCTGGGCCGGGAGCTCTGGGACGACCGGCGGGGCCAACCGGGGGTCCGGACGGTATCGGTCCGGGCCGAGGGACTGATCCCGCGTCGGGGCGTCCAGCGTTCGCTCGACCGGTTCTTCGATCCCCCGGCTCCGCGCCGCCCGTTATGTAGGCCGGCCGGGTGCGACCCCGCATGCCGGCCCGCGACCGCCGGGATTGGATCGGGCGGGCCCGGAGCCTGGCCGAGCCCCGGCCTCCGTGGGGGCTCCCCCGACCGGCGTACGACGGCGCCTCGCTGCCGAATGTCACCGCGACCGTCGCCCGGGCCCTCGAGCTCCCGGTGGATCCGGCCCGGCCGCTGGCCCCGCCGCTCGAGGCGTCGCTCGACCCGCTCGAGGGCCGGCGGCCGGAGGGTCCGGTCGTGATCCTCCTGGTCGACGGGCTCGGGTGGGCGGGGTTCGACCGATGGGTCCGGTCGGCCGGCACCGAGGCCGCCGACCGTTGGGGATCCCTCGCCCGGCCGATCACGACCGTCTACCCCACCTCGACGGCGGCGGCGCTCCTCTCCCTCTCGACCGGGGTGCCGCCGGCCCAGCACGGCCTGGTCGGCTACCGTCAGTATCTCCCCGCGTTCGGCGTGGTCGGCGACATGCTCAAGATGACCCCGCTCGGCGCCCCGGCTCCCGAGGGGCTGATCGGCCCCGGTTGGAGCCCCGCCCTGATGGGCGGGACCCCCACCCTCTTCCGACGAGGGCTCCGGGGCGCGGCCGTCTCCCGGGACCGGTTCCAGGGCACGGGGTTCACCCGGTGGCTGTACGACGGGGCGGAATACGTCCCGTGGACGACGGCGAGCGACCTGGCCGTGGAGCTCGCCGGCCTCCTCGACCGGCCGACTCCCCCGGAGCTCATCCTGGCGTACTGGGACGAGCTCGACACGGTCGCCCACTTCCACGGACCCGAGGACCGGCTCTACCGCTTCGAGCTCGAGCGGCTCGCCGATCTGGTCGGTTTCATCGCCCGACGGGTCGCCCCGGCGCGGGCCCGGTCGACCGCCTTCTGGATGACGGCCGACCACGGCCAGGTGCCGCTCGACCCGGCCCGGCAGATCGAACTCGCCGATGCGCCCGAGGTCCTCCGGGAGATGATCCGACCGCTCGCGGGCGATCGGCGCGGGGGCTACCTGGCGGCCCGGCCCGGGCGACGGTCGGCGCTGCGCGAAGCGCTGACGGCCCGCCTCCCGCCGGGCGCGCGGGTGCTCGAGATGGAGGAGGCGATGGCGGCGGGCCTCTGGGGAGGCCCCCCGTTCCATCCGGAGATGCCGGACCGGCTCGGCGACCTTCTCGCGCTCCTGCCGGCGCCGTGGGGGATGCTCCAACGGCTTCCGGCCGCGGGCCCCCGCACGCGTTCGCTCCGGGGAGGCCACGGCGGGCTGGATCCGGAGGAACTCCTCGTGCCGCTCCTGGCCGGGCGGCTCCGGGATCTGGCCGTGCCCAGGTAACCGTAAAGGTCCGGCGAGGGTGGTCCGGCACGTGGTGACCCTCCGTCAGCCGATCGTCTCCCTCCTGGGCCATGTGGACCACGGGAAGACCACCCTCCTGGACCGGATCACCGGGTCGGCCCGGGCCGTCCGGGAGGCCGGCGGGATTACCCAGCACATCGGGGCGTTCGAGGTCCCGGGAAGCGGGGTCGCCCGGATCTGCGAGGGCATCCTGAAGGCCGATCAGCTGAGGATCCCCGGCTTCCTGTTCATCGACACGCCCGGCCACCGTTCCTTCGAGACGCTCCGCCGACGGGGCGGAGCGCTGGCCGACCTGGCCCTGCTCGTCATCGACGCCCGGGACGGGGTGATGCCCCAGACCCGGGAGTCACTCCAGATCCTCCGGCACGAAAAGACCCCGTTCGCGGTCGCGCTCACCAAGGTCGACATGCTGCCGGGCTGGCACAAGCCGTCGGGACCGGTCCGGCTGCTGGACTGGATCGGCCGGTCGGGCGACGAGTTCTCCCGGACGCTGGACGACCGGCTCTACCGCGTCGCCGAGTCCCTGAACGAGATCGGATTCTCGTCGGACCGCTACGACCGGGTGAGCGACTTCACCCGGAACGTCGGGATCGTCCCGGTCTCGGCCAAGTTCGGCGTCGGAGTCCCGGAGCTGATCGCCCTGCTGGTCGGCCTGGCCCAACGGTTCCTCGAAGAGGAACTGGAGCTGGTCACCCGCGGCGGCGAGGCGACGATCCTGGAACGGAGCGACCAGAAGGGCGTGGGTCCGGTGGGGCACGTGATCATCTACCGGGGCACGCTCGCGGTCGGGGACACGATCGTGGTCACCGGCCGATCGGCCCCGTTCGAGACCCGGATCCGGGGGCTCTTCCGCCCCCGGCCGGCCAAGGCGGGCCGGTCGGCCGGATCCGGGGGCCTGGATTCGCTCGACCGGGTCCCGGCGGCGGCCGGAGTCTTCCTCGCGGCGCCGGGGATCGAAGCGGCGCTGCCGGGCGGGCTCCTCAAGGCCGTCCGCACGGAGGCGGAGCGGGTCCAGGTCCAGGGCGAACTGGCCCGGGAGGCGCAGCCGGTCGCCGAGCTGGCCCCGAGCGGGGTGGCGATCTATGCCGACGCCCTCGGGGGGCTCGAAGCGCTCGCCTTCGAGTGCCGGGAAGCCCAGATCCCGATCCACGAGGCCGGGGTCGGACCGGTCGGGCGACCGACCGTCCTTCGGATCGCCTCGGTCAAGGAGCCGCTCCACCGGGCGATCCTCGCCTTCAACGTGCCGATCCTGCCGGACGCCCTCGTCCCGGGGGAGGAGGACCAGGTCCGGGTCTTCACGGGCGACGTGATGTACCGGCTGCTCGAGGAGTTCGCCGAATGGAAGCTCGCCCGGGAAGCGGCGCTCAACGCCCAGCGCCGGATCGACTGGGTCCATCCCGCGAGGTTCGAGATCCTGCCGGGGTTTGTCTTCCGGGCGTCGAAGCCGGCGATCGCCGGCATCCGGGTGGTTGTCGGGACGCTCCGGCCGGGGACCCGGCTCCTGAAACCGGACGGCACGGAGATCGGCAGCCTCCGGGGCCTCCAGAAGGACGGGAAGCCGGTGGCCTCCGCCACCCAGGGCGAGGAACTGGCCGCGTCGATCGAGGGCGCCGTGATCGGCCGGAACCTCAAGGAGGGGGACCAGCTCATCGTCTCGCTGCCCGCGGCCGCCGTGCGGGCGCTGCGCGCGGCCACCCTCTCGCCCGAGGAGCGGGATCTCCTGGAGGAACTGGTGCGGATCCGCCGCCGGACCGACCCGTTCTGGGGCCAGTAGGCTAGCCCGGCCCGGGCGGATCGTCCGGAGCATCCGGATCGTTGGCCCAGGCCCACTCCTCGAGCGCTTCGGGCCCCAGGGGTCCGGGCGGCGGCCGTCCCTGATAGACGCCGGGCCGGAGGAAGAACCCGAGGAACATCCCGGCGCCCCCGATGACCAGCAGCCCCGTCCCCGCCGTCAGGAACGCCGCGTACGACCACAGCGGCAGGGCCGGCGCGGTCGATGCGTAGGTCTCGACGAGGGTCCAGTTGACCGTAGCGGGCACCGGGGTCGAAGTCGTCGCCCGAAGGAGGTAGGCCCCGGCGAAGCCCGAGTTCGGACTCCAGCTTCCCCCCTCCGTTTGGCTCCACTGCTGGACCGGGGCTCCGTCCGGGCACAGGCCGGAGGCGCCGCGGGCGCACGCGACCGCCGGCAGAAGTTCGACCCCGACCGGACGGTCGGATGCCCAGGAGATGACCAGGGTCTGGGGGGCCGCGGACGGCAGATGGATTCCACTCACGCCAGTCCCCGAGCCGGGCACCACGAACGTTTCCGTGCTCCGTGAGACGGAGGTGGCGGAAGCGGCCAGGGGAAGCACCACCGCGCTGACCAGGGTGGCCGCACCGACGACGGCCAGGAGGATCCCGACGACGACCAGCCCGGGGCGCACGGGCCAACCATGGGGGATGCAGGACTAATACACTTCGATGCGACGAGCCGTGCGGCGGCAGGGGGCGGTACGACGGAGATTTATAGAAGTGGACCGTTCGTGATACAGTGTGACAGACATTGGCCGGCCCGCGGGCATTCCTTTGGGGGATTCTCCGGGGGGCGACCCGCCCTGTCCCATGTGCCGCTCCGCCCGACGGATCCTCGATTCGGCCCGTCAGGAGACCCACTGTGCCGACTGCGGCCTGGTCTTCGACGGGTCGCTCGTCGCCGACCTCCCTCCGGCTTCACCGGAAGGGCCTGCGCAGGCCTCCAGCGGGCGGGGGATCGGCCCGTTCAACGCCCCCGGGGCATCGAGGCGGAGCCTGGGATCGACGCTCATGATTTCCCGCGACGGGCAGGGGCGCCGCCTGGACTGGCACCGACGCTACGAGTTCCAGCATCTCCGCCGTGTCATGCAGCGGCAAACCTCCCGGGTCGTCGATGGCCCGCTCGACCACTCCCAGGCCCGATCGGAGATCGCCATGGTCGCCGAACGGCTGGGGGTGCCTTCGGTCGTCCAGGCCGAGGCGGAGCGGATCTACGGCCTCGCCAAGGTCCACGGACTCTACCGGGGCCGGAGCCTGCCCGCCACGGTCGGAGCTTCGATGTACGCCGCCTGTCGGAGATACTCACTCCCCCGGACCCTCGGTGAGATTGCGGCCGCCGTCGGGGCGAGCCGGGCCGAGGTCGGGCGCACCTTCAAGGTGGTCCAGCGGGGGCTGCCCGAAACCATCCCCTCGATCGGGCTCAAGGCCTTCCTTCAGCGGTATGCCGACGAGCTCGCCCTCTCTCCGTCGGTCCGCTCGCACGTCGAGGAGATGCTGGCCGAGGCCCAGCAGAACCCGGAGCTCTCCGGGATCAGCCCGCACGGCCTGGTCGCGGCCTTAATCTACCTTGCGGCCGAACGGAGCGGAGAGCACCGCTCGAGGGCCCAGGTGGCCCGGGTGAGCGCGATCACGGAAGTGACGCTCCGGTCGACGAGCCGGCTCGTCGAACGGCTGTTCGGAACCTCGGCCGACTCCTAAGGCGGGCCCGGGACGCTTCGCGGCGCTCGTTCAGCGAACAGCCTCGTCCCGGTCGTGGCGCCGGGGACGGGCGGGAGGACCGGCGGGTGGGCCCCCGGGAGTTTCCCTTGAAGAATCGGTCGTCCTCCCCTCCACGTGCCCGGTCGGATTCGGGTGTCCGCGGACCGGATCGAAGCCCTGACCGACGCGGTCTTCGGGCTCGCGCTCACCCTGACCGCGATCCAGCTCGCCTTCACGCCGCCGACCCTGGTCTACCAGGTCCTGACCAACATCCTCGATTTTGCCTTCAGCTTCGGCGTCCTGATCCTGATCTGGTTCGCCTATACCGAGATCGCCCGGGCGATCCGGGTCGAGATCCCGGTCCTGCTGACCCTCAACCTCCTGCTGCTCCTGCTCGTGACGCTCGAGCCGTACCTGCTCAACATCCTCTGGATCGGGATCTTCGAAGGCCGGGACTCGACGATCCTCTACTTCTCGGCGATCGCCTACACGTTGGATCTCGCCGGCATGTTCCTCCTGCTCGGCGTCCTCGGGCTGCGGACCTCCCGGGAAGGGACGGCCCGGCCGACGCCGGGCGGGCGGCTCCGCCTTCGGCGGCAGGGATGGGTTCGGGTCGCGGTCGCCGGCGGGTTCCTGGTCACCCTGGCCCCGGTCTTCTGGACCCTCAAGTTCGGCCTTCCGGGACTCACCGACGGCCTCGGCGAACCGGTCCACTTCCATCTGGCCTACATCGCCTGGGTGGCCCTGTTCGCGGCGGCCGCCCTCGGTGCCTCGGTCGGTCGTTCCGCGAAGGAGGAGGACCGGACGGACAGGGTCGACCCGGCCGACGCCGAGCCCGAACCGGTCCCCTCAGAGCCGTTCACCGGTGCTGGGCCGATCGAGAAGGTCCAGGTCGGTGGCCCGGATGCCGACCGCGAGGGCCGGCGCGTCGAGCCGCTCGAGCGCCGGCCCCTCGATCCCGGCGAGGAACCCGGCCCGGTCGAGCACCTCCCCCGCGATCTCGTCGAGAGCCGCGCGAAGGCCGGCTTCGAAGGCGTCGAGATCGGCGGGCTCCGCGCACCCTTCGACGATGCCGAGGAGGGCGTCGCGCTCGACCCAGTAGTCCAGGTAGCCCCGCCAGAGCCGTTCGGCGTCGGGGGTCATCGATGGCCCCCGGCCGGGAAGGCGGGATGAGCCCCGGGCCACGGGCCGATCGCCCTCGGCCGTGAGCTCGAACACGGTCCACCGGGCGCCCTCGCGGCCGAGGGCCCACGGCCGGGGGGTCGGAGAGGGCACGAGGGGCAACCGGTCGAATCCGGCCGACCGGGGCGGGATCGACCCCGCCGCGACCGTGGCGGGGTCGAGGGCTCCGACCCATCGATGCAGGCGGGATCGCAGGGTCTCGGCCTCCGCGATGGCCGACCCGGCGAATCCGCGGGCGGATCGACGACGATCGAACTCCTCCCGGTACCGCTCGAGCCGGGCGGCGCCCATCACCTCCAGCCGGGCGCGGGCGGCTTCCAGTTCCGGTCCCAGGCCCGGCCCGCCGTGGCCCCGACCGCCCACGAGCGGCTCGAGGGGGACCCCCGGGCAGGTCAGGACGACCGAGGCCTGCGCCCGGAATCCGAGGTGGACCGTGAGAGGGAAGATCCGGCAGGGCGAGGGCCGGAGCGGCCGGATCCCACATCGGGAGGACCGGAGGAAGTGGCAGGCCCCTCCCCGGGGGCGGGCCTCGATCGCGACCTCCCCGTCCTCGAGGTCGATCAGCGGGATCGTGGGGATCGCCCGGCGGAGCTGCGCCTCCTCCCGCCGGTCGACGCGGGGGGTGGTGAAGCAGCAGAGGCCACAGCCCGGCCGACAGGCGAAGTCAAACCCTTCGATGAGGCGGGTCTCGAGATCCATCGCCGGCCGACACCCTCCTCTCCGCCCGACCCGACGCCTCGATTAGGGCTTTCGGTCCGCGCCGGTCCGTCTCGGGCCGGGGCGATCCGCGCCCCGGCCCCGGCGCCGGTGATCCACGCGCGGGTGCCGGGCCGGATCCGGTCGAACCTCTCGGCCATCGCCCGGGCCACCGACGGGGCGTATCGGGCCGGTGCGAGGGCGAAGACCGACGGGCCGCTCCCCGCGAGGGCGGCCCCCCACGCCCCCTCGGCCCGGGCGGCCGCGATCGCCTCGAGGCAGCCGGGGACCAGCGGCGCCCGGTACGGCTCGGCGATTCGATCGGTGAGCGCCCGCCCGACCGTGCGGAGATCGCGACCGACGAACCCCAGGAGGAGGGCGCCCAGGAACCCGAGGTTGGCGATCGCGTCGCGGCGCGGGATCCGGTCCGGGATCGCCCGCCGGGCCACCCGGGTGGCGAGCCGACCGACCGGGGTGACGACGACGATGCGGAATCCGGACCCGGGTTCGATCCGGTGCACCCGGAGCGGAGCGTCCGATTCGATGAGGACAAGCCCCCCGAAGAGGCTCGCGGCGACGTTGTCGAAGTGGGCAGTCCCGGCGGCCCCTCGTTCCCCTTGGGCGGCCCCCCGGAGGATCGCGACGAGGACCTGAGGGTCCGAGACCGGTGCCCCCGCCCAACGGGCCCCCAGCAGGGCGCCCGCCAGGGCCGAGGCCCCGCTGGAGCCGAGCCCGCTTCCGGCCCGCACCCGTTTCACCAGCGTGAGCCGCCCGTCGGGAGTGGGGGCGCCCAGCCGACGCGCGGTCCAGCGGAAGGCGAGCGCGGCGACGTTGCGGTGCGGGGTCCGCGGGATCCGGGAGTCACCGATCACCTCGATCCGGAGCCCCCGGCCGCCCGGGGCGAAGGCCGCCCACTCGCGCCGCCCGTCGAGGCAGAGCCCGAGCCGGTCGAACCCCGGGCCGACGTTCGCGATGCTGTACGGCACTTCGACTGCCATGGGAGACCCGGGCGGCCCGGCCCCGCCCGGGGACCGACCGAGCCGGGACGCCGGGGGGAGGTCGGCCCCGCGGAACGGCGGGTCCCGGGCCGCCGGCGTCAGAGGATCGTCTCCGCCGTCTCGGCGCCCCGGGAGGGGACCGGACCCTCGGGGAGGGGGCCGACGGCCCGGTGGACCCGCTCCCGCCCGTCCGCGATCTCCTGGAGCTCCGCGAGCAGGCCGGCCGCCGTCGCCTCCGGCCCGGCGCCCGGCCCGGTGAGGGTCAGCGTGCCGGCCCGCTCGGTCTCGATCACGAACCGGTTGGTGGCGGAGGGGAGGTCCCAGGGATCGCCGTGGCCCACCTCGACCCAGCGGAGCCGCGCCCCGGCCGAAGTGACCTCGGTCAGCACGACCAGGCGCCGCCCGCACTTGCCGAGGCGGCGGGCCCGGTCTTCGATTGACGCGTCGACCGGCCGTCGGGCCACCCGGCTCGGGTCGAGGGGAGGCGCAAACAGGACGTTGTGGAGGATCGCCGCCTTCATCGCGGCGTCGTGCCCGTCCAGGTCATGGCGGGGATCCGGCTCGGTGATCCCTTCCCGCACGGCCGCGGCCAGCGCCTCCGTCCAGCGGTCCCCGGCGGCCAGTCGGCCGAGCACGTACTGGGTGGTGCCGTTGACCACCGCCTCGATCCGGGTCACCCCACACTCCCGCAGCGGGCCGCGGATCGATTCCAATATCGGGACGATCCCCCCGACCGTGGTGCCGAACTTGAGCTCCCGGCCCATGAGTCCGGCGCTCTCGATGACCTCGGCACTGTGCCGGGCCAGCGGGCCCTTGTTCGAGGTCACCACATCCGCACCGGCCAGGAGGGCCGCCAGGATGTGACGACGGCCGGGCTCACCCGGCCGAGGCTCCGACCAGGTGGTCTCGACGACCACCTGGGGCGCCAGCTCGCGCAGGACCGCATCGAGATCCCAGGCTGCGGCCCCCGGGCCGCCGACCCGCCCGGTCCGGAGTTTGCGGAGGATGAGGGCGTCGAGGTCCACCCCCCGGGGATCGATCGCGCAGCTGCGGGAGTCGAGGACGGCGACCACCCGGAAGCGGGGCGGGCCCGCCGGCTTCCCCGGCGGGCCGGCGAGACGGCGGGCGAGCGCCCGGGCGACGCGCCCGAAGCCGACCAGGGCGAGCCGAAGCGGCGGCGGCCCGGCCGGTCCCGCCGCGCGACCCGGCTTCGGCGGGCCCAGGGCCACGGGCCGTCGGGTCATCCGCCGGCCACCGCCGGGAGCAGGTCGACCACGGAGTCGGGACCGAGCCGGATCGGGGGCTCCAGGAACCGGGCGTCCCGCCCGTCCACGAAGATGGTAAGGTACCGCCGGGGGGCTCCGCCTTCGAAGAGCCGGCTCCTCAAGGCCGGTCCCCCCGCCGTGGCCAGCCGCTCCAGGAGGTCCGGCAGGGTCCCCGAGAACTCCGCGAACTGGGCAAGGTCCAGGCCGGGGGCCGAGGTCCGGAGGACCGAACCCAGGTGGAGGGTCACCATGGGCTCCCTCCGAGCCCGGGCGGGGCGGACGCCGGGCCCAGCGCCGGGAGCACGGGCCGCCGTGGATCGATCGTCGCCGACCCGCCCGGGACGCCGGCGGGACGGACCGCCCGGGTGGTCTTCCATCCGGCCCCGGTGATGAACAGCACGACCCGATCGGCTCGTCGGATTTCCCCCTGCTCCCGCAGCCGACGGAGCGTCGCCACCACGCTGCCCCCGGCCGGTTCGCTCCAGACCCCTTCCCAGCGGGCGAGGTCCCGGACGCCCCGGATGACTTCCGATCGCCGCGGGCGATCGGCCCGCCCGTCGGTCGCGCGGATCGCCCGGAGCGCCGACCGGCCCGAGGCGGGATGACCGATGGCCAGGCTCTCGGCGATGCTCGTCGAGCGCTCGACCGGCCGGATCTCCTCGTCCCCGCGTTCGAAGGCGTCGACGATCGGCGAACAGCCCTCGGGCTGGGTGCCGATGAGCCGGGCGAAGGGATCGACCGCTCCGGCCCAGCTCCTAAGCTGCTCCTGAGCCCGGTGGGTGGCACTCAGGAGCGCGCCCGAACCGAGCGGAACGATCAGCACCTCCGGCAGACGGTGGGAGAGATCGGCCCAGGTCTCGAACAGGAGGGTCTTCGAACCCTCGGCGTAGATCGGCCGGAGCCCGACGTTGACGAACCCGCCGCCCCCGGCCTCCTCCGCCAGCTGGGCGATCCGGTTCGCATCGTCGTAGCTCCCCGGGACCGTTAGGATCCGCGCGCCGAGGTGGCGGACCAGCAGGAGCTTCGAGGGCGGGAGGCCGGACGGGACCACGACCACGCAGGCCATCGCGAGCCGGGCGGCCGCGCGAGCGGTGGCGGCCGCGAGATTGCCGGTGGAGGCAGCACCGACCCAGGCACGCCCGTGGGCCGCGGCCCACCCGACGGCGAGGGCCGCGGGTCGGTCCTTGAACGAACCCGAGGCGAGGACCGTGTCGTCCTTGATCCAGAGCTGGTCCTGAATAGCAGGCCGTATCAGTAGCAGGTGGGGGCCCACCCTCTCTCCCACCGATAGTAGCGTCGCGGTTTCTGGGCCGGTGGGTTTATCTGGTCATGCCACTTATGTCAGTACCATGTCCTA
>DAHXNZ010000120.1 GCA_027365105.1 Thermoplasmata archaeon
AATAGTCGGTCAAAAACGTACGCAAAGCCGATCTCAAGGGGCTCTCGGGCCCGCTCAGCCATGTCCCCGTTCTCGCGAGACCCAGTCCCGCACGGCCTGTGCGACCAACTCCCCGATCGTGAGTCCCCGTGCCGGGGCTTCTTCGCGAAGAAGCCTTGCTATGCTTCCGGGAATCTTGATCGTGATGGGGACCGATGCCTCTCCCACCTCGACCTCCTGCCCCATCTCCTGGGCCTCTTCCAGGTAACGATAGGCCTGGCGGCGAGAGACGCCGAAGCGTGTGATCAGGATTTCGGCTGACTTGGCCAATTCCTCCCCCCCGGAGAGAAGAACATGAGCGGCATTGAGTCGTCTGGCTTTTTCCAAATCGGTCGATCGCATCATTTGCCATAATAATATTGTAAGCATTCGTTAAAGCCTTGAGCCCCCAGTCCCCCGACTGAAAAAGGGGGGGGACTGGACACGATAGGGCCCTTCATGGTACAACGGGGGCATGCAGACTCCAGAGATCCTCCCCCAAACTGATCCTTCCGCTCCCATCGAACGGCCTTCCTCTTCGGAAGAGCTTCTCCCCTCGAATCGTCACTGCCTCACCTGCCCTCACACGCAGGCTCTTTCCTGGCGGGAA
>DAHXNZ010000121.1 GCA_027365105.1 Thermoplasmata archaeon
CCCAGCGGCGGATCCTTTCGGGGTTCAAGGGGGATCCGGCCATCGATCTCGACCGGTGGCAGGAGGCCCAACTGCCCCAAAGGCAGAAATCACAACAGCCACTGCTGTTGTCAGTGAAAGAATCGAAAAACTGAATGTGTCCGGATTCATTACAATAGAAGTCACCGATCGTGTACTGACAGTAACGATAAATGAAAAAGCACTGAAGGAGGAATCACACCTTGACGGCTGTTATGTCATCAGATCAAACCTTCCGGTTGATCAGGTAAACATGGATACAATCCACCAGAGGTATAAAGATCTTGCAAACGTGGAATGGGCATTCAGAACAATGAAATCAGATACAATAGAATTACGTCCAGTACATGTGAGAAAGAAACCACGAACAAGAGCACATGTGTTCATTGCCATGCTTTCATACATCATTGAAAAACATCTCAGGGAGAAGTGGAATGATCTCAATGTTACCGTTGAAGAAGGCATTCATGAATTGTCATCAATAAACAGCATGGAGATCCAGGTCGGTGCAGTTAAATATAATCAGATACCACAAGCTAGGGATATAGGATCAAAACTCCTCAATGCACTTTCTATAAAACTCCCGGAGGCAATCCCACACACCAATAT
>DAHXNZ010000122.1 GCA_027365105.1 Thermoplasmata archaeon
ATCGAGTACGTGTCCATGATCCAGGCCATCGTCTGGGAGTCGGTGTAGACGTCCGGTGGGATCCCTTCTTCGTGATACTCTCCTCAGTATGTTTGCCGCATACCGGACACACCGGTACAGGGGATTCTGCTCCGCAGGCAGGGCATTTTCGAGCAAGAAATTCAGCTTCATACTGCCCCGAGCTGTTCTTGATCGCATTACTCAGAAGTCTTCTGGTATCGCCAAGGTTTTCCAGGGGGAACAGCATGTGAACCTTTGGCTTCATCTTCCTGTCTCCGGCCTTTTCAGGCCTTCCCATACGGGCTCCGATTCTTGTTGGAGCTCTCGCCTTAATCTCGACCCCTGAAATCATACTGATGAGTTTTAACGGGTCCTCTATTTCAGAAAAAGTTTCCGGCAAATCCTCATCAAGAGCAAATGTTTCAATGAGTATTCCATTATCATCAATCCTCATATTTTTGCCGGAATATGAAAATTCACAGCCAAGCTTTACAAGGATTTCAAAAATATCGTTTCTCATTTCAACCACAGGGAAAGTTCCACTGGTTTTTGCCTGTTTGATTATCTCTCTGAGCATCAATATCTCAGCAGAGGTAAGATCATGCCAGAAGAGGTTGAAATTGGG
>DAHXNZ010000123.1 GCA_027365105.1 Thermoplasmata archaeon
GTGGCCGGAGTGGATTCGGGACATGGCGGCGGCGCCGAAAACCGTATCCTACTTAACCCCTTTGCTTTTAATTTGAACGTTTCATCAAATGCATCTCTGGGAAGCCTGATTCAGTTTAACACATTCATGAAATTATCAATGAAAGGATATTCAGCCTACCAGATTTCCAATGGATCGTTCACAGGATATTTTGTAACTAACGGACAGGTAAACCTGTCATCAAATGGAATGCAGATAACGGTGAATAACAATGGGAGCATGATGCTTATTGCCGGCTTTATTTCAAATGGCGGAGTGAAAAACTTACTTGAAAAATATTTCGGTGAGAATGAAAAAGAAAATAGATTCTCCTACAATAATACAACAGGACAGGTAAGCGGGAAATTTGTTAATTTCACCTATTCCACATCAAATCAGATCATTTATAACATGTCCGGAACTTTCAGCGGGCAGACCGTGCCGGTATTTACATATGTAAACGCCTCTGGTAATAGTGTGCTCATAAGTAAAGCCAGTATGAGTTCCATTCCATTGAACAAAGTGATTACAGTGGGATCAGGATCCGATCGGGGTACGGCGAAGCGACCGTGTAGGCGTAGCTCCCGTTGGTGGCGTTCCAC
>DAHXNZ010000124.1 GCA_027365105.1 Thermoplasmata archaeon
GGTCCGGGCCGGGGGGATCGCGGGGGATCCATTTCCGTTCCAGCACTGAAGAAATCCATAAGGATATATCAGATTGACGTGGGTTCATGCGGAGCATGCAACCTTGAAATCGGAGCACTGGCCAACCCGCAATATGACATGGCCAGACTGGGAATTTCCTTCACAAACACGCCAAGACATGCGGACGCATTACTTGTCTCAGGTGTCCTCACGGATAATATGAGAGAACCTCTCATGAGGGCGTATGAAGCAATGGCAGAGCCAAGGGTTGTCTTCGCTGTGGGTGCATGTGCCATATCAGGTTCTCTTCTCGGAAAAGCAGTTTCGGATACCCTCAGAATAGATGTCACAGTTCCGGGGTGCCCTCCCGATCCCTTCACAATCATGGACGCCGTTCAGAAGGCAAGAGGTGTTAAATGAATATCATAATTCTTCCAGGAATAATTGCTTTTCTTGTGATCCTGTCAACATACAGCAGAAGTATTCACAGAATATGTACAATCCCTACGAGTTCCAGCATCTCCGCCGTGTCATGCAGCGGCAAACCTCCCGGGTCGTCGATGGCCCGCTCGACCACTCCCAGGCCCGATCGGAGATCGCCATGGTCGCCGAACGGCTG
>DAHXNZ010000125.1 GCA_027365105.1 Thermoplasmata archaeon
CGGCTCACCGCCTTCCGATCGGTCGGACTTTTCGCCGCCAACCTCGTCCTCGGGCTCCTCTTCGTCGTGAACCCGGCCTACCCGTACCTCTACGCGCTCCTCACCGCCCCTTTTGATGGTCTAAAGTATTCTCTTGTCGCATCGTCAGGTTCAGGGTTGAAAGCTACCGGGAAGTTCACATTGTTATCATATGTGAGTGTGGTATAATGAAAATTAACTATTCACAGAAAAGCGGAGTTCTTTCAAGGAGGAGGTAAAGTAAATGCCCGGAGTAATACCAGAGATTCTTATGTGCTCCCTTGAAATTTTACCTGATGGTAATACTGTGATTGCATTAAATAACGCAGATGGCGTTGGCTCTCCACTATATTTTGTAGATGTATCTACCCCTAGTGATATATACATATCTACAAATATATCTTTTCCTGTTAATGAACCACTTTATGATATGGCAGTTGGTTCACTCAATGCATATGTATCTGATGCGTATGGAGACTTATGGACATTGGATATTTCTTCACAGACTGTTACAGGGAGTGTATTGTTAATAGATGTTCTTACTTCTATGTTTTTTTCACCGGATCAATCATTAATTTATAGTGCAAATTCCAAT
>DAHXNZ010000126.1 GCA_027365105.1 Thermoplasmata archaeon
GGCACAGCAGCTTGGTCGGGCCGAGGATCGCCCGCGCCTGCTCGGTGTGCTCGACGGGGACGAGGTAGGGATGGGCACCGTCGGTGACTTCGCCGGCAAGCGCCAGCATGCGTGGTCCCAGCGCCCCGAGCACCCGGGTCATCGCCGCCGGGTCGGGCATTGGCGCGAGGTACGGCGCATGGTCCATGGCGTCGAGGTAACGCCGCATCGCAGTCAGCGGCCGCTCGTAGCGATGACCCCGTGGGTCGACGAGGCGGTCGTGGCTCACCCCGAGACCGAGGAGGAAACGGCTGTCCCATGCCTCGGACAGCGTGCGCTGTCCGGCGGCCATCGCCATCGCATCACGGGCCCAGATGTTGGCGATCCCCGATGCCACCACCAGCTGTTGGGTCGCCGATAACAGCAACGACGCATTGGCGAACACCTCGCGCCGTGCCGCCTCGCCGACCCAGAGCGCCCCGAACCCGAGTCGCTCGATCTTAGCAACCGCTTGTCGGACGACAGTGGCCGGCTGCCGGTCCAGCGCGGAGGTCCAGATCCCGAACCGACCGACATCCACGCCGCTCATGTCACTCCCTTCGCGACGGTCACCGGCCTCTGAGCAAGCCGTC
>DAHXNZ010000127.1 GCA_027365105.1 Thermoplasmata archaeon
AGAAGGTACAGGATGCTGTCGAGGCGTTCATTGCCCTTCGCAGAAGAGTGCAATGCTCGTTGACGGTGGTGGGCAGCGGTCCCATGTACGGTGAGCTGACCAGACGCTACAGCGGGGTCGCCCATTTCACCGGTCGAGTTAGCTACGAGGAGAAGCTTCGCTTACTCCAAGAAGCGAGCATCCTGCTGGTTCCCGGAACCAGGGAAGGGTGGGGTCTCGTGGTCCTTGAGGCCCAATCTCAAGGGGCCGTGCCCGTTGTATACGATGTTCCCGGGCTTCGAGACGCTGTGGATTTTGGCCGTTCCGGCGTCCTAGTCCCCTCGGCCTCCCCGGACGGGATGGCTCAAGCCGCGGGCGACCTGCTTCAAGACCACTCCCGACGCGAACAAATGGTGCAACTGGGATGGAAGTGGTGCCAGCAGTTCACCTACGAACGCACAACCCGCGAGTTCTTACAGCTGTTGACCGACCGTACATTTCTAAGACCCGAGTAGCGAACTTAGATGCCCTCTACATCCGCGGGGACCGTGATCCTGGCCTCCTGAGGGGCATCGGTCCACGGTAGGCGGAAGGGCGCTTAGGGATTGTAAGTGGTTAACTTGATACATT
>DAHXNZ010000128.1 GCA_027365105.1 Thermoplasmata archaeon
CGGGCCGTCCGACGACCGAGCGGACGAAGTCTCGGAGCAGGAACGCCCGGAGCTTGTTCATGACCGGACCGATGACCTGCGCCCGGCTGGCTTCGCTCATCTGCTCGTAGGACTTCCAGAACCCACCGAGCCCGACGGTGTCGCCAGAGACCACAGCTATGCGGGGTGCCCGGAACTCGTCGTCGGAGAGGAGCCTCGGCACATCGGCGAGGCTGGTCGAGGTGCCGGTGGCCGCAGAGTGGCGGAGCAGGGTGAGGCACGCCGAGCGCAGCACGTCGTCGGTTCTCGGACCCCAGAAGGCGGAGAAGATGGAGCGGAAGATCCCGACCAGGTTGTCGACCGCGAGATCGGGGTCCGGTCCCGACAGGACGTTCAAGACCGGGGCGGCGTCGGGGTCCTCGGGGTCGACGAGCACGGTGCGCGCCTCAGCGCCTTCGGGGAGCCGGTCGCACAGGTCGGTGATCAGATCGCCCTTGGGGTCGATGACGACCACACCGCGGCCGGCGGCGACGTCTTCGAGGACGAGGTTGGTGAGCAGCGTCGACTTGCCCCCCCGGTCCGGAAGCCCGCCCGGGTGATGCCGCGACGTTTCCTCTCTTTCTCGCG
>DAHXNZ010000129.1 GCA_027365105.1 Thermoplasmata archaeon
GAAAAATTGCACGATTCACAGCAATCGCCATGACTGCTGACAAGGATGCGGTTAAGAGAAGGGGGCACAAATTCGACGCTGAAATAAATCTGCCAATAGTTATAGATGACAGCCTGACAGAAGTTAAGAAAGTAAAGGATGCAATAACCCTCTTTGAGAACATTGGAATCTACGAAGACATAATAAGGGCAAAAGAGGGAAAGAAGATCCGAGCGGGCCGTGGAAAGATGAGAGGAAGAAGATACAAGCAACCCAGAAGTATCCTTGTTGTTGGAACATCCAGCAGTGATCTCAAGGTTTTCAAATCTTTGCCCGGCGTTGAAATTGCAACTCCGGATAGCCTGAGCATAAGGAAACTTGCTCCGGGAGGAGTGGGTGGCAGACTTGTAATTTATACAACTGCGGCTATTAAGAAGCTGGGGGAAGTGGCATAGATGACAAACGTTATAATCAGTCCTATTGCAACAGAAAAGTCAATGCTAGGGATGGAAAAGGAAAACAAATTGACATTCATGGTAGATAAGAAAGCAAATAAAGCCAGGATAAAGGAAGAAGTAGAGAGAAGATTCGAGCTCAAGGTATTAAGCGTTAACACATTGAT
>DAHXNZ010000012.1 GCA_027365105.1 Thermoplasmata archaeon
ATGGCCGCGGTGACGCAGGAGAACGGCGATGGTCAACACCTTCTCCCGATGATCGAGGAGCTGGAGCGGGTGCTCCCCGAGCTCCCGCGCAAGATCCTCGTGGACGCCGGATACTTCAGCGAGGCCCAGATCCGTGCAGTGGAAGCGAAGGGGGTCGAGGTGTACTGCCCACCCGAGCCGTGGAGAGTAGCGGAGACAGCCCCGTGTCCGAGAGGTCGCCCACCTCTCGATGAACGGTTCACCGGGTTCATGCGACGGAAGCTTCGGAGTGTTCGAGGTCGAGCGGAGTATCGGTGGCGGAAGGTCAGCGTGGAGCCGGTGTTCGGTCAGATCAAACAGGGCCGAGGCCTACGCCAGTTCCTCTTGCGGGGGCGTCAGAAGGTCGGGGCGGAGTGGAAGTTGTGGTGTCTCACCCACAACTTACGGAAGCTCCACACCGCTGGGTGGGGCTGAGGAGCGAGAGAGCGGGCGGACCTCCGGGGTAGAACCACCCCACAGAACCGCTCCGTCGTGTGCCCGCGCTCAAATTGGAGTAGGACTACGGGCTCCTAGCCGGAGGATGGGCCCCGCCAAGGGGACGCGACCAGATCGGTCCGCTGCCGAGGCTGCACCGTCGACGCCTCGATCGGGGTCGCCCCCCCGTGCGGAAGGGCGAGGAGTCCGGTCCAGGCAATCATCGCGCCGTTGTCGACGCACAGCCGCCGGGGCGGAGCATACATGGTCCCCCCCCGGGCCTCCACCATCGTCCGGACCATCCCTTGGAGACGCTGGTTGCAGGCCACACCTCCGCCAAGAACGACGGCACTTCGTTTGTGGTGGGCCAGCGCCCGCTCGGTCACTTCGGTCAGCATCGAGTAGGCGGTCGTCTCGACCGAGTAGGCGAGATCCTCGGTCGAGACCCCTTGGCTGTGGAGCGCCAGACTCGCGGTCAGCAGGCCGGAGAACGCGACATCCATGCCGTGGACCGAATACGGCAAGGGGTGGATCCGACTCCCGTTTCGGGCGGCCGCCTCGAGGGCTGGACCCCCGGGGAAAGTACCTCCGAGGCCGATCCAGAGCTTGTCCAGAAAGTTCCCGATGCCGATGTCGATCGTCTCCCCGAGAACTCGGTACCGGCCCCGGGCGTAGGCGATCACCTGGGTGTTGCCCCCGCTCGCGTAGAGCAGCAGCGGATCGTCGAGCCCGCTCAGGACCCGGGCGATCTCGATGTGCGAGACGCAGTGGTTGACCGGCACCAGCGGACGGTCCCACGCGAGGCTCAGCGCCCGGGCGACCGTGGCGCCCGCTCGCAGACAGGGTCCGAGACCGGGGCCCTGGGCAAAGGCGACCGCCCCGATCTCGCCCGGTGCGGCCCGGGCCTCCCTGAGGGCCCGATCGACCAATTCGGGGAGCCGTTCGACATGGTGGTTGGCCGCCTCCCGGGGGTGGATTCCCCCCGACGGCGGCTTGTACATGTCGGAGGCGAGTGCCCGGACGGCCGCCGTTTCGTCGACGATCCCGATCGACGCCGTGTGCGCGGTCGACTCGATGCCCAAGACCAGCATTACCTGGGATACGGGGGCGGTCTCTTATCCGTGACGGGGAGGGCCCCCGGCCGGCAGATCGAAGGTCTCCAACCGGAAGTGGACGGCGAGCCCCTTGAGCGCTCCGTGGACCTGGTCGGCGAGGTTCACGGCGTCACGCACTGATCCCGGAGCGGGCCAGGCGTACTCGAAATCGTAGCCTTCGGACGAGGGTCTGAATCCGATCGCCTCGAGAGGTTCGGCGACCTCGGTGTACGACGAACCCTCGCTGTCGAGGTAAAGGAGGAGGCCCGTGCGCATGGGACGGATTAAGATCGGGGCGGCTCATATAACCCTGCCGGCGACGCGAACTGTGCTGTGTTCTGAGCCCCGGTCATCCCGTGAGGGTGAGCTGAGCCTCAGGATTTCTTGGCTGGTCGCTGGCTCCCCCGACAGCCCGTCGGCTGAGCGTCGGGGGCCGCACTTCGAGCCTCGTTTCCACCGGCCCGATATCGGCGTCAACCACCTCCGACGCTGAGCGTTCCGAACTCGGATGTACCCGCGGATCCTTCCGCAGGGTCAGCCCATCGCCCTGGCCGTTGAGCGCTTCGGGATGGGTGAGTTTCCATGATCGCCGCGTGGAGCTCTCCTTCCTTCGGCCCTGTCTTCTCCCTCACGGACCCGGAGTTTGGAGGGCGCGCCGGGTTGACCGTGGCCCCAGTATGGTAGCGTTCCGCGCCGTGGCCCACCGGAAGATCAGCGGAGGTCGGAGGGCCGCACAAGGGGCAGGGATCCTCGAGCAGCGGTTGACGAGGGAGCGAACATGCACGGAGCGAGGGCGAAGGTTCTGGGAGGTGACGGCGAGCCGCTTCGGCGCTCTCCCTCAGGCCGGGGCAGGGCCCCCGTCAGCCGGGTCGGCGCGCAGAGTCCTTAGCCGAGATCGACCATCAGGTTCGCACCGTCAACCCCGGTCAGGTATCCCTCCTCGGCGCTCCCGATGAGAGCCGGCGCCCCCGCCGAGGCATTGTAGCTGGTGTTCCGGCCCAGGAAGATCGCCTGGCCGAGAGGAGAGTCGAGGAACTGCTCCCTCGGGATCAGGAAGTCGTTGAGCCCGGGCGCGAGGGTGATGGTGCCTCCTCGAATCCGAATCGGAGTCTCAGTCTCGGGTGGGTCGGGAATCACGATAGTACTTCCGAGGCACCGGCCCTGCCGGACGTCAACGAGACCATCGCTATAAGGTTCATGTTAGCCTATCCCCAGAAAAGCGCTACGAACCGAGCTCAATCTCGCCCAGACCCGCTGCGAGTCCGATCGCACCGAGACCAGAGCCGATGAGCTGCTGATTCAGTTGGAGAGCCTCCTTGAGGTCCTCCCAATAGCGGAGGGTGACCGAGAGTGAGAACAATGCCCCTCCTCCCGAAATGGTCTCGCTCAGTGTGCCCAAGAACCTATCTTCCAGCCCGCCGACGATGTGGCCTACAATGTCGAGAGCGATCGAAAGGAGACCTGTGACAGCTGCAATGATAGGTTCAATCACGATCAAAGTGTAAGGCGCAACGCCTTGCGCCAGTGCTTCGAGCGTCTCGATTGCTTCCGGAACATCGGACATGAGCTGGAAAGCACCGATCCCGTCCCCAACGATGGCGAGTAGAGGACCGAAGAAGCGTGAACTTGCCTTCGCTGTGTGCCGTTGCAGCTGGCCCACCCTGCCCTGACCAGCCCAGTGTTGAAGTAAGAAAGACGCGGGAACAAGCGTGGCACTGACGGCGTAGCCTGCCAATTCCGAAGGCGGAGGGATCGAGTCGTAGGCTGATTCAGCCCAGCTGCCCGGCCCGCCACCGATTTATGGCGGCGGCTCCATCAAAGGACATGCCCCGCCAGGTGTCGGTCCACGAAGTGGCCGAGCGGCACTCGAACGATCCGGACTGCCTCGTGCTCCTCGATGTCCGAGAGCACGACGAGCGGGCCTTCAACCGGATCGAGCCGTCCCTGCATATCCCGATGAACGACATCCCGCGACGGCTGAGCGAGATCCCGAAGGATCGGGAAGTGATCGTCTACTGCCATCATGGCTCCCGCTCGGCGCTGGTCGCTGCCTACTTGACTCAAGCCGGATTCGAGAGGGTAGCCAACCTGGAGGGAGGAATCGACGCGTGGTCCCGCCACGTCGACCCGAAGATTCCCCGGTACGGCTGACCGGCCGGTGCGGACCGACCCGACGCCCCGGGACCGACCCTTGACCGACTCGTGGGCAGCGCTGCGGGCGGAGGTTCTCGCGTGCCGTGCGTGCCCGCGCCTGGTCGCATACCGGGAGCAGATCGCACGGACCCGAAAGCGGGAATTCCGGCACGAGGAGTACTGGGGCCGGCCGGTCTTCGGCTTTGGAGATCCTCGCGCCCGGCTGGTCCTGGTAGGACTCGCCCCCGCGGCCCACGGGTCGAACCGGACCGGCCGAATGTTCACCGGGGACCGGTCCGCGGCGTTCCTGGTGGATGTGCTGTACGCGACCGGCTTCGCGAGCCAGCCCACCTCCCGCCACCGGCAGGACGGGCTCCGCTACACCGACCTCTACATGACCGCGGCTGTACGGTGCGTCCCTCCCGACAACCGTCCGACCGCAGAGGAACGGTCTCGCTGCCTTCCCTTCTTGGTCCGGGAGCTCCGCGCCCTCCCGGAGACTCGGGCCGTACTGGCCCTGGGGAGGGTCGCTTGGGAAGCCCTCCTCGCCTCGGCCCGGGCCGTCTATGGGGTCGAGCCGCGATCGGAGCCCTTCCGGCACGGGGCGTGCGTCGCCCTGGGGCCGGGCCGTCCGCTCCTCTGGGCGGGCTACCATCCGAGTCCCCAGAACACCAACACCGGGAAGCTCTCCCGCGCCGAGATGATCGCCCTGATCCAGCGGATCCGGGAAGGGTTTCGGGAGCGGACGGATTCTGCGGGCCGACCGGTCGCCTCCGGAAGGGGTGGGGGCAGGGTTATTCCCTCGACCTCATCCCGCCCGCAGGCATGACCGACTTCGAACTCCTCGAACGCGACGGTCTCGCCCGCCGGGGGCGGCTCTCCACCCCTCACGGACCGATCGAGACTCCCGCGCTCCTTCCCGTCGTCCATCCGGATCCGGCCCGGCAGGCGGCTTCCCCCCGGTGGATGCGGGAGACCCTCGGCCTCGGGGCGGTCATCACGTCGGCCTACATCACCTGGCGCAGCCCTCCGCTCTCCGCGGTAGCGCGAGAGCGGGGGATCCACGGGCTCCTCGACTTCGACGGCCCGATCATGACCGATTCGGGTGCGTTCCAGCAGCACGCCTACGGCTCGGTGGAGATCACCCCCGAAGAGAGCCTCGGGTTCCAGGAGGCGATCGGGAGCGATATCGCGACCGTGCTCGATGTCTTTACCGAACCGGAGGCGCCCCGGGACCACGCGGCCGAGGGGCTGGAGATCACTCTGGAGCGCGCACGCCGGGCCCGGGCCGGCCGGTCGGGACTGCTCGCGGTCCCCGTGCAGGGCGGGGCCTACCCCGACCTGCGGGCCCGGTCGGCCGAGGCCGCGAGCCAGATCGGGGACGTGCTCGCGGTGGGGGGGGTGGTCCCTCTGCTCGAGCAGTACCGGTTTGTCGAGCTGGTCCGGGCGGTCGCGGCCGCCCGGCCGCATCTGGCCCCCGACCGCGCGGTCCACCTCTTCGGTGCCGGCCACCCGATGACGTTTGCCCTGGGGGCCCTCCTAGGCGTCGATCTGTTCGATTCCTCGGCCTACATCAAGTTCGCCCGCCGCGGCGCGCTGCTGGTCCCGGACGGGACCGTGCCGGTCCGCGGCCTTCGCGAACGGATCTGTGAGTGCGCCCTCTGCCGGGAGCGGCCGCTCACCGAACTCGGGGAGCTCTCCGCCGGAGATCGAGAGGTCCACCTGGCCCGGCACAACCTGCTCGCCTCCGCCGAGGAGATGGCGCGGGTTCGTCAGGCCATCCGGGAAGGGACCCTCTGGGAGTTGGTGGAGCGCCGAACCACGGCCCACCCGGCGCTGCGGGCGGCGCTCCGGAGCCTGACCTCCCAGCCGGAGCTCTTCCTCCCGACCGAACCCGACCGCCGCCGGGCGTTCCGGGAGGTCACCGCGGAGAGCCGACGCCGGCCGTCGGTCGTCGCGTTCCAGCGCAGGGTCGAAGCCTACCGGGCCCGCCGGGTCGCCCCACGACGACTTCCGGCGGTACCGCTGCGCCCCGAGTACCTGAGATGGATCCCGCGCGAGGACCGGGACGGGCAGCCGCTCGAGTGGGTCTCCGCCACCCCGCTGGGCGATGTCCCCCTCGAACTCCTCGAAACCTACCCGGTCGGCCCGTTCCTGGGCCTGGCCGAGTTCGAGTCACCCCGTCGGCCCTGCCCGGTCGCCGCCCTACGCTCCCTGCTGGACGCGGACCCGACCCTCGGCACCGATCGGGGCGATCGATGGCAGCCCGACTGGGACCGGGTCCAGATCCAGGCGCTCCTCGAATGGCGGTATGGACCCGAGATCGTCCGACGGTTGGAGATCGCCCGGCTGAAGGTCGGCCGGTCCCGACGCACCCTGAGGGTGCGCTGGATCGAGGCCGACGGACGGCCGCTCTGGGTGGTGGGCAACGACGGTCAGGCCCATCCGACCTTCGAGGGCGCCGTGCAGCTCCTCTCCTCCGCTCCCGGCCTCGTACCCCGAGTGACGGTGCACCCGGAGGCCGCCGAGTTCGTCGCCGCCGGGCGGAGCCTGTTCTCCAAGTTCGTCGTGCGGGCGGATCCGGCCCTCCGGGTCGAGATGACGGCCCCGCTCGTCGACCCCTCCGACCGGCTGCTCGCGGTGGGACGCCTGCTCCTGGCGCCGACGGAGATGGGGCGGATGTCCCGCGGCGTGGCGGTCCGGGTCACCGGCCACGCACGGTCGCCCCCCGAGCTGGAGCCCGAACCGGAGCCTGTGGCTCTGGACGGATAGGTCGCCCGACCAGCGCCGGCGGGTCCCCCGATGCCCCCCGCCGGCCGTCCGATCGATCCGGGGCCGGGCGACCTACGGGTGGGCGAGCGGGCCTCGCTGCCCGTCGGCGTTAAGAGTCGAGACGACTCGCGGAGGCGGTGGCGTATGGTCAAGCTGGCGGAGTGGCGTGGAAAGGAAGTTTTTCGTAAGTACGGAATCGCCCTGCCGAAGGGGACGGTGGTACGATCCTCCGCAGAGGCCGAGGCCGCGACGCGGACCGGGACGGTTCCGCTCCCGTGCGTCCTCAAGGCCCAGGTCCTCGCCGGGGGTCGCGGAAAGGGCGGAGCCGTCCGGTTCGCCGCCACTCCGGCGGAGGCCCGCGAGGCGGCCGAGGCGATCCTCGGGATGGAGTTCAAGGGCGAGAAGGTGCGCGAACTGCTCCTGGAAGAGAAGCTCGCCATCGGTCGGGAGCTGTACGTCTCACTCACCCTGGACCGCAGCCTGAGGCTCCCGGTCCTCATGGTGAGCCCTCACGGTGGGGTGGAGATCGAGTCGGTCGACCCGACGTCGATCGACCGACAGCCGATCCACCCGTTCGTGGGCCTGGCCGCGTACGAGCGCCGTCGGGCGGCCGAATTCCTCGGGTTGACCGGGCCGCTCGCCAAGTCGCTCGATCCGATCCTGGCGTCCCTCTGGGAGATCTTCCAGAAGGAGGACGCCGAGCTGGTCGAAATCAACCCCCTCGCGGTGGTCGGCGACCGGGTAGTCGCCCTGGATGCCAAGGTCATCATCGAGGACGATGCGGCGTTCCGGCACAGCGAGTACGCCGAGATCCGGGACGATCGAACCCCCCTCGAGGAGATCGCCCGGGAGAAGGAGATCGCCTTTGTCCAGCTGGACGGCAACATCGGGGTCATCGCCAACGGCGCCGGCCTCACGATGGCCACGCTCGACGTGCTCCAGGAGTACGGAGGGCGTCCGGGCGTCTTCCTGGACCTGGGGGGGACCGACGACCCCAAAAAGGTCGCCGAGGCGTTCCTGCTCATGGCCCGGGCCGCGCCCAGGGCCGTCTTCCTCAACGTCTTCGGGGGTGTGACGCGCTGCGATACGGTCGCGACCGGTCTGGTCGAAGCGATGCGGCAGGTCCCGGCTTCGGAGCGGTTCCCGCTGGTCGCCCGGATCCGCGGCAACAACGAAGCCGAGGGAGTGGCCATCCTGCGGTCCGCCGGGATCACCTCCCTGCCCGATCTGCGCGAGGCCGGCCGCGCGGTGGTCCAGGCCGCCCAGGGAGGCCGCCCATGAGCGTCCTCGTCGACGGCCGGACCCGGGTCGTGGTCCAGGGGATCACCGGTCACCAGGGCACCGTCCATACCCGCCAGATGCGGCTGTTCGGGACCCAGGTCGTCGCCGGAGTGACCCCGGGAAAGGAAGGAAGTTCGGTGGAAGGGGTCCCGGTCTACAACAGCATGGCCCGGGCCATGGCCGCGACCTCGGCCAACGCCTCGTGCATCTTCGTTCCCGCGCCGTTCGCCCGGGACGCCCTGATTGAGGCGGTCGACGCCGGCATCGAGCTCGTGGTCATCGTGACCGAGCACATCCCGTTCCACGACATGCTGACCATGTACCACTACGCCCGGATACGGGGGACCCGGATCATCGGCCCGAACTGCCCCGGGATCGCCTCGCCGGGCCTCTCGAAGGTCGGGATCATCCCGAACGTGGTGTTCCGGCCCGGGCCGGTCGGGGTCATCTCCCGGAGCGGGACCCTGACCTATGAGATCGTCAACGGCATCTCCGAGCACGGCCTCGGGGAGACCACCTGCATCGGCCTGGGCGGAGATCCGGTCAACGGAACCTCGTTTGTCGATGCACTCCCGCTCCTGGAGGCCGACCCCGAGACCCGCCTCATCGTCATGGTCGGCGAGATCGGCGGCGCCGCCGAGGAGGACGCGGCCGACTACATCCGGCAGCATGTCTCGAAGCCGGTCATCGGCTACATCGCCGGCCGGTCGGCCCCCCCCGGCAAGCGGATGGGCCACGCGGGCGCGATCGTCCTGCGGGGCAAGGGTACGGCGGAAAGCAAGCAGGCGGCGCTCGAGTCGGCCGGAGTCCAGGTGGCCCGGTTCCCGTACGAGATCCCGGACCTCGTGGCCGCGCGCCTCTCCCGCGCGCCCCCATGAGCGCGGCCCGGATCTCCCCCCGCCGGCGGGGCGAGGAGAGCCCCGAACCCTGCCTGGTCGCGGGCTGCGGAGCCCTCTCCATTCGCCACCTCGCCCTGGCGGAGGCCCAGAAAGGGCTCCCGGGGCTCCCCAAGAAGGGCCACCGGGCTCCGGTCTGCCGGGACCATTATCGGGAGTGGAAGAAGGCCACCCGGCCGGCCCGCGTCCTGGACCGGTTGGGTTGGTAGGGGCGCGAAGGGAACCGGGGAAGGGGTTGAAAATGTGAGGGCCGGCGTCCCGACTTCGGGAGCCGACCCTACTGCTTTCGCATCTTCTGGGCTCGCATGCGTCGGCGCATCCTCTTTTTGCGCCACTTCCACCGCATGTGGCCGCGCTTCTTCCAAACGCGTGAGCTTCGTTTCATTCAGTTCGCGTCCGAGACGGGCGCGGGTAGTTTCCCCCGTTTATTAGGGTTGCCGCTCCCCCGCCGCCGCTTGGACCGAGCTTTGGGCGGCCACGGGGCGCATCGCCTCCCGTTTCCGGCGGCGCCGGGGGGCACCTCAGCGTTCGCCCCGGGACGCGGGCCGGCCCCCACGGGCCACCGGACGGCACCCGAGGTTATGTAGCCCCTCCCGCTCGCCCGCGCGATGGACGTCGCCGACCTAGAACTCAACCTGCTCGAGTTCCGCCAGAAGTCGTTCCAGTTCGCCCGTCTCGCCACGGTCGGAGGGACGGAGTTCGCGATCTTTTCCCGGACCGAGACCGAGAGCGAGCGGCAGTTCCGGCCCCGGCTGGTCCACCTCCACCTGGCCGTTCCCCGGGAGTGGATCCGGCTCGATCCGGAGGGCGAGATGCTTCGGCTCCAACCGGCCGGCGCGGCCGCGGCGGCGCCGTCGACCCGCGATGCCGAAGAGGTCGGGACCGAACGCTCGGCCTTCACCGAGGCCGGTGAGGCCTGGCGGCGCGAGACCGGGGCCGAGGGATTCCACCTCTACGTGCCGGAGCGCCTCGCTGGGATCCTGCTGACGCCCGAGGGCCACCGGGCCCTCGGGTTCGCCGGACCCTCGGACGGCTAGAGCACCCCCATCTCGGACAGCTTCTCGGGAAGGTAGCGGTCCGTCACGTAGTTCAGCCCGTACTTCGCGAGCGACTGCTGCTCGGCCTTCCGACCGTTCTTGAGCATGAGTTCGATCTCGGAGCGCCAGTCCGCGGTCGCGAACCGGGGATCGGTCAGCTCCGCCTGGAGCGCCCGGACATCCTGGTCGGAAAGCTTGTCGGACGGCAGATCGTAGTTCTCGATGTCCGAAGCGGTCACCCCGAGGAACTCGGCGCTCGGCGTCGCCAGATACTGGGAGATGTGGGCGGTCTTGATCGCCCCGAACGCCACGCTGGCAAAGATCCGGAACGACCAGGGATCCCCATCCGTGAAGACGACGACCGGAAGGTGGAGCTCTTCGTGGATCCGCCGGAGGAAGCGGCGGGTCGACCGGGCCGGTTGGCCCTTGAGGTGGAGGAGAATCGCCTTCTGCCGTTCGTCGAATCCGTTCTCGGCCAGCCGGTCGACCATGCCGCCGCACTCGATCGCGATCACGAACTTGGCCCCGGTCGAGACGAACTCGATCTTCTCCTTCTCGACGTTGAACGGGATCGAGTAGCCGCCGTCGCCGACGTCGTCCCGGCAGTTGATCTTCTTCACGATCCCCTTGCGGTTCCGCTCCTTGATCGTGAGGTCGCCGATCACCGAGGCGCCGTTCTCCTCCGGGTGAAGCCGAAAGTCCTCCCGGAGCCGCTCGCACATGACCTCGAGGTCCTCGACCAGGAGGTTCGACTCGTCTTCGCTGTGGAACTTGGCGTCCTGCCAGCCTTCGCTGATGTAGTAGAGCTCCCGGAGGGTCGAGGTCTTCCGGTCGTGCGCCATCTCGTTGATGAAGTCGACCAGGTAGAACGTCCGCAGGAGCATCAGTGCCCCGTCCAGCTTGCGGGCGCTCCGGGTGCCCATCGCACGGCCGAGCCGGAAAACGCCGTCGCGCGACTGGAACGAGATGTTCTGCTTGGTGCGGAGCGGAAGCCGCATCCGGGGAATCTCCCCCCGCACCAGCTGCTGGTAGATCTCCCCGGCGAGGTCCATCGTCGGGGCCAGCGCGTCGGCCCGGACCGGCGCCTCCTCGGGATCACTCGTCGTCGGCGACTCGAGCGGACGTCTCTTCGGCATCGTAATCCACCTCCTCTTCGGACTCCTTCGTCCCTCCCGCCGCCTCGGCGGCCTCGGCCGCCTCGACGATCGCCCGCGGCAGCCGCACCTCCCAGTCACCGGGGAGCGCGTCGGCGCCGAGCAGATGCCCCTCGTCGATGCCGGCGACGTACAGGTCTAGGTCGTTCGCGTCGACCTCGACCCCCGCGGGGAACCGCACGGAGAGGCGGGTCCGTCCGCTCGGCGTCAGCTTAGGGAGGGTCCACCAGTACCGGCCGAGGTCCGCATCCGATCCCTCGGGCGCCGGCTCGAACTGGGCGGTCCGGAGCTCCTCGGGGGGGCCCTCGACGAACAGCTCGAGCGCGCGGGGCCTCGGGGTGTAGTTGGTGACTTCGAGGGTTGCGGTCGTCCCGGTCTTCTCGGTCCCGAGGGTCGGCTCGACGGTGACCACATCCATGATCCGGGTGATGACGGGGGTCAGGTCCGGCACCGGTCGGCCCACGAGGCCGCTCGTCTTCTCGGCCAGCTTGGGCAGGATCCTCTGGATGATCGCGAACTTCTCGCTCGCGAAGGCGCGTCGGCTCTTCCGGGAGAGGTGCGCCTTGAGGTGCCGCGCGGCCCCCTGGAGCGCCAGGGTGACTTCCCGGTCGATGTCCGGGTCCTCCGCGATCGCCTCCTTGGCCTCGCTGGTGAACGGGATCTTCGTGGACGCGACATGGACCAGGATGAGCGCCGGACCGGTGGGAAGCCCGCTCCCCCCTTTCTGGTCGAGGCCGTAGCGGCGCCAGTCCATCGAGGCGATCGCATTCGTGATCGCACAGGCCCCCTGCTGGAAGAGGAGCGGGACCCGGTTGGCGAACCGGAGCACCTGGACGGCCTGGTCGACCGGGAGCCCGCCCCCGTAGACCAGGCCGACCTCGACCAGGAACGGGAACCCCCCGCGGACCTTCGCCGGGCGGCTCACCGGCGGCGCGAAGAACTCCGGACGGACCTCGCCCAGCACGTTGCGCAGTCCGCGCTTGATCAGGAGGGGCCCGATGGGCGAGAGACAGTCGGAGGAGGGAGCGAGCAGGGTCGCCGACTGGAGCGCCGAGAGCAACCGCTCCTGCGCCGGGCCGTCGAGCGAGGAGGGGGCGGCCGAGGGGGTCAGCTGCGCGGCCGCCAGGACCTCCCGGGCGACCCGGGGGCTCACGCCGCCCAGATCCTTGGTCAACAATTCGATCAGGGAGGGGCGGCGGGAACCGCGGACCAGGCTCCCGAGCTCCCCGAGCTCGAGGCCGTAGGGGTGGGGCAACGTCTCGCGGGGGAGGGGAGGGAGGATGTCCGTCGCCCGCTCGAAGGTGATCCGGGTCCCGTCCGGTTCGGTGAGGCTGATCCGGGCATGGGGGTTGACGATCGCGGTCCCCCGAAGGTACTCGAGCGGGGACTGCCGGCCCCGGATGTACCGGGCCTTCAGGATGAGCTCGATCCGGGTGCCGTGGGGCCGGTCCCAGAGGGCGACGTCTTCGGTGACGATCCGCGGCGCGTTCTTCTGGATGTCGATCGCGAGCTCGAGGAGATGCGCCCCCTCCTCCTCCGCGATCTTGGAGGTGATCTTCGCCGGTCGCGCCGCGGTGAGGCCCGCGTAGAGCACCGCCGCCGAGATGCCGATCCCTTGTTGCCCCCGGGCCTGGCGGTGGGCGTGGAACCGGGACCCGTAGAGGAGCCGGGCGAAGACGTTCGGGATCTCGCGCCGGAGGATCCCGGGGCCGTTGTCGGTGACCGCGACCTTGAGCCGGTCGGGGCCGTCCTTCGCAATCTCCACCTCGATCTCGGGCAGGAGGCCGGCCTCCTCCGTCGCATCGAGGCTGTTGTCGACGGCCTCCTTGACGGTCGTGAGGAGCGCCCGCTGGGGGTTGTCGAACCCGAGGATCTGCCGGTTCCGCTCGAAGAATTCGGCGACCGAGATCTCCCGCTGCTTGGAGGCCAGTTGCTGAGCGATGGTCGGGGTCGTCACCGGCCCTCCGCGTCGTCCGGCGACCTATAAGGGCACGGGTCCAGCCGCACGAGTTCAGATGAAGTATCGGCGGGCCAGCAGGAGGTAGAGCCCCAGGACGAGGAGGAGCAGGAAGAGGAGGGTGACCGAGCCGACGAAGAGGAGGTAGATCATCCCGCCGAAGGCGAGCCCGGCCAGGGTGTAGAGCGCCCACTCCTCCTGACGCCAGAGACCGGTGGCGACGACGATCAGCGCCGCCCCGACTCCCGCCAGAATCCCGTTCACGAACCCGTCGGTGCTGCCGACGATCGAGAGACTCGCGGGGACGAGCGGTCCCCCGTAGGCGACCAGGTTGGCCAGGATCCCGGACAGCACGAGGAGGGTCCCGAAGAACCCCACGACGACACTGATGACTCCCACGCCGAGCGGCCGGTGAGGCCGGTAGCCGGGGGGGAACAACAGCGGGGGAAGGTGGTCAAATTCGAAGGCCTCCCGGTACGGAGTGACCGAGGCCGCAGTCGAGTTCGGAAGCCCCATGGTACCCCCCACGTCGCCCGGACCGAGGTATGTAGTTTTCCCTTCAGGGGAAGCGGCCGGAGTGGGGCGGTCGGCCCCTACGGACGGGCCGGTAGGACGCGCACCCTAGGGACGGCGAGGCGTAAAGATCCCCGGGGGGAGGGCAGCCCTCACCCCGTCAGGGGGCTGGGTCGTTCCCGAGGCCGGGCCCGGAGGCCCGTCAGTATGGGCGGTCGGCCGCGCCTCGGGCGAGCCACTCGAGGAAGGTCCGGTACATCCCTCCCGGGAATCGGCCGAGGGAGTCGATCGCCCGGTCGCTCCAGCGTCGGGCTTCCGCAGCGACCTCGGCCGCCGCGTCGGTCGAGTCGATGAGTTCCTTGAGCCTCAAGAGGTGCCGGGTCCGCTTGCGGCGCATCTGGAAGAGCCGCTCGAACTCGGCCTGGTGCCGGCCGCCCAGATGGCGGTAGGCCTCGAGGGTCAGCAAGGTCGGGTTGCCTTCCCGGAGGTCCGAGTAGAGGGGCTTTCCGAGGAGGTCGGGGTCCCCGTGGATGTCCAACAGATCGTCCCGGATCTGGAAGGCGATGCCGAGCGACCGACCGTAGGCGATCGCGTCCTCGATGATCGCGGGGGTCGCCCCGGCGATCTCCGCGACGCTCCCGAGCGCCGAAGCGATCAGGGCGGCCGTCTTGCGCTCGATGACCCGGAAGTAGTGTTCCCGCCCCCGGGAAAGGTCGAACTGGGCCGTGTCCTGGAGGACCTCGCCCTCGACCAAGTCGGCGCAGGCCTCGGCGCTCCGCAGGATGACGCTGCGGGAGTACTCGGCGGCCAGCTGGAACGCCCGGACGAAGAGGTAGTCTCCCGTCACGATGGAGAGCGGCATCCCGAAGGCCCGCGGCATCGACGGCTGCCCCCGGCGGGTCCCCGCATGGTCGATGACATCGTCGTGGACGAGCGTTGCCGTGTGGATGAGCTGCGAGGCCGCGCAGAGCGAGCGGATCGGGGCGGTCGACTCCTGGCCGAGGGCCCGGAACGTCGCGGCCATGAGGAGGGGACGGATCCGCTTGCCGCCGGTGGAGCAGGCGTAGCGGGCCGCCTCGGTCAGCTGGGAGTACTTCGACCCCAGCACCTCCTGGAGCCGCCAGTCGATATCGGTCAGGTCCTGGACCAGGACCGGCAGGAGGCTCGAAAGCTCCCGGGCCCCCTCCCGGTCGATCGTCCGGCCGACGATCGCCTCCAGCGGGTGTTCGGTGGGCGCCGAGGGCGGGGCGGGGGCCGGCCCGGTCACGAGCTCCTCCCCCGACGGATCGGCCAGCGCATCCGCATCATGGCATCGAGACCCCGCGCGCCGATATAGCGCATCCCGAGGGCCAGGAGGGGGTCGTGGGCCGCCCACCGGTCTCCGAACCGCTTGACGTCGTAGCCCCGGGAGAGGACCGGAGCCAGGACCGGTTGCCACGCCCGGTCGTAGTCGGCGAGCGGGGCCCCCTGCCGAAGGTGGGCGACCGCGGCCTGCCCGGCCAGCCAGCCGCTCAACATCGCCGTCGGGATCCCGCCCCCGTTGGTCGCCATCACCAGGTTCGCCGCATCCCCGGCGAGGAGTGTCGATCCCGAGACGAGGCTCTCCGGTGGGGGTCCGATCGGCACCCACCAGTGGGTCCGATCGTGCGCCGGGGGCAGCTCCTGACCGGCGACGAACCGGTCGAGCAGCCGGTCCAGCCCGACCCCCGGGGGAAGGTGGGTGACCCCAATCCCGACGTTGGCGTCGTTCAGCCGGGGAAACGCCCAGGCGTACCCCCCGGGGGCGACCCGGCCGAAATAGAGGGCGATCTCGTCGTCCCAGGCACGGTCGACGGTCGCCGTCACCATCCGGTACATCTCCCGCTCGACCCTCAGGCCGGCCGACCGGGCCACCACCGAGACCGGACCGTCGGCGCCGATGACCACGCGTGCCTCCACCGGCTCGCCCCGGGCGAAGCGGGCGGTCCCCCCCGTCACCGAGATCACTCCGGCGGGGTAGCGGAGTTCGGCGCCCTGGCCCTCCGCCTCCAGCGCGAGCGCCTTGTCGAAGGCCCGTCGGGAGAGGGTGCAGCCGGCGAGCGGAAACCGGTATCGGCGGCCGAACGGGGAGACGCAGACCATCGATCGGGTGGTCCGAAGGGCGGTCGCCTCCGGGATCGTGTAGGCCGCCCGGATCAGATCGGGGGCCGGAAAGAGGGTGGCGAGCTCCTCCGGGGTCGGGACGAACTCCCCGCACTGCACCGGATGGCCCAGCTCCTCGCGACGGTCGACCAGCAGCGTGCGGAGCCCGCCCTGCGCCGCGGCGCTGGCGGCCCGGGCGCCGGCCGGACCGGCGCCGACCACCAGGACGTCCACCCGCTCCATCGGCCTCACGGGCCAACGAGCACGAAGTGCTGGGCCGCGCTCTGGACGAGGCCCAGCATCGGCTGGGGATCGATACCGAAGAAGACGACCAGCACGGCCACGAGCCCGATCGCCGCCGCCCGTCCGTACCCCATCCCCTGGAAGGCCAGGCCGGGAGCCTCCGGCCGGGGGGCCGGGGCCGTCGGGTCCGGAGTGTCCAGGAACATTACCTTGATCACCCGGGCGTAGTAGAAGACCGAGGCCGCGCTGTTCAACACCCCGGCGATGGCGAGCCAGACGAAGTACCCCTCGGCCTGGATCGCGGACCCGAAGAGCACGAACTTGGAGACAAATCCGACCGTGAGCGGGATGCCCGCGAGCCCGAGCAGCATGAACGAAAAGGCGACCCCGAGGTACGGCCTCCGCACGCCGAGTCCCCGCCAGTCGTCGATCCGCGCCCCGATGCCGAGCGCCGCGACGGCGGCGACGACCAGGAACGCCCCGGTCGTCAGGATCACGTGCGCGAAGATCTGGAGCGTCGCGCCCGCGATCGCCGGAGCCGTGGCGACCGTAATCCCGATCAGCATGTACCCGGCTTGGCTGATGGAGGAGTACGCGAGCATCCGCTTGATCTCCTTCTGCTGGAGGGCCAGCAGGTTCCCGACCGTCATCGTCACGACGGCCAGAACGGCCAGCAGCACCTGGAGAAGCGGCCCGATCGGGACCCCCGGCCCCCCCAGGGGATTGAACGAGGCTCCCCAGCGCGCGAGCAGGATCGGGCCGATGAAGACCAGGAAGAACGCAAACAGGCCGATCTTCTTCGTCCCGCCCGCCAGGAACGCCGAGACGTCGTGCGGGGCGCCGTCGTACACATCGACCGCCCAGGCGTGGAACGGGACCAACGTCACCTTGAAGGCGAGGCCGGCCACCAGGAGCCCGTAGCCGAGCAGGACCAGGGTCGGGGCCCCGACCGCCGATCCTTCGATGGCGTAGAGGTTGGTGGTGCCGAATGCCCCGAAGAGGAGCGCGACTCCGAAGAGGGAGAGGACCGTGGAGAGCGCCCCGATGATGTAGAACTTCATCGCCGCCTCGACCGACCGGGAGTCGCGGCGGGTGTAGGCCACCAGCAGGTAGGTCGAGATGCTGACCACCTCGATCGCCAGGACCAGGAACAGGAGGTCGGAGGCGACGCCCACCAGCATCATGCCGAGCGTGGCGAGCAGCACCAGGCCGAAGAAGACCGCACCCCCCCGCTCCTTCGAGGGCCGGCTCATCGAGCCGAGGCTCACGAGCAGCGCCGAGATGAGGAAGAACAGCTGGAAGACCAACCCCAGGGAAGTGAACGCGTAGAGGGGGGCCGAACTGGGGGTGACCACCGCGTCGATCTGGCCGGCCGGAATCAGTGCGAGTCCCGCCCACGGCGCGACCCCGAGATCCGCCAGGACCAGGAGCAGGCCGACCGCGGTGACCGCCACGGCGATCCCGCCGTTGAGCTCCACCCGGCGGACCTCCAGCACATCGAGCAGGAAGACCACCAGCGCGCCCGCCAGGAGAAGGAGCTCCGGTAGAAAGGGGCCGACGAACGCGGTGAATGCGCCGAGGTCGGACACGCTAGAACCCCCGGATCGGCGACTGCAGGATCAGGTTCACGAGCAGGGCGGGGAGCACGCCGAACAGCACGATTGCGGCGACCAGGATCCCCATCCCGATCCGCTCGGGGATCGGCAGGTCGTGGACCTTGAGCGGGATCCCCTTTTGGGGACCGAAGACCAGCCGCTGCATCATCCAGAGGTAGAACGCCGCCGTGACGACCAGGATCCCCAGCGGAATGAGCACCCAGTAGCCGATGGCGACCCACGTTGCCAGGAACGCGGAGAACTCGGCCGGAAAGCCGATGAGCGCCGGGAGCCCGAGCGAGGCGAGCGAACCGATCATGATCATCGTCGCGAGGACCGGGGTGACCGCCGCGATCCCGCCAATCCCCGCGATGTCCCGGGTCCCGTAGGTGTGGTGGACGCTCCCCGAGACCATGAAGAGGAGACCGCTCACCACGCCGTGGGCGAACATGAGGAAGACCGCCGCCATCAGGCCGAGCGAAGAGTCGACGGCGATCGCCAGCAGGACGATCCCCATGTGGTTGATCGACGAGTAGGCGACCATCCGTTTCAGGTCGCGCTGGCTCAACGCCACGACGGATCCCCACGCGATCGAGGCGAAGGCGATGAAGTAGACCAGCGGATCCATGTGAAGGAAGCCCGACGGCAGGACCAGCACCGCCCAGCGGATCAGCCCGTAGCCGCCGAGCTTGAGGAGCAGGCCGGCGAGGAGCACCGACCCCCCCGTCGGGGCCTCGACATGCGCGTCCGGTAGCCAGGTATGGAAGGGGACGATCGGGAACTTGACCCCGAACCCGAAGAGCAGCGCGACGAAGACCAGCGACTGCTGCACGACCGACAGATCGGGCGCCGCGGCGTAGATCGCCCCGTAGTCGAAGGAGCCGGCCCCGGAGTAGAAGGCCATCACGAGCAGGCCGACCAGGACGACGACCGAGCCGACGTGGGTGTAGATGAAGAACTTGATGGCGGCATAGCGCCGGCGGGGTCCGCCCCAGTAGCCGATGATGAAGAACATCGGCACGAGGACCGCCTCCCAGAAGAGGAAGAAGAGCAGGATGTCCATCGAGGCAAAGACCCCGACCGAACCGAGCCCGGTCAGCAGGATGAGGCCGAACCAGGGACCGGGGCGCTTCGACTCGGTCCAGCTGTAGACGACCGTGGCGAGCTGGAGCACTCCGGTCAGCAGGATGAGGGCCAGCGAGAGGCCGTCGACCGCCACCGAGTAATTGATGTGGAGCCAGGAGAGCGAGATCCACGCGTAGGTCTCCGCGTCGCCGGACGGCACTCCGCCGATCAGGGGGCCGGGCGCCGCGAAGAACAGCGCCATCATGACGCCGATCTCGAGCAGGAAGACCAGGGTCGTGGCCAGCGCCGCCCACCGGGCGTAGCGGCCGGCGACAAACGTGACCACGGTCCCGACCGCGAGGGACGCGAGGGTGACGGAGATGATCGGGAACGTCATCTTATCCGCCTCCGACCCAATTCACCAGGTACGGCCCAACCAGCAGGAGCAGGACGAAGACGGCCAGGAGCCCCGCGACGACGTACGCCGCATAGTCGGAGACGACACCCGACTGGATCCGGCGCATCCGGTCGGAGATCCGCGAAAAGAGCTGCTCGATCCCCCGGACCGTGCCGTCGATGACGAACTGATCGAAGAAGTCGGCCGCGCGCGCCACGCTGTAGACCGCCTTCGCCCCCACCGCGTCGTAGGCGACCTTGAAGTAGTAGCGGTTGAGGAGCACTTTGCGGCCCGAGCTCCAGAGGGAACCTTCGGGAAGTTCCACCATGCGGCCGTTGCCCCACAGGGCCCACGCGGTCAGGATCCCCCCACCCCCCAGGGCGACTCCCAGCACGGAGAGCAGGAGGTCGGTCGTGCCGTACGTCGGCGGGATCCCGAGGGCCGCGACCCCGCCCGGCAGGAGGAAGAGGTTCGCGAACCCGGGAAGGAAGATGAGGAGCCCGGCCCCGACGGCGAATCCGGAGAGGACGATGAGCGGGACCTGCATGACCCACGGGCCCTCGTGGGGCGTCGGAAGGGTCGGGTCGCGGATCCGGTCCCCCGAGAAGGTGAGGAACCAGACCCGGAAGATGTAGTAGCCCGTCAGGAAGACCGCGGCCATCGCCATGATGAGGAACGGCCAGTAGTCCGGATGGCTCCCGGCCACCGAATAGACCGAGGAGAGGATGTCGTCCTTGCTCCAGAAGCCCGCGAAGGGTGGGATCCCCGCCAGTGCAAGGCCGCCGATCGCAAAGGCCGCCCCGGTGACCCGGAGGTGCCGTTTGAGCCCCCCCATCTTGAACAGGTCCTGGGTCCCGATCGCGTGGATCACCGAGCCGGCGGCCAGGAAGAGCAGCGCCTTGAAGAAGGCGTGCGTGAACAGGTGGTAGAGCCCGACCATCGCGAAGCCGGCGCCGACGGCGAGGACCATGTAGCCCAGCTGGCTGATGGTCGAGTAGGCGATCACCCGTTTGATGTCGGTATGGACCACCGCCATCGTGGCGGCGAAGAGCGTCGTGAACCCTCCGATCGCCACGATCGCCAGCTGGTCGGTCGGTGTGAAGCCCAGGAAAATGCTGGTCATCGCCAGGAGATAGACTCCCGCCGCGACCATCGTAGCCGCATGGATGAGCGCCGAGACCGTGGTCGGGCCTTCCATCGCATCGGGGAGCCAGACATGCAGGGGGAACTGGGCGCTCTTTCCGGCCGCTCCCGCGAGGATGCAGAGCCCGGCGATGGTGAGCAGGGGGGTGTTCGCGCCCAGGCTGCCCGCGAGGAACGGGAGGTTCCCGTAGGCGAAGAGGAACCCCGAGGAGGCCCAGTGGAGCCCGGCCGGACCGGCCGAGGCGTAGACGTAGAAGAAGATGAAGATCCCGAGGAGGAACAGCACGTCCCCGATCCGGGTGATGAGGAAGGCCTCCTTCGCCGCGCTGGCGGCGCTCGGTTTCTCGTAGAAAAAGCCGATGAGGAAGTACGAACAGACCCCGACCAGCTCCCAGAAGAGGAAGAACTCGAGCAGGTTGTTCGAGAGGACCAGGCCGATCATGGCGGTCAGGAAGAGCGACAGCTCCGCGTAGTACCGGGCGAGCCCGTGCTCGTGGTGCATGTACCCGATCGAGTAGAGGAGGACCAGGAAGCCGACGACCGTGACGACGATCAGCATGAGGGAGGAGATCGGATCGACGAGGGTCCCGATCACCAGCGAAAATCCATAGGGGAAGGTCGGGTTCGCGGGCAGGGAGAACCAGGTGTAGGAGAGGCTCGTGTAGGTGTCCGGCGACGCCATCTCTCCCAGCGCGATCAGGAGCGCGAGGACCATCGAGACGGCCGCCGCCCCGACCGCGATCCACCCGCCGTACTCCAGCCGACGCAGCCGGGTCCCGAAGAGACCGATCACGATGAAGGCGAGCGCGGGGAGCAGCGGAACCAGGAAGGCCCATCCGAAGAGCGATGCGAGTCCACCGGTCACGAGTTGTTCCTCCTAGAGTTTCAGGGAATCGGCTTCGGCGACGTTCGTCGTGCCCCGGATGCGGTGGAGCGCCAGGACGATGGCGAGTCCGACCGCCACCTCGGTGGCGGCGAGCCCGATCACGACCACGGCGATCGCCTGGCCGGTGAGCGGATGGCAGGTCGCGGCGGTCACGCACTGGGGAAACGCCGCGAAGTAGACGAACGAGAGGATCGCCGCGTTCATCCCGATCTCGAGCGCGATGAGCAGCAGGATGAAGTTGCGGCGGGTCAGGATCCCGAAGATCGAGATCGCCACGAGGCCGGAGGCGAGGGCGAGGAAGTCCCCCACGGGCAGGGTCGTCATTCGCGCCCCTCCCGCACCAGGTAGATGGCCCCCGCGAGCGCCGCGAGCATGACGAGCCCGAGGAGCAGGAGGTACGGCGCCTCGGTGTTGAAGAGCAGCGTCGAGAGGGAGGCGACCGAGTAGCTGGCCGCCGGAACCGCCGAGCCGGGCAGCTGGCCGAGGGCGCCGATGAGGAAGATGAAGGTCACGACGGCGAGCGCGATCGGGAGCGCGCCGACCCCGGTCGCGGCGTCCCGGGAGAAGATCCGCTTCCGCGTGACCATGATCCCGAAGAGGAGCAGGATGGTCACGGCGCCCGCGTAGACCCCGAGCTGGAGGACCCCCAGGAAGGGCGCCTCGAGGAGGAAGTAGATCGCCGCCAGGTCGACAAAGAAGATGCCGATCCAGAGGATCGTATGGACCAGCTCTCGGACGAGGAGGGCCAGAAGCCCGGTCGCGATCGCGACGATCGCCAGGGCGAAGAACGCCAGTTCGGTCAGACTCACGCCCGAGTCCCCCAGAACAGGCACTCTTTCGGACACACGCTGATGCAGGTGCCGCACCGGACGCAGTCGGAGTCGTTGACGACCGGCTCCTTCCAGATCCGTCGAGGCGCCTTCGCTCCCGGAGGCGTCTCGGGCTTGGGGATATCCACCATGGTGATGCACTGGGTCGGGCAGTCCCGGGCGCAGGCATTGCATCCGATGCACAGGGGGGCATCGAGGAGGATCGCGTCCTCGTTGGCGGGCCGCTCGAGCCGGATCGGGTTCATCGGCAGCTTCCGCTCGAAGACCTCAAACAGCTTCTCGGGCGAGTAGACCATCTCCGAACGCTTCGTGACCGAGAGCTCGTAGCGGGTGGTCATCGACAGGCACCCCTCCGGGCAGGCGTCGGAGCAGAAGCCGCAGTAGCTGCACTTCCCGTAGTCGATCTGCGGACACTTCTTCGGGTGCTTCGGGTTGCCCCCGGGCACCGTTACCATCTCGATGCAGAGGTCCGGACAGGAGAACGAACAGAGGTTGCAACTGATGCAGGTCGCGATGTTGAGCGCGTGGACCCCCCGGTAGTTGTCCCAGACCGCGCCGACACCGATCGGCTTGCCCGCCGCGACCGCCACCTCCTCCCGGAACTTCGGGTCCTCGAGCCGCTCGAACGGGTAGATGATCGTGGAGGGACGGACGAGGCTCTTCAGGAACTGGCGGGCCGCCGTCGCCATCGGGCGGACGACCCAGAGCACCGGGTTGTCTTGGCCCGACGTCTGCGGAGTCAACGCTTCTTCGGTCATCGCCCTTCGTCCCCTAGATCCCCAGGTTCGGGAGGCACCCGAAGATCGGCAAGCACTTCACCATGACCACCCCGGCGGCGAGGACCACCGAGAGGAGGGCGAGCGGGATCATCCGGTTCCAGCCCACCCTAAGCAACTGATCGGTCCGTACCCGCGGGAGGGACGCGCGGATCCAGACGAACACGGCGAAGACGACATAGACCTTGACCATGAACCAGACAATCCCCGCGAGCGGGAACGACGTCGCCGCCGAGGGAACCCAGCTCGGCATCGTCCACCCTCCGAGGAAGAGCAGGACCACCAGGAAGCTGCCGACGAGGGCCCTCACATAGTCGGAGAGCATGAAGAAGGCGAACAGCATCCCGCCGTACTCCGTGTTCCAGCCCTCGACGAGTTCCGCCTCGGCCTCGGGCAGGTCGAAGGGAATCCGTTCCATCTCCGCGAGCATCGCCGCCACGAAGACGAGCAGGGCCAGGAAGAGCGGGCCCCAGTACCAGTAGTTCTGCTGCTGGGCGACGATCGTGTTGAGGTCGAAGCTCCCCGAGACGACGACGACCGCCACGACCGAGAGCAGGAGCGGGACCTCGTAGGCGATCATCTGGGCCGCCGAGCGCATCCCGCCCATCAGGGAGTACTTGTTGTTGCTCGACCAGGCGCTGATGAAAATGAAGAGCGGGGCGAACGAAAAGACGACCAGGGCGAGGAGGAGACTCAACGGCAGGACGCCGCTGTTCCAGCCGGTCGAGACCGGCAGGATCCCAAAGAGGATCAGTGAGGTGACCATGTAGGCGGTCGGCCCGAGATAGAATCCCAGCCCGTCGGCCTCGTCGGGGCGGAAGGTGTTCTTGCGCATCAGCTTGAGCCCGTCGGCGAAGTTCTGGAGCAGGCCCGCAAATCCGACGTGCATCGCGCCCCGCCGGTCCATGAACCGGCCGAGCAGCTTGCGTTCGAACCAGATGAGCACGATCGTGTTGAGCATGCTCGCGATGAGCAGGATCGCGGCGAAGACGATCACCCCGAGCGCCGTGATGAGGCCGGCATTGGTGATGCCCTGCCGGAGCGGAGATGGCAGGACCGATCCGATCGCGGTGAGAACGATCGCGACCAGGCTGTGGGCCACCGAGTAGAGACTGGCCGACATCGCCCCTCCCTACCGGTCGGACTCCCCGACGCAGACGTCGACGCTCCCCATGATCGGGGGGATGTCGGCCACATGGTAGCCCACGAGGTACTTCCGCGCGGCACTCAGGTTGACGTAGACCGGGGACCGGAACTTGACCCGATAGGGGTGTTCCCCTCCCTGGTTGACGACGTACACCGCCGCTTCGCCGTGGGGCTCCTCGATCGCGGCGAATCCCACGCCTTTCGGGTACTCCCGCTTGAGGAGGTAGCCTTCCCGCCCGATGGGGGCATACGGCGCGCCCAACCAGCGGGGGAGATTCTCGGCCATCACCGGGCCGGGGTGGTGGTCGAGCCAGTCGAGCACCTGGCGGAGGATGCGGACCGACTGGCGCATCTCCTCCATCCGGACGAGGTAGCGGCCCGTGACGTCGGCGGTCGTCGCCCGGGCGACGTCGAAGTCGACCCGGTCGTACGCGGAGTACGGCCGGTCCTTGCGGAGATCGCGTGCGACCCCGGCCGACCGGAGCATCGGGCCGGTGACCCCGTAGTCGATGCAGTCCCGGGCCGAAAGGACCCCGAGGCCATCGCACCGACGTCGGAAGATGTCGGAGCCCATGCAGAGCTGGTCGTATTCCTGGAACCGCTCGATCAGCCAGTCGAGCACCTTGCGGGCACGGTCGGTGAATCCGTGCGGGAGATCGTTCCGGACCCCGCCGACCCGCATGTATTCATACGTCATCCGGGCCCCGGTGTAGCTCTGGAAGAGATCGAGGAGGAGATCGCGGTCCCGCATCCCGTAGAGGAACGGGCTCATCAGTCCCAGGTCCTGGACGAACGCCGCATACCACATGATGTGGGAGGCGATCCGCTGGAACTCCTCCGACATCGTCCGGATGTACTCCGCCCGCTCGGGCGGCTGGAGGTGAAGGGCCTGCTCGGCGCCGAGGATGTAGAGGTGCTCCCAGGCCATCCCGGCCACATAGCAGGTCCGGTCCATCAGGGTCACGACCTCATTGTAGTGCCGGTCCTCACTGATCTTCTCGATCCCCCGGTGGAGGTAGCCCATCTCGGGATCGACGTCGAGGATCAGCTCCCCGTCGATCTGGACCCGGAGGTTCCAGAGCCCATGGGTCATGGGGTGCTGCGGCCCCATGTTGATCCACATCTCAGACATGGCGCACCTTGACCTCGAGATCCTCCGGCTCGTGGAGCTTGAAGGAACGGAGCAGAGGGTGGAACTCGTAGCCGTCCGGCATCAACAGGTGCCGGAGATCCGGGTGGCCCTCGAACTGGATGTCGACCATCTCCCACGCCTCCCGCTCGTGCCAGTTGGCGCTCGGCCAGACCCGCGTTGCGGTGGCCACCGTCGGGTGGTCGGCCGGAAGGTCGGTGGAGAGGAAGAGGTACGTCTTCCCGGCATCGGACCAGAGCGTGTAGATGACCTCGCGATGGTCGACCCAGTCGATCCCGCCGATCATCGTCAGGTGGTGGAAGCCGGCATCGTGGACGGCCCGGAAGACCCGCTCCGCGTCGGCCGAGCGGAACCGGATCCGACCGGAGGTGCCTTCCATCGGCTCCAGGGCGACCAGGGCCTCCCCGAGGAGCTCCGGCCACGGCACAGGTGGCGCGGGCAGGGCGGTCATCGGGGGGTTCACTCCTTCCTGAGCCGGATCAGATCTTCCAGCCGCAGGATCCCTTCGAGCATCGCCTCGGGTCGCGGCGGGCAGCCGGCGATGTAGACGTCGACCGGGACCAGCTTGTCGACGCCCGGAACGACCGAATAGGCGGTGCGGAACGGCCCGCCACCGGTCGCGCAGTTGCCCATGGCGATCACCCACTTCGGCTCCGGCATCTGCTCGTAGAGCGTGATGAGCTTGTGGGCCACCTTCCAGGTCACGGTCCCGTTGACGATCATGAGGTCGCACTGCCGCGGGGAGGACCGGGGAACGACGCCGAACCGTTCCGCGTCCCACCTCGCCCCGAACGCCGCGGCAAACTCGATGGCGCAGCAGGCCAGGCCCCAGTGGAGCGGGAAGAGCGAGTTGCGGCCGGCCCAGTTGAAGACCGGGCGAATGAGCTTCGATTGGCCCTGCTCGGCGATCAGCGAGGTCAGGGCCTCCTTCGCCGCGGGAATGAACTCTCGGGACCGGAGCGCTTCGATTTCGACGAACGGGACGGCGGCTTCGCCGGCCCCAGGGAGCTCCCCACGGACCCCCTTCGTTTCCGGTGCGGCGCTCATACGACCCAGCGCTTCTCCCCGCTCAACGCGTAGTAGATCCCGGCCAGCGCGAGGGCCGTGAAGGCGAAGGCGATGAACGCCGGATACCAGGCCGAATTCGGCCCCCGGAAATTGAGCCCCCAGAGGGCGAGGAGAAAGCCCAGGACATCGACGGCGACGAAGACAATCGCAAAGGTGTAGTGCTGGGTGGGAAAATCGATCTGGGCCTCACCTTCCGCTTCCTCCCCGCACTCGTAGGTCGTCCGTTGGAGGTAACTTTTGCGCCGGGGCGCGCCGAGAGTACGGTTCGCGACGATCGAGCCGCCTCCGAAGGCGGCGGCAATCGCGGCGAAGACCAAAAACGTCTCGATTCCTGCGCCCATGACCTCAGGATTCCTACGCCGGGGGCGCGAGCAAAAGTGCTTATTTAACGCCTAAGGCAACGAAGAGGCCGACCGCCTGTGGAGTGTCGTGGTCCGACACGCCCGGCCTTCCGCGGTACGGCGATCGATCGGGAGAACGCGCCGAGTGCGGGGGCGGCGGGATCCGGATCTCACGGCGCGGGAAACCGGGGCGTCCGCTTCTCGACGAACGCGCGGATTCCCTCGGGAAGTTCGGGCCCCCGGGCCGCCTCGACCGCGGACCTCCGCTCCAGGACCATCTGGGCGTCGAGGCCTTCCGAAAAGGCCGAAAGCATCAGCAGCTTCATCGTGCCGTACTCTCGGGTCGGCCCTTGGGAGAGTTGCCGTGCCCATTCGGAGGCCCGCTCCGAGAGTTCGGCCGGGGCACAGACCTCATGGACCAAGCCGAGGCTGCGGGCCGAGGCGGCGGTGAGCCGGGCATTCTGGAACAGGAGCTCCTGGGCCCCCCCGATGCCGAGGTAATGCGGCAGAAGATAGGTGAGGCCGCCATCGGGTACCGCCCCGAGCTGGGGGAACGCCGGCACCAGAAGGGCCCCTTCGCTTGCGATCCGCCAATCGCAAGCCAAGGCCAAGGATAGACCACCCCCCGCGGCCACCCCGGGCAGGGCCGCCACGACCGGCTTCGGCATATTCATGATGGTGCGCACGGAAAGCTCCTGCTCCCCCGTGAGCTCGTGGAACAACCGGTCGAGGGTCCCCGCCTTCCGGTGCTCTTCCATCACGGCGACGTCCCCCCCGGCACAGAACGCCGATCCCGCCCCGGTCAGCAGGACGCACCGTACCGAACGGTCCAGCGCCGCGGCTTCCAGCTCGTGCCGCAGCCATCGGAACGACGGGACGTCCAACGCGTTGAGTCGTTCGGGGCGATCGATCGTCACGATCGATACCGATCCGTCGCGCTCGACGCGGACGGGAAATCGGGGGGGCTCGGGGGCCGCGGTCAAGGGCGCCCCGGGTCAGGCAGAAGGGGAAGGGGTCGATTTCCGGTTCTGGGTTGGCGCAGGCGCGGGGGGCGGAGGAGGCGGAGGAGGCGGAGAGAGTGATGCCGCGGCGGGAGGGGCGCCCTTCGGCCCAGGAGGCGGGGATGGGGGGGGTGCCAGTTCGTCCGCGGGAGGGAGCTCCGGACCGGCCGCCGCTTTGGACAGTCGGTCCGAGTAGGGCTGGACCATGGACGTCGACTCGTCGGACTCGGCCTTGATCTCGTCCTCGATGGATTTGATCTCCGTCAGCAACTCCTCTTGCTTGGGGATCGGACCCAGGATATTGTCGATGCTGCCGATCTGCTTTTCGAGGTCGTCCAACGAGTTGAGCGTCCGGTCGGGCACCTGGCGCGAAGTGCCGAGGTACTCCGAAGCGCCCTCCATCAAGCGGGAGAATTCGAAGGGGAACAGAATCTTGGTCGCCTGTCCGTCTCCGACCTTCGCCACAGTATCCAGGGAAAGGACGGTGAGCGCCTTGGCATCGAGTGTGCCCGCGCCGAGGGCCAGAATCCGCAGCCGCTGCGCCTCTCCCTGCGCCTCGAGGATGGTGGCCATCCGGGACCCTTCAGCCTCGAGGATCTTCGACTGGCGAACCCCTTCCGCCTGTAGGATGCGCGACCGCTTCTGGCCCTCCGAGACCAGGATCGCGCTCCGCTTCTCCCCGTCCGCCCGGAGCACCGCAGCCCGCCGCTGCCGTTCGGCGGAGGTCTGCTCCTCCATCGCGGCCTTGACCGGCCCGACCGGATCGACCTCCTTGATTTCGACGGCCTCGACCCGGACTCCCCATCGATCGGTTGCCTCGTCGAGGATGTCCCGCAGCCGGGTGTTGATGCGCTCCCGGTTGTACAGGACCTCGTCCAGCTCCATGTCGCCGATGACCGACCGCAGGGTCGTCTGGGCCAGCGCGACCGTCGCGACATGGTAGTCCTGGACCTTGAAGATCGCATTGGTGGCATCGACCACCTTGATGTAGATGATCGCGTCGACGTTCGTTGGGGAGTTGTCCTTGGTAATGACCTCCTGCCGGGGGACCTCCAACACCTGAGTCCGGATGTCCAGCTTCCTCACTTGGGCAATGGGGCTGACCCAGTGGAAGCCCGGGTTGATCACATACTTGAAGGATCCCAGAATCGTGACGATTCCCTGCTGGTAGGGCTGGATGGTGTACGACATCCGGATCAGAATGATCAGTAGGACAAAAATCACAAGGACAACGAGGGCCGCCACGACTCCAGAATCGACCATCGGGTATCGGCCCCCGAACTCGAGGAGGACCTTAAAGGTCTCGCTAGGGAGTCGCGACCGGCTGATTGGGGGGATCCAGGGCGACCTCGACCGATACCCCGCCCGCATTCACCACCCGGATGCGGGCCCCGACCGGGATCTCACGGTCGGCCCTTGCCGACCAGATCTCGGAATCAATCCGCACCTTGCCCCGGAGGGAGTCGGGAACGACCGTCGTCGTCACCACGCCCACCTTCCCGATGAGTCCGGCCGCGGTGGCAGCGATCGGAGGATGCTCGGGGGCGATATGACGGTAGTACGGGATCTCGGCCAGCGCGGCCAGCAGAGCCACGACCACGATGGCGATCGGGCCGTAATCGCTGTCCAGGAGTCCGCTGGGATAGATCAGGTAGAATAGCCCGACCACGACCAGGATCGATCCCGGTATCAGCAGGATCGCCCCGGGGTGGAAGAACTCGAAGACGATGAGGGCGATCCCGACGATCACGATGATGACGCCCAGCGCCTCGTTGATGGCCATGGAGGGGTGTACAGCCGGGCCCCCTATAGATTCGCCGTCCGGCGCGTTCCCGACCCGACCGGGAGAGGTGGGCCGCCTCTCGGGCGGCTCCCGGGTCCCGCCGGGGCGATTCCTCAACGGATGTAGCGGTCTGTGGCGGCCCGGTCAAAATCCCGGACGGGTCGGATCCGACGTCCGTCGCCGGGCGTGATGGTCGCGAACTCCGGGTACATGCTCCAGAGGTCCCCCTCGGCCATCCGCGTCGCGAGGTGGGCCGGCCCGAAACTCGCCCGGGCGACCCGGGCGGTCCACCGGCGCGCCGACGCCTCGTCCAGAAAACCCAGGGTATGCAGGTACTCGTGGGTCAGGACGACAAAGACGAAGGCATTGAACTCCCGGGGGGAACCGCGCCGGCGCATCAGGTCGACCATCCCCTGGTTCATGACGATGAAGTTGCCGGCCACCTGCCAGTACGCCCCGAGGCCGGGCGGGAGATCGGCCAGGGCGAGGCTGAGTCCGTAGCGCTCGCGGCCCAGGACCGCCTCGGCCGCCCGTCGGACGACGCGGAAGATCTGGTCCCATCCCATCGGGACATCCAGGGCGTCCGAGAGGCCAGTGACGGTGGGGCCATCCGGGGAGGTCGGCCCGGGTTCTCCCCGGGCCGGCCCGGAGGCGAAGTCGGCGGGACCCATCATGGCCGGAGAGGGGCCCCGGCTTCTTAGGTGCGCCGTTACCCGAGATTCATCGGGTTCCTCCGGGAACCCGACGGGGCTCCCGGCCGCTCCGGCAACGCTTAGAGGGCGCCCGGGCCTTCCGGGGCAGATGCCCCGAGTCGAGGAGATGGTGTACCCGCGCCGGCGGGAGCGGTTCGAAGACCGTCGGAAGGAGCGCGCGGACCGTAAACTCCTCGACGACTTCTTCGACCACCCGACGCTGCTGACTATCTCGGGCCTCATCAGCTCCGGGGCGTTCCAGCAGCTCGACTTTCCGGTGGCGACGGGCAAGGAGGGAGGGGTCTTCCGCGCGAGTTCCGAGGACGGGTTCCGGGCGGTCAAGGTCTATCGGATCGGCAACAGCTCCTACCGGCGTCTGCCGGCCTATGCGCTCGACGAACTTCGACGGGAGACCAGCCTGCACAACTTCACGAGCCTCATCGTGGCCTGGACCCGCCGGGAACATACCTTGCTCGGTCGGCTCGTCGAAGCCGGGGTCCGGGTCCCCCGTCCCTATGCCCACCGCCGCAACGTGCTCGTCATGGAGTACCTCGGAGACCACGACGGACCGGCGCCGCGGCTCCTCGACGCCCCCCTGGACGACCCGGCCGGCGCCTGGGCCTCGGTCCGGGCCCAGATCCGTAAGCTGACCCTCACCGCCCGCCTGGTCCACGGCGACCTTTCCCCCTACAACACCCTCTGGTTCGACGGGGGGCCGGTCCTGATTGACGTCGCCCAGGCGGTCGCGATCGACCACCCGGCCGCCTACCCGCTCCTCGAGCGGGATCTGGAGAACTTCGCGGCCTTCTTCCGCCGGCGGGGCGTGGAGGCCGAAGTGGACGACCTCCTCCGCGAAGCGGCGGCCCTGATCCCCGATCCCGCCCCCCGGGGGCTCCGATGACGGAGGCCTACGCCCGCGTCCCCGACGACCGGATCGCGGTCGTCATCGGGCGGGAGGGCCGGACCTGCTCGGAGATCGCCCGGCGGACCGGCACCCGGCTGCGGATCGACGCCGAGGAAGGCGAGGTCGAGATCGTCGGACCGGAGACCGACCCCATCGCCGTCCTCAAGGCGCGGGACATCGTCCTCGCGATCGGTCGGGGCTTCTCGCCCGAGCGGGCGTTCCGTCTGCTCGCGGACGACTGCTTCTTCGGCGTGGTCGAGATCAAGTCGATCTCCCGGCAGCACGACAAGGCCGGGCTCCGACGGGTGCGCTCCCGCCTGATCGGGACCGACGGCAAGGCCCGTCGACGGGTCGAGGAACTCTCGGGGGCCTCGGTGAGCGTCTACGGTTCGACGGTGGGCTTGATCGGCAACGAGCGGCAGCTCGAGCACGCGACCCGGGCCGTCGAACTGCTCCTGCGGGGCAGCGAACACTCGACCGTCTTCCACATGCTGAGCCGGCTGCGCCGGGAGGAGGCACTGGAAGAGGCCCTCGCCCCGCCGCCGGTCCCGGACGACGGTCCGGACTGACCCATGTCCAAAGATGCTCCCCTGGACGCGGCGACCCTGGCCTGGGCCCGGGAGCGGTTTGCCCGCTACTACCGCGACCATCGAATCCCCCCGCCGCCCCGGTTTGCGCGCCGGGAGTTCGCCTGGTTCCCGTTTGCCTCCGAGACCTCGATGCGCCGGCACATCGCCTGGGGGTCGGCCGACGAGTTCCAGCAGTTCGTTCCGCGCGAGGTCCCCCGGCACCTCTACTATTCGACGGCGTACTACCGGGTACCGGCCCATCCCAAGATGGCCGAGAAGGAGTGGCAGGGCGCCGACCTGATCTTCGATCTCGACGCGGACCACCTCCGGGGGGCGTCGGACCAGACCTACGCGGAGCAGCTGGTCCATGTGAAGGCCGGGCTCGTCCGGCTCCTCGACGACTTCCTCTTCGGGGACTTCGGGATCGACCCCGGCCAGACGGAGATCACCTTCTCGGGGGGCCGGGGCTACCACGTCAAGGTCCGGTCGGAGGGGTGGCTGTCGCTCACCAGCCCCGAGCGGCGCGATCTCGTCGACTACATCCTCGGCACCGGCTTCGACCCCCTGGAGGTCATCGAACCGCCCGAGCGCCCGGCCGGACCCCGACGCGCGCCGGGGGGTCGTCGGATCCGTCCCCCCTGGCCCGATCCCGAGGCGCCCGGGTGGGCCGGGCGGACCACCCGGGCCATCCTCGCCGTGCTCGCCCGATGGGAAGGCGAAGGGACCGAAGCGGTCGCCGGGGAGCTCCGGACCATGGGGCTCCCGGCCGCCCCGGCGGCCCGGTGGGCAGAGCGGCTGGTCGAACGGGGCGGCATCGAACGGATCCGCCAGAGCCGACGGTTTGACGTCTTCAAGGAGGATTTCCCTCCGCAGGCCATCCGGGCGATGGTGGGCCAGGCGGCCATCGAAGTCCAGGGCGAAACCGACGCCCCGGTCACGACCGACATCCACCGGCTGATCCGGCTCCCCTCGTCGCTCCACGGGGGGACCGGATTTCGGGTCGTGCCCCTCGACCGGGACCGACTCGCCGACTTCGATCCCCTGACCGACGCCCGCGCGCCGTTCGGGGACGAGCCGATCGAGCGGGTGGAGTTCCAACGCACTGTGCGCTATCCCTTCCGGGACCCGCCGGTCCGGGGATCGGCCGGATCGACCGACGAACTGCCTACGGCGATCGCGCTGTTCCTGGTCCTTCGGGGGGAGGCGGTGCCTCGGCCGCGACCGGGATGACCAGCCGTCCGATCCGGTCGATCGTTGCCTCGATCCGGTCCCCGGGCTTGAGCCGACGCGACTCGTTGCCGAACTCGAAGCCCGGAGCCCCGGCGATCGTGCCGAGGGAAACCAGATCGCCCGGCTCGAAGGTGATCCCCTGGGAGAGGTGGGCGAGCACCTCGGGGATCCGGAAGAGGTAGTCGTCGGTCGTGCCGACCTGGCGGGTCGTGCCGCCGACCTTGAGTTCCATCGCGAGCGGGTAGGGTTCGCCCACCTCCTCCTTGGGGACGATCCACGGACCGACGGCCATCGACGCGTCGAACCCCTTGCCCATCACCCAGTCGACCGGCCCTTCGGCCGGATACTGAAGGTCCCGGTACCCCATGTCCAGGCCGATGGTGTACCCCGCGACGTACTCCATCGCGCGCGCGGCGGGGATGTGTTTGCCCCTCCGGCCCAGCACGATGGCGAGTTCGACCTCGACGTCCGGGAACCGGCCGGCCCCGTGGGCCACGAGCGGCTCGCTCGGTCCGACGAGGCTGTTGGAGAACCGGGTGAACGCGTACGGCTGCTTCGGGGGGGCCTTCTGTTGCTCGGCCACGTGGCCGCGGCTGTTCGACGCGAGGCAGTAGATCTTCGCTCCCGCGGTGACCGGGGCCAGCAGTTGGACCCCCTCCTCCGGCTTGAAGAGATAGCGGGCTCCGGTGGCGGCCCGGGGCGTCCATCCCATCTTGCGTCTCCGGTCGATGTACTCGATGATCTTGCGGGTCAGCTCCACCGAATCGGCCCCCCCGGCGAAGAACGCCCGCATGTCCCTGAACCGGCTCGGGTCGGCCCCCTTGACGGGGTTGACGCCCAGGTAGTCCCGGCAGGCGGTGTCCAGGTCGATGTACTCGTTCGAGTCGGTCAGCATTCCGAAGTGGAACTGGTCGGCCAGCTGAAAGTGGACAAGCTTCATGGGATTCCGCCCTGCGGGCTCCCGGAACCGTTCCCGTTGATAAGCGGTGCGGCCGCGGCCCGGACCGGAGTCAACCGGTGGAGGCCGGCTCCCAGGTAAGGAGGAGACCGTCGGCCAATCGCTCGGCCTCCCGCAACCGGAGCGGAACCGCGGGGGCCCCGGGGGGTCGATCGTTCCCCCCGACGACCGTGGGGGCGCTCCGGCCGCCGATCACGCACGGGGCCACGTAGACGGTCCACCGGTCGAACAGACCCGCCTCGAGAAGGCTCGCGATGATTTCGCCGCCGCCTTCGACCAGGACCCGTTCCATTCCGCGGGCCCGGAGCGCGCGAAAGGCGGCGGCAAGGTCGACCCGGCCGTCGCCGGCCACCACCGTTTCGACCCCGGGGGGAGCGGCGGCCGCCCCGACCCGGGTCGTCAACAGCAGCGTGGGGGCCGTTCCGCCCAGCACCCGGCAAGACGCCGGGATTCGTCCTCGGCTGTCGACCACCAGCCGGACGGGGCCGGGGCGTTTCGGCTCGCCGATCCGATCCCAGTCGACCCCCAGGGAGGGATCGTCCGCCAGGACCGTTCGGATCCCGACCAGGATCCCGTCGCTGTGGGCCCGGAGCCGGTGGACCCGATCGAGATCCTCCGGGCTGGAGAGCCGGGCACGGCGCCCCTCCGCGTGGGCGAGCCGCCCGTCAGCGGAGACCGCGCAGTTGATCCAGATCAGCGGCCGGTCGTCCGGGGTCCGAGGCATCGGGAGCCCTCCGGCTCAGGGCGCCCGCTCCAGGGCGGAGATCTGGGCATCGATCTCCTCGGTCGGCTCGCCCGTCGCCCGGAGGTCGTCCCGGTTCACCCGGGCATTGGCGAGCGCTCCGGCCCGGGCCGCCTCGAGCAGGGCCCGGGCGGTGGTCAGGTCGCTCCCGAGCGCCGGCTTGGTCGACGGCCCCCGTTCGCCCAGGAGCTCCAGCACCCGGGCCGCCCGACGGGCCGTCTCCAGGGGGACGAGGGTCGCGTGCCGCAGCGCGGCCCGCTCCCCCGCCCGGAGGGCGGGATCGTCCGGAGCCCCCTTGCGGGCCCGGCGGGCTCCACGGACCGCCTCGTACGACGCGCCGTCCTCCTCCGACAGTTCCAGGAACCGCTGCCGCTGGCCGGTGAGTTCGGCGACAGCGGCCGTCCAATCGGGAGGAGCGGCGCCCGCGGGATGGGTGTAGACGAAGACCATCTCCCCCAGGGCAGTGCCGAGCGCCCCTGCGATCGCCGCAGCGCTTCCCCCTCCAGGGGTCGGCGTCCGCGCCGCCAGACGGGCGGTGAAGTCGGCGATCGGCTCGCGGCCGGGTCGGCCCGCATCGACCGCCGCCACCTTCCGCTCCAGGAGGGTCGCCCGGTCGAACCGATGGAGCTGGAGGTAGTACTCGGCCGCGTCCAGAAGGGCGTCCTCGGGGACCACGCCGACGATCTCCGACTCCTCGATCCCGACCCCGTAGCGGGCCGCCTCGCGACGGACCGCCTCCAGGGCCCGGGGAATCGGCGTCCGCCGGTAGTCGGTCAGGTTCATCGAGACCTGGGCCCGCTGCCGCTCCCGGATCTCGAACCCCAGCGCCTTGACCTCCGCGAGACCGCCGTCCCGGGCCCGCACCGCGTGGGCGACCCGCTTCGCCACACTCACGTCGTCCGTGGTCAGGTAGGCGTTGTAGGCGATCAGGATGGGGCGCGCGCCGATGGCGACCGCCCCGGCGGTGGGGTGGAGACGGGTCGGCCCGAAATCCGGGGCCCGGGACGGGTCTGTCCCGATCGCCTCCCGGAGGCCTTCGAACTGGCCCTCCCTTACCCGGGCCAGGTCGGTGCGCTCGGGTCGGCGGGCGGCCCGACCGTAGAGGTAGACCGGGATGCCGAGCTCCCGGGCAACCCGTTCGCCGAGCCGGCCCGCCCACTCCACGGCCTCCTCCATCCGCGCCGGTCCCAAGGGGATGAACGGGACGACGTCGGTCGCTCCGATCCGGGGGTGCTCCCCCCGATGGTGGGTCAGGTCGATGAGCTCGGTCGCGACCCGCATGGCCGCGAGAACCCCCTCGACCAGCGCGGGCCCCTCCCCGACCAGCGTGACCACCATCCGATGGTGGTCGGCATTCCGCTCGACGTCGAGGAGGCTGACACCGGGGACCGCCCCGGCCGCCCGGGCGATCCGTTCGATCGTGGCCTCGTTCCGGCCTTCCGAAAAGTTGGGGACGCATTCGAAGCGGCTCATGGGGCCTCCCCATCAAACGAGTCCAATAGGCGTTGACGCCCCGTCGGAAGGGCGGGTCGGCGCGCGGCCGGCGTTCCCACCGAGGGGAGGCGGCGGAGCGCCGCCTCGACCCGGTCGAGGGAGAATCCGTGCCGGTCGACCAGGATCGACCGGACCACTTCGTCACGGCGGGGGGGCGGGGCCGGCGCCGGATCGGTCCCGACCGTCGGGTGCCGGAAGATCTCGAGGACCGAACGGCCCTCCTCGAGGGAAAGGCCGGCCGCCCGGAGCGTGGCCTCGAGGCCCAGGTGCTGACGCACGAGCTTGAGGGCCCGCTTGGGGCCGATGCCGGCGGCGCCCTCGTTGAAGTCGGTGCCGACAAGGATCCCGATGAGAATCAGTTCCTCCGCGGAGATGCCGAGGGAGCCCAGCAGTTCGGCACGGTCGATCATGTGGGCCGCAGCGAGCTCCCGGGAGGGCCCGCGCCGGGCCGCGAGCCCGCGGACCAGGCGCGGAGCGCCGAAGAGCAGCGTGTCGTAGTCCTCCGACGCGGTGCCCCAGACGCCGCCCTCCGCGGCGAGGCGCGCCGCCTCGGCCTCGCCTTCGCCCGGGGCCCGGACGGTGGCGAGCCCGAGGGCCCCCAGCAGCTCGATGGCCTCTTCGACCATCGGCCGGGTCAGTCGGGAGGTCTGGGCCGCCTTGCTCCGGGCGGTCTCGAGGTCGCCGGCCGCCCGGGCTTCGTCCCAGGCGGCCTGTGCCCGCTCCTTCGCGCGGATCCGGGCGCGGATCGTCCCGGCTTTGAGCTCGGGGGGAGTTCCGTCGAAGACCCAGACGGTCCGGACCCCTTCGTGGAGCAGCGCGACGGTGCGGTAGAAGATCCCGATGAGATGGCTGGTGACCGCGCCGTTCGCGTCAGAAAAGGGGGTGCCGTCCGCCTGACGGATCGTGGCCAGAAACTGGTAGACGACATTGTAGCCGTCCACCGCGAGGGACTTCCCGGAGAGTTCGGCCCAGCCGACTTCGCGGGGCGAGACCAGGTCGCGGAGCGGAAGGCCCACGGCCGGTTCACGGGAGGGGGAGTACTTGGCCTTGGCGAGCCGCGACCATAAAGGGGGGCGAGGGTTGCCCCTCCCCATGCCGTACGAATGGGTGGACTCCAAGAGTGCCCCCGCGCCGCAGCCCGGTGCGATCGTGGTCACGTCGTTCCCGAGCGCGGGCCTCGCCACGACGGTGGCCGGCCATTTCATGGTCCGCGCCCTCAAACTCGCCCGCAGCGGGCTCTTTGAAGGGCCCGAAATGGCGCCCGTGGCGGTGATCCAGGGTGGCGAGGTCCACCCGGCCATCCGGTCCTACGGAAGCGCGGCGTTGTCGCTGGTCCTCTCGGAGTTTCCGCCCCCCGCCAGCCAGGCGACCGCGATCGCCCGGTCGATCCTCGATGGCGCCCGGCAGCGCAAGGCGGGGATGATCGTTTGCCTCGAGGGCGTGGTCCCGCACCCCAATGCTCCCGAAGGCGATGCGCCGCCGTCCGACGAGGAGGAGGCCTCCTGGGTGGTCCTCTCGCATCGGACCGCCGACCTCGACCACCGGTTTCTGAAACCCCCCTCCAAGCTCCTTTCGGACGGGGTCATCGGAGGGATCACCGGCGCCCTCCTCGTCCTCGCCCTGGACGGAGGGATCCCGGTCGTGGCGCTCCTCGTGAGCGCCCGCGCGACGGAAGGCTACCCCGATGACCGGGCCGGAGCCCGCCTGATCGAGACCTTCACGGGGGCGTTTCCAGAGTTCAAGATCGATACCGGCCCGCTGCGGGCCCAGGCCGAGGAGATCGAAAAAATGCTCCGGGCTTCGATGCAACGGGCCAACCCCCCGCCCAGCGACAGCGGAGGCGCGCCGGCCAGCGACATGTACCGATAGGGAACGGACCGGGTCCGAGGTCGGCCGTCGATCGGTCAGACCGCTTCGGCGTCGGTGTAGGTCAGCAGATACATTCCTCCACCGACCATCCAGCCCATGCAGCCCAGGACCGAGAGCGGATTCATCGAGAAGTAGACCACGGTGACCCCCAGCAGGGCCGCCGGGACGAGGAGCCCGACGATCCCGACCCAGATCTTGCCGCCCCCGGGAAGCCGCATCGGAGAGAACCAGATTCGGACCCCTTCTTAACCTTCGCCACCCCCGGGGGGCCCCGGCCTATGAGGCCGGGGACGGCTTCGGGGTCGTCTCGACCTCCAAGGTGAGCTCGACCGAAGGCCCCGGGGAGGCCATCGGCGCGAGGGGAGGGAGATCGAGACTCCCGGGGTTGAACGGAGCCTCCGGTACCGTCAGAGCCACCAGGGGCGTCGGGGCCGAGGAGCTCACGAAGGAGCTTTCCATGGATTGGAGGAAGCCATCCTGGATGTAGGCACTGACGAGTCCCGCCCAGTGGCGGGTGACCCCGGTCATGGTGAGCTGCCCGGCCCGAGATCGCAGGGACTCGTTGTCGAGAGCCCAGAGCCGGGCCTGACCCCGCCCCTGCCGGTCCGTGAACGACTCGATGAAGGAAAGGCGGGCCATGACCCGGTCGGCCAGCGACCGGCGTTCGCCCTCGCAGGCGAACGGCTTGACGACGAAGGTCGTGACCAGCTCCGAGCGCCGGCACGCCGCATCGATGACGCAGGGGAGCACGCCGGTGCCGGTCCCTCCGCCGAGGCTGCCGAGGATGAAGACGACCGTGTTCCGGTCGAAAATCCGCTCGAGCGCCGGCAGGGCGGCCCGGGCGAGGGTGCCGGCGACGACCGGCGACCCGCCGGTACCGGCCCCCGAACTCGCTTCGGGACCCAGGAAGATGCGGCGATCGAACTCGTCCAGCGACTGGACCCGAGCGTCGCAGTTGACCGCGACCAGTTCAAGGTGCCGGAGGTGGAGCCGACCGATCTCTTGGGCGATTCGCACCGCTCCCCCCCCGACCGCGACCAGCAGGATCCGGACCTGCTCGCCCAGCCGGACCGGCTCGCCCCGGCCCTTCGGCTCATTCGTCGTGGAGGCTCCCATGTGGAATCCTCCGTCTTCGCTCTCTTCCCCCTCGTACGCGGACACTATCCCTTCCCGTCGCGCGACTCAACCCGTCCGGCCTAGCGGCCGACGACCCCCCGACGCTCCAGATCGGAGGCACTCTCCTGGAGAGCGCCGACCCGGGCGCGGTTTTCCACCGCCTCCTGGACCGTCGTTCGCGCCCGGGCGGCAAGCTCATGCACCTTGAGCTCGATTTCGCCTCGGCGGAGCACTTCGGCCAGGACATCCTCGACCGGCCGACCGTTGCAGACCGTCCGGGCATACGCCACGAAGGTGGCATACTCGTCCGGCCGGAGGCGAACGTTCGTCGGCACGAGGCCGTCGGTGTCGACCCGCGGTGTCGGGGTGGTCGACTGGGCCCGGGAGCGGATGAAGGCATACAGCGCCGCCCGCATGAGTTCTGAACGGCTGGAAAATTCGCCGCTGGCGACGAACGAATCCACCAAGTCCAACTCGCGTCGGTCACAGCGCAACGCAATGCGCGCATCCTCACTTCCCTGGGCTCGGTCTGGACCGTCGTCCCTTCCACGACGGGCCGTTCCGGAGCGGGCTTTGTCGAACACAACAACCGAGCCTATGCCCATTAGACCTACATAAAGTCGCCCTCAGAAAAGAGAGGCGGGACCGGTTCGCGCATGCAGTCGCACCGGCTGACGTGTCGAACAGGCAGTGTCGGGTGTCGAACAGCCCTAAAGTAGGAGGGGTTGTTTGTATAACCACCCAACGCGGAACGGGTAGGCGGGCCGTTGCGGCCCGCTCCGACCCTTTCGGCCGGCCTACCGAGCCCAACGATGGCCCCTGCCTCCGGCCGCCCAAGTCGGGGGAAGGACGGCCGAGCGGACCGGTCATCCACCCGGCCGACGGTGCGGCTTCGCTCGCGAGGATCGTGGGTTCGCGAGGCTCATGGGTCTCTTTTCAATCGAACCAGAAGCTCGGGGTCCGGACGGCCAATGGGAGCCGCCTTGAGCCTGAGGAGCTCATGAAAACGCACCCCATCGAACCGGAAGCCGTGGCTCGTTTCTCGGCCAAGCCTCGCGGGGGATCTCAGCCGCAGGGGCGATGTACGGAGCCGGCTCAGATCGAGGATTGAGCCGCACGGCCGATGGCGGGGCGACCCCGCCATGGAGGCCCGCTCGGCGGGGTTCCGCCCCGCCTTGGCCTACACCGCCCGGAGTTCGGGAACCCGGCTTCGGCCGGACGGGCCTTCATGGGAGCCGCTTCGCGCTCGGGCGGGCCCTCCCGAAGAGCCAGCGGAAACCCCGGCCCTTTCTCGCCCCCTTCGGAGGAGCGCACCAATCTCGCCCGTCCGCGACGGGCGGCCATCGGGCGCGGGGGGATTTGACTAACTACTTGTTCGAATACTTAGCGAACAACTCCTCTCCCTCCCGCAACCGGGCGCTCCCGGGAAGCGTTCCCTTGGGGAGCGGCCAAGGCGTCCCTACGAACCCTTCGGCAATCCGAAACCAGAGATAGGCAAGGTCCATCCCGGTTCGAGGTTCATCCGAGCGGCTCTCTCGGGCGACGGACGAGTCGCGGGCCTTGCGGAGCCGTCCAATCTCCTCCACCGTGGGGAGCTTCATCCTCGTTGTCGGATCACTCCGCGACCGGAAGTCCGAATCGCTCTCGAGGGCGCCGGCCGCCTTGTATTCCGGAATCAGATAGCCCGTCACGAGGGATTGGGCCAACTGCGCGGCGAAGACCGCAGTGTCGCGGCTTTCGAGTTCGACCCCTAAACGCTGCGCCTTCTCCCGCAGGGTGTCATCAATGGCCCGCAGCCACGCCCCCATCGTAGCGAGGAGTCCTTGGCCGAAGCCGGGAATCGCCTTGCGGACGTAGTCCATCCCCTTAGGGTTCAACCCGGCGTGAAGGCTCAGCAACTTCGCGGCGAACTTCAGATCCTCGTCGAGATCGATCTTGATTCCTTGAAGTGCGTAGAACGGCGACTCCAAGTCCCGGTACCCCTTCGAGGTCCGCTCCAGCAGGCCCCGCTTCCGAGCGCGCTCCAAGGCTCGCCAGGCCGATGTTCGCTGCCAGAGTACCGGGTTCTTCGACCCGGCCGGCGGCTTGAGTTCGGGATAGACTTGCGAGAAGCGCACGGCCTCCTTTTCGAGTCCGCCGATTCGTCGCACGATTTCGACGACCTCGGAGACCCGCTTCTCCGCAGCCGATAGTTCTGCTCCCCCCGGCCTCCGGCCGGGTTTCGGACTGGGTGGCATACTCGTATACGTAGACATTTCACGTATATCAAATACCACGTCCCCCCATCACGTTCCGGGTCACGTCATGCTGGTACGCGAACACCGGTCCGTGAACGAGACCGGGGGTCTGGGCTCGATCGTAATCCGACCGCCAAAGAAGTGGGCTCGTCTCGCCGGCGTTCGGCCGGGAGATGAGGTGGTGGTGGCCTTCGGAGTGGGCTCACTCCTCATTGTAGCTCCCTCGGGCAAAGAGCGCGAAATTGATCGGCTGATCGAGTCCGCGCGAAGGAGTCGATGATGCCGTCCGTGGGTCTCCGGCGAGCGGTGGAGCGCATCCCGCGCGACGATCCCGCCCGTGCATTGGTCGAACTCGTACTCGAGGACGATGACCCGGCGCTCACGTCCGCCGTCGTGCGCCGTTTGCTCGCAGAAATCCGTTCCGAGAAAGGAGGCCCGCGTGCCGAGTCGACCGCGGACCGGGGGACAGCCCGTGTCGCAACAGCCGACCTCAGAGAGTAGGCCTCCTCCGCCACCCCCGCGGCCGGGGGCGCGGTGCGGCCACTGTCAGCGGTGGCTCTCTCCCGATCACTCTTGCTACCGAGATACCCGGCTCGGCGTAGAACTCTGCGTTCGCTGCGTGGGTCGGATTGTCGAGGAAAAGCTGGGCCTCGTCTACGTCCGGAAGCTGTACCGGGGGGCGCAGCCTTGACCGACGGCCCGCTCAAGGAGCTGCCGGTCGCGTTGTTCGACTGCGCGACGGACAACAAGCCTCGACTGACGAGACTGCCCCGGGAGCAGCTCGTCGAGCTCCTTTCTCATCACGACCTACGTCCCGAGAAGGACGGCCCTCTGTTCAGCCCGACAATCTATGCCGCGGGGAAGACCCGCCGAAACGAGAACGTCCTCGCGCTGACGCTCGCGGTCGGGGACTTCGACGACGGAACCTCACCCGAACTTGTGCGGGACCACCTCACGCGGCTGAGGGTCTGGTTCGTTATCTACTCGACCCACTCGTCTACGCCAGAGCACCCCAAGTTCCGGGCAGTGGTTTGGCTTCTCGAGCCGGTCCCCGCTGATCGCTGGGGCTCCATTTGGCCCGCCCTTGTCCGTGAACTCTTTCTCGGGAAGGTCGACCTGGGCACGCGCGACGCCTCGCGGATCTTCTACCTGCCCTCGGCGCCACCGGGGACGACCCCGTTCGTCTACCGGGGCGAAGGCGCTCCGTTCGACGTGTCGAAGCTCCTCCTCGAGCCCGAGCACCGACGACGCCCGCTGACTCTCCCCGGCGAGGCGGCCCCCATCACGAAAGGCGAGCGCCACCCGAAGCTCATGTCCATCGCCGGCCGCTTGCGGAACGCGGGCGCAGGCTATGACGCGATTCTCGCCGAGCTGCGCGAGGTCAACGAAAAGAGGGTCGTTGAGAAACTGACGGAGGGGGACCTCGAGCACATCGCGGCTTCCGCCCGCCGGTACGAGCCGGGGCGGTCGAGACTTTCGACGGCCGACGCGACCGCGGGCCCAACTCCGCCGCTCGAGGAGTTCGACTCGGAGATCGGGGAGGTCTTCGCCACGACGGACCCGAACGGGAGGCCCGTCCTCGGAATCGCGTGGGTTTCAGAGGGGCGGATTCTCCGAACGACGCTTCCTGCCGAGCTCGATAGAATTCAAAACGAGTATCGCAGCGCGACCGAAGGGAAGTCGAGAGCTTCCGAACAGGCAGGCGACGACCTCGACCGCAAGTTGAAGCGGCTCCTAAAGTCCCTACCTTTCACGCGGCCTCAGGACGCGCTCTACCCGCTTTCCGACGATCCGACGCTTGAGTCGGTCGAGGAGTGGGAGGCCCGGAACGGTACGCTTCACTCCAACCTCGAGAGGTACTATTCCGAGCGAGTTGTCACCAACGACCCCGACGGCCACACCCTGACGGCGTCGTGGACGATGGGCGCTTCGGCCCGCTCACCGGAGATCGACTTCGCGCCCCGCCTGATGCTCGAGGCGCCGTTCGGCTGGGGGAAGTCGACCGCGGCCGAGGCCGTGCAGCTCGTCGTGCCCCGAGCGGTCTACGGCGCGGCCCTCACACCCGCCGCCGTCCACCGCATGATGAACGAGTGGCACCCGGTTCTCCTCGTGGACGAGTCGGCCGTCGTCGACAATCCCGATCTCCTGCGGGTGCTCCGGGCGGGATTCAAGCGCGGCGCGAAGATCATCCGCGCGACCCAGAACCAAGACCGCGGCGTGGTCCTCATGGACCCGTTTGGGTGGGTGATACTCACCACTCAGGTCGATACACGGGAAGACCTCGTGAGCCGGTGCTACGTCCTTCACCTCTCACCGGGTGAGCCGCCGAAGCGAGTCACGATCCGTGACCCGGAAGCAAGAGTTCTTCGCACTGTACTCGTCCGGCTTCGGTTGGACATTCTCGCCGGAGCGGCCTATCGCGATATCGGGAGAGTGGCCGAGTCTGCGCGGGCGAAGGACGGCCTCGAGCCGCGGTCCCGGGACAAGCTGACCGCCCTCTGGCCGTTCGCAGTTCACTACGGTGTGGAGGACCGCCTCGTCGCTGCGGCCGGGAGACTCGAGGAGGACTCTACCGAGCAGCTCGCCGCGAGTGACAAGGGTCTGGTCGTCGCTGCAATCGGGGACGTACTGGACGGGGCCGGGGGCCTGGGAAAGCTCCAAGCACAGGACCTCTCGTTCGTCAACCTCCACAAGCACGTCGAGCGACGGCTCATCGAGCAAGGAGAGGGGACGGAGGTCCCCGTGGGGGGCGGCGAGACGATTACTCGCCTGGATCAGCGGCGGTACGGTCCGCGCGACTTCACCGGGAGAATCGTACGCGACCTCGGGTTCAAGGTCAAGACCGTTGAAGGGCGCGCGAGGCTCGACCTCAAGCCGTTCATCCAACTCTGGCCGAAGGTCCGGTCGCGGTACGGCGGAACGTCGACACTTGACGAAATCGGCGAACGTGAGGGTCGGAAGACCCCACCACCCCACCGCATTAACGAGAGCTCGTCACCGGTGGATAGCCTCAAGACGCACCCCACCGCAACCCCACCGACATCCCACCTATACCCCACCGTTTTCGGCGGTGGCGTAGGGATACAGCCACCGGACCTGGCAGCCTCGCCGGGTCCGGTAAACCACAGCGAGTCAACAACTGTCGATCCGAACGGTTCCAAACCGCGCGATCAGTTAGTCGCCCCGGAACGTGTTTCGGGCGCCCTCGATTCGCTGCGTGCGTTCTTGAGCGAACACTCGAGCGGAGTGGGCGGTCAGGCGATCCTGGACCACCTCTCTTCCCTCGGATACTCACCGATCGAGTCGAACTCGGCGCTTGGACGAATCTCAGGAGACGGAACGGTCGCGCAGCGCGGCGATCTGTTCATCCTCAAGCGGGAGGGCGGCACATGATTGCGGCCTCGCGCTACCGCTGCCCGCCCGAAAGCCCCAAGGCCCGCCCGAGGTCCAGGACGACCCGTGAGATACCGGCAGCGTCAGCGGCCAGGGTCACCGGCTTCGCTGCGATCTCGCGCTTCGAGTTCGTGGACCACCACGGATCGGGTTGTTCCGACGGTAGCGGGGGGTGGTTCTTCTCCTGCCGTAGCCAGTCCTGGGATGAGGCGTATCTCGTTCGGCAAGCGGAACCCGAGTTCGATGTGTACATCGCCTTCGAGAACCCACGATACCGCCCGGGACCGTCCATGACCGAAGAGGCGAAGGCACGGTTGGGGACACGCCGACGCGGCGTGCGGAATCGCGCCAGAACCGCCTGCCTGTCAGCGCTCCGGGACAACGGAAACACCAAGTCCCGTCTTTCCCCGTCCGTGCGGTCTGAGACCGTGGAAACGGGGCAGTCCGGGGGTGAGACCGAATGAACGGCTCCACCCTCACTCGGGCCGCGGTGTATTGCAGGATCTCCCGGCCGGACGAGCGCCCGATCTTGGAGAACCAGCTCGAGAACGCGCGGCGTCACTGCCGGGAACGAGGCATGGTCCTCGCGGAAGAGAACGTCCTCACCGAGCTCGCCACCGGCACCGCGGACCACCAGGTCCGCTTGAACGAGCTCCTCGAACGCGCCTCCCGGCCCGGTCGGACCTTCGACCTGGTCGTGTTCACGTCCCTGTCGCGGATGACCAGGGGAGGGGTCGAGGCCGCGCTCTACACGTTGCACCGGCTCGAGTCCGCGGGCGTCGGGTGGCACTTCGTCGAGCAGCCGATCCTCGACTTCGACTCGACCACCCCGAAGCTCGCCCAGGACATCGTCCTCGCAGTCCTGGCCGCTATCGACGAGGACTACCGGCGCCGGATCTCCGCGGCAACGAAGGCCGCGTTCGCACGACGGAAGAACCTCGAGGCGGGCGCGAACCTCCCTCGGTGGGGCCGACACCCGAAGGCGTGCGGGTGTCCGAAGCACTTCGGAAAAAGGGGACCCCCTCTTGCCCACGAAGAGACCCGCGTCCCGGGCAAACGCCCCGATTACCCCTCTCGAGGTGAGCCATGACCGAGCCTGCCGCGTGCGACCGTGATCATTCCCGCCTTCCATACATCGGCGGCATCGTGATCGGCTGCACCACCTGCCGGGACGCAGGCCTCGGCCCAGCGGACTACTCCGTCCACGGACGAGGCTGGCGGTGCAGGTCCTGCGGCTGGACGATGATCGCGCCCGAGACATGGGGCCGCCACGTGCGCTCCTCCAGTCATCAGGAATCAGCGCACGCGCTCGACCGGCGCGCTTCGCTTCGGGCGGAGCTCTCCTCCCTCATGCGCGATGTCGAGAACGCGCGTATGGAACGCCGGCAGGTCCGGGCGCTGACTTGCGAGGAACTGGACCGTCGCGAAGCGGAGGCCAACGATCAGATCGTGACTCGAACCCAGAAGGCTCGGGCGGAACTCGCCGAAGCGCAAGCGGCGCTCTTCCACGCACGCGCGGACCTCGCACAGGAGCGCGCCAAACTGAACGAGATTCGCGCGAGGGCGAAGGAGGTCTCGGGATTCGTCGACGCGGAGGCAAAGGCCCGCGCCGCCACCGAAGCAGAGAAGCGAAAGGCCGAAGACGCCGAACGCGCGAAGCGAGAAGCCGAGGAGCGACGTACCGCGGAGGTCGACCGACGGCTCCTCTCCGGCGAGGACCCCAAGGGAATCGCCTATTCCGTAGGATTCACCTCCGAGGCCAAGGTCCACGCCCGCCAGATCGCTCTCGCCAAGATGAACGACCATCGGGGCAAGCCGTGGGCTGAAGCCGCACTCGACCGGGAGATCGCGCGGATGGCCGGGGAAGGGGTCCAACGCGATGAGATCAAGCGGCTTCTCGGAGTCGGCGCGGGGCGGATTCGGCGTGTCCGGAGGGGTCTCGGCCTCGGTACCGAGCGGGTCGGAAGCGGGACCGGGCCGGGTCCGGAGCGGGACCAAGGCTTCGCGTAGCGGGACCGGAACGGGACCGAAGCGGGTCCGACACAGGACCCGACGGGACCGGGCGGGGACCGAGCGGGTCGGGGCCGGTCCCGCTCCCCGAACGCGCGCGCGCGTACGCGCATCACGCGCGCGTGTGGCTCGCGCGCGGAGCATGGAACTCGGAACCGGAGGCGCAGCAGGAACCGGATTCCCGCTCGCGCGCGCGTGAGATATATATCGTCCGCGGCACCGCCGGAACCCGGGCACCCGACGGGTGGCGTAGCGGGAAGGAACTCCTCCCGACGCGGAATCAGCCTACACGGTTGGCCGGTCGATCCCGAGTCGATCGAGAATGAGCTGAGCTGAAGCGCTAGCGGCTGGCGCCGGCGCCACTACTGACGGTGGGGACTGGCCCCCGGGAGCCACCGAGGCCACTTCTGACGGCGGGGACCGGCTCCCCCCGCTCCCGGCTACTGACGCGCGAGTTCTACGCGCGCGTGAGAGTACGTACGTCATCAGGTTGGGTCCTGGGAACTGGGAACCACCCCGCCTTTGATCCAGACGACGTGTCGGTCGCTCCCCAGTGATTGTCAAACCCGCTCCCTGCGCCCGGCTACTGACGCGCGAGCTCTACGCGCGCGTGAGAGTACGTACGCGATCATGGCCTGTAAGGGAGTGTAAATAGATAACATGATACATTCACCCGTCACGGACTGGGCCGGATCGTGTAGTTCCACTGGGGGTGTGTCCGGTGGGGTTCCAAGGGAACCTTCTCCATGAGTTCGTTCGAGATC
>DAHXNZ010000130.1 GCA_027365105.1 Thermoplasmata archaeon
GGGGAAACCTTAACGTGAATCTGGTTTTTTTCGCCCAGATATATGTTTTCTACCTTCTGAATTTCAAAGATAATATCCTCTATGGTCTTCTTTTTCTTATTAGAACGGGGCCTTCCTTTGCTCGACTTTTTTTTACCTTTGATCATGATACCGGTTTGCTAAGGCTATATTTTAAAAAATATAAGACTTCCCATAGAGTTTAATTTCTATTTCCTGTAAAACGAGAATACGCTTTCTTAGGGATGGACGCAAAGAAGTTTAATATATACCAGTGCGTTATTATGCAAATGGCAGATGAAGAATCAACCGGAAGTGTAGGCTTTGGTATTATTGCCACAATAGCCAGCCTTGCGGTCATGGGGTACTTCCCACTCATAGGGTGGATTATACCGGGAATTTTTGGAGGGTTAATAGCTCGCGGCAAGTTACGAGGACTGGTATCTGCGCTCATAGGAGCAGGTGTTGTGATCACCATAGCCATAGAGTTTGCTCTGTACATAATTCCGAATGCTTCATTTGTAACTCTTTTGACAACGTATACTGGTAATTCTCTTGTTACCAGGGGTGTCCTTGCCGAATCAGGTTATGTAAGAGGAATGT
>DAHXNZ010000131.1 GCA_027365105.1 Thermoplasmata archaeon
GAAGCTGTCGTAGGAGTAGGTGGTGGTCCCGGTCCCATCGGTCATCGAGGTGCGTTGGCCGAACGCGTTGTACTGATAGGTCACGTCCGCCGAGGCGGCGAATCCGCTCCCGGGGGCGGAGTAGGCGACGGAAGTCAACTGGTTGTCCAGGTTGTAGCGGTCGGTTGCCGTCCCTGACGCCTTGGTCGAGGTCGAAAGGTTGCCCGCAGGGTCGTAGGTCATCGCGGTGGTGACGTTGCCCGGTGCGACGTCTTCGATGTGCTCGCCAGCGGCATTGAAGTAGTCGACGGTCACCTGGCCACCCCCGTTGGTGGTGGTGGTGCAGTAGCTCGCACCTGCCACACTCGTCGAACACGGCGACGGTGCGGGACCGGGAGGGATGTCGTAGGCGTTGTAGGTGGTGGAGGCTGTGGGCGTGCCATAGCCGGTGGTGGTTGCTACCACCCGGCCGGAGAGGTCGTAGGCGACGACGGCGATGTTGTGCATCGGGTCGATGGTGACCGTGCAGTACTGCGCGGTCGGGGCCAACGTGGTGGTTGGCACGCAGGCAAACAGCGAGTTCTCAAGCGGTACGTCGTAGAGGGTCTGGGTG
>DAHXNZ010000132.1 GCA_027365105.1 Thermoplasmata archaeon
CAGCTGCTTAAGGAATTGGTGCCGGATAAGGATATTCTTGAAAAACTACTTCCATATTATGGATAATTGAGGGGAAGAAATGATAGAGTGGGATGATCTCAAGCAAAGGATTGGCTTTAAAAAATTTCCAGAGGATTACCTGACAGGCGTAAAATGGGAAAAATACATGGAACTGCCAAAGGGATCGGATATCTTCATGTATCGGGAAACGGAGGGCATTTACCTTGTTATAGATATGGAGAAATTCTATTTCCTGGATCTTGCGCTTGCAAGGTTTGTGCAGATGTGCGCACTTACCGGAAACACCAGTGCTCCTATTCTCTCTCATTCAGATGCCTCCAGGGTCGTCAAAAATTTCAAAAACGACATTGAAAAATGGGATTCAATCATGCGTGATTTGCTGAAGGAAAAGCCAGATAAGGAGCGCTTAAGGGAACAGTTATGGGAGCTTTCAGGATACAGCCGCATTTTGCACAATTTCATGGACCTTGAATAGAGGAATAAACATTCTAAAATCTTCTAATTTTGAATAGGCGAATGCTGATAATTGCATTGCCAATAATAAAGTATAAAGATAAAGGCCGTCGCCTTG
>DAHXNZ010000133.1 GCA_027365105.1 Thermoplasmata archaeon
TGATCAGTGCTACAACGGTCAGGCCGTGGTCGATACCGAGTCGATGCTGATCCTCGCGCCGCACCTCACCCAGGCCGGCAACGACAAGGAACAAGTGGTGCCGATGCTGGCGGCGCTGCAGGCATTGCCTGAGGGGTGGAATCCCCCCAAGACGCTGTTGGCAGACACAGGCTACTTCAGCGCCAAGAACGTCGAAGCCTGCGTTGCTGCAGGTATCGAACCATTGATTGCGGTCGGTCGCGACGAGCATCACTCGGCGTGGCGCGAACGCTTCCAGGAGCCGGCGGCGCTACCTGTTTCCGACAGCCCCGTCGAGCAGATGAAGCACGCGCTCAAGACCAAGAACGGGCGCGCCGCCTATGCGCTACGCAAACAAACGGTGGAACCGGTGTTCGGCATCATCAAGTCGGTGATGAACTTCCGCCAGTTCCTGCTGCGCGGCATGACGCAGGTTCGCCACGAATGGGCACTGGTGTGCCTGGCGTGGAACTTCAAACGTATGGGGGCAGCGATTCACGGAGCATGTGTCGAAGCGGGGGCAGGCACGGTAGGGCTCGGCGACGACCTGGGCGAGCCGATCTCGCTCC
>DAHXNZ010000134.1 GCA_027365105.1 Thermoplasmata archaeon
TGGAATCCTGATAGGTTTGGATGTACATAAACATTCCATATATGCAACAGAATTGAATGAAGATGGAAACATAAAGGAACAGTATGAGTTTGCCAACAGTGAAGATTACTGGAATGAATTTAAGAACAGATATATCAGACAGAAACCGGAGATTGCACTGGAGGTATCCACGTCAGGAAAATATGTTACAGGACTCCTGAGAGATATGGGTTTCTCAGTCCACATGGCTGATCCATCAAAGCTTCCTGTAATATATAAGAGCACAAAGAAGAGCGACAAAGAGGATTCATACAAACCTGCCGGAGCTCTTCACCTTGGAGCATTGTCAGAGGTGTATCTTCCCTCAGCAGAGATTGATGATTTGAGATCAATGGTCAGGTACAGGAAATCAATTGGTGAGGAGATTACAAAACTGAAGAACCGCATACATGCAGTTCTCACCAGGCATGGCATATCCATACCTGCATCTGACATATTCGGTAAGAGAGGTCTCAGATTAATTGAATCCAGACCTTCATCTCGAAGGACGGCCAGAAGATCACGCCGCTGCCCCGGTTCATGGATGTCGACGGGTTCTTCGAGAACG
>DAHXNZ010000135.1 GCA_027365105.1 Thermoplasmata archaeon
ATATCCAACAAAGATGTCAGATGGGTTTTTTTTGCAATACTTAGCTATCTTGGAGTTGAAATGGCTCTTGAGGGGTTGAGAAAGGGAACCTTTATAAGTTTGTCTGGACTTGATCGATTCTATATTGCCATTGTAATTTCTGCAATTTTGATTGTTTCCCTGTATGTAATTTTCCGGATAGGTGAGAGAAATGGACAAAGACAATGAAGATTTGACGAAAGTTATAAGCATTACGTTGCGAACGGCAGTAGTTGTTAGCATGTTCTTCATAGTATCAGGCGTAGTTCTGATGATGATTAAGGGAGGCGGAGATGGATATACGATTGCACAAATTAGCAGCTATAACACAACTGCTCCAACCACATTAAGATCGAATCTAGTTCCTCTTTCCAATATACCATCCGGAATAATGAATCTCGATGGGATATATTTCATTTCTTTGGGCTTGTGGGTACTAATTTTCACTCCAGTTATAGTTTTGATCAGTGCTGTCATTGATTTTGTGGTAAGCAAGGGGTGTTGAAGACGGTGGCGAGGGTCGGGACGCGCAGGATGCGGACGCCCTCGAACTCCTCCTCCTTCGG
>DAHXNZ010000136.1 GCA_027365105.1 Thermoplasmata archaeon
TCCAGTTCTATCATGGAGCGAATGATGTAATTTATTGAATCTTTGTTAATGAGCATTGGATAATCTTCAAAGCCCTTCATAACAGTTTCAAACATTCTGGCATTAAAATTTATTTCGGTGAACACGGTGAATAGCTGTTTCAAATCATCAGCTTTGAGGTTCTCCTTAAGAAGCTTCTTTAATATTACATTTGCCTCTTCCTCCCTAGCTAGTTTTGCCAGTGTTTCGCAAAGCATAATAACGTTTTCAATGTCGTTTGGAGCGTTTTTCAGGATATTCCTCATAATCTGAATCGCTTTTTCGGTTTCTCTGGAATCAAGCAGTTTCCTGGCTATTAACTTTCCCAGAACAGGATTTCCGTCTCTTTCATAGAGGGAAATGAGGCTATTTCTGACCTCAGAATTTTTCCAGAGAGTTAAGGCCAGAAGATGGTAATGCATAAGAGGAAGTTCAAGCTTAGGTTTCAGTATTATTGTCCCAATGATACTAGAGATCCAAAAAAGTAATGAAACCATTCCAATCCCCACTGGCGTTCCGCGTGGTACTGAAGTGCGCGAGCCTACGGGAACCGCGGAAAGCT
>DAHXNZ010000137.1 GCA_027365105.1 Thermoplasmata archaeon
CGACCTTGATTCCCCGCTCGACGCAGGTCGGGAGCACCTCTTCCATCTGGCGGACGAAGGTGTGGGCATAGCCCCCGCTACGGGCGCGCGTCTTGTGGAGGATGTACATCGTGAGCTCGGCAAGCCAATCGCCGGTCAACACGTCGATCGGGCCGCCCTCCACCATCTCCCGGGCCGCCGAGATCCGGTCGCCGAAGAAACCGCTGCAGTTGGCGATCCTGAGGGGGCCGCCTGGCACCCGCCTATCCATGGTCAGGCTCGCTCCCGTCCCGCCGGAACCACCGTCTCCCCCGTCACCGGTGAATCATACGCAGGTGGTGGCCGAGGGGCCGGATGGCGCCCGGTGCCTCCGAGATTCCCAGGGCACCCCTGCGGACGGCGTAAGCGGAGGTCAAAGGCGCCGGGTGAGCAGCGCCACGCCGGAAGCCGGAAGCGCCCTACAATCGCCAGATGGCGCAACGGCCGTCGCTCTCCATCATCATCCCCGTCCTCGACGAGGAGAAGGAGATCGCTCGTACCCTCGCGTCCGCCATCTCCCAGCTCGAGGATCAAGGTGGCGAATGGGAGATCATCGTCGTC
>DAHXNZ010000138.1 GCA_027365105.1 Thermoplasmata archaeon
GTGCCGCCAGAAGCATCTGTAACGCCCGCGTCCGCGACGCCGAATACCGCCCTCGATCCGCTGCCGATTCCGAAAAAACCCACCGGGCTGCTCGAGATCTTCTGTCGGGAGCTGCCGAACCTGCCGCTGCACTTCGGACGCACCGGGTCGAACACGGTGCCGATGGGCTGGAAGAGAGATGGCCGGCTCTACCTGATCGAAAAGCCGCTCGCCGAGACGCTCTGGCACAAACTGCCCGCGGATCTGAAGGAGCAGTTTCGCGAAGCGCCGGCAGGTCCGCGCTCGCCCATCACCCGGGCTCTGCTCGAAGTGCTGCACCTCGAGGGGTGGCTCGTGACCAAGAACGGGCTCGATGAGCTCGAGGCGAAGGATGCGCTGTGGGTGGTGCGCTCCGGCAAGATCGACTTCAAAGGCGTGATCGTGCTCTCGAAGCTGCCCGATCGCCTCATGGACCAGTTGCCCACCGAGGACAGCTCGTTCGAGATGACGATCCTGCGGCCGTTGTTCTTTGCCTCGAAGAACTCGGAACGGGAGCATCCTCCCGGTGAGACGCTCGATCGCAAGGAGATCGAGAAGGG
>DAHXNZ010000139.1 GCA_027365105.1 Thermoplasmata archaeon
CCCGGCGCTCGCCGCCCGCCTCCTCGGCCAAACCCGCCGTCACCTCCTTGCCGGAGACGAAAGAGCGATTCCCGTACCCCGAGACGGCACCCTCCTCGGCAGCCTCTTCGAGTCCCTTGTCGCGCTGTCAGTGCGGAGCTTTGCTCAAGCAGCCGGCGCCCGCACCTGCCATCTCCGCACCGAAGCTGGGCGTCACGAGATCGATTTCATCATCGAGCGAGACGGCGCAGTCCTCGCCATAGAAGCGAAGCTCACTGCGACCGTCAACGACGGTGACGTCCGCCACCTCCACTGGCTCGCGAAGGCCATTGGCACGGACCTAGTGAACATGATCGTCGTCGCCACCGGCCCAGAGGCCTACCGCCGCCGCGATGGAGTCGCCGTCGTGCCTTTCCTCGACATCGTGGACGTCCTCGCGGCCGCCGAGGCGATCTTCGAAGCCGAGCGCGAGAAGCGAGCCGCTACGGGCGAGCAGCCGACCGATGCGCACGTCGCCTGACGTCCCGCAGACGCAGATCCACTCGGCCGGAGCGATCACTCGTGGGAGACTAGCGAAATGACCTCCGGCCCGTC
>DAHXNZ010000013.1 GCA_027365105.1 Thermoplasmata archaeon
GACCGGGGTGGGTCTCCCGCAGCGGCTTTCCTCCTCCCCCGGGCGAGCGTATCCGTGCTCTCGCACGGGAGGGAAGGCCCTTCTGCACCTCCCGAACGCCCCGACGGACGGTATTGACCGAGAATCCCGTCAGTTGCTGGACGTGCCGAACGCCTCCCCAGCCGGTCTGAAGGGCCATGGCCCCGGCCAGCCAACGGCGCTGCGCCTCATCCATGCTGGGGAGCAAGACCAACCACGGCTCCTTCTCGTGGGGTTCGCCCATGCGGTTGGGTATGGCGCGCTAATGTATCAAGTTAACCATTTACAATCCCTAAGTCGCGAACTGCTCACAATCAGTCCGTACTTGGAATGCTGCTACCCGTACGTCACGGGCTGCTCAGGCTATGTCGAACTCGTTCCCCTCGGGGTCGGCCATCGCGACTGCATACCGGCCGTGGCCCTCGTCATCGTCCGTCTCAAGGCGTTCGGCCCCGAGTGCGGCCAAGCGGGCCGCCTCCACTTCCACCCGCTCCTTGCGTTGCGCGAGAGGGACCGCGCGCCCTCCGCCAGCTCCGATATCGAAGTGAAGACGGTTCTTAACCGTCTTCGGCTCGGGCACTTGGTGGAACCAGATTCGGGGGCCGTTACCCGTGGGGTCCACGAGGGAGTCGGGACCAATTCCCAAGTCCTCTTCACCTACCCCGAGGTTCCGGTAGTAGTCGTCCCACGAGTCGAAGCCGGAGGGGGGCGGTTCGAGCACATATCCCAGCGCTTCGAGCCAGAAACGTGCGAGTGGCGCCGCTTCGCGACAGTCGATCACGATCTGGAACCGAACGGGCATGTGGATCTATCCTCTCCGTACCTGAAGCCGTTCGAAACCTTATGTTCGAAGTATAGGCCCAGACTCTCGCGCTGTGGCGGCATCGGGCGCCTTGCGGGTCGTCAGGGGGAAGTCGGGGCGCCCGAGGGTGTTCCAAACCCTGCCGCACCCTTTTCCACGCCTCCGGTTACGGTCGTTGAGGCAGGGCCGGCCCTCCGGCAGGTTCCGGTCGGCGGACCCGCAGGTTGGGCCACCCCGCTCCACGGGGGCCACGATCCCCGCAGGGCGAGGAGTTCCTCCGCCAGCTCCGGAGTCACCCGACCAGGACATCCCCGCGCGCGTCCGCTCCGGGTCTTCCGTCTCCCTCCCCGGATTTCACGCACCGCAACTCGGACCCGCTTCGATCGACGACCGGCCGACGGCTGGATCGGTGGGATATCGCGGTTTCTCTTCGACCTTCTCCCCCGCGGCACCGACGGTTTCTCGTCCGAAGCCGGCGAGCTTCCCCCGTCACGTTCCTCGCGGGCGATCGGGCGTTCCCTTTCCGTGGCCCCCTGTCTCTGCCGGAGCCCGGATCCCCTCCACGGCTCGATCGCGATCCCTCCGGCGCGTTCCGCTTCCGATGTCGTCTCAGCTTCGCGTACGGCCGGGAGGAAGCCTCGGATCCCCGAAGGGCCGCCGCTCCCCTCCATCCGAGGGTGGCTCGAACCGAGCGGCGCGTCGTCGGATCGGCGGGTTCAGCCGACGCGTTCCCAGCGTTCGAGCTTCTGGACCGAGCCGAGGGTCGAGCCGCGCTGGATCTCCTCGCGGACCCGGTTCTCGTGTTCCATGACGTCCAGGGCCCGGTTGGCGATCTCCTGGGCCCGCTCCCGGGGGACGACCACGACGCCGCTCGCATCCCCGACGATCCAGTCGCCCGGGCGGACCCGGACGCCGCCGACCACCACCTCGGTCCCGATCTCCCCGTGGCCCTTCGGCTCCCCGGCGTTGGGGCTCACCGACCGGCTGAAGACCGGGAAGCCGAGCTCGAGGATCGCGTCGATGTCGCGGGCGGCCCCGTCGATCACGACCGCCGCGACCTGGCGCATATGGGCGCTCCAGCTGGCGAGCTCGCCCCAGATCGCGGTGGTCCCGCCGCCGGCGTCGACGACGACCACATCGCCCGGGCCGGCCCGATCGATCGCCTCCACCGGCTTCGCCCAGTCGCCGTCCCGGGTGAGCACTGTCACCGCCGGCCCGGCGACCCGTACGGTCGGGCCCGTGAGCCGGGGGAGGATCCCGTGCATCGCGCCCTGTCGCTGCATCGCGTCGGTCACATTGGGGGAGGAGACCTTGAGGAACGCCGCCCGGATCTCGGCCCCCGCGTAGCGCCGGAACCGGTCGGAGGTCGCGGCGCTCTGGGTTTCCATCGACCGCCGGATCTCGCGCGTGGCCTCGACGATCTGCGCGCTCTTGGTGATCGCGCCGCCGACCACGAGGATCTGGGCGCCCGCCCGGGTGGCGCGCGCGACGCTCTCGCTGGTGAGGCCGCCTGCGACCGCGACCGGGAGGTCGGTCGCCCGGACCAGCGCCTCGAGTTCGGCGAACGGGGTGCGGGCCTGCATCTGCATGTCGATGCCGACATGCCAGCAGACCGCCGCGGCCCCGAGCTCGGCCGCCCGCCGGCTCCGGGCGACCGGGTCGGCGACGTTGAGCAGGTCGACCACGATCTCGGCCCCGTAGAGCTCCCCGCCCCGGACCGCCTCGGCGATCGTGTCGTCGTCGGCGGTGCCGAGGACCGTCACCAGGTCGGCGCCGGCCTTCGCGGCGATCTCGACCTCGAACGCCCCGGTGTCCATGATCTTCATGTCGGCGACGATCCGGTGTCCACCGAACGTCTTCTTGAGCTCCCGGACCGCGTCGAGCCCCTCGCTCTTGATGAGGGGGGTGCCCGCCTCGATCCAGTCGGCGCCGCCCTCGACCGCCTCCCGGGCGGCGGCGAGGGCCCGGGAGAGGTTCTCGAAGTCGAGGGCCACCTGGAGGACCGGACGATCGAGCCGCATGGCTCACGCGACGGGGGCGTCGGTATTAACGCTCCCGGGGGTTCCCCCGCGGATGCCCGGTGCGGAGGCCCCGGTCCGGCTCATCGTGGGGGACGCCGCCGAGCTCCCGGGGATTGGGCCCGCGTCGGTCCATCTGGTCGTCACCTCGCCGCCCTACCCGATGGTCGCCCAATGGGACGGCAGCTTTGCCGCCCAGGGCGCCGACGACTTTGAGAGCATGCACGCGGGGCTGGACCGCGCCTGGCGGGCGTGCCACCGAGTCCTCGTCCCCGGCGGGATCCTCGCGATCAACATCGGTGACGCCGTCCGCTCCCGGGACGGGGAGTTCCGGCTCTGGCCGAACCATGCCCGGGTCCTGGCCGGCGCCGCCCGGATCGGCTTGCGGCCCCTGCCCTACATCCTCTGGAAGAAGCCCCTCAACAAGCCGAACGCCTTCCTGGGCTCCGGCTTCCTGCCGCCCAACGCCTACGTCACCCTCGACTGCGAGTTCCTGCTGCTCTTCCGGAAGGGCGGGCTCCGGCGGTTCGCGGCGCACGACGCGAACCGGTGGGCGAGCCGGTACACCCGGACCGAGCGGGACCTCTGGTTCTCCCAGGTCTGGAGTGACGTCCGGGGGGTGCGCCAGGCCGGCCCGGACGGCCGGACGGGGGCGTTCCCGCCCGAGATCCCCCGGCGGCTGATCCGGATGTTCAGCGTCCTCGGCGACACGGTGCTCGATCCGTTCGCGGGCACGGGCACCACGCTCTGGGCGGCCGCGGAGCTGGGCCGTCGAGCGGTCGGGGTCGAGCGGGACCCTACGGTCCATCGGCGCAGCGCGGCCCGGGGGCAGGCGCGGGGCCTTCGGGTCGTGACGGAGTGACCGGGGCGGGCGGCGCCGCCCGCCGGTCGAGTTCCTCCACGACCGAACGTCGGAGGTAGTCGAGCGCGGGCGTCTCGAGGCGGTCGAGGTGGAGCAGGAGGTAGTGGAGGTAGACCCGCTCGGGCCGCCGGCTCGGGCCCGGGCCGGCCGGTCCCGCGGGCAGCTGGGCGAGCCGGGCCAGCGTCGGGAGGTGGTGGGTCGCCCCGGGGTCGTGCGCGGCCCGGCCGACCGCTCCGACGAGCGGGGGGGTGTAGAGATCGACCGGATCGGTCGGGGGGGCCCGGACCGCGGCCTCGGCCGCGGCCGGCGCACCGCCGTGCCGGCGGGACCGGACATACGGGTGGGTCGGCAGGGCCGGATCCTGGAAGTCGGAGAGCGGGCGCCCCGAGACGTTCTCGACGATCGCCTCCAGGCTCCAGCTCTCGCGGCGACGTCGGGGGCGTTCGGGACCTCGCGGCGCCGAGGCGGTCATATCCCCTCGTCGGCCCACGGACCATCATAAACCATCGGGTCGACTCGCAGCGACCTTCCGGGCCGGCCCCCCGGTGCCGAGTGCCCGGGTCAGGAACTCGAGCTCGGCGGTGGTGCAGACCATCGCGATCGGCAGGTGGGCCTCGCCGAGCCTCAGGAGCCCCTCCGAGTAGCCGGCCTCGGTCGGCAGCCGGGCCCTCGGCAGCCAGTCGATCTCCCCCGACGTGAGCCCGTAGAACCGGCCGACCGCCTCGGAGACCGGCGCGAGCCGGAGGAGGAGGCTCGCCCGGAGGTTGCGCAGGATCGCCCGCCCGCTCTCGTGCCGGAGGAAGTCGTCGGGGCTCTGGCTCAGGAGCAGGAACCCTCCGGTGAAGTGGCGCACGTGCCGGACGACCCGGTCGAGGAACTCGGCGGTCGCCGGATGCCGGGCGAGGAGGTGGGCCTCGTCGACCACCGCGAGCTTCGGCCCCGGGGCATCGCGCAGGAGCCCGTAGGTCCAGTCGAGGACGTAGGCGAGGTGGAACGGGAGGTGGTTCTCGGGGATCCCCCGGAAGTCGACCGTCAGCACCTCGGCCTGCGGGTCGATGGTCGTCGGCCCGTCGACCGCGGCGAGCGACCCCGACCGGAAGATCTCCAATAGGCCGGCGAGCCTCGGCGGCGCCTTCGGGTCGGAGCCGACCAGATCGACCAGATCGCCCAGGGTCGGGATCTCGGGACCGCGCTCGTAGAGCCGGCTGACCGACGCATCGAGGGCGGCCATCTCCTCGTCGAGGAGGCTCGGGAAGAGGGCGCGCAGGATCGCGCCCACCCGGCCGGCCTTCTCCTTCCGGTCCCCGCCGGTGGTCACGGGATCGAGCGGGTTCAGTCGGACCCGGGCGTCGGCCCCGAGCCGGATCACCGTGCCGCCGAGCGCCTCGGCCAGGCCGGAGAACTCGCCGAGCGGATCGAGGATCACGGTCCGGAGCCCCTCGGTCTGCCAGCGGGAGCGCAGCGCCATCAGCGCGGCGGCGAAGCTCTTGCCGGCCCCGGTCGTTCCGAAGATCCCCCAGGAGTAGCTCGAGTGCCGCCAGCGGTCGACGACCACCGGCGCCGCCTCGCCGAGGGTGAGGCCGAGCAGGATGCCGCCCCGCTCGAGGACCCCTTCGTCGCCGAGCGGGTAGAAGGCGGCGAGCCCGTCGGTCGGGAGGGTGTGCCAGTAGCCGACCGGCCGGGGCTCGACCCCGGAGAGGTCGTACGGCCGCAGGGCCTCCCGCACCTGATGGGCGGGGATCCGGGACCGGAACCCGAGCTCGGCGAGCCGGCGCTCGAGGCCGGCCCTCAGCCGCTCGGCGCCCTCCCGGCCGGGATCGACCGGCACGAACCTGAGGCCGACCTTCCAAAGCTCCTGCTCCCGCCGGGCGATCTGGCCCGCGAGCTCGGCGGAGCTCGCCCCGATCGACTCGAGCGAGGCGGTCGACGCGCCGGCGCCCCGGGCGAGTTCGGCCTCGGCGACCGCCCGGGCGCTGTGGACCAGCTCGATCGCCCGGTCGTGGGAGATCCGGTGGAACTCGATCCCGAGATCGATCCGTTCGGTGAGCGGCAGCAGCCGTTCCAGGAAGCCGAACGCCACCCCCCGGGGCAGTTCGTCGAGCAGCAGGGGGGCCCGGACCCGGGCTCCGATGCGGAGCCACCGGCTCCCCTCGACCGGCGCCGGGGCGCGGCTCATGGCGCCCCCCGGGGCGTTCCCCACCCCCGGGGCAGCGTCGGCACCCCGAGGAAGGCGAGCGGCGCGAGCGCGATCGCGAACCCGAGGGCCCGGACCGGAGCGAGTTCGGGCGGGGCGGCGACGAGCAGGGCGGCCCCAAGGGCCGCCGGCACCACGACGAGCAGGAGCGGGCCGATCCCGGGCCGGGCGCGGTCCCGGCCGAAGTTCCGGGTGAGCCCGACGACGATTGCCAGGATGCCGAGGGTCACCGACGCCGACGCGAGGTAGGGGACCGCGATCGCCAGGAGCCCGATTCCGAGCGACGCGGTCCAGGCGGCCGCCCGCGGGTGGGCGGCCACGATCCGGGGCAGGAGGTCGGTCATGGGGGGCTCCCCGCGGCGTCCGACCGCTCCCAGCCGAAGCGTCGGGCGGCCCGGTCCAGCTCCGCCCCCGTCAGCCTCTGGGGCGACGCCCCGAGCGCCCGGAACCGTTCCTCGACCGCGGTGAGCCGGGCGTCGAGCTGGGCGAGGGCCTCCGGGCCGGCCTCGGGGGTCCCGAGCGCGAGGTAGGCCCGTCGGTGCCGGCGCCGCTCGCCGAGGAGCCCGACCAGCTCGTCGTACGCGTCGCGCGCGGCGGCCTCTCCTTCCCCGACGGCGGACCGGCGCGGCCGGAGCGCGCCCGAGGCGATCGGCACGGTCGAGGCGATCAGCACCCCGCCGGCGCCGCAGTCGAGGAGCAGCTCCCGGTAGACCGCGAACCGCGCGCGGAGCTCGGCGGGGGGCAGGAAGGCGATCGGGGTCCCCTCGGCCTGCACGATCCCGACCCTCCGGCCCGACGGCAGGGTCAACCAGCGGGGGTCGGCCGCAGGGTCCCGGGGGATCGGGTCGCGCCGGAGCCGCTCATGGCGCCGTCCGCGCCGTCGGGCCCTCAGGTAGAGCGCCGTGTCGAGCGGGACCCCGTCGATCCGGACCAGCCCGACCAGGAGGCCGATCCCGATCATCGGGAGCCAGCCCCACAGGCCGACGATCGGAATCAGCAGCGCGCCGCCGAGGGCGTAGGCGAGCCCTTTGACCGCGTCCCGGGCGCTCGGGAACGGGCCGAGCCTGAGCGGCCGGTCGATCCGCTCGGGGAGCCCGATCGGGAGGCCGACCCCGTTCGCGATCGTCATCCTACGGCTCCTCCCGCTCGGACGGCGACGGCGGGAACCTGAACCCCGCCGGCGGGCGCTGCGGGACGTGCTTCAGGAGCTGGACCGCCCCGTGGCCGATCGCCTCGCCGAGCGCGAGCGGCGCGGTCGCCGGGGCCCCCGCGCTCTGGGCCGCGCGGAACGCCCCGGCCCCGATCCCGCCCCCCGACCCCGACGCGCCGCCGGCCGCTGCGGCCGCGGGGCCGAAGTAGCTCGCCCCGGCGGCGGAGACCAGGGCGAGGCCCCGCTGCGTCGCCGAGCTCAGCATCGGCCCGACGGCCGGGAAGCCGAAGCTGGTGAGGTTCGTGCCGGCGAGGGAGAGGAGGAAGGGGGAGGAGAGGGCGACCGCCAGGTACGCCGTCAGCAGGACGACGCTGGGACTCCCGACCGCGAGCTCGAGCGGGATCACGAGGATGCAGGGGAGGAACGCCATCTCGCCGAAGAGGAACCAGGCCCGGCGCGCGAGCGGGCGGAGCGGCCCGAACGGCGCGACGAGGGTAAAGAGCGGCAGCACGACCAGCAGCACCGCGAGGAGCGCGTCCCGGATCGCGACTGCAAGCGTCAGGAGGAAGACGCTCGAGAAGAGCACGAAGGCGAGGACGAAGGTCAGCGCCCCATTCCCCCACGAGTACGAGAACATCCCGTAGCCGCCCAGGTTGACCCAGCTCTCCCAGGCGCCGCCGTCCCACTGCGCGACCACGGGGTACATCCCGCCCGCCACCGAGAGGATGCCGTCGGCGATCGGGAGGACGAAGTTCGCCGCGATCACCGCGACGATCATCCGGATCAGGAGCGCCTCGATGTTCGCCCCGTACCGGGCAAGGACCGACCGGGAGAGGTAGGCGATCCCGAGACCGACCGCGACCAGGGCGATGCCCGGATCGACGATGTTCGCCAGGAGGAAGGTCGAGAAGCCCGCCGCCCGGGAGAGGAAGTTGGGGCTCGGGACCGGGCCCAGGAACGGCGGGAAGAGCGCCCCGGTCTGCATCGACGGCACGAAGAGGTGGTCGTAGGTCGGACCGATGATCGCCGCGATCGCGGCCGTCAGGAGGGCAAAGAGGCCGAAGAGGATCGCCTGGATGACGCCCGAGAGGTCCATCGGGTCCTCCCTAGACGCCGGTGAGGACCCAGTGGGCGAGCCCGTAGATGAGCCCCGTGAGGGCGGCGGTGAAGATCAGGGTCCCGATGAGGGCGTCCCGGGCCCGGTCCTTCGCCTGGATCTTCTTCGAGACGTCGGTCGAGAACCAGCTCATCGCCACCCGGGCCCAGACCAGCGCGAGGAGACCGGCGCCGGCCACCCCGACCAGCTCGACCAAGCGGTTGATCGCCGCGCTGAAGTTGCCGACCGGCGCGGCCGTGCCGTTCGAAGCGCCGCCCGAGCCCCCCGAGGCGGCGACGGCCGTTCCGCCCGGGCCGGGGTGGCCCGGGAGGCCGACCAGGAGGGCGGCCCCGATCGTCAGGAACGCGACAAGGAACGCCCGCCGCCGAGGCCGGAGCCTCCCCATCGATCCCCCCACCACCGGAGGCCGTGCCGGGCGGCGGCCCGGCCCGAGACCGCGGCGGGGCCCGGCCAAGGCCCGGACGAGGGTTGGGGCGTGCTCGACGGGCGTCGGGTCGGCGTCGGGCTGGTTCGAGGAGGGCGTGGGGCGGGGGGCCGCCGATCCAGGGCCCTCCCCAGGGAAGGGTGGTGCCCGGGGGGGCCCGGTCGTCGCGCGCATTCGGCCGTGGGGTCTCCCGAGGGTCGGTCTCCAAAGTCGACGTTCGGTCGCGTGCATGGTCGCCGACCATGTCCTCCGCGGGCGGGGTAGTTTCCCGTCGCCCCACAGGCGAACGCTGAACGGTGCGGCTCACCCGCGGATCGAGATCGCCACGTGCTCCTGGGAGAACGGGGCGAGCCCCGACTCGTGGAGGACGGCGAGACGGGCCGACGTGAGCGTCGAGCGGGCCGACCGCAGGATCACCGGCGCCGGCTGACGCTGGGTCACCGACCGGACCTTGAGCATCAGGAGGCCGCGTCCCGAGCGGGCGAGGCAGGCCCGGGCATTCTCGACGAAGATCGCCGCCTGCTGGCGCTGGGCGACGTCCTGGTAGAGGAAATCGACCCGCCCGACGTCGGCGGCGTACCGCTCGGGCAGCTGCGCGTCGGCCAGGATCGGGACGAGGGAGGGACGGTCCCGGCTCAGCCGAAGCAGCGGGGCGAAGGAGGTGGGGCTCTTCTCGACCACATAGACGGTCGCCTCGGGCAGCGCCTCCGCGAGGTGGCTCGCGGTGGTTCCGTGCGCCCCGCCGAGGTAGAGGACCGATCGGCAGCCGTTCCAGAGTCCCGGGGGCGCAGCGTGCAGCAGGTAGGCGGCGAGCTTGCTGCGGAACGGATCCCAGGCCCGGTACTCGAGGCCGTCGGCGCGGCGCAGCTCTTCGTCGTGGACCGGCCGGCCGGGCACCGCGTTGCGGGTGTAGAGCTGCCGCCCCTCCCGGTAGACCCCGGCCCACTCCGTGACGTCCACGGCGCCTCTACGCGAGCGCCGCCATGAGCTCGACCTCGACGGGGGCGTTCAGCGGGAGCGCGACGACGCCCACCGCGGCCCGGGCCGGACGACCGGCCTCGCCGAAGATCTCGGGCAGGATCTCGGTCGCCCCATTCGCGACCTCGTGCTGGCGGTCGAACCCCGGCGCCGACGCGACGTAGACGACGACCCGGAGGATCCGGTGGATCCGGTCGATCGAGCCCGCGGCGTCCGCGGCGGCGCTCAACGCCTGGAGCATCGCTTGGCGGGCGAGTTCGCGGGCCTCCTCCGGACGGACTTCGCGGCCGACGAGGCCGGGGTGGACCGCCGCTCCGCCGTCGAGGACGATCTGACCGGAGACGAAGATCCGGCCGCCGTCGACCACCGCCGGCGCATACGATCCGGCCGGTCGGGGGGGCGAAGGAAGGGTGAGGTGGAGCGCGGCGAGCCTCTCGGTCGGGGTGGGCGCCATGGAATCCCCCAGCGTCGGTTCGGTCAAAACGGTTGGGCTCCCTACCGGGGCGTCGCCGAACGGTCGATCCGGGCGACCGGTTTCCGGGCCGGCCCGGGGAACGAGGCGGGGTGGTCCGGCGCGGTCCCGAGCCGGGACGCGTCGCCCCTCCGGACGCCGGAGCGCCCGGGGAGCGCGGGTGGCCGGAGCCCGAACGCGAGGAGGTCCACGCTGCCCGCAAGGGATCGTGGGGGGCCTTCCATCGGCGCCGGCACGAACGGCGGCAGGACGAGCCGGAGCCGTCCCTCCCGCCCCGGCCCGAGACGGCCCGGGCCGCTCGATGGCATCGGCCCCCCCGGCTCACCGGGGTTGAGGGGGGGGGCGGCGGGGGGCGTCCAGCCGAGCCGGACCCGACGGGGCGACCGGTCCGGCTCCCGGAGCCGGCCGGGCCCGCGGGATTGGCGCTCAGGCGACGCCCAGGAGGTAGACGGCGAGGCCGATGCCCACCACGATGAGGAGGGCCGTGAGGAGGGTCTCGAGGAGCCGGTCCGGTTCGTACCGACCCGTGCTGAGATCCCGACGATTCTTCTGGAACTGGAGGAAGGCGACCCCGAGGATCGCGGTTCCCGAGAGGACCAGGAGCACCCCGACCGTCTCGGAGACCGGCGCCGAAACGCCCGCGTTCGACGCGCCCGAGAGTTCCTTGAGCAGGAGACCGAAGCGGGCGACGACGAAGCCGAACGCCATGATGGTGACCGCGGTCCGCACCCAGGCGAGGAAGGTTCGTTCGTTCGCCAGGAAGTCGGTGGATCGGTCGGCCATACCCCCGACGGGCGGGCGGCGAGATAGGCTTTCGGGGCTCTACCGATAGTGACTTCTATGGTTCCAGCGTTCCAGAGAGTGTGCGCCCGGACCTCCCTCGCGCCGGCCCGCGCCGGCGGATGACATGCCTCGTCATCGTCCTGCTTGCGGTCTCGTTGCTCGGGGTTCCCCTCTCGGCCCACCCGTCGGTCGGCCCTCCCCTTCGAAGCGCCCCGCTCCACGCCCTCTCCGGCCCGGCCGCCGGGACCTACCCCATCCGGGTCCAGGCGATCGGCCTGCCCAACGGGACCCCCTGGTCGCTGGAGATCGGCGGCACCGACTATAGCTTCACCAACAACTCGCCGACCGTCTACGCACCCAACGGCACCTACACCTATCGGCTGGGATCGGTCAACGGCTGGGGTCCCACCAGTGCGGACGGGGCCCAGAGTTCCGGAACGATCTTCGTCGCGGGACCTCCGAACAAGGTCGTCGTGCCGGGCCTTGGACTGGGCGTTGGGGCCGACCCGACCGGGGTCGTCTACGTTCCCAATACGACGTCGCTCTACGTCACGAGCGGCTACTTCGACTCGGTCGTCCAGATCGCGGTCGGCAGCCTCCCGTGGCACCGGGAGGCCAACTACTCGGTGGGGAGCCTTCCGTCCGCGATCGCCTGGGACGGTGCCAACGGCACGCTCTGGGTCGCCAACAGTGAAAGCGACAACCTGACGGTCCTCGACCCTTCGACCGGCCAGGTCGTGGTGCCCAGCCTCGGGGTCGGCACCGACCCGGTTGCCCTGGCGGTCGATCCCCACAACGGCGAAGTCTTCGTGGTGAACGCGGGTTCGGACAACGTGACGGTCGTCAATGGGAGCTCCTACCAGGTCGTCGACTCGGGGATCCCGGTCGGCTCCGACCCCGTCGCAATCGCTTACGCCCCGTCGACGGGCAATCTGTTCGTCGCCGATGCGGGAGCGAATGCGGTCACGGTCCTCAACGGGTCGAACGGCTCGGTCGTGGGGAGCCCGATCCCGGTCGGCGTCTCGCCGAGCGGAGTCGCGGCGAATCCCGCCAACGGGACGATCTTCGTCACCAACTCGGGGAGCTCCAACCTGACGATCCTGAACGGCTCCAACGGACGGGTGGTCGTCCGCAGCGTCGCGGTGGGCGGCGGACCCACCGCCCCGGTCTACGATCCCGCGGACGGCGACCTCTACGTGCCGAACCAGGGCACCGACAACCTGACGGTCATCGATCCGGCCCGGGCGCGAACGGTGGTCCCGAGCATCGGTACGGGATCATCGCCGGACGCTGCGACCTACGTCGCAGGGACGGGATTCATCGTGGTCCTCTCGAGCACGGGCAGCAACCTCTCGGCGATCAACGGGAACGGGGATTTGCGCTTCGCCTTTCGGCCGGTGCCGCAGTATCCGGTCGAGTGGGCCTCGTCGGGGCTGCCGGCGGGAACCCCCTGGTCGGTCACCTTCGCCGGGACGACCTACCGCGGGACCGGGGCCACGCTCACGATCCCGGTCTCGAACGGGACCTTTTCCTACACGCTCAATCCCGTCATCGACTACCAGCCGGTCGGCGAGCCCGCTCAGGGCAACCTGACCGTCGTCGGCGGGCAGTTCTTCACGCCCTCGCCGTCGATCCCGGTGGGATCGGCGCCGAGCGCCGGAGTCTACGACAACCGGACGGGGAACCTCTACCTCGGCAATTTACAGAACTTCAACCTGAGTGTCGTCAACGCCACGACGTTCCAGACGGTCGCGAGCATCTCCCTCGCCGAGCCGGCCGTAGCGATGGCGTTCGACCCGACGAACGGGTTCGTCTACGTCGGCTACTCCTACACGGCGTACGTGGGCGTGCTCAACGGCTCCGATAACGCCTGGATCGCGAACTTTACCATCGCCCCCGGGGCACTGTCCACCGGAGCCGTCTCGTGGATCACCTACGACCCCGTGAACCAGCTCCTGTATGCGTCGGACACCAGCGGCTACATCGCGGTCTTCAACGGCTCGACCTCCCCGTCGGTGCTGCACGACATCTCGGTCGGCTCCGACCCGGTCGGCTCCGCCGTGGCCCCGTCGACCCATGACCTCTGGGTGGCGGCCTCCGGATCGGACCAGGTCAACATCGTGGCGCTCAACGGGACCAACGGGACGGTCGAACCGTACTCTCCCCCGTCGTACACTCAGCCGTGGGCGGTGGCGTCCGATCCCCCGCTCGACCGGATCATCGTTTCGGACGGGAACAACGGCGGGCCCGGCAACGTCACGGTCTACTCGGCGAGCAATCCGAACGCGTCGTTCAGGTTCGTCGCTCCGGCCGGCCCCTACAGCCTGGGGATCGACCCGGCGGGACAGATGCTCGTGGCGAGCCAGCAGGTGAACGTCCTGACGTTGTACTCGGGCGCCCGGTTCGCCTTCAACCAGAGCTGGTCGGGAATCTCCGACTACCCGAGCGCCGTCCTCTACGATCCCCCGGCGCACGCCTTTCTCGTCGCCAACGCGTATGCCTCGGACTGGACCGTCCTGACCTCCCACACCACCGTCGCCCTCACTTGGGGTCCGGCGCCCGAATATCCGGTCGTCTTCGCGGAGACCGGTCTGCCCGCCGGGACCGGGTGGCAGGTGACGCTCGCGGGGATGACCGACCGGACGACGAACTCGACGATCCACTTCGAGATCTCGGCCGGGATCTTCCCGTATCAGATCCAGGGACCCGCCGGGTACCGCACCGACGGGGAACCCACGACCGGCTGGGTGGTGGTCGCCGGCCGGCCGGCCAACCTCGCTCCGTCCGGCGTGACGGTTGGCGCGTCGCCCGACGCGGCCGCCTTCGATCCGGCCAACGGGCTCCTGTACGTGGCCAACAGCCTCTCCGACAATCTCACGATCGTGGACCCCCAGACGATGCGCCCGGTGGGCCCGGGCCTTCCGGTCGGGGCCGCACCGGCGGCGGTCGCCTACGATCCGGTCACCGGCGATCTCGTCGTCGCCAACGCCCAGTCGGACAACCTCACCGTGACCGATCCGACCGGGGGGGGCACGGTCGCGAATGTCTCGGTCCAGTACGCGCCGCGGGCCCTCGCCTACGACCCCCTCATCCGTTCGATGATCGTGGCCGACTCGGGCTCGAACAACCTCACGATCGTCAGCGGCAGCACCTTCGCGGTCACCCGGAACGTTTCCTCCGGCGGCTCGGATCCGGTCGCGGTCGTCTACGACCCGACCAGTGCGAGCCTGGTCGTCCTGGATGCCGGATCCGGCCGGGTGGTCCGGCTGGAGGGGGGGAACCTGACCCCCGAGAACAACGTCAGCCTCACCCTCTCGCCATCGGCCCGGCCGACCGGGCTCGCGGTCGCCAACCAGACCGGGGCCGTCTTCATCACCTCCAACTCGACCTACGCCGGCGGCCCCGGTAGTTTGACGGTGCTGAACGCCACCCTCGCCCCGGTCGCGACCGTCGGGCTCGGCGCGGTGCCTCAGGGGCTGGTCTGGGACCCGGCCCACGGTCAGATCGACATCGCCGAACCGTCGTCCGGCCAGGTCGCCCTCTACGACGGGAACGGTTCGGCGAGCCCCCGTCTGGCCGGCTCCGTCCGGGTGGGGGCCGGCCCGACGGCGGGCGCCGACATCCCGACGACCCGGGAGGTCGTGATCCTGAACACGGGCGGGCGGAACCTCTCGGTGGTCGGCCGGGGAGCGCGCCGGGGCATCCTCTGGGGCCCGATCCCGAAGTATCCGGTCGAGTTCCAGGAGTACGGCCTGCCTCCCGGCCGGTCCTGGACCGTCGATCTCAACGGCACCCCGTACACCACCCCGAATGCGACGCTGACGGTCGACCTCCCCAACGGGAGCTACCCCTACCGGTTCCTGCCCGTGGCCGGGGCGAGGCTCCTCGCTCCGGTGGCCGAGGGCACATTGCAGGTCGAAGGAATGCCGGGGCAGGTCCTCGCGTCGGGTTGGGCCGGCGGCGCGTCGCCTTCGGCGGTCGCCTTCGATCCCCGACTCGGCGCCCTCTTCGTCACCGACCGCGGCAACGATTCGGTCACGATCCTCAACGGGTCGACCGGCCGGGTCGAGGGCTCGGTCCGGGTGGGGCATGCGCCGTCGGCGATCCTCGATCTCTCCGCGCAGGGCCGGCTCGTCGTCGCGAACTTCGGGTCCGACAACCTGACGGTCCTGAGCGCGGGGACCGGGGCTCCGGTGGGATCGCCGATCGCGGTCGGGCCGAACCCGACGGCGCTCTTGTGGGATCCGTCGGCGGGCCTGCTCGTGGTCGCCAACTACGGCGGATCGAACCTGACCCTCGTCAACCTGACCGACGGTCGGTCGGTCGGCTCCCTCCCGGTCGGCCTCGATCCGGTCGCGCTGGCCCTCGACCCTTCGACCGGATGGGTGTTCGCCGTCAACGCGGGCTCCAACAACGTCACCGGGGTCGATCCGTCGGATCCGACCGCGCCCTCGATCAACGTGCCGGTGGGGGCCGATCCCCACGGGATTGTGTTCGACTCCGCGACCGCGCAGTTCTGGATCACCGACTTCGGGGACGGCAACCTCACCCTCCTCAACGGCTCGACCCCCGCGATCGCCCCCCAGACCCTGCCCTTCGGGGCGTACCCGGACCAGATCACCTTCGATCCGATCAACGGCTATCTCTACCTCACCGCCGGCGTCGGCCACCGGGTCGAGGCGGTCAACGGGATCTCCCGGGCGGTCGTCGCCTCGAACCTCCTCCCGTCGGAGTCGGTCACCTTCGTGACCTTCCTCCCGGGGAACGGGAACCTGGGCGCGGTGAATTCGACCGGGGGCACGGTGGCGCTCATCAACGGACTCGGGCCGGTGACCGCCCTGTTCGCGCCCTACCTCTATCCCGTGAGCTTTGTGACGGAGGGCCGACCGGTCGGGCTTCCGTTCGTCCTCGACCTCAACGCGTCCTCCTATCCGAGCGTCGGTTCGAACCTCACGCTCGAGCTGGGGAACGGGAGCTACCCCTTCCGGATCGAACCGATCCCGGGATGGTCGGTGACTCCGGCCCAAGGGACGGTGACGATCAACGGGAGCGGCGCGAGGGTCCTGCTCGACTTCGCCCAGATCACCTACACCGTGACGGTCGACGAAATCGGGCTCCCGAACGGGACCCTCTGGAGCATCACCTTCAACGGCACGGTCACCTCGACGACCGGCGCCTCGCTCACCTGGTCGGTGCCCAACGGCAGCGATCCCTACCAGATCGCCGGGGTCGCGGGGTGGGCGACGACCGGCTACGACGGCACGGTGGAGGTCAACGGAACTCCGGTCACCCTGACGTTCCGATGGACCCAGGTCACCTACCCGGTCGTCGTCACCGTCCAGGGGATCTCGAACGGCACCCTCTGGACCCTCGTGGTCAACGGGCAACCGTTCACCTCCAACACGACGACCCTCGAGCTGGATCTGCCGAACGGGAGCTACACGCTCACGGTCGTCCCTCCGCCGGGCTACCACCTCCGGGCCACGCTCGGGAACCTGACGCTCTCCGGTGCGGCCCCATCGGCCCCGGTCGTGGTGGGATTCGTCCCGATCCCGGCACCGCCCTCGGCGACCCCGGTGTGGCTCTGGGCGGCCGGGGGAGCCGGCGGGGCGATCCTGATCGGCCTGCTGGCCTGGGGCACCGCGCGGCGGCGTCGTACGAAGGGTGGCGGAGTTCCCTGACCCGCCCTCGCCCAACCATAGGATTAAGTAGCCTGCGCCCGAATCCGGCCTCATGCGGCGGGGTCTGGTGATCGGCGGCGCCATCCTTCTGGTGATTGGGATTCTGGTGGCCGGCGGCGGGTACGCCCTGCATGCGGGAAGTAGCCAAGCGGTCATTCCGGCCGGGTCGGCCTTCGTGATCTCTCCGACCGGTGTGAGCGGGGGGCCTTTCTCGGCCTCCTGGTCGGGCGCGTCGGCCGGCACCACCGTCTACCTCACGTCCCACCGAGGGGGCTGCGCGTCCCCGTCCGGGGTCGTGACCCAGTCGACCGGCTCGAGCGGGTCGATCTCGGCGACGCTCGCGCTCGGCACCACCTACTACGTCTTTGCGTGTGAATCGGGAAGTGCGGTCCCCATCACGATCAGCTATACCTACTCCGGGGTGAGCTACTTCATCCTCATCGGGATCGTCCTGGCGGTCCTGGGCGGGATCCTCCTCGCGGTCGGGGCGCGAGGCAAGCCCAAGGCCCCCGCGGCGAGCCCGGCGCCCCCGGCGAGCCCGGCCCCTCCGATGCCCCCCGAGGCCGCCGTTCCTCCGAAGTGAGGCGGCTCCGGCCGGCGGGTCATCCCCCGGGTGGGCCCGTCCTTCCGCGGCGGCCCCGAGACCCGGGACGCGAAACCGGACCCGGAGTCGGGGCGGGTGACGGCTTCGTTGGGCGGCGGGAGGGGGTCCGACGGCTCGACCGCCGGACCCGGTCCCACGTCGGGGTCGATCCGGAAACCCAGCCCCCCACCTACCCCCGCCTCCTCTCCGCGGCCGGCATCGGCCTTCGAGGGCCCCCCGTCCTCGATCGGGCGGCGCTTCCGGCCCACGGCCCGAGACCGGCCCCGGGGCCGGAACTCTTCGCCGCCGAAGGGTCCAGGGGGCCGGGGCCCCGGCCGCACTCCGGGGAGATGATTGAAATCCAGGGAGGGCCTCCTCCTTCGGGCGGGACATGACCCGGCGTCCGCGGAGTGAATCCGACGATCCCCGCCTGGAGGCGCTCGCCGAACGGCTCCTCAACGCCGCGAAGCGCCCCGAACCCGGCTCGGCCGCCTCGACCCCCGACTTGGCCGGGGCTCCCGGGACTGTCCGGATCGACTCCGGCACGCTCGAAGCGGCCGGCCTCGGACTGCAGCAGCACGTGCGGCTCCGAAAGAGCGTCCGGCAGAAGCGGCACCAGGCCCAGCTGGTCGCGGCGATCGTCACGGCGCTCTTCGCGGTCGCCACGGGACTTCTCGGTCAGAGTTCGGGCTGGGCCGGCTACAATCTCGGCGTCGCCTACGGGTTGCTCATCGGGGGAGCGGTCGTCGCCGGGGTGGCCGGCGGGATCGCGGTCTACCTGGGGATCGGCGAGCCGCAAGGGCTGTCCGAATAGCCGATCGCCATCCCCGGCGCGACGTCGGGGTCGGGCCCGCGGGCTCCGATGCGGCCGCTCGCCGGCTCCGGTCCGGACGGATTGCGAGCCCGGGCGGCCGGGCTCCCGACCCGCAGCGGCGCGGTCCCGGGCCGATCCGGCGCGCCGGCATCGGCCGAGCCGCTCGGAGGGTTCGTGAACGACCCGCCGGGGCGACGGGAGGTCGGTCACCGCGGGTGGAACCGTCTTCGGGGAGCCCGGGGCGGGAGGAACCCGGCGAGGATTCGTCGGCGCGCCGCGGTGGTCGGGGCGAGACCGTGGGCGGCGCTGCCTCGTCTCCGGCACCGGACCCGGGTGGCCCGTCGCGTGGACCGGCAGCCGACGGGTCCACGGGCCTCGCCGATTCGAGGGGGAACCTGGTGGCCGGGCGCCGCCGGGTGGGCGTGGGCCGATCCTCGGGCCTGCCGCCGGGCGGGGGCCCCGGGGGAGTGTCGGAGGGGGGATTTGAACCCCCGACCCCAGGATCTCTCCCGGGGCGCATCCACGCCCCGCTATGAGTCCCGTGCTCTACCGGGCTGAGCCACTCCGACAGGGATTCGAACGGCCGCCACGGCCGGTTCCGGCTACGCGGTGGTGGCGTCGCTCTTCTCGGGCGACGTGTCCACGATCGCTTCGCCCGCCGGGGTATCGGCGGGGACGATCAGATCGGCGATCGGGGCCAGCACGACCGAGCGGCGGATCTCGATCTTCTTGAGGGGGTAGAGGGTCTTCACGCCCTGGGCGAGAGTCTTGGTGAGTTCGCCCTGCAGCATCTCGCGGACCAGGGTGGCCGCGGGCTTCGACTGGGCTTCGGCCTTCAGGACCTCGGCCATCTTGCCCCGGAGCTTCGCGCGGAGGTTCGCCTGCAGGCGCTGCTCCCCGACGGCGACCGGCTTCAGGATGATCGCGACCCCGTCCTGGGTCACGGTCCGGATGGAGAGATCGATCTTCGAGCGCTTGCGCCGGGCGAGTCGGCGGATATAGTCGCTCGTCAGGTCGTGGCCGATGAACCGGGCTTCGGCGAAGCCGTCGCCGGTCACCCGCTCGATCTGGAACCGGAGCTTGATGTGGGCCCGCCCCGCATCGCCGCCGCCGCTCAGCTCCTGGAAGGTGGTCTCGAGGGTCCGGCCGACGAGCTGCTCGGGCTCGTTGGCGATCGTCTCCCCGATCTCGGCGTGCTGGAAGATCCCCGGCGCCCGGACCTTGTAGGTCTTCTTGGACCGCCACTTGTCCTTGACCGTCCGGGTCAGCGTGGTCTTCTTCGGGGAAGACTCCTTCTCGGCCATGACTCGGGCGCGCCGAGCGGGGTGCCCTACTTAACCGTGTCGAGGAGCCCCGACCCCCCGAGGGAGCCCCCGGGACCGATTCCGGCGGCCCGCGGCCGACAAACTACATATCCCGAGGCCCGCTCCCCGAGCCATGCCGAACCCGCCGGAGAGCGCGACTGCGGTCGGCACCCGGGCGACGGCGGCCGACCTGATCCGGGACGGCGCGACCGCATTGAGCCCGTCGGAGCAGTTCCGGGACGAGATCCTGCGGCGGCTCGATGCGTCGCGACGCCAGGGGCTCGACCGGCCCCAGGCCCTGCGCGCGCTCTTCCCGCGGACCGTCCTTCCGGTCGCCACCTACGACGATCTGGTGACCGCCCTCGTCGCGGGAGCCCACCTCCTCTTCTTCGGCCCCTCCGGGGCCGGCAAGACCAACCTCGCGAAGGAGCTCTGGTCGATCTTCCCGAAGGAGGTCTGGGCGGTCGAGGGCTGCCCGGTCCTCGATCACCCGCTGTCGGTCGCCACCGACGCGGGCGCCGCCCGGTTCCCTCCGTGCCCGATCTGCCAGCGCCGGTTCGCGCCGGGCGGGAACTCTGCGGAGTTCGCCCCTTCCCGGGTCGATCCGACGAAGGTTCCCGCGGTCCGGGTGCGGCTCCGGGAAGGGTTCGGATTCGCCCGGCTCCAGGGGAGCTCCGAGGTCTTTCCGGACTATCTCACGGGCAACGTGAACCTTCGGAAGCTCGAGGAGATCGGCGACCCGATGAGCCCGCTCGTCCTCGAACCGGGCAAGCTCCTCCAGGCCAACCGCGGCCTCCTGCTCATCGACGAGATCGGCAAGCTGCCCCTCGGCACCCAGAACGTCCTGCTGCAGGCGCTGCAGGAGGGGTCGGTCACCCCGGCGAAGTCCCGGGAGAGCTTCCCCGGCAATTTCGTCGCGGTCTGCACGTCGAACCTCTCCGACCTCGACAACATCAACGACCCGCTCAGCGACCGCCTGACCAGCCTGCACATCGAGTACAACCCCCGGCACCGGGACAACGTCGAGATCGTCCGTCTGGGTCGGAGCGAGACGTCCCCGGCCTACCTCCCCGAGATCCTGCTCGATGCGGGGGTGCGGGTGATCGAGACCTGGCGGCTCAAGATGTCGGACGACAACCCCGACATCGGTGAGGTCGGCTCGAACCGCACGCTCCTCGACGTGGCGGCCCGGACCGGGGCGGTGGCGGTGCTGGCCGGCCGGCCCGCGCCGACGGAGGAGGATGTCCGGACGGGGCTCGTCCATGCGATGCGCGGCCGGATCCGGGCCCGGAGCGGCGACTCGTTCCGCCAGAACGAGCGTCGGGTCACCGAGTTCGTGGCCGAGTACCTCCCCCCGGCCCTCAAGCGGAGCGGCGGGGTCTACTGGTGCCGCTACTTCCGGGGCCCCCTCCACGGGAGCCGCCCGGAGGCCGAAGGGCTCATCGCCGAGGGACGGCGGCTCAAGGACGACGCCGAGCTGCAGGCGAAGGCCGCCGCGGATCCGGCCCTCTTCCCGCGGTTCCAGTCCCTGGTCGGATATGTCCAGGCCCGGGAGTCGCCGAAGGCTCCGACCACGCCGTTCGCCGCCACCCTGAGCGTCTTCCGCCTCCTCGAGGAGCACTCCCTATTCTCCTGCGACGAGGAGGCCGACGACGACGCCGCCCTCTAGCGGGGACGCCCTCGTCCTCCCCGACTGCGACCGGTACCCCGACGATGTCGGGGTCGTCGATCTCCTCGACGCGCTCGATCGCCGGGCGCTCACCCGGGCGCTGGCCGAAGGCGGGATCGACGGCGTCGACCGGCTGCTCCGTTCGGCCGAGGCGAACGATCCCACCTTCGCCGAAAGGATCCAGCGGTTCCGGGACCGGTGGCGCCGGCAGGCGGCGCGCCGGCTCGGCCGCACGCTCGAGGCGTACGATCGGCGCGCGGCCGAACTCGAGACGGTGAGCCGGCGCAGCGACGCCGAGGTCCGGGCCCAGATCGAGGCGCTGGAGGCGCGGCTCCGGCAGACCCGGGCGTTCGACGGCCTCGGGCTCCCCTCCGCCGATCTCTGGCCCGCGGTCGAGCGGGCCCTGCTGATCCCCGACGCCTCGTGGAACCGGCCGGCGTCCCCGCCGGGCCTCTGGCAGCGGTTCCTCGCCTGGCTCCGCCGGCTGTGGGCCCGGCTGCGCCGCGGCGCGCCGGAGCGGACCGCGGCGCCGACCGGGCGGCGGCTTCCGATCGCCACCCTCGGCGGGGGCCGCCAGATCGGCGCCTCCGCGCTCGGGGAGGCGCTCGCCCAGATCGGACCGGCCCAGCGCGACGAGCTTCGGGAGCGGGTGGAGGGCGAGGTCGAGCGGGAGCGCCGGGAACTCCACCGCGAAGCGGAGGAGAAGCGCAAGGCGGCCGAAGCCCAGCGCCGCCAGCTCGAGGCCGAGCGCGCCGAGGCGGAGCGGCGGGCCGCGGGGGAGGTCGACCGCTCGGTCCGGCGGGCCGAGTCCGAGCGGACGATCCATGAGCTCAAGGAGCGGGGGCTCGTCGCCGAACGCGGGGGGGAGCTCGCGGTCACCTACGGGCTCATCGAGCGGTTGGCCCGGCTCCTCCTGGAGGAGGAGAGCCGCCAGCTTCCCGGAGGGCTCCGGCTCGCCCCGGGCGGGGCCGGTTCGACCGGGATCTACGAGAAGGGCCGGCTGCGGCAGTCGGCCGAGGTCGCGCACCTGGACGTGGCGGGGTCGCTCCTCGCCGCCCGGATGAACGGCCAGCGGCACATCGACGAGTCGACGAGCCTGGTCTACCGGGAGATCACGAGCGAGACGGTCCATGTCGTCCTCGCCTTCGACAAGTCCGGCAGCATGGCCGAGGACGGCAAGCTCGAGGCGGCGAAGAAGGCGCTGCTCGCGCTGTACGTGGCGATCCGCAAACGGTACCCCGACGCGACGATCGACGTCCTGGCCTTCGACAACGAGGTGCGGATCTTCGATCTGGTCGAGCTCTGGGAGACCCGTCCGGGCTCGTTCACGAACACCGCCGAGGCGCTCCGGACGATCCACGGCCTCCTGGCGGCGTCCCGGGCCCGCCGTCGGGAGGTCTACCTGCTGACCGACGGGCTGCCCGAGTCGTACACCGACCGGGCGGGCCAGGTCCACAGCGGCCGGCTCGACGAGGCGATGGCCCAGGCGCTCGCCCGGGCCCGGGAGCTCGCGACCGTGACCCCGCTCAAGTTTGCCCTCCTGCTGTTCCGGTCCGACCACCCCGAGTACGAGGCGGCGGCCCGTCAGATCGCCCGGACCGTCGGGGGCGAGATGCTGGTGACCGACCCCCAGAGCCTCGGGGTGGAGCTCCTGGTCCGCTGGGCCGGCGGCACCGAGACGGTGCGTGAGCCCCGGGCCGGCGTGCCCGCGGCCGCGCCGCCGGCCGCCCCGGCCCGGATCCGGCCGAAACGCCGCCGGGCCGACCGCCGCATGGGGGGATGACCCTCCCGACCGGTCGACCGCTAGCCTTTAGGGGGGGGCGGGAGTAGTCGGGTAGGTTCGCCCATGAGCGAGGATCGGGAACAGGCCCGGATGCGCGAGCACCTGGCCGAAATGCGGCGTGCGGCCCGCGGACTCGGCAAGGACTTCGCCCTGGAGTTCGGCCACCTCGAGACCGAACTCGACCGGATGGGCCGGAGCACCGCCAAGGAAGCGAAGTACCTCGCCCGGGACATCCAGACCGATCTGGACGACCTGGCCGAGAAGATTACCCGGGAGTTCAAGTCGGTCCCGGACCGGCTCGCCCAGGCGGGCAGCCTGCTCAAGAGCGGCACCGTCCGGGCCGCCGGGACCGCGAAGGAGGCCGTGAACTTTGCCGGCCGCAAGGCGAAGTCGGGCACCCAGAGCGCCCTCGCGAGCATGGCCGGGGTGAAGCGCACGCCGATCAAGGCGTGGACTCCGCCCGAACCCGCCGAGCTGCCGCCGTCGCCCGAGGACCGGGAGCGGTAGGGCGCCGTCGCCCGAGGGACCGGACCCGGTCGATCCGGTGCGCCGCGAAGGCCAGGTACTCCCGGTCGATCTCCCAGCCCTGGAAGCCGAGGCCCAGCCGGGCGGCGGCCACCGCGGAGGCTCCGAGGCCCACGAACGGATCGGCGGCGGTCGTGAGCCGGTCGAGCCCATGGAGCCGGTAGCACCATTCGGGCAGCGTATCGGGGAAGGTGGCCGGGTGCGGCCGGTCGGTCGCCCGCCGCTGGATCGTCGGGTAGGGAAGGAACCAGCTGTTCCCCCGGCAGCGTCGGTCGACCGCGGCGCGCTTCCAGCGGGCCCGGTTCGACGGGTGCGCATACGGCACCCCGATCGCCAGACGGTCGAGCGGGACCCGTCCGGTCCGGGTGAAGTGGAACAGGTACTCCTGGGTGCCGTGGAGGTACCGGGGGGAGCCGACCGGCCGGTAGTGCCCGAACGCGAGGTCCCGGTCGAGCCCGGTCGCCGACCGGTCGAGCGCGATCGACTTGATCCAGTGGATCACGTTCTGGAGATGCCAGCCGTCCGCGACGGCCCGGGCCACGTCGAACGGGAGCCACGGGTCCCGGGGGGGCCCGCCGACGTTCAGGAAGAAGGAGCCGTCCCGGCGCAGCGCGTGCCGGACCGCGCGGCCGAGGCGGCCGATCCAGGCGAGGTAGTCGTCGCGGGGGCGACGGTCCTGGTAGGTCCGATACGGCTGGCCGAGGTTGTACGGCGGCGAGGTCACGACCACGTCGAACCGGCCCGCCGGTCCGTCGGCCAGCCCTCGGATCCCGTCGCCTTCGGTGAGCCGGATCTCCCGTCGCCCCCTCGGACCGGATCGGTAAGCGAAGGGCGCGTCGGGCCTCGGCATCCCGCCGCCCAGCCGCCCCCGGGGTAAAGCCGTGCGGGCCGGGCCCGCATCGGTCCGAGGGGCCGGCGGCGCCGTGGGCGCGGACCGGTCGGCCCCGGTCTACGCCGGGACCCGCCCCCCGTCGGGGGAGTCGATCCGGGCGACGGCGGCTTCGGGGTCGGTCCGGTACTCCGCGAGGTGGCGGCGGAGCGCCGCGTCGGTGAGCGCGGGGAGGCCGGCCAGGGCCCCGAGGAACCGGGCGCGCCGGTCCATCTCCCGGACGATCGCGTCGCGGCCGACGCCCCGGGAGCTGGCCGCCCGCTCCAAGAGCGCCGAACGCCCCCGGTAGATCCAGCGGTCCCGGTCCCGTTCCCAGGCGAAGACGGGGGAGGCGAGGAGCTCCGACCCGACCGGGTCGATCCCCTCGATCTCGGTCAGCTGGACGACCCGGCGGACCCGCCGGCCCCCGACCCACTCCGCCCGCTGGAGGACGACGACCGGGAGGGCCGTGAGGAGCGCCCGCGGGAGCCGGATCGGCGGGCTTTCGAGCCGGCGGACCAGGGCCGCGACGCTGCCCGCATGGAAGGTGCTGTGGCAGGGCTGCCCGGTCGCCATCGCCTGGAAGAGGGTGAACGTCTCGGCCCCCCGGACCTCGCCGACGGCGAGGAGCTGCGGGCGCTGGCGCAGCGCCGCGCGGACCAGGTCGAAGAGATCGATCTCGCCGGCCCTCCGGCCGTCGGCCTCCCGGGGCCCGAGCGAGGCGCGGGTGGCCAGCGCGACCCAGTGGTCGTGGTCGACTTGGAGTTCGCGCGTCTCCTCAATCGTGACCAGCTTCGCCGACTCGGGGGTGAGCCCCAGGAGGGCGTTCAGGGTCGTGGTCTTGCCGCTCCCGGTCTCCCCGATGATCATGGTCGAGGCGCCGTCCTCGAGCGCGATCCACAGGTAGGCCGCGACCTCGGCGGAGAGGGTCCCCAGGGCGATGAGGTCGGGCAGCCGGTAGGAGCGGGCCGGGAACCTCCGGACGGCGAAGGAGCTGCCCCGGGGGCTCACCTCCCGGCCGAGCGTGGCGGCGAGGCGCGCCCCGTTCGGCAGCCGGCCATCGGCGAGCGGTTCGAACCTCGAGAGGTGCGCCCCGGCCCGGTCGGCCAGCCCGAGGACGAACCGGTCGAGTTCCGCTTCCCGATCGAAGGTGAGCGCGGTGGCCACCGGGCCGAGCCGCCGGTGGACGATGTAGACCGGGGCGCCGACGCCGTCCGAGGTGATCTCTTCGATCTCGGGATCGCGGAGCAGCACGTCGATCGGTCCGTAGCCGAGGAGGTCCCGGCGCAGGTAGTACTCCAGCCGGGCCCGCCGATCGGGGTCGTCGAGGTCGCTCCGGCCGGCCGCGATCCGCTCGAGGATCGCGTGCAGGCTCTCGGGGCCGGGCCGGTCCGGCCCGGCGTCGCCGAGACGGTCGATCAGGGCACGTCGCAGCCCGTCCAGGATCGGGCCCTCCTCGGGACGGAGCCGGGGCTCCTCGATGCGGTAGAGGGGGCGTCCCCGGGGTCCGGCCGGGTCGATCGAACCGACGGCCTCGGGCTGCGATGCCATCGCTAGAGCCCTCCCGGGAGCCCCACCAGGAGCCTCAGCACCAGCCAGCCGACGAGCAGCATGACCGTCGCGTGGGGCAGACCGAGGACCGCCCTGCCCGAGGTGAGGACCCCGACCATGAGGCCGTCCCCGACGGCATGGATGAGGACCGCCGCAAAGAGCGCCAGGAGGAGCGGCGCCGCGACGCCGGTCGCGATCGACGGGAACGGGATCCCGGGGGTCCCGGCGAGGGGCGAGGCGACCGACAGCTCCGGCAGGAAGAGATGGACGAGGATGAAGATCGTGAGCAGGAAGACGAAGAAGGCCACGTAGACGACGGCGACGTAGGTCGACATCGCGGCCCGGCGCGCCGCCCGGGCCCGCTCCGCCTCCCGGGCCTGCTCGGTCACGAGGGAGAGCACATCGACCGTGTGGCCGCCGACCCGGTCGCAGCGGACGAGCACCGAGACGGTCTGGCGCACCCGCGGCGTCGGCACCCGGCGGGCCCACTCCCCGAGGGCCTCGTCGACCGGGACGCCCCAGCGGATCTGCCGGGCGATCCGCCGCACCTCGCCGGTGAGCGCACCGAACTCCCGATCCCCCGCCGCGACGAGCGCCGCGGAGAGCCCGAGACCGGCCCGACCCGAATCGGTGAGGTCCCTCAGGAGGTCGGGCAGCCGGTGGTCCATCGCCTCGATCCGGCGCTGGGCGAGGGCCGCCGAGAAGCCGTACGGCCCGATGAGGGCGAGGAGGGCCAGGACGACCAGGTCGAACGCCTCGGCGGTCGGGAGGCCGAACGCGGCGCGGCCCGAGAGGAGCCAGAGCGCCAGCGCCGCCAGGCCCGCCGCCGCGGCCGCCCCGACGGCCCGGATCGCCCGCACGCCGTCGGGGCGGGGGAGACCGAGGGCCGGGCGGATTCCTCGCCGGTGGACGGGCGCGACCGCCCCGGTCATGGGGCCCCTTCCGACGCGTTCGAGGCCACGCCGACGATGAACCCCAACTGGGCGAGCGGGACGAGGAGCGCGACCAGGAGCCAGACGGTGAGGAGGAGCGTCGACCCCCCGCCGAGCAGCGAGAAGACGGTGAGCAGGATTAGCAGGAACAGCGGGAACGCGACGACGACGACCACGTAGAACTCGGCGAGGAGCGACAGCGATTCGACCGACCGGGCGAGCCGGGCGGGGCTCTCCCGCTCGTAGCGCCGGGCCTGGTCGATGAGGTACTCCTTGAGCTGGCCCCCGCTTTCGGCCGTCGTCGCGATCCCTTCGAGGAACTCCTGGAACCGCAGCGACGGGGTGCGGAGCGCCGCCGCCCGCAGGGCGGAGAGGATGTCCTGCCCGAGCAGGTCGGTATCCCGCACGATCCGGCCCGCCTCCCGGGCCACCTCCCCGTAGATCGTCGGCTCCTCCGCGAGCCCCCGGAAGATCTCGTCGACCGGTACCTCGGCGCTCCCGAGCGCGGCGGCGTAGGCGAGCGCCGGCCGTAGGTCGGCATCCAGGCGGCCCCGACGCTCCTGGGCGGCCAGGCGGGGCGCGAGGTGGAAGTAGGCGGCGACCGCCAGGGGCGGCGCCCCGGTCCAGGCGATCCCCAGCAGGAGCGCGCCGTCGAGCCCGAGCCCGGCCCGCCCGAGAAGGGCGAGCGTCCCTCCGACGACCGCCCCGACCATCGCCGCGATGCAGAGGCCGGCGAGCCGGAGCGCCGAATACTCCTCGGGGGTGTGGAGGATACCGGCCGAGGCCAGCCGGGCGGCCGCGTCGACGTCGGTGGGCCGGCCTTCGGTCCACCGTCGGAACCGGCGCCACGCCCACCGCGCCCCGACGCGGCTTCGCTCCGGGGCTCCCGGGGTGCTCATCGGCCCCCCGCGTCCCGGAGGCCGGACTCCGGCCCCGGTCCGAGCCCGTCCCGCGATGTCGGCCCGACCGGGAGCGGTCCCGAGGATCCGACCTCCTCCTCGGCCCACCGCCGGAGCCGGGCCGCCCGCCGGCCGAGCTCGTCGAGCGCGTCCGGCGCCCGGATTCCCCGTTGGGCGGCGAACCGCCCGACGACGAGCGAGGGCGAGTGGAAGTCGATCCGGTCGGTCGTGGGATCCCAGCTGAAGACCCGGCGGCTCAGCAGCTCCCCGCTCTCCGGGTCGATGCCGTCCAGTTCGGTGACCTCGCGGATCCGCCGCACGACGCCGTCGGGGCGACGGACCGCGACCTGGACGACGACGACCGAAAGGGTGGCGAGCAACGCCCTCGGCACGCCGATCGGCGGCTGCTCGAGCCGGTGGACGAGGGAGGCCCAGCCGTCGGCGTGGGCGGTCGCGTAGGTGGGGTGGCCCGTCGACGCCGCCTGGAAGAACGCGTACGACTCCCGGCCCCGGATCTCCCCGACGACGATCCGGTCCGGCCGCTCCCGGAGCGCGAACCGGACCAGATCGTTCAGATCGACCTCGCCGGACCGCCGGCCGTCCGGAGCCGGGGCGCCGAACCCCGGCCGGGTGACCAGGGGAAGCCATCGGTCCTGAGGCAGCCGGAGCTCCCGGGTCTCCTCGATCGAGACGATCCGGTCGGTCGGGGGGAAACAGTGGGCGAGGGCGTTCAGCGTGCAGGTCTTGCCGGCACCGGTCCCCCCCGCGACCAGGAGGGGCTCGCCCGCATCGGCGGCGATCCAGAGGTAGGCGGCGAGCTCGGGGCTCGCGGTGCCCTGGGCGATCAGGTCCCGGAGGGAGAAGGGGGCCCACTTCGCCCGCCGGAGCGACAGGCTGGGGCCCCGGGAGCTCACCTCCCGGCGGAAGGTGAGGTGGACCCGGTGCCCCTCGGGGGTCGTCCCGTCGAGCATCGGGGCCCGGACGGCGAGCGCCCGCCCGCACCGCTGGGCCAACCGGACCATGAACCGGTTGAGCCCGGCCTCGTCGTCGAAGCGGAGGTTGGTGGGCAGCGACTCGAACTGCCGGTGAAAGACGTAGACCGGCCCACCGGCGCCATCGACAAAGATGTCCTCGATCTCCGGATCGGTGAGGAGCGGATCGATCGGGCCGTAGCCGGCGGCGTCCCGGATCAGGTAGTAGAGGATCCGTTCCAGTCGGTCGCCCGTGAGCCCGGGTTCGCGCCCGGCCAGGTATCGGACCACCGACTCCTTGAGCCGGCCCGGCCGCTCGCCGAGCGGGACCGCCCCGGAGGTTCCCGGGAGGACCAGCGGCAGGGCCGAGCGGACCTGCTCGAGGAGCCGCCGGTCCTCCGGTAGGAGGGGAGGTTCCCTAACCTCGTAGAGACCGGTCGATCCCCCGGTCGGGGGGTGGAGCCGCAACCGGACCGACGGGCCGAGGTCGCGCTCCTCGATCGTCGGGGAGCCCGCCTTCCCGCCCGGCCGCGGGACCGGCGGCGGTGCGGCCCCGGCCTCCCGGGCCACCGAAGCCGCGGCCGGCATGGGCGACTAGCCTCCCCCGCTGCCGGGTCCGAGGTCGATGGTGGCGTTGGTGAGCCCGACCGATCCCAGGTGGGTCAGCTCCAGGCTGACCATCTGCGGAGCGGCGCCCGGAGACCGGCAGGCGACGAGGCCGGCCGACGACGGGGTCAACCGGTAGTCGGCCGAACCGAGGCCGGCCTCGACCGGCACTCCGGTGAGGTAGTGGTACCACGAACACGCGTCGAACGATCCGATGGTGAGAGTGACCGAGAGGCCGTCCGAGCCGTTGGATCGGCTCCAGGCCGTGGCCGGCTGAGCCAGCGTCGACGCCAGGACGGCCGAGGAGGGCCCCGAGACCGAGAAGGGGCTCCCGACGATCCCCATCCACGTGGCGTCCAGGACCCACGCCGACCCGTTCGAGAAGAGGGAGATCGGGGGATCGGTGACGATCGAGCCGCCGCCGCTTCCCGGAAGCTGGAGGAGCGCTCCCCCCTGGATCCGGAAGGTCTCGGGGGTCGCAAAGCGGTTCGGCACGCTCAGGGTCAACGTGCCGAGCGTGAGGTTCGCCCGGTAGAGCGTCGAACCGCCCTGTCGGACGGTGAGGCTCTCGAACAGGCCGACCGACCGGGGCGAAAAGCTCAGGGTCGCCACGGTCGGCGCGGCCAGGAGCGGTACTCCCGCCGAGGCGAGCGGCACCGAGGTCGAGAGGACGACCGGCCCCCCGTGGAGGATCTGGGTCTCCCAATTGGAGGCGAGGGCGTTCAGGGCCGCCTCGGCCGACTGGCTGTACGAAGCCTCGTTCTGCTCCATCCAGGCCGGAACCCCTTTGGTGACGACCAGCCCGAAGACCGCCACCACCATGACGAAAACCAGGAGCGCCCCCAGGATGACCGAGACCCCCCGGGAGTTCCACCCGCGGCGTCGCCGGAAACGCCGGCGGGCGAGCCTGCAGGGGGGAGGAACCGTCATGGGAGCCGCCCGGAGGTCGACGTCCCCCGGACAGCACTCTCCGGTCTCGCCGATTATAAATACATGAGCCGGCACAGGAGAAGGACCTCCGGGGCAATATCGATAAGCGGGCGCGAGTGTTGCGTCGTCCGTGGCGCTCCGCGAGATCCATCTCGACCTTCCCAACCGGCCCGGGGCGTTGGTCCGGGTCGCCCGCCTGCTCGCGAAGGAGCAGATCAACGTCGCCGCCATCAGCGTCGACTCGGCCGCCGGCAAGGGCCGGGTCCGCCTGGTGGTCAGCGACCCGGATCGTGCGGTGACGCTGCTGGCCCAGGGCGGCTACACGCTGGAGGAACGGGAGATGCTGGTCGTCCGGCTCGAAGACCGTTCGGGGAGTTTCCTGCGGGTCCTCGAGGCGCTCGCCCGGGAGAAGATCAACATCCAGAGCGTCGCGCTCCTGGTCGCCCGGGAGGACGGGCGGGCGCTGGTGGGCCTGTCCACCAGCGACCCCGCCAAGTCCCGCCGCCTGCTGCAGAAGGTCGGCCTCATCAGCCCCTCGGCCGAATGGCGGGTCACGAACTCCGACCTGGTCGCGGCCGCGCCGTCGATCCCGAACGAGTCGGTGGGGATGCTGCTCTAGCCGGTTCGCCGAGCCGACCGGCCCGCGCCTTCCCGGCCCCACGCCCGCCCACCGGGGGCCGGATCCGGCGCGTGCGCAAAGGTTCATGAGTGCCGGCCGTTCACCCTCCGCGGGCGGTTGTGGTCTAGTGGTTAGGACGGTAGCTTCCCAAGCTACCTACCCGGGTTCAAATCCCGGCAACCGCACTTTCCCGACCTGCGACCGGGCCGGTTCGGGCTCTCGGGGTTCAGTCCCGACCCGGAGATCGACCTTCGCCGCCGGAGCCGCCCGGCCGAGGGACCGGGGAGGGCGCCGGGGGACGGGGCGGCACCGGACCGGTCGGTCCGGCCTTCCGATGGGCCGGCCCAGCGATCCAGATCCGGCTCCCGACCCGGCCGCCCGTCCGCGCGCCGGCGTCCCCGTGCGAAAGGCTGAGTTCGACCGAGCCAAAACTCGACGCCAGCAGGCCGAGCTGCCCTTCGCCCAGGCTCTCGTAGGTCCGGGCGAAGGGGAGCCGGCCCAGGTCCTTCCCGTCGAGCCGGACCCGGAACGGCCCCCGGCGCCCGCCGAACCCCTCGGAGGGGATGTTCGTGATCAGGTTCCCGAACCGGTCCCGGTGCAGGACCTCCCCGGCCCATCCATTCGGGCGGGCCGTGGGTTCGGGGAACTCGAACGGTCGGAGGGCCCAGGCCGCGCCGAGGCTCTCGAGCCCGGCCCCGGAGGCGAGCCGGGCGGCGGCCGGCGCGAACAGGTCTCTCCCATCGAAGGTCGCGCCCACCCGGGCGGGCAGGTCCACGGCCGAGCGGTCGAGACGGACGGCCGCCCGGAGTCCGAGCCGGAGGGCCAGGGGGGCGAGCACGCCGTTGTCGGGGCCGACCAGGTACGACCCGTTCGCACACTCGACCGCCACCGGCGCCCGGCGGCCTCCGACCCCGGGGTCCACGACGCAGAGATGGACCGCTCCCGGGGGAAACCGCTCGGCCATGGCACGGAGAAGGAACGCCGCCTCCCGCACCGACTGGGGGGCGATCTCGTGGGTCAGGTCGATCACCTGGCGCACCTTCGGATACCGGGCGAGCACGGCCTTCATCTGGGCGGCGTACGCCCACCCGATGTCCGTCGTCAGCGTGACGATCCCCCGTCCGGTGAGGGTCCGGTGGAGCCGACGGCTCCCCGGCCCCCGGCGTTCCCCCGCACTCCGTCTCATGGCGCGTCCTCCGCGGCCCGCCCCCGACCCATGGTCGACGACCGAGTTTCAAGCTTGCCACCGGCTCGGGCGCGGCCGGTGCCGCTCTCTCCCTTCGGGCCGGAGGCCATGCGCGGGGGCTCGTCTCCCGCGCACGGGCGTCCCGGGCGGCAGGGCCCGGACTAGGTGAAGAGGTCCTCGAGCGGGTTTTCCATCTCCCGGATCTCCCGCAACCGGACCCCCTGCCGCTCGAGCTCCTGGATGAGGCCGGGGACCTGGTCCGGTCCGGAAAGTTCCCGGAGGTAGTACTCGCCCCGACGCTCCCACCCGGCGAGCGCCCCGGCCGGTTCGAGGGTCCGGACCCCGATGACGAAGTGGGCTCCCCGGAGATTCTCGATCCGGTCGAAGAGCGTGAGCCGCCCGTCCTTGAGGGCGAGGACGTACTGTCCGATCTCGCGGGCCTCGAAGAGGTTGTGGGAGGAGTAGAGGACGATCCGGTTCTGGCTCAGCCTCAGGATGAGCGTGCGGATCTCCCGCGCGACCTTCGGATCCAGGTTGGCGGTGGGCTCGTCGAGGAGGTAGATCGCCCGTTCGACGAGGAAGATCCGGGCGATCGAGACCCGCTTGCGCTGCCCGGCGCTGAGCTTGGAGAGGTAGGCGTCGGCGAACTCCCGGATCTCGAGCTGGTCGAGCACCCGGTCGACATCGGCGGCGGTCGCCCGCTCGATCGACGCGTAGAAGTCGAGTCCCTCCCGCACGGTGAGCCCGTCGGGCATCCCGTCCATGTGGGAGAGGTAGTGCATCTGGTCCCGGGAGGCCGGCCGGCCGATCGGGACGCCCCGGAGGAGGACCTCGCCCGCCGTCGGTGGGAGGATCCCGGCGATCGTCCGGAAGAGGGTCGTCTTTCCGGCACCGTTCGGTCCCAGGATCACATAGATCGCCGGCCGTTCGATCGAGAACGTGATCCCGTGGAGGACCGGCCGATCCCGGTAGCCCGAATCGACCCCCCGGCAGTCCAGCGCCGCCGGGCCGTCCTCGGAAGGGAGGGCCGGCTCGGCGACCGGGGGTCGGGGCGTCGACATCGCGGCCTACCCGGGGGAGAGGAGCCGCTCGGCCGGCATGAAACGTTCCCGGTGGGTCCAGAGCACCAGCAGAGCGATGAAGATCGCGAGTTCGGCCGCTCCGACCAACTGGGCGACATGGACCGGCGGTGCCGCCAGGGCGAGGATCAGGACCGCGCCGGGCGGCAGGAGACCGATCATCGGGAGCACTCCGAGGGGGCTGTTCATGCCGGAGCGCGGCGAGGCGAGCGAGGTCCAGTAGACGCCCACCGTGGTCAGGAGGCCGGCCGCGAGGTAGCTCATCGGGAGGGAGTACCCGAGGAGGGTTTCCCATAGCCCCGGAACCAGGGCGTGGCCGCTCAAGAGGTAGGTCGTGACCCCCGCTCCCACGCCGAGGACGAGGATGATCGAGACCTGGACCGCGCTGGCCGCCAGGGCGTTGATCAGGAGGCGCCGCGGGCCAATCCCGTAGGCGACGACGTATTCGAGGACCCCCTTGAGGCGGTCGTTCGAGTAGACCAACGCGCCGCCGATCCCCCCGGCGACCGCGAAGATCGGGAGGAGGTACACCCCGATCGAGATCAGGATGGCTCCTCCGGCGCCGAAGCCGGCCGCATAGATCACGACCATGAAGCAGGAGAGGGCCAGCGAAACCCGTCCGACAACGAGCGATCGGCGCACCGTGGTCCCGAGGAGCGTCGGGAGCTCCGACGGTGGGCTCATGGACTGCCCAGGCCGGGACCGCTTAAAGCCCGGGAGGCCGCCCGGGAACGCCCTCCCGCTCTCCTCGGGCTATCGGGTTCCTTCTCCCCAGGACGGCACCGGTCGAGCCGCCGCCTCCTCCCTCCCCCCTTCTTGGACGGGCCGTCCATCGACCCGTCGTCGCTCCCGCCGGGCGGGACCGCTGCCCTCGCCCCGGCCACACCGGCCACGGGCCCCGTTCCGCAAGGCCCGGGATCGGAATCTCGGCCGGTGGCGGAGGCTGCGCGGTTCGCGATCCCCGCACGATTCGCGCCCTCCCGACCGGCCGATCCCGGTGCCTCCCGAGAACCACCGCGGCTTCCAGGGAAAGCCCCCGACGAACCCCGTCGCGGGGTCGCGGGAACTCCGGGCCCGCCCGGTCCGTTCGCGATCGGCGGACCCGGCCGACGGTGAGGGTGGAGCGACGATCCCGGCCTACCGGGGCTCCGGAATGCCATGGGGCTCGTCGGGAGGGCACATCCGGCAACAGGCCGAACCGACCGAGCAGCAGGCGCAGCAGCGGCAGCAGCCATCGGCGCAGTCGCAGCAGGCACAGGAAAACCGGAGCGTGCGGGAGCCGAACCCGGAGGGAGCACTGGGCTCGTTCATGGTGGTGGGGATCCGGGACTCCCGGGGGCCGCGGTCAGCTTCTCGATCTTGCCGGTCCGCCCCAGGGAGATCTGGGGGCGACCCTGGTAGTCCTTGACCCATCCTTCGATCACACGGATCCGATCGCCCACCTCGACCAGATCGACCTCGGAGCCCCAGAGGACCAATCCGATCTCCCCGGTCCCGTCTTGAAGCCGCCCATTCCGCACCTTCTTCGAGCCCCCGTCCCGGGTGGGGACCTCCCTCACCTCCTCCAGCCGGGCCACGGTCGCCTCGACCGTAGCGGTCCGGGAAGGTCGAAGGTCGGAGATGTAGGTCTTTGGAGGCTGGCTGGTCGGCACGATCCAACGATGGCCCCGGGCCGAATAGAGGTTGCGCCCCGGCGGGGGGAGCCTGACGGAGAGCCTCGGTCGGGGCGATGCCTGAGTTGTCGGGATCTCTCGGAACGAGTCGGCTCGGCCGGCCCGGCCCCTGGTTCCGGCTACCGGCATCACCGCTCTGATTCGCGCCGGTTCCTCCTTCCGACCTTTCTCGCCCGTCCGCGGATCGATCGGAGGGAGCGAGCCGGGGCCTCGGGAGGGGCCTGGATCGACCTGCCCGCTCGCCCCCGCACCCTCGGTCCGAGGTCGCTTTCCCATCCGCCTACCCGCGGGAGAAAGGGGGGAGGAGACGTCCCCGATCTCCGCCGGCGGCGGTCGACGTCCCCACCATCCCGCCCCCCAGGACCAGCCGATTGCTATATCCTCTCGTGCGCCATATCGTGATGATGCGTCATTCGGGGCGGGAACCGGCCCGCGACGCGACGGACCCCTCCCGGGGTCGGCGGCCATGGCGATTCTGAAGCCCGTCATCTGGCGGAGCCTGCGCCGCTCCCTCCGATCCCTCGGGGGGGAGCGGGCCCCGGTCCTGGCCGGGCACAAGTTGCTCTACCGTTGCAATCTCGAATGCAAGATGTGCCCTTTCTGGCGTCGGGAGGATGAGGTTCTCTTGGGGCTGGCCGATGAGATCCGGATCATGGAGTCGCTCGCCGCGGCGGGAGTCTCCTTCCTCGGGTTCGAAGGCGGTGAGCCGCTCCTCCGCCCCGATGTCGGTGCGATTCTCCGGGAGGCCCACGCCCGGTTCCATACCTCCCTCGTGACCAACGGCTGGCTCCTCCCCCGCCGGGTGGCGGAGATTGCCCCCCACCTCGACCTGCTCTTCGTCTCGATCGACGGGATCGGCGAGCGGCACGACCGGCTGCGCGGGATCCCGCGGTCGTTCGAGCGGGCGGTCGCCGGCCTGCGGGCGAGCCGGTCCGAGGTCCCGACGGTCATCAGCCATACCGTGACCCGGGAGAATCTCGACCACTCCGAGCGGGTCGTCGAGCTGGCCGAGCAGCTGGAGGTCGGACTCACCCTCCAGATCGCCTACGACTACCGGACCGCCGATCCGATGAGCCCGGACCGCGCGGCGCTGCGCCCGGTCATCGAGCGGCTCCGGGATCTGCGGCGGAGCGGGGCGCCGATCCTCGAGTCGGTGGAGTACTTTGACGCGATCCTCGGCTCCTGGTACGGGGACCGCCCCTGGCGCTGCAAACCCTGGCTCACGATCAACATCGACCCCGCGGGCCGGATCGTGCTCCCCTGCTACGTACTGCAGGACTACCAGGGATCCGACCCCGTCTGGACGGTGGACGTCCGGAAGCTCTGGAACCGGTACGACTGGGCCCGGTACGAGCGCTGCAATCGATGCGCCCTCGCCTGCTACCTGGAGCCTTCGCTGTTCCGATGGACCGATCTGGCCAGTGTCCGGGATCGGGTCATTGACGGGGCGATCCACTACGCCCGACGCCGACCCCGAACCTCCCGGCGAACTCCCGCCCTCGCCGGCTGAAGCCCGAGCGCGGCGCGGCTCGCCCCGACCCCGACGGGCGGGCAGCCCCCACGACGTGGAGCGTTCCGGTGGGCTCGGGCGGAGGGGGCGCCGATCGACGGCCGCTCCGGCGAGCCTGAACGACGCCGAAAAGCACGCCGGCGACCCCGATGGCCAGGCCCACGAGGAGGGCGTAGGCACCGAGCGGCGGGAGCCCAAGGATCGACGGTTCGGGGGCCGGCGGCGCCACCGTGATCGTGAAATTGGCCAGCCGGACGTACGGGCCGAGCGTCGCCCGGACCGACAGGGCGACTGGGCCGGATCGCTGCGGGGCGACGAAGGTGATCGCCGCTCCCTGCGTCGAGTTCAGCGAGCCCGCACCGCGCACCAACGTCCAATGATACTGGATGCTGGAGGGGCAGGCCCCCGGGGCGCAGGCCGGGAGGGCGGCGAGGGCCACCCCTCCTCCCGGGGCGACGGTGGGGCTCGGCGGGGCGACCGAGACGCTTCGGAACGACGCGTTCGACAGAATCGAGACCGAACTTCCCCCGGCGTCCGTGACGTAGGTCGCACCATTCGGGAGGAGCGCGGCCGCGATCGGCTGGCTCCCCACCGGAATCGATCCGACCGGGCGGCCGGTTCCCGGGGCGATCGCCGTCAGGTTCGACGATCCATAGTTGACGACGTACAGGAGCCCCCCCGGCCCGTCCACGAGGACCCCCATCGGGTCGGCCCCGACGGGGATCGGGGCGCCCACGGTGTCGGAGGTCAGGTTGAACGGGATGAGCGTGCCGTTCTTGAAAGAGGCGATGTACAGTTCGGATCCGTCGGGGGCGACGCCCATCAGGGTCGGGCCGGAGCCGACACGGTAGGTGCCGACCACCGTGTTGGTTCCGGGATCGATCACGCTCAGGGTATTGGATCGGTAGTTCGTGACGAAGATCTCGCCGCCGTCGACCGGAGCGTAGACCAACCCATAGGGGGTCTGTCCGACCGGGATCGACGCGAGGATCGAGCGGTGGGCCGGATCGATGACCTGGACCACATCGATGTGGCCGCAGCCGACGTAGAGGTCGTGGGAAACCGGATCGAGAGCGAGGGAGGTGGGACCCTCGCCCACCGGGATCGTGGCGACGACGGCGTTCCGGGCGGGATCGATGACGCTCAGGGTGGACGAGTGGTGATTGTCGACGTAGATCAAATCGTCGAACGGGTCATAGAGGGCGAGGGACGGCTCGATCCCGGTCGGGATCAGGCCGACCAGTTGATCGCGGGTCACATTGATGACCGCGACGCTGTCGTTTCCGCCGAGGGGCACGAAGAGCTCGGAGGTGGCGGGGTCGTAGGCCAGGCCGCGGGGGGCCGTGGCGACCGTGAGGGTGCCCACAATCTGGGGGTGGAGCCCGAAGATCCGGCTCACGTTGAGGCTCTGGGCGTTGGTCGAATAGACCACTCCGTTTCCCACCGTGACCGAGCTGGGGGCCGTGCCCACAGCGACCGTCCCGACGAGGAGGTTGGTCGAGGCATTCAGGACCGAGACGAGGCCCGATTGGAACCCGGCGACGTAGACGGCGTTGTCGGCGGCCGAATAGGCGATCGCCCTCGGGCCTCCCCCGATCGAGAGGTTCTCCACGGTACGGGAGCCGAACGGAGGAACGACGGAGACCGTGCCCGAGCCAAAGTTCGAGACGTAGATGTTTCCCGTGAGGCTGGCCACGGTCACGCCGACCGGGCCGAGGCCCACCGGGACCTGGGCGAGGGCTGTCCGGCGGACCGGATCGATGACCGAGACGGTGGCCGAGCCGTTGTTCGCCACGTAGAGCCGGCCATCGATCGGGTCGAAGGCGATGCCGGAGGGGCGCTGGCCGACACCGATGGACCCGACCAGGCTTCCGTTGAGCGTACTGACGACCAGGACCGAGTCGGCGGCCGTGTCGGTCACGAAGAGATCGTCCCCTCCCGGCCCGAGGGCGAGGCCGACCGGTACCGCCCCCGCGGGTAGCGGGATGGTTCCGACCACCCGGTCGGTGGCCGACGAGAGGACGCTCACGTTGGAGGATCCGGCGTTGGCGACGTAGACGAGGTCCGCCCCCCCGATATCCTGGGCGACCATCGCACCCGATCCGGCCCCGACCACCGCCTGGGCAAGGAGGGAACCGGTGGTGGCGTTCAGCACCAGGAGATGGCCGGAGGGGCAGACCACCCAGAGCTCATTCAGGGCCGGGAGGGCGAGGCTGCCGTTGGGGCCATGGGGGGCATGGACAATGTAGGGGGCCGCAGTGGGAAGACTGCAGGGGGGTGCCGGAGCATTCTGCGGTAACCGGCTCCCGTTCAGGAGATTGAGGGTGTAGGCCGGATAGGGCAGTCCGTTGGCAGTCGGCGAGGAACCCTCCGATCCGGAGGAGTTCACGCCCTTCACGGGTCCCCCGATCCTTCCGCCGACCGATCCGACCGGCGTCAAGATGCCCGCCAAGAGCATCAGCGTGAGGACGAAACAGGCCGCCGGGGCTCCGGCTCTCCACCCCGCGACCATCCAGTGAGCAACGAGAACCTGCCGCCTCATCTACTTTCTGGGGCGCGGGTCGCGTCCCGGGTTTCCTTGCCGACACCGGCTCATCGGTCGAGGGACGGCGGGCGGTCGAGACCCGCCTCTCCAGGATCTCCCCGAACTACTCGCGGTGGGCTACCCCTCCACCACCCGGACCGCCTCCGGTACCACCGTCTCCAGCGCCACCGACCCACCGTCACACCAACACGCTGGTCGACACCTCGTTCCTTGACGGGACCCCGCCTTGGACGGGCATGCACTCCGGCTGTCGGGACGAGCCGGGGACCTCCGAGGTGGCTCTCTCCACCAGCGTCAATGTGATTCCCACCACGGTCGAACCCAACCCGGTCCACACGACCGTTTCATCGACCGGGCCGACCACCTCCACGATGAGCACCACCCCCGGACCCGGCTGACGGTGTGTACTGCTCCTTTCGCGTAGAGCTGTCAGCAGACTTTTGCGAACCGGCAGGCCTGCCCATGCGTGCGGCTTCGGACCAGGCGGGATGTGGCGCGGGGCCCATCCGGTCCGTGGTGACGGGGGGAATCAACTCTCCCGAAGGACGAGGTCCTCGTGCGTTTCGGGAAGGAAGACGTGAAGTTCTGCGCGATCAGGATCGAGAGTCAGCGTATGGGCTCCGGGTCCGGTCCGGTACGTCCCGACCGGTTGATCGGGGCGAACGGAGAAGACGTCCACCACTCCCGGCTCCCCGATCGCGACATAGAGGTGGTGGAGGTGGGGGTCCAGCCAGAGGACGTCGGGCGGCCCGGCCAGGACGCCCACATGATCGGCCCGACCGGACGGAATCTCCACGCTGATGAGCGTCCCGTCATCGCACGCGCAAAGAAGTCGGTGACCGGACGGATCCTGCTCTAAGCCGTGCGGCCCCTGGGCCGGGATCGGAATTACCCGGTCGATGCGGTTCAGGTCATTCGCGGCGACGACTGCGATCCCCGGCGGATCCGCGACATTCACATAGAATGCATCAGTCGGCGGATGATAGATTCCCCAGCGGGTTCGTCCCGGAGCCCGGAGTCGAGCGACCTCCCGGCCATCGTCGATGTCCACGAAGGACAGCGTGGGCGGAGCGTCCGGAAGCGCCGGGTTCCCGACGCCGGCGACCATGAGGATGCCGTGCTTCGGCTCGAAGGCCATTCCATTGGGGCGCGCTCCCGTGGGAACCCGGAACAATTCCCGTCCGGAGTCCAGATCGAAGATGCTGGCCGAGTCCTCCGCCCGATTCGAGGTAAACAGCCGCCGGGGCCTCTCGGCCGTCCAAACCCCGGCCACGCCGCGCAGATTCCGGAGGGACTCCACGTAGCGGCGGCCCGCAAGGTCAATCACGTCGACGGCATCGTTGGAGGTGTGGGCCACGTAGAGGCGGGCAGTTTGTCGATCCACGGCGGCGTGGTCGAATCCGCCGTCCGGAGGGTGCGGCGGTAGGGCAATACGGGCCACCTCGGAGAGACTCATCGAACCCTCCATCCCCCGCCCCGCATGCCGTCCCCTGTCATCGGCGGCTCCGGGGGGGTCTCGACCGGGGCCGGGCAACGGCCCGGACCAAACCCGAGAGCGGCGTCGCGAGGAACACCCACGCGTGGCCCCCCCAGTTCTCGATATCGTGAGCCAGGTCGGCCACTCGTAGCCGATTCAAGGGTGTATCGACGATAACGAAGAGCGCCCGGTGCAGCGGGAGAGCTTCCATCTGCCGAAGCCGTCGCCACACGGAAACCCGATAGCGGCTCGGTTCCCCGGGTAGCCGATACCCCAGCAGCAGTGGGCGCGCCGGCGGGGCCGACTTCGGGGTCAAGGTCCCCCGGTTCCGCGATAGAACTGATAGAGCCCTTCGAAGACAGGCTCGGAGTGGGAGAGGACCTCGCCATCATCGGGTTCGGCCAGGAGGAACCCGTAGAGCAGGATCTCGAGCCCGCGCGACTCCGGAAGGCGGAACTCGGCGAGATCGATGTCACGGACGAGTTCGGCCAATCGGGTGAGCCCGGGGTCGTTCCGAGGGCAGCGGGCCCGGTACTTCGCGAGGAACGCATCGAAGGTGACCTTTCCATCGTGGTGGCCCAGCTCGGCCGCGGGCAGGTCGAAGGGGGTCGCGCGGAGGGGGGGCTTCTCATGCGGGCCGACGAACAGAAAGGTGGCCTTGGGGTCGACAAATCGATGGATGAACCACGCGGACGCACATCGATCAACATGGGGACGACGCTCGGTGACCCACTTCATGCCGCGGAGCCGCTCCTGGGTTCAGGAGGCCGGGCTCAATGCCCGGTGTGCTCGAGTTTTCCCTTCTCCTCCACCTTCCACTTGCAGTAGGCGTAGAGCGCATCGTAGAGGGGAAACTGGAGGCGCTGGTTCTCGAGGTCGTCCTTGGCCAGCATCCGAAAGCCCGTGGCCGCCGCTTCCAACCCGGCCGCCTCCACTTCGCTACCGGACCCGCCGTCAGCGACCCGGACGATCTTGGCGAGTTCAAGCAGCGCGGGGTCCTTGAGCTTGTACTTCTTGATGACGGCATCGAAGCTGACGAACTGCCGTCCGTCCTCCTCGAAGTGAAAGAGTTCGGCGCCCGGGATATCGAAGGGGGTGGCGCCCTCCCGATGGGCCACGTCCATCACCTTGTCCTTCGGGACGTACAGGAAAACCGCGTCCGGATCGACGAACTTCTGAATCAGCCACGGGCATGCGATCCGATCGACCCTCGCCTTCTCTCGGGTTACCCACTTCATGGTCGTACCCCCTCCCCCATGAATCCCTCAGTAATAGCTGTAACGGACGTTACAGATCCAGCTGAATCCGTGTCTCAACCGGGGGTGAATCGTAGCTGCGTCTGGTAGTGGAATCCTTGACGGTGCTGCTCGGTCGAAACACCTACATAATCTAATACATACTATGTATGAGTATGTCCGTCTCCATCCGCACCACCAACAACCACGGCCACCCCTACCGGCAGCGGGTCGAATACACCTGGGACTCCCAGGCGAAGCGGTGCCGTATTCGGGTTCTCGAGAACCTCGGCCCCGTTGCTCCCATCTACCGTCGCGCCGGGGGTCTCCCCGCCTATTCCCTTCCCTACGAACCGACCTCCTTCGGTACGCTCGCCCTCCAAGTCATGAACCAGGAGCTGACCCCCCGACAGGTCCTCGACCAGGTCAAGGAACTGCTCCCCGAGCCTCCACCCGCCCACCAGCTCGAGGCCGTGGGCATTCGCTACGACCTGGGGGAAAAAACGCTCCAGTTGCTCCTCTGGACCCGCTCGCCCTCCGACCGATCCCGCCGTGCCCGCGCCACCCCCACCAAGCGCTCGCGCCGCTGAGGAGCCACACTCACCCGATCCGCACCCTGCGGGGCGGGACCCCGCTCACCGTCACAACCTGGGGGTGCCGCCACGGTTGCCCTGAGGCTTGCTACACGCCTCCGCTCCGGCCTCACCTGGTCGCGCCGCATCGACGCAACGGCTACGATCTCCTCCTTGCCGTCGGGCTCTTGCGCTACGCCCTCCAGCAGACGGTCGACGAGACGGTCACCTTCCTGAGGTTCGTGGGTCCGACGCTCTCCCGGGCGACGGTGGCCCGCCTCGGTCGGGAGTGTCTCGTCCGATGGGCGATGCTTTGCGAGGAGCGACTCCCGCCCCGAATCCGAACCCTCCCGGTCTGGGTTCCGCAGATCGATGGGACGGTGGAGGAGGGAGGTCCGGTGACGTTCCGGGCCCGGGAGGCGTTCACCGGGGTGACGCAGCTGGCGCGGCAGCTCGCCTCGGAGAACAAGGAGGAGGTTGTCGGGTTCCTTCGAGAGCTGCGGGCGAAGTATGGCGTTCCGAGACTGGGGATGCGGGACCTGTCCGAGACGCTGCGAGAGGCGTGGGAGGCCGTCTACCCGGGGGTTCCCCAGGCGGAGGACCCTTGGCACGCGCTGAACGATGCCGGGCCGAAGATCCTGGCGGACTACGAGCCGACCAAGGCAGCACTCGTGGGACGCCACGGACTCTCGGACCTGACGACATGGTCGCGAGGACTTCCGACCCGGGGGTCGACGGTCGAGGCGTGGGAGCAGGTCGGGGTCCGGCTGGCGTTGGAATGGATTGAGGGGGCGCGGATCCACCCGGGAGGGTTTCCGTGGCGGCTCGCCTACCTCGAGGTGGGGCGACGGGTGCGCTGGGTACGCGAGTGGGCGCGGTCGATGATCGAAGGGAACGCTCGGCGAGGGCTGTTCGTGTCGGAGGTGGTCACCCTGCGGGACCGGGCGGCACGGCTGCTGTCTCGGGAAGGGGTTCAGCTCCATCTGGGTTGTCTGGAGGGGGAGGCATCGCTCTGGGGGGAGATACGCCGGTCGATGCGAATGGATCGTAGCTCGAGGCGACGGATGGCGTTGGGTCTGCTGACCGGGTCGGAGGTGGCGGAGGCGAAGCGAGAGATCGCGGAGGCCGGGGCTCGGTTTCGGAGTCGGGGAGACTGGGCGGTAGCGATCTGGGAGGGGGTCGAGAGATTCTTTCGGGAGCACGAGGCGTATCTGTCCTGCCCTCCCGCTGACTTAGGCAGCAGGTAGGCAGCAGGCCGCTCCGAGGGCGGTGAGGAGGTCCTTCTGCTCCTTGGTGAGCCGGGTGCACCATTCCCGGACCGATTTCCCCGAGCCAAATCT
>DAHXNZ010000140.1 GCA_027365105.1 Thermoplasmata archaeon
TGACCGCCGTGGTGTTGTAGTAGGTCGGAGATATGTTCAGGAGAAAATTGATCCAACGCTTGCCATAAGATGGAACTGCAAGGCTGCAAAATGTGGATCATGCTCTGCGGAAATTAACAACAGACCATCTCTTATGTGTAAAACCAGAGTGGACAGCATAGGAAACAACATTTCGGTGGCACCAATGGGGGCGTATCCAAACATTAAGGATCTTGTGACTGATATTTCTGCCAACTGGTCAATTCTTAAAAAAATACCACCATTCACCCCAAAACCAGGAATGGAAAAACCATGGAGAATTCACCCGGCCGACGTGGAACGATCAAAGGAGTTCAAGAAATGCATAGAGTGTTTCCTTTGTCAGGATGTATGCCATGTAATAAGAGAACACAACACCAAATATTTCGGTCCGAGACATATGGTTAAAGCCGCATCCATGGATATGCATCCGCTGGATGTTCTAGATAGATCAGAGTTTCTGGATAACGAGGGGGGTATAGGATTCTGCAACATAACAAAATGCTGTCAGGATGTATGCCCGGAGCGATCTTCCCTGGATCGCCGGTCAGTG
>DAHXNZ010000141.1 GCA_027365105.1 Thermoplasmata archaeon
CACGGACCTCGGCGGTGATGGCGAAGTGGAGCTTCTCCGTCTTGCGGTAGCGGGGGGATGCTCCGGGGCGACCACGACGCTCCTGGTGATAGATCGTCTCCACTGATTCAGTGACGCTGCAGGTCACCCACCGGGCTGACCCGGTCTCTCGGAGGGCAGCCGCGCCGGCCTCGGCCGCGGCCACGGTGGTCTTGATCCGTGACTTCGATCCCGACAAGCGGGCTTGGACTGCCTCGATCGCCGCCAGTCCGGCTTCGATGCGGGCCGAGCGGGATGCCGCGTCCCGAGCTGCCTTCGCTGAGGAGTGGACCCAGATGACCCGGTAGCCGTCGCTGGAGGGAACCGGCGCCTCGAAGGTCCGCCAGACCCGGTCGGGATCGCCGAGGCGGGCACCTGGCTTGCGCTGCGCTTCTTCCCACTCCGGCACGTGGCTCTGGACCCAGTTCTTGAAGAAGGTGTCCTCCTTGCGTCCGTGGGGGATGACCGTGACGAAGCGCCCGCCATGTGCATCGATGTGGCCCATCGCCTCGGCGCAACACAGCTTGGAGTCAGCGACATAGAGGAAATCGCA
>DAHXNZ010000142.1 GCA_027365105.1 Thermoplasmata archaeon
GAGGTTCCGTACTGGCGGAAAAAATGGGAAGAGCTTGAGAACCGTGCGCTGGAACGGGCCGGTGTCAAAGAGCGGGTGTCGTGCGGGAGTCTTGAAGACCAGGGGCTCGAGCACGAGCCGAGATTCCACCATGGACCGGCAATCACGGGAATTCTCAGGAGAGGGTCGGCGTCGCATGTTCTTCAGCGGGTCGATGAGGAGGCCTCCCGGCGGCTTGAGAAGATCCAGGCGGAGCGAATTGAAAGGGAAAGGCTTGATCGGACAATTTCCGGAATGGAGAAAGAGATTGATGCGCTGTATCAAAATTATGCGATAGAGTTTTCGGGAAAAGCCCTGAAGGATGTGAAGGAGGAGCTGGAAGCGAGCCGGCGGCTGGAACTTATCAAGCGGGAGCAAGAGATCTCGGATCGGGTGAAGAGTCAGGAGGTTGCCGATTTGACGAAAAAAGCTCTTGACAGCGTCAAGAAAGAGTTTTCACGGGAAGAACGGGAAATCGATCGGTCGGACGATCCTGACCAGCGTTTCGGATTGGGGAGATAATGGACGAGACGAAGATTCTGGCGGCGCTTG
>DAHXNZ010000143.1 GCA_027365105.1 Thermoplasmata archaeon
GTGAGCGCATCCTCACCCTCTCACTTCAAAGGGGAATAACAGCGATAATGGCGCCGTCGAGCCCCTCGCCCGCTGCACCCCGGACCAGGTCGATCCGTTTCAACCGAACCCGCCGACGAACGGGCGGAGTCTCGGACCTCAGCCGCGCGCTCGCTCTCTTGAGCATTCTGGTGGAGGAGTCAACCCCCCACACCCCGATTCCTGTCCTCGCGAGCGGGATGGAAACCCTCCCCGTCCCGCACATCGCGTCGAGGACGGTCTTCACGTCCCCGAGCCTTCGTTTGTAGAATGCGATGTCCTCGGTCAGTCTATCCCATGTGTAGTCATAGAAGGGAGCCTCCGCGTCGTAGGCGGCGGAGGAACTTGCCTGACCCTTCGTCGGCGTCATCCGACCGACGGTATCCCGATCAGGGAATAAACGTGAGCTGCTACGTTCGGTCTTGGTTACCGCGACTTGCCATTCATATACATTTCGCGGACCCAAGTGTTAGCTCGAGACACTGATTGGAGATGGGGTCGCGCGCGTGCATGCGCGCATAATGCGCAGGCGCACGCGCACGCGCGTAC
>DAHXNZ010000144.1 GCA_027365105.1 Thermoplasmata archaeon
AACAAGATCGCCGTCACCACCACGAGCGTGAACGCCTGCACCGCCAGCTGCGGCAGCCCGTTCTGCAACAGCTGGTTCGTCGTCTCGATGTCGCTCGTCATCCGGCTCATAATCCGCCCGGCGCGCTCACCGGTGAAAAAGTCGAGCGACAGGCGCTGGATGTGGGTGAAGACCCGTACCCGCAGCGCGAACAGCAGGCTCTGACCGAGCCGGCCGGTGTAGGAGACCTGCACCGAGTTCACCACACCGGAGATCAGCACGACGACGACGTAAGCGACTCCGACGCCGAGCAGGACCGGAGCTGACTGTAGATGCACACGCTCTTGCGTTCGACGTGCCAGTAGATCATGACCCCGGCGCCGCCGTAGCGGTTGTGCCACTCGGTCATGAAGTTCGATGACCACGACCCGAACTTCTTCGAGTCGCTGGCGCACGCCGTGCCCATCCCCCACCATGCTTCGTCTCTGATGGCGAGGGTGGCGTTGACCACCCGCCTGATCGCTCGACGAAGGTTCTCCCGGTTCACATAGAAGCGCCGGGTTCGGCGCAGGACCGCCTCGGTCTC
>DAHXNZ010000145.1 GCA_027365105.1 Thermoplasmata archaeon
GAACCCGAACGGTCTGATCTTCGGATCGGGAAGCACGGTTTCGGCCTCCGGGGTCATGGCCTTTGGGTCGGCTACCCCCTGGGGAACGCCGACGGGGGCAGTCACGAACGCCGGGGTTCTGACCGCGACCAACAACGGAACGGTGGCCTTGGTCGGAAGCCAGGTGACCAACTCCGGGACGATCACCGCCCCGGGAGGAGAGGTGCTCCTGGCGGCGGGGTCGACGGTCACCCCTCTGAGCACCACGGGGGTCTCCTCCCTGTCGGTGGCAACAACCGGCGGGGGTCTGGTGGACGACTCGGGGATCATCTCTGCCGAAACGGTAGGCGGCAAGACCGGAACGATCCTCCTCCAGAGCGGGATGGGCTCCGGGACGACGACCCTCGAATCGACCGCAGTGCTTGACGCCTCGGCGCCGAACGGGGGGAATGGGGGGAATGTCCTTATTAACGCCAGCGGCGTGGTCATGAACAACGCGACGCCGATCAATGTCTCGGCCCCATACGGGACAGCCGGGACGATCAAAATCGATCCAAACTACCTTCTTTCCGGGTCGACGCTC
>DAHXNZ010000146.1 GCA_027365105.1 Thermoplasmata archaeon
TGTCTTCACCCAGTGATCTTCTGTATCTTATCATTGTCCTCATATCATCTATCTCTTTTGTTGGAAGGTAAGATTCCGGCAGATCACCTGTGCGGAGTAATCTTGCCAGAATCCTGGCATCATTTTTATCAGTCTTCTTCTTTGACTTCCATATGAGTTTTAACTCCTTCGAATTTGCAGGGTGCACATGCAATCCATGATCCCTTAACAGATGGGCTACGTATTTCTCAGCTGTTGACGTTTCCACTGCAATTTCTGTATCTATGGTATACTTCTTCATGAAGTCTGCCCAGTTCTCTTCAGTATTATCAATCTTATATTCTTCTACATTCTTTCCGCCATTATCTGTCACGCAGATATGTTTACTAAGTTTATGTGCATCTATCCCCATATATCTCATGTTACCACCTCTGGTAATTCCGGGAAAAGTGTGGTAGGTAAACACTCTACTTTTCATCCTCGTTAGAGGGCATGGTGTCGGTCCGCGAGCCACCAACCTATAGAGCAAGTCCGAAACTCAAAGATCGGTTCGGTGGCCTTTCCCGGACCCGTACTCAACACG
>DAHXNZ010000147.1 GCA_027365105.1 Thermoplasmata archaeon
CGCGCAGCTCTTCCGGCCACGCCTGGTCGACGACCCGCTCGCGTGCGCCGTTTATGCCGTCCCAGACCGCGAGGCGCGCTTGGCGCAGCGTCGGGAGCATGTGCCAGTAGGTGCCGACCCGCTCCATGGCCGCCGTGGCTGTCCAGTTGATGGCGCTCGCGTCCTTCCCTGCGCGTCGATGCCACACCCCGACGTACCGCTTCCCGCCGCCTTCCATGTAACGAAAAAAGCCGCGTTGATGCGGCCGGGCGGTCCACTGGTTGGGGAGTGTCACGCTCACGGATAGTTCGCGTCGGATTCCTTCGCCATCGGGTCGTTGTCCGCCACCTACATCGACCTGATCTCCACGCTGGTCTCCGATGAACTGGCTTGCCGCAGCAAGCGGCTGCTGGAGCGGCGCCACAAGCAGGCGCAGTTCCGCGACGCCGACAAACGGCTCGACAACTTCGACTTCCAGTTCAACCCCCGGATGAATCGCAACCTGGTCTTCGAACTGGCCACGGCGAACTGGGTCGGAAAGCGCGAAGATGGCCTGTTTCTTGGTCCACCTGGAAGCGGGAAA
>DAHXNZ010000148.1 GCA_027365105.1 Thermoplasmata archaeon
GAGCCGACTGAGATCGATCGCGGGAGGGCGCTGATGGCGATGCGCCGAGACCTGGAGTTCTGCCCGGTCGGCCACTACGCCGTCCGGCGACTCGAGGAGGGACTGCCTATACGGCTTCAATGGAGCCATGACTTTTCAGTCATGGAAACTCAATATTCCTAAGAAGCGAAGCATAGGTTATGACTGTGCTTCAATGGAGCCATGACTTTTCAGTCATGGAAACGAAGAAACATCCGCACAGGATGCAGAGCAGTATCGGAAGCTTCAATGGAGCCATGACTTTTCAGTCATGGAAACTGTCTGTTGACAATGAGATTGGCTGGGACATATAAGCGCTTCAATGGAGCCATGACTTTTCAGTCATGGAAACGATTATGATTCAGACCATGAACAACCGCTTCTTTTTGGCTTCAATGGAGCCATGACTTTTCAGTCATGGAAACATCCCTGTCTGGCGTCCCACAGGTAACCCACCACCGATACCCCTACGGCCAACGTGTCGGTCCCGTCGACGGCGTGGGGGATCGCCTACGACCCGTGGCTCAACGAGGTCATCGTCGT
>DAHXNZ010000149.1 GCA_027365105.1 Thermoplasmata archaeon
TAGATGGCCCGGATCGCGATCCTCCTCGCCGACCGCTGCCACCCGAAGGAGTGTCAGTGGGAGTGCCGGGAGTACTGCCCCCCGGTGCCATTCACCCTAAGTTCGGGTTATCCGGAGGAGGTTCTTGAGTTCAACGCCACTAAGCATAATCAGTCGTTTACCTTTACAAATAATCCCTCTGGAAGCAACATTTATACTAATGTTACTATAAACAAAAATACAAATGGGAATATATCGATATACAAGTTCGGAGTCAGCCGAACGTGGATTACCAGTTCTCTGAATATCAGCATAGATAATAAGTCCGTGGATAATACCAGCCGGCCTTCCGGGTCATACACTAATTTTTCACTCCACCCATTTTACAAATATGTTCCGGGAACTAGGATAATGTTCGAGGTTTCTGGAAGCGTTGATTATAATAATGGAGGCGATACGGCAGTAGTTTACTACTATGATACTTCGCTTTCTGGGAGCAACGTGAGGATATCATGATTTATTTTATTGGCCACTTTTTAGTGAATGCGTGTGAAGACAGGAGGCACATATGACTAGCACGT
>DAHXNZ010000014.1 GCA_027365105.1 Thermoplasmata archaeon
GCCAGCCAACGGCGCTGCGCCTCATCCATGCTGGGGAGCAAGACCAACCACGGCTCCTTCTCGTGGGGTTCGCCCATGCGGTTGGGTATGGCGCGCTAATGTATCAAGTTAACCATTTACAATCCCTTAACGGCTCGATTACCACGTTCCGACTCACCCAGGCACGGGCATGGCTGCAGAAGCACCCTTGCGGATGGTGCGGAAGGGGATCCTAGTTTAGTGACACAGTAGAACTAGTGGGGTGTTTCTGACAGATATCCCATTCTCGCCCCGGTCGCCGGGTCGATGATGGGACCGAAGATCCTCCGACGGAGCTTCTCGCTCTTTCGGATGATCTCCGGGGCCTCCTTGGTCCAGGTCCAGGGCTTGGCCACGCTGTTCGACGACTCGGTGAAGTCGAGGGTGGCGTGCTTGGGCTCGGGGACGCTCTTGAAGCTCCCTCGGAAGAGCGCGTGCTGTTCGAGATGGCCCAACCCACCCTCGACCATGTTCACCCACGAGGAACTCGTGGGCGTGAAGTGAATGTGGAATCTGGGGTGTCGGCGGAGCCATGCCTGCGTGCGGGCGGCCGGGTGGACGCTCCGGTCGTCCAGTACCCCATAAACCTGGAGCTCCGGGGGAACCTTGCCATCCAGGGTGTTGAGGGCGTCGAAGAGGTCTGCGGTCCATGACGTCGGTCGTCGTGGGGCCGTCCTTCCGGCCAGTCCTTCCCCATCGGGAGGAGGGCCGGGGCGCGCTCCGGTGCTTGGGTCTCGGGCTTCGCGTCGACCCTGAAGATGACGCTCTGGTCCGGAGGGTTCTGGTAGACCCCCATCTCGTCGATGAGCTTCTCCACGAACCTCGGGTCCTGGCTGAGCTTGAACGACCGGGTCTGATGGGGCCGTAGCCCGTAGCGTTTCCAGATGCGGTGCACGGTGACGTGGTCGAGCCCTGCCTCCCTGGCCATGACGCGGGTGGACCAGTGGGTGCGCCCTCGAGGCTTTGTCCGCAGGGTCTTGACGACGACGGCTTTGGCCGCTTCGAGCGTGACTTGGGGGTTGCGACCCGGACGGGGCGCGTCCTTCTGGGTGCCGGGGATGCGCAGAGGGGAGAAGCGGTTTCTCCAGAGGGCGACCGTGTGGGGATCGAGCCCCAGTTTCTCCGCGATCTGCTTGTTCTGCTTGCCTTCAGCAGCCGCCAGAACGATGCGAGCCCGCTCGACGAGCCGTTGGGGAAGAGCCCTTCCGCGTGACCACTCTACGAGCTGCTGGCGTTCCTCTGGGGTGAGCGAGCTAGCCTCGGCGACCCGCATGTCCCGGCAAGGGCATGTCCGAACATCGGGTCACCGAACAAGGAAATGCCCCCACTAGGGCGAAGACCGGCGACGCGCCCCGCGCCGCAGGGCCGCCACGACTCCGACCAGCACGACCACCACGATCGCCCCGATAAGCGCATACCCCTCCGTCGGAGAGATCGGCAGTCCGAAGAAGGTCGAACCCGCCGTCGCCGAATTCGCCGACCGGTAGGTGAAGTACTCGGCGACCGACCCGCCCTGGACCACGACCCGGATCGTCGTCGGCGAGACCGTGTAGCCTGAGATCGAGAGCGGTGTCAGCGTGTAGGTCCCGTTCGGCTCGTCGGCAACAAGCTGACTCCCGGTCCCCGAGGTGGTGTTGCTGCCCAGGCTCACCGACCAGAAGGTGCCGGCCGGCAGCCCGGCCTCTTGGATCCGGATCGGGTAGGTGACCAAGGTCCAATGGACCTGGATCGTGACCGACGTGCCGGCCACGACCAACGTGCCCGAATACAAGGGAGTCGTGTACCCCGATATTTCCGAGATCCGGTAGGGCTCGCTGCCGTTGGGAGCGCTCAGGGACAGGGTCGTCCGGGTGCTGGTCCAGAGCGTTCCATTGACCGTCACCGACCAAGCGGTCCCCGAGGGCAGCCCCGTCTCCGCGAAGGCGATCGCATAGGTGATCGGCGTCCACGCGACGGTGACGCTCACCGGGCCCCCGTTCACGTTGACCTGCCCCGAAGCCGGCTGGGGCCGCCACCCGGCCGGTCCCCGGATCGAGTAGGCGTAGATCCCGTTCGGCTCCCCGAAGGTCACGGCCGTCCCGGTCGTGGTCGATGAGGTGCCGTTCAGGTCGACCGACCAACTCGCACCCGGGTCAAGGCCGGCCGCCACGAACTTCACCGTGTAGTCCACCGCCTCGAACGAGAGGGTGAGGCTTCGGTTCGAGCCCTGGACGGCGAAGCTCCCGTTGAGGAGGTGATAGCCCGGGGAGACGCTCGTCGCCGTGTACGGATACGTCCCGTTCGGCAGCTCGACCGTCAGGCTCGGCCGATCGGAGAGCGTGGACGGCCCACCCGAAACGTTGAACCACCACGAACTCCCGGACGGAAGGCCGGTCTCGGTCACCGTGAGGGTGAAGTTGAACGGCTCGAAGACCGCGGTCACTGTCGGGGCCTGGCCCTGGACCCGGGCCGTCCCGCCGATCGGGGTGATGTATCCGGCGACCGGCCCGAACCGGTACGGGTAGCTTCCGTTCTCCGCCGGCACGGTGATCCCCGTCCCGTGGGAGGTGTAGGCCGTCCCGTTCACGGTCACCGTCCAGACGGTTCCGTTGGGGAGCCCCTGCTCGATGAACTGCATCGGGTAGGTGGTCGGGGTCCAGCGGAGGACAATCCCGAACGTCGCGTTCGAACCGATGGCCACGCTGCCATTGAACGCGGGCAGCGTGTAGCCCGGCACACCCCCCATCCGGTAGCCGTACCTCCCGGCGAGCACGGTGAAGTTCGCCCACGAGCCGGTGGATCGGTTGGTCTGGTTCCCGAGGGTCACCGACCATTGGGTCCCGTTCGGCAGGCCGACCGACTCGAAACTCACGATCGAGGCGATGTCGTGGAAGACGAGATCGACCGTCTGGTTGGAACCGGCGATGGTGATGTTCCCCGGAGAGACCGCATAATCGGGGTCGCTCGTGCCTCCACGGTACGGGTAGGTCCCGTTCGGAAGGGTGAAGTTGAGGGAGCCGGTCGTGGAGGTGGAGTTGCTCCCACCGGTCAGGTTGATCCACCAGAAGGTCCCGCCGGGGAGACCACTCTCCTGGACCTGCACGGGATACGTTACGGCCGTCCAGTTGAGGGCGAGGGTGGTGCGGGAACCGTTGATGACGACCCTCCCGTGGGTCCGGTTGGCCCGGTACCCCGGCACCGGTCCGACCGACCAATTGTAGGTCCCGTTCGCGACCGAGAAGGTGATCGTCGAACCGGTCGAGTTGGTCGACCGATTCCCGAGAGTCACCGACCAGTTCGTGCCCGAGGGGAGGCCCCGCTCGGTAAACGCCACCGAGTACGTCACTGCGGCGAAGCCGATCGTTCCTGTCACGTTCGCTCCGGCGACTGAAAAGTTTCCGCCCGGAGCCTGGAAGCCGGGCCGGGCCGACGCGACGGTGTAGCGGTAGGTCCCGTTCGGCTCGGTGAAGTTGAGCGCGGTGGAGTTGGTCCGGTGGCTCGCCCCTCCGGTGACGTTGAGCCACCAGGTGGTCCCACTCGGCAGACCCGTGGCCGTAAACCGGAGGCCGTAGGTTACCTCGACCCAGGTCGAGTTGACCGTGACGTTGGCGCCCCGGACGACGGCCGAGCCCGAGTAGGTCGAAGTCCGGTAGCCCGGAACCGACCCGATCGACCAGGCGTAGGTCCCGTCGGGCTCCAGGAACGTGATCGAGCTTGCGGTGCTCCGCTGGGTGGTCCCATTGACTGTGACCGACCACGGAACGCCGGCGGGGAGGCCGGCCTCCTGGAAGACGAGATGGTAGCTTCGGACCGGCTCAAAGGCGAGGATCCCCTGGGTCGAGTTGCCCGGTGAGATGCCGAGGTTCCAGGTGTTTCCACCGGCCGAACTCCAGCCCTGGTTCGCCGCCGACTCACCGGTCTCGTCCACGCCGAAGCCGAACGGGGCCGTGCTCGCGGGAATGAAGGACGTCTGACCGAGCGGCTGGACCGCGACGGTGAGGTTGCCGGAGGTCGGCGCCGTGAAGTTGCCGGTGGCGGAGGACGGGCCGCCGACCAGGCCGAACTGCGGGGAGAGACCTCCCGGCACGGGGTTGTTCGGGTACGGGCCGTTGGAATAGTTGACCCCTTGCCAGGAGTAGTTGGTCCACAGGCCGCCGATGATGTAGGACGCCCCCGGGACCGGCAACGTCAGGGTCTGGTTCTGGACCATGAAGCGGATCTCCTGGGACTGGAAGCCCGGACGCTGGACGAGCTGGCTCGTGACATTGAGCCGGGCGGGGAACGTCACATACTGACCGGCCGGGAAGTTGTACTCGTAGACGGTCAGGGACGGGTACTGCCCGTAGAAGGGGAAGACCACCCAGCCGCTGTAGGTCAGGTACCACCCGCTCGAGGTGTTGGTCATGTAGATGACGTTCTGGACCCAATAGATCGGGGCGCCCAGCCCATCGGCCAGGAAGAAGTTCTGCTGGATCGACGCGTTGTAGGCGGTGTTGACGAGCCCGTTCGCGAAATAGGAAGTGACCGCCAGATTCTGGAGGGTGAAGACATCGGAGACCCCGGAGAGCCGGCCGTAGGGTAGGACGGAGGTGTTGGTCAGGAAGAAGACGGTATAGTTGTACGCGTCGATCGATCCCCAGCCCGTCACCAGATCGTAGCCGAACCCGGCGGAATAGAGATCGTTCTGCCCCTGGGTCACATCCATGAGGGGCAGGACCGGCAGCGACGAGTTGTAGCTGCCCGTCAGGCTGAAGCCGGTCGTGGCGGACGAGGCGAGCGCCGCACACTCCTGGTTGGCCAGCGCGTAGAGGTCGGGGTTCAGGAACCCCAAGGGAGCGTCGCCCTGGGCCGATAGGACATGATCGATCTCGGCGACGATGCCGGCGGTCAGTGGAGAGCCGACGCTCGTCCCCCCGGCATATTCGTAGGAACCGCCCAGGGTGGCGTTGGTCGCCTGGAGCTGGACACCGTCGACCGAGATCGTGATGAGCGTGTTGTTGGCCACGGCGGCGATGTCCGGCGTGGCCCGGCCTGCCCCCTGGATGGTCCGGTTCGCCGAGGTATTGAGCTGCCAGGACGGTTCGGGAAAGACCGCGCTGATGCCGCCGGAGCTCCCGGCCGTGCTGCCAATCCCTGCGTAGGCGGCCGAGACGTTCCACGCGATCTGGGACTTGAGGTGGAGATAGTCTGCGGATCCGACGGTCGAGTGGAGCGCCACGGTCGTTCCGCCGACCGCGGTGACACCGAAGTCATCGTAGGCCATCGTCGAAGGAAACTCGGGGCCGGTGCCGGTCCACTTGCTGCTGTTGGGGTTGTCGCCGGAGTCGCCGGAGGAGGCGAGTACCGTGATCCCCCGAGTCTGGGCCTCCTGGAGGTACAGGTACCACGACGAGTCGTTCTGGTCGCTTCCGCCCCAGGAGTTGGTGATGACGCTCACATTCTTGAGCCCCGGGACAGAGGCGTTCGGGTTCAGGATGTAGGCGAAGGCGTTGTCGAGGTTCGCGGAGGTGGCCGACGGCCCGTAGACATTGTAGATGGAGGCTCCCGGGGCCGTCGATCCGGCCATCTCGAGGTCGAGGGTGTTCTCGAAGTTCGCGCCGCTCTGGTCGTAGCTGGCCGAGATCCCGGGCTTCGGGGCGCCATTGACCGGGACCCCGTAGATGTGGGCGTGGGGTTCCCCGGCGGGAAGGGTCTCGTTGTAGAAGGCGTAGACATCGCTCGGATCGAACGGGGCGACCGACGCACCGCTGCTGTTCGTCCCCGCCCATAGGATGGTGGCGATCACGGCCGAGGTGGGGTAGCCCGAGGCGTTGAACAGGGAGGCCTCGTCGTAGGCGATCTGGAAGTCGGGGGCATACTCGAGCTGAACCCCACCCGAGGTCACCGGGGCAAGGTACCCGCTCGCCGACTGGACCGGCCCCGAAGTCGAGGGGGGGGCGACCCGCGACGCGATGGCGAGGTCCGCCGGGTGGATCTGCAGGGCCGAATAGGTGCTGAGCCCCTCGACGGCGACCACCGACCCGGCCAGCGACGCGGGCAGGCTCGGCGCTCCGAGGGCCGCCACATAGCTCCGGTCTCCGAGCCGGAACCGTTCGATCGAGACGTGGAAGATCTGCCTCAGCTGGGTGGGGGTCGCGTCGAAGGTCAGGGTGAGGCGGTCCGCGTAGGTGGTCATCCGGGCGACGCCCTGGGCATGGAAGAAACGGGCGAGGCCCTGATAGGCATTCGTCGGGCCGCCGAACTCGGCGTCGAACTGGGCCGCGGTGAGGTAGTGATGGTAGGCCGGGCTCTTCGGCGTGGAGAGCGCCTGAAGCAGACGGTCGAGCCGGGCGGGATGGGACTCCCTGACGGTCACCACGATCAGAAGCGACCCCGAAGTGTCCGGCCCCAGAGCGATCGCTCCGGTGATACGGGCGCTGGCCTGGGAGTCCGGGACCGGCACCCAAGGACCGGACGCCGATAGCGCAGCGCCGGAACCCCCGGCCGAAGGCGACGCGATCGGAACCGTCCCCGGGACGGTCCCGAGGAGGGAGCTCAGGAGAAGGAGGGTCAATACCCCCGTGACCAGCAGGCCGGCCCGCAGGCCTCCCATGGGAGTTGTCGAGGATTGTGACCGGGTCTCTCGGCCTCGCGAACGTGCGTTCATCGTTCGTGGGACCCTACGGGCCGGTATATGATGGTATGCCAACCCATCGCCGGCGGGGAGGGTCGACCGGTTCGCCCGGGCTGGGTCCGGGACCCCCCGGGCAGCCTCAAATCGGCCGGCGAGATGGCGAGGGGATGGCCGACCCGCCCGCTTCGGCGACCGAGCCCGTCCATTCGGTCCGTCTGGAACTGACCGGCGGCTACGCCTTCCTCGCCCGGTTCCCCGGGATCGACGCGACCTGGACGCTGGACGAACCGACGCCGCTCGGCGCCTCGACCGGCCCGAATGCCTCCCAGGCCCTCGCCACGGCCACGGCCCACTGCCTTTCGGCCAGCCTCCTCTTCTGCCTTCGGCGGGGAGGCATCGAACCCCGGGGGCTCGTGGCCGAGGCCCGTGCGTTCACCGGCCGGACCGAGGAGCATCGGCTTCGGGTCGTCCGGATCGAGGTGACCCTCCGGCTGGAGGTCGCCCCGGACGCCGACCCGGTCCGGCTGCGCCGGTGCCGGGAGGTCTTTGAGAACTACTGCGTGGTGACCGGAGCCGTCCGGACCGGCATCCCGGTCGAGGTCCGCCTCGACTCCCCTCCGCCCGAACCTCCCGGCTCGGCCTGACGGAACCTCGCCGATCCGATCGCCTCTCCGACCGCTCTCGGCTGGCAGGAGGTCCGGGCCGTCTCGAGATCCCGCCCCTCGGTCGGAGGGGCCTCACCCCGGGTGCTCACCGGCGGTGACCTAACCGTAAGAGGGTCCGGCCCCTGACCACCGGCATGCCCGAGACCATCGCCCCGGGGGGCGCCCGGACCGAGCTAACCGGAACGATCGAATCCCTGAGGGTCGAACCGCGAGCCACCGTCGTCGTCCGCGGCGACCGGCTGACGGTCGAGCAGGCGGCGCTCTTCCTCGGCCCGGCGAGATTCCAGGGCTCGCTCGCCTGCGGACGGTTCGAATCGAGGGGCGGCGAAGTGCGCCTGGTCGGGGACCTGGAATCCCGGGAAGGGATCGAGGTCCGGGACGGGGAGCTCGAGGTCACCGGGCGGCTCGATGCGCCGACGGCGGATATCGACCGGAGGTTGACGGTCGGGGGCCCGGCCCGGGTGGCGTCGCTCGACGTCGGGGGACGGCTCCGCTGCGGCTCCACCCTGGTCGCCCAGCGGGTCTCGGTCGGGGGGAGGATCGAGGTCGAGGGCCGGCTCGAAGCCGACCGGGTCGACGCCGGCGGGTCGGCGGAGATCCACGACGCCGCGATCGGGGAGCTGGAGGTCGGCGGGACGATCCGGATCGGAGGCGGCGCCGTCCACCGGCGGATCGACATCGGCGGTCGGCTGGTCGCCGAGGGCCCCCTGACCTTCGGAAGCCTGGAGGCCGGCGGCATGGTCGAGTTCCGGGAATCGGCCTCGGGGGGGTCGATCGACGTCGGGGGGATCCTGGAGGCCCGGAGGGATCTCGCGTTCGAGGACCTGAGGATCGGCGGGATCGGCCGGATCAACGATCGCGGGCACGGGCGGTCGGCGCGCATCGGGGGCCGGTTCACGGTCGGGGGGGATCTCGAGCTCTCCGGACGCCTGGAGGTCGGCGGCGAGGCCTCGGTCCACGGGTCGCTCGAGGCCCTGGACGTCGAGGTCGGGGGCCGGCTGGAGGCGGACCGGGTCCGGGCCGCCCAGACCGTCCAGATCGGCGGTTCGATCTCGACCCGGGCCGGGGCCCGCGCCGGGCGGATGCGGCTCGGAAAGCGCTCGACCGCGAAGGGCCCGCTGGTCGGCGACCGGGTCGAGATTGGCCCCCATGGGACCGCCGAGGAGATCTTCGGGAGGTCGGTCCTTGTCGAACGGGGCGCCCGGATCCACCGGATCGTGGCGGAGGAGGTCGAGCTCCACGCCGAGGCGGAGGTCGACGAGGTGATCTACACCCGGGAGGCGAGGGTCGACCCGGAGGCGCGGGCCCCGACGGTCCGCCAGGTCGGGACCCTGCCGCCGTTTCCCCTGTAGGCGAACGCCGATGGCCCCCACTGCCCCCCCGCGACCTCGTCGGGCCCCCATGGACCTCTACGCCTCGGTGCTCGAGGTGGCCCGGCGTCACGAGGGCCGGGCCGGTATCACCCGGCTCTCGTACGGAGCGGGCCTGCCCGTCGATCGGCTCCATCCGGTCGTCGACCGCCTGGTCGGGGTCGGCCTCCTGAGGTTGGCGCCCGGGGACCGGCCGACCTACACAATCACCGCCCGGGGCCACGAATTCCTTCGGACCTACTGGACCCTCAAGGGCTTCCTCGCCGGGATCGACTGGCTCGCGGCCCGCGAGGAGCCTCGGTAGCCCGGCCGACGGCCCCGGTGGCCGGCCCGCCGGTCCGACTTACCCCGACGGCGGGGCGGGCACGGTCGGCAGCTTGCGGACCGCCCGGATCCCCACCCAGAGAAGGATGTCCCCGAGGAGCGGGAAGAGCAGGAGAAGGACCGCCCCGACCTGGATCAAGGACTCGTGGTAGCGGCGCTCGAGCCGCCACAGCCCGATCGCGAGGTAAATCCACCCGATGACGCTGAGGATCGCCCCCACCACGATCAGGGCGGCCCCGACCAGCACCGGCCAGAGCGCCCCGGTCTGGACGCAGGGCATGGCGCCACCGGGTGGGCCGGGCGGGTGGCAGGTCAGCACCGAACCGAGAGTGAGAAGCACGACCGGAACCCCGACCAGGATGAGGAGGAGCCCGGGGTAGGCGAGGATCGAGAGACGGAGCGGGGAGTCCAGCTCGGGCGACGGTCCCGGCAGCCCCCGGAGCCCGGCCCGCGTCCAGGTCAGCTGGACGAGCGAGAGCAGGATGGCGAAGGCCAGGAGACCGATCGGTGCGATCCAGTTCGGCCCCGAGGAGAACCCGGCCCGGAGCTCGAGGGCCCGGGTAAAGCCGCTCGCGCTGATCGCTTCGGCCACGGTGAGGCTGATCACGCCTCCCACCCCGCCGATCACGGCCCCATTCGAGATCTTCCGGAGTCCGGCCCGGTCGGCCTCCGTGATGGCCCGGGGCGGGAAGGCCCCTCCCAGGGGTGGGGGCGGGGGTACCCGGACGGTCGGTATCGAGGGGTCCGGTGGAGGGAGCGACATGGTCCGACTCGGAGGGAGCGGGCCCGGCCCGGCCCCTCGTCTGGGCTTCCGGTGGGCGGTCCCGCTATTTCAACCTGCGCTCTCAGCGGCTCCCGGGCGGACCCGGACCCCGCGGTCGGGAGGCGGACGTCGTCCGGTGTCCGATGAAAATATACTCTTTCGCCGGCTTCGGAGCCCGGGCGAGGTCCATGGGAGAGTCCACCCGATACCATCGTACGCCGATCCCCGAGGTGGACCCCAAGGCGCGGGCGGCCGAGTTCCAGGAGGAACTGCTCCCGTACGACCGCGAGCAGGCCGTCCTCGAAGCCCGACGCTGCCTCCAGTGTGCGATGCCGTTCTGCGTGCAGGCCTGCCCGATCACCCAGGACTGCCGCGGGTACATCCGGCTCATCGGGGAGGAACGGTTCGACGACGCCGCCCGTCTCACCCTCGAGGCCAACCCCATGGCCACCGTGCTCTGCAAGACCTGCTACCACTACTGCGAGGACGGCTGCGTGATGGGCGATCGCGGCGTGCCCATCGCGATCCGGCACCTCAAGCGCGCCGCCCTGGAGCACGGCCGCTCCGACCTCCTCTACGTCCCCGGAGCCCCCCGGAACCAGCGTGTCGCGGTCGTCGGCGGCGGGCCGGCCGGGATCATGTGCGCCTGGGAGCTCGCCCTGCGGGGCTACGGCGTCACGGTCTTCGAGGCCGAGCCGTTCCTCGGGGGGCAGGTCGACACGATCCCGCGCTACCACCTCGCCGACGGCGATCTCGACCGAGACCTGGCCCGGTTCAAGAACCTCGACATCACCTGGGTCCTCGGCAAGAAGGCCGGCGTCGACTTCACCCCCGAGAGCCTCCGCGCGGAGGGCTACCTCGCGGTCTTCGTCGCGATCGGCGCGTCGAACCCCCGGGCGCTCGGCATCCCCGGCGAGGAACTGCCCGGGGTCTACCATGCCCTGCCGTTCCTCCTCGCGGTGAACCAGGGCCCCTCGGGGCTCCTCGGCCGGTCGAACCGGACCGTCGTCGTGATCGGGGGCGGGGACGTCGCGCTCGACGCCGCCCGGTCGGCGTTGCGGCTCGCCCAGAAGGGGGCCGTGACCGTCGTCTACCGCAAGGGCCGGGCCGAGATGCCGGCGGGCAGCGAGGAGGTCGACGGCGGCGGGGCGGAGGGCGTGAACTTCCTCTACGACCGGGCGCCCGTCCGGATCCTGGGCACCCACCGGATCGAGGGGCTGGTCGTCCAGCGGACCGAACTCGGACCGCCGGACGCCCACGGCCGCCCCACGACCCGGCCGATCCCGGACTCCGAGGAAACGATCCCCTGCGACACGGTGATCGTCGCGGTCGGGGAGACGGCCGACATCCAGGGCCTCCCGACCGAGCTCGACTTCAACCTGAGCCACCACCCCTGGCCCGAGGGCCGGCGCGAGGACTGGATGACCGATGTCGAGGGCGTGTTCGCCGCCGGGGGCCGTTCGGTCGTCTACGCCATGGCCGCCGGTACGAAGGCGGCCGAGGCGATCGACGCGTACATCGCCCGCACGACCGGGCGGGCCCCGACGCCCCGGCCGGATCCGTTCGGAGGCGCCGTCCCGCCCCGGCTGCCCGACGGGTACGGCGGGCCGGCCTGGCACTTCTGATCGGATCGGCCCGACCGCGGGCCTACCGGGCCGGCGCCGCCCAGCGGTCCCGGTACTGCTCCCGGAAGTGGGCGACCTTGGGCGCGATGACGATCTGGCAGTACGACCGCTCGGGATGGCGCCGGAAGTACTGCCGGTGGTACTCTTCGGCCGGGTAGAAGGCGGTCAGCGATGTCACCTGGGTCACGATCGGCCGCTTCCAGACGCCGGCGGCGCCGATCTCCGAGAGGACCGCCTGGGCGGTCCGGGCCTGCGCCTCCGAATGGGTCAGGATGATCGACCGGTACTGGGTCCCGACGTCGGGGCCCTGGCGGTCCCGGGTCGTCGGATCGTGGACGGTGAGAAAGATCCTCAGCAGGTCGGCGTAGCCGATCTCCCGGGGATCGAACTCGATCTGGACGACCTCGGCATGGCCGGTGGTCCCCGAGCAGACCATCTCGTAGGTCGGGTGGGGGGTCGTGCCCCCGGCATACCCCGAGGTCACCGACCGGACACCGCGCAGCTCGAGGAAGACCGCCTCCATGCACCAGAAGCAGCCTCCGCCGAGCGTCGCCCGTTCAAGGGTCGGTTCGGCGGCCGGCACCGGGGAGGGTTCGCTCATCGCTCGGGAGCGCAAGGCACGTCCGGCTTATCGCGCTGGCGGGGCCCCTCGGGCGACGGCCCGAGCGCCCGGAGGAGCGCCGGAAGCAGCCGGGACTGCCGGTCGATCGCCTCCAGATAGGCCTGCTGGTGGCGGGTGCGGCGGGCCGTCACGTGGGTCCAGGGACGGTCGTACTCCACCTCCCAGAGGACCAGGGCGTCGGGCGGGGCGAGCGCGAGCGTGATCCGACGCTCGCCCCGCGCCGCCCGTTCCAGTTCGGCCGCGCTCCGCCGGCCCGAATCGACCTCGCAGATGCCGGCCACGATCTTCCGGACCATGCCCCAGACGAATGACGGCGCCTCGACCTCGATCCAGGCGTCGACGCCGTCGTGGCACGCCCGGATCCGGGTCAGCGGCCGAAACTGGGGCTCGGCCGCGGCGACGCCCCGGCCGAAGCTCCGCACATCGACCCGGTCCCCCAGCCGGTCGGCGATCGCCTGGAGCCGGTCGATCCGGTCCGGGCCGGCGTCCAGATAGTAGCGGTAGCGGCGGCGTCGGGCGTGGCGGACCCGGAACGCCTCGGGGATTTCGGTCGCGGCGCTGAAGTAGATCTCGGGGGCGATCCCGTTGAGGATCCGGAGCAGTGCGGCCGCCGGCCGGTCGGTGGTCAGGGCCAGCGCGTTGGCCCGGGCGCTGACTCCGGCATCGGTCCGGCTCGCGACCTCGACCGAGTCGGCGGCCGACCGGCCGACGGTCCCCGACCGGGCGAGTCCCTCCCGGAGGGTTCCCTCCACCGTCCGGCGGCCCGGCTGGCGGGCCCATCCGCCGAACGGGCGGCCGTCGTATCCGAACCGGATCAGCCACCGCGTCGTGCGCCCTCCAGCCCCGGTCCGTTCCCGGCTCACCCCGGCGGCTCCGCCGACTCGGCGTCGGCGATGGCGAGCGCCCGATCGAGCACGTCCAGCCCCCGGTCGAGCTCCTCCCGGCGGATGATGAGCGGCGGGGCGACGACCAGGTGGCTCACCCACGCCATGCAGTAGACCCCCTCGGCCATCATCGCCCGGGCCACCGCCTCGACCACGAGCGGCCGGCCGAGCCGCTTGTCCTCCTCGGTGTTGAACGGCGCCTTCGTGGCCCGGTCCCGGACCAGCTCCACCGCGGCGAAGAGGCCGAGGCCCCGGACCTCCCCGACCGAGCGGTGCCGGCCCTGGATCTCGCGGAGGCGCCGGAGCAGGTGGTCGCCGTCGCGCCGGGACTTGGCGAGGAGGTCCTGGCGCCGGTACTCCGCGATCGCCGCCACCGCGGGGGCGAGGGTCAGCGGATGCCCCTCGTAGGTGTGGCCGATCGGCAGGTAGCGGTCCTGCCAGGCGGCGACCACCGCGTCGCTGGCCGCCGTGAGGCCGAGCGGGGCATAGGCGCCGGTGAGCCCCTTCGCGGTCGTCAGGAGGTCGGGAACGACCCCGTACCGGTCGACCGCGAACCACTCGCCGACGCGGCCCCAGCCGGTCATCACTTCGTCCGCGATGAGCCAGACGTCGTGCGCCCGGGTGATCGCCCGGATCCTCGGCAGGTACTCGGGGACCGGGACCAGGACGCCGTTGGTCCCGACGATCGGCTCGACGATCATCGCGGCCACGTCCCCGGTCCGTTCGATGAGCTCGTCCACGTACTCGGCACAGGCCACGCCGCACGACGGGTACTCGAGGCCGAACGGGCAGCGGTAGCAGTAGCAGTCCGGGGCGAAGACCGTGCCGGGAACCGACTGGGTCGGCTCGACGGCCCGGCGGCGCAGATCCCCCGAGACGCTCAGGGAGGCCGCCGTCGAGCCGTGGTAGGACCGGGAACGGGCGACCACCCGACGGCGTCCGGTCCCGCCCCGGGCCATCTTGAGCGCCGCCTCGTTCGCCTCGGTGCCGGAGCTGCTGAAGAAGTAGTGGTGAAGGCCGTCCGGCACGACCGAACCGAGGGCCCGGCTGAGTTCGGCCCGGACCTCCGTGGCAAAGGAGGGGCTCACGTACGGCAGGCGGGCGGCCTGGGCGACCAGCGCCTCGGTGACCGCCCGGTTCGCGTAGCCGAGGTTCGCCGCGACCTGCTGCGACGAGAGATCGAGATACTCCCGGCCCCGGTCGTCCCAGAATCGGGAGCCTTCGGCGCGGACGACCATCAGGGGGTCCCACCGCCCCTGGATCTGCCAACCGGCCAGCCCGGTCGATCGGAGCGTCGAACGGGCCTCCTCCGGGTCCATCGGACGGACGGAGGACGGAGCGGCGTAATAAACGGACGGGGACCGGGCCGGGTCCCCTCCCGGCCGCCCGGAAGGGCCGGCCTCCGACGGGCCGAGCCGTTCGGACCGTCCGCCCGGAGGTCCGGACCACGGTCGGCCCACCGGGTCGCTCGGGTCCAGCGGGCCCGGCCACGTCGATCGGCGCCGGGGGACGGTGCGGGCCGAGGCCCGAAGGGACGCGGGGATCCGGGGCGCGACCGACCCGCCCCTACGCGGGGGGCGACCGCGGGGCGCGTGCCGCCGGCCGGCGCGGCCGGGGCGTCGCTCGCTTCGGGGCCGGCGACCGAGCGGCTTCCGACGCTGTCGGGGCGGCGGCCGGGGGCTCGGGGGGGGACGCCGGGGCCGCCGGAGCGGTCGAGCGCTGGAACAGTTCCCGGAACGTCTCGAACTGGCGGAGCATCGGATCGGCCCGACGCTGTTCCTCCAGCTCCCCCAGGGCGATCGTCAGCTGGGCGGCCACCTTGGGGTCGCCCGCCGCCCGGACCAGATAGATGCAGAGGACCTGGTAGTGCGGGAGCACGAAGGCGTCGGTCCGGGGGGTGCTCATGTCCCCCCGGCGGGGGCGGTAGAGCCGGTCGAGCGGCACCCGCTCGGCGACGGCGCGACGGTGGGAGAAGCCGAAGTATCGCCCCGGGCCGAGGACGCGGTTCACCTCGGAGAGCCGGCCGCCCAGGGCCACGGTCAGCCGGTCGCACTCCTTCCAGCACCAGAGGCCGAAGCCGTAGTCGCCCTCCTGGTACGCCGCCCAGGCCCGGTCGTACAGGAGCCGCTCCCGCTCCTCGGCCGGCGCCTCGGGCGGAAGCTCCGATCGCCAGTCGTCCAGGAAGACGTCGACCCGCATGGTGGGCGAAATCTCCCGAACGGGGGGCGGGGTCGACGGGCCGGCCATGGAGGGACGGTCCTAGGCCCGGGAGTATTCGTCGTTTGCGTCCGGCGATCCGACCAGCGGCCGGCCCTCCGACCAGACCGCCCGGATCGCCGAGGCCCCGGTGACCAGGGCGTCCGCGAGGCGCGGGGCCCTCGTCCAGAGGAAATCGGCCCGGGCCCCCTCGACCAGCACGCCCCGCTCGGGCTCGCCGAGCGCGACCGCGCCGCCCCGGGTATAGATCTCGAGCGCCTCCTCGGGCCCGAGCGCCTCCGCCGGGATCGCCCCGGGACTCCCCGACCCGATTACGGCCCGGAGTCCGGCCCACGGATCGAGCTCGTCGTAGGGGGCATCGCTCGAGCCGGCGAGCCGGGCCCCCGAGCGACGGAGGGAGGCGAAGGCGTAGGCGGTGGGCGCCCGGGCGGCGCCCAACCGGGCCTCGATCCATCGGTCGGTGACCCGGAAGTGGGGCTGCACCACCAGGATCCGGCGGGAGCGCCCGAGCCGGTCGATCAGATCCGGCGGGGTCACGGAGGCGTGCTCGATCCGGAACCGCTCGGCACCGGGCCGGCCCTCCGGCCCCGAGCCCCAGCGCTCGGCCGCCTCGACGGCCCGGTCGCCGATCGCATGCAGGGCCACCCAACCCCCCGCGCGCTGGATCTCGGCGATCCGCTCGCGGGTGAGCTCGGGCGGCGCGGTCGAGAGGCCGGTCTCCGCCGGGGCATCGGCATACGGGGCGCGGAGCGCCGCGGTCCGGGGACCGAGCGCCCCGTCGAGGAACGCCTTGACCCCGACCGCCCGTCCGTTGCCGTCGGGCTCCTCCGGCAGGGTCGGGCCCGGCCAGGGCGGGGCTCCGTCGACCCACCGGCGGAACGTCCGGATCTGGGGCGAGCGGGGCTCACGGCGCACCGCCGCCCGGATCGCCGCCTCCTCCGGCGGCTCGACCGCCATGGCCCCGAGCAGCGTGAGGCCGAGGCCGGCGAGCTCGGCCAGCAGCGACCGCCACGCCCCGGCATCGACCGGCGGGCCGGCCGCTCGCACCGGCTCGAGCAGCGGCACCGCCGCGTCGTACAGCGCGCCCGTCAATCCTCCGCTCCCCCGACCCAGACGTCCGCCCGGAGGGTCCGGGTGGGTCGCGTCGAGGCCCACCGAGCGGAGCGCCGCCCGGTTCGCCCAGGCGGCATGGCCGGACCGGTCGAGGATCAGCCACGGCCGCCGGTCATCCCGGGCGAGCGTCGGCGGGCCCTCGGAGTGGATCGAGCCGATCGCGACGACCGGCCGGCCCGGGAAGCGACGGTCGTAGGCGGCGAGACGTTCGGGCAGGGAGGGACCGTCCACCGGGGCGGCCAGGTCGAGGTAGAGACGGCGGGCGAGGAGGTCGCCCGGGTGGAGGTGCGCATCGACCAGCCCGGGCAGCAGGAGGCCGTCAAAGCGGTGGGTCTCGGTGCCCGAGGGGGATCGGGAGCGGACCCGGGGCTCCCGGCCGACGGCGGCGATCCGGTCGCCCTCGATCAGGAGCGCTTCGGCCCCGCCGGCGCCGGTCCAGATCCGCCCGCCGACCCACAGATGCGCTCCGGTTTCCATCGACCGGGCCGGACCGCGTCCGGCCCCATAACCCCGCGGCCGGGACGCCCCCGCAACCCTGATCCCCGACCCGGCGATCGCCGCCCGCCATGTCCCTCGCCCTGGCGCTCCCTCCGGCCCCCGACGGCCTGGAGAGCCCCCGGGCGCTCGCCCGGGTCCGGACCACGGCCTGGGTCGAGACCAACCTCTACTGCCCCCAATGCGGCCGGCACCGGCTGCGGCCGACCCCGGCCGGGACCCCGTTCCGGGACTTCGTCTGCACCGGCTGCCAGGAACCGTTCGAACTCAAGGCTTCGAAGGACCCGCACCGGACCCGCGTGGCCGGCGGCAGCCTCCGGCAGTACCGGGAGGCGATCGAGCGGGGCGCCGCGCCGAACCTCCTCCTCCTCACCTACGACCCGGGTGAGTCGAGGGTCCGGGACCTGGTGGCGATCAACCGTTCGCTGATCTCGCCGCTCGCCGTCATCGGCCGGCCCGCCCCCCTCGCCCGAACCTCGCGGACTCCCTACTACCTGTGCGATCTCGACCTCTCCGGGGTCCCGCCGTCGGCCCAGGTCCCGTACCTCCGGGCCGCCCACGAGCGCCCGAAGCGGTTCGTCCTCGACTCCTGGAACCGGTTCCGCTTCCTCCGCGACGCGCCGCCCGCCGACGAGCCGGACTGGATCCGCGACCTCCTCGCCTTGATCGCCCGGATCCCCAGCCGGGAGTTCACGCTCGACGACCTCTACGAGCACACCGAGGAGCTCGCCCAGTGGCACCCCCACAACCATCACATTCCGGCCAAGATCCGCCAGAAGCTCCAGGTCCTCGTCCGGCGCAAGATCCTCCGACGGGCCGCGCCCGGGGTCTTCGAGCCGATCTACTGACGGGTCCCCTCGGGGGCGGGGACTCGGGGGCCGCCGGCCACCGGGGGAGCGTCCGGGAGCCCGGATCGACGGCCGCGCCGGCCGCCGGGCGGCCGCTCCCGCGGATCAGACGTCGAGGTACCGGTAGAACTCGTACGGGTGGGGCCGCAGGTTGAGCTGCAGCTGTTCCTCCCGCTTGATCTCCCGGTACGTCTCGAGGACCGAGTCGGAGAACGCCGGGGCGAGGAAGGCGTGGTCGGAGGCGAGGCAGTCGAGGGCCTCCCCGAGCGACCCGGGCAGCTCCCGCACCCCGAGCTCCTTGCGCCGGGCCGGTGAGAGCTTGTAGATGTCCTGGTCGACGGGGGGCGGAGGCTCGATCTGATGGCGGATCCCGTCGAGGCCGGCGAGCGCGAGCGCCGCCTCGGTGAGGTAGATGTTCGCCGCCGAGTCGGGGGTCCGGTACTCGAGCCGCTTCGCCGCGGCCCGGCCCCGGTGGTAGAACGGTACCCGGACGTTGGCCGACCGGTTCGCCTTGCTCCAGGCGATGAAGACCGGGGCCTCGTAGCCGGGGACCAGGCGGCGGTACGAGTTGGTGGTCGGGTTGGTGATCGCGCAGAGCGCCCGGGCGTGGGCGAGCAGGCCCCCGATGTAGTAGCGGCAGGTCTGGCTCACTTCGGCGTAAGGATCGTCGGCATCGAAGAAGACGTTGCGGCCCTTCGACCAGAGCGACTGGTTGGTGTGCATGCCGCTCCCGTTGTCCCCGAAGATCGGCTTCGGCATGAACGACGCGATCTTGCCGTGCCGGTGCGCGACGTTTTTCACGACGTAGCGGATGTCCTGGACATGGTCGGCGGTCGGCAGGAGCTCGTCGTAGTGGATGTTGATCTCCGCCTGACCGGCGGTCGCGACCTCGTGGTGGTGGGCGTCGAGGACGACGTGGAACCGGTCGGCGAGGAGGTTCATCATCTCGGTCCGCAGCGCGCTCATCGAGTCGTAGGGCGGCGCCCGGTAGTACCCTTCCTTGAAGCGGGCCATGGAGGGGCTCGCCCCTTCGGTCCACGGCGCCTCCGAACTCTCGATCCGGTAGCCCGACCCGCCCCAGGCGTCCCGGACCGCGCCGGGGGACGGGAGCAGATGGACCGCGTCGAAGAGGAAGAACTCGATCTCCGGCCCCCAGTAGCTGCGGTCGTAGCCGGCCTCCGCGAGGATCTGGGCGGCCCGGCGGGCGATCCCCCGAGGGTCGTGGGGGTAGGCGTCGGTCGTCCCGCCGTAGAGGATGTCGCAGATGAACCGGGCGGTCGGTCCCTGGCCCTCGTCCCACGGGATGGCGGCGAGCGTCGAGGGGTCGGGGCGCAGGAGCATGTCCGACTCGTAGATCTCCCGGAACCCGCGGACCGACGAGCCGTCCAGTTTGGGGACTCCCGAGACGAACGAGTCGGCGTCGAGCGTCGCGAGGGGCACCTGGACCCGGTTGAACCCGCCGAGGAGGTCGGTGAAGAAGAGCTCGACCCAGCGGACCTTCTCGTCGCGCAACCGCTCGAGGATCGCTGCGGGAGTGGGGGCGGCGGTTTCGGCCAGCGGGTCGGCCCAACGACGCGCGTCGCTCATGGATTCCGGCGCCTCGAGCGCTTCCGGCCTACATGAAGCCTGCCCGACCGATTCTGGACGATTGACCGCTGGGGATGCGAACTATCTATAAACATGGCCGTGAAATACCCCACGACATGGGACGTTCATCCACCATCGACCCGGTCGACCGCGCGATCCTGATCGAGCTCAACGCCGATGCCCGGACGAGCCATCGGGCGATTGCCCAGCGGCTGGGGCTCTCCCCGACGACGGTGAGCCACCGGATCGGGCGGATGGAGGCGCAGGGGGTCATCCGGGGGTACATCCCGATCCTGGACGACGGGCAGCTCGGCTTCGACCTCTGGGCGACGATCGGCGTGCGGATCTCGCGGGGGCGGCTTCGGGAGGTCGAGGAGCGGCTGGCGGGGGATCCGAGGGCGTACGCGATCTTCGACGTGACCGGGGAGTACGATGCGCTCGTCCTCGGACGGTTCCGGGACCGCACCGACCTCGACCGGTTCGTGAAGCACCTGCTCCAAGACCCGCTGGTGGAGCGGTCGATCACCCAGGTCGTCCTCAACCGGGTCAAGGAGGACCGGCGGGTTCCCCTCGAGCCCCCGGGCCGGTCGTCGGCGCCTCCCGCGCCGACGGGAAACCGATAAGTGGACGGCCCCGGTCGCCGCTCCGAGGGCAGGCGATGCAGTGGGGTCTCGAGAACCGGATCCGGCGGATGTTCCCTGGAACGAGCGGACACACGGTCATGCTGGCCGTCGACCACGGCTACTTCATGGGGCCGACCCACCGGCTGGAGAACGTCGGGAAGACCCTCGAGCCCCTCCTGCCGTACGCCGACGCGATCGCACTCACCCGCGGCATCCTCCGCAGTTCGGTGCCCCCGGCCACGACCGTCCCCGTGATCCTCCGGGTCTCGGGCGGGGCGACGATCCTCAAGGAGGATCTCTCCCACGAGGCCCTCACGGCCTCGATGGACGATGCGGCCCGGCTCAACGCGAGCGCCGTGGCGCTCTCGGTCTTTGCCGGCGCGCCCCATGAGCACGAGTCGCTGGTGAACCTCTCCAAGCTGGTGGACGAGGGGGAGGCCCGGGGCCTCCCCGTGCTCGCGATCACGGCGGTCGGCAAGGAGCTCGAGAAGCGCGATGCCCGCTACCTGGCCCTCGCCTGCCGGGTGTCGGCCGAGATCGGCGCCCACCTGGTCAAGACCTACTACTGTGACGGATTCTCCCGGGTCGTGGACGGCTGCCCGGTGCCGCTGGTCGTCGCCGGCGGCCCCCGGCTCGACAGCGATGCGGCGGCACTGACCCTGGCCCACCGGGCGATCGAGGCGGGGGCGGTCGGCATCGACATGGGTCGGAACATCTGGCAGTCGGAGACCCCGGTGGCGATGCTCAAGGCCCTGCGGGCGATCGTCCATGAGAAGGCCACGGTCGCCGAGGCCCTCGACGTGCTGGCGGCGGCCCGCGCTCCGCGCTGAGGGGCGGGCCGGCCCTTTAGCGGCCGTCCGGGGAGCCGGTCGGGGCGGAGCCGGGGATCGGCCGGACGTCGGGGCTGCGGCCGTCGAGGTCGCGGAGCTTCGGGAGCGCATAGAAGCCGGCGCCGGCCACCACCAGGAGCGCCCCGACCAGGACGAACTCCGGGACCACGCCGATCCGGGCGATCAGGAGCGCGCCGACCGCGATCGCCGGGGGGCCCGAGACGAAGCTGAGCCAGCCGTCGATCGCGAAGTAGCGGCCCCGCATCTCGCGGGGCACCAGGTTCTGCGCCGAGGTGAGCCAGACGTTGCCCGCGAACCCGGAGATCCCGCCGAAAAGGGCGAGGTCCACGGCGATGAACGCCGGGGCGGGCCGGAGGCCGAGCCCGAGGATCAGCACCCCCGCCGCCAGGCCCGCGCCCAGCACCCAGACCTTCCCGGCCGACCGGAGGGCGCGCACCCGCCCCACCGCGAGCGACCCGAGCACGTCCCCGGCGGCGAGCCCGGCCAGCACGATCCCGAAGAAGAGCGGGCCGGCGCGGGCGCCGCTGACGACGTAGACGACCAGGTAGGAGAAGCTCGCCGTGACGAGGAAGTTGAAGACCGTCGCCGAGAGGGAGAGCTGGAAGAGGCCGGTCGATCCGATCAGCCAGCGGCCGGCCGTACGGAGGTCGCGGACCATGCCGGCGAGCCCGGGGCCCCGGGCCGCCCCGGCCGCCGGGCCGGCCGGGGCGCCGCGGGGAATCCAGAGGATCGAGAGCGCCATCGCGAAAAGGTACGCCGCCGCGGCGAAGGTGAACCCCGCCGCCACCCCGAGGGCCAGGATGAAGGCGCCCGCGAGCGCGCTCGCGAGCGCGCCGACGATCGAGGTGGCGGCCCGGTCGATCCCGTTGGCGTCGGGGAGCTGCTCGCCCGGAACGAGGTCGGGGAGGAGCGCGTGGGTCGAGGAGCGGAAGAGCTCGGTCGACGCCGAGATCGCCACGGCGAGCAGCACGAGGCCCCCGAGCTGGAATCCGCTCAGGATCGCCAGGACGGCGAGCAGCGCGACCCCCAGCCCCCGGACCGCGTGGGCGAGCACCAGGATCGTCCGCCGGTCGTACCGGTCGACGATCGACCCGGCCGGCAGGGTGGCGATCAGCGTGGCGATCGACTGGGCGACCGCCACGATCCCGACCGCGACCGCCGAGCCGGTCGCGGCGTACACGAACCAGACGAGGCAGAGGCCGACCACCGTGCCCGCCGTCCGAGAGCCGACGCTCTGCCCGAGGTAGCCCAGGAAGGTCCGCCGACGGAGCAGGGCGCGCCGGGAGGTCGCCCCGCTCATGCCGAGCGAGCCCTCCCCGGGGATTTAGGGGCACCGGCCGGCGCCCCGGCCCCGGCTACGGTCCCCGGGACGCCGGGCCGGCGGGGGGCGGACGGGGCGCGACCTCCCGGTACGCCTTCCAGATGCTCGTCCCTCCGATGATGCCGACCACGATCACGATCAGCGCGGTCGCGTAGCCGATCGAGTTCAGGTTGGGGATCGGGTTGCCCGTGGAGAGGGCCACGGTGCTGAGCCACGGCGCGGCGGCGACCACGGCCCCGACGACGACGAACGCGAGGCCCCCCAGGTAGAGGGTCCGGGCCGCGGTCGACCGGCCGATCCGCTGGATCTGCACCATCGTGAGCTTCTTGAGCCGGGCGAGGCGGGCGAAGAAGGCACCGGTGGCGATCTGCATGACCATCGTGCCCAGGCCGAAGCAGGTCCCGACGAGCGCCGCCCACCCGACGTTGGGCATCTGGGGCGCCAGGATGAACACGATGATGACCGCGAACCCGCCGAAGCCCCACCCCGCCACGAATCCGTGGAGGATGGCCATCCGGAGCGGGACCGGCCGGATCTCGCCTTCGGCGACCGGCTGACGCTCCGCGACGGTCGAGTGGTGGGAGTGGTCCCGGAAGAAGGGGTGGAGCAGCCGCTCGAGCCAGTGATCGAGCGGCAGGTGGATGTCACTGCCCCGGAGCAGATACCAGCCGGCCAGGAACATCACGAACCCGACCACGATGTAGACCGGGCCGTCCAGGTTGTAGACCTCGTAGACCGCCGCGAGCCCGAGAAAGCCCAGGGCGGTCAGGATCGACCGCTGGAGGGTGAACCCGGCCGAGAAGACGAACCCCGCCTTCATCCCGCCCCGGCTGCTGTAGCTGCCCACCGAGTAGCTGAAGGTGATCGGCCAGGTGTGTTCGTCCGGCGTCGCGCCGTGCATGATCCCGAGGATGAATCCGAGGGCCAGGATCGTCGGGATCGTGAGGCCGGCCGGGGGGTTCAGGATGAAGTCCAGGTTCCACATCACCCCTCCGATTCGGGGCCGGGCCGCCCGGCGCAGGGCGGGATCGGGGCGCCGTGGGGGCAGGCGGGCGGGTGCCCCTCGGCCCGGCAGAGCCGCTCCACGGTCCGGTGGGTCAGGGCGAGATCGATCTCCCGGGCGGCCGAGCAGACCTCGCCCGGGGGGAGCCCGATCCGGGAGAAGAGCCGTTCGGCGATCCGGTGGTGGCGCTGGTATTCGACGAGGCAGGCCCGGCCCCGGTCGGTGACCGACGTCTTGCCCCGATGGCGTCGCACGAGTCCCTCGCGCTCGAGGACGGTGAGGTGGGTGAGCGCGGAGGGGGGCCGGACCTTGAGGAGGCCGGCGATCCGGTTCAGGGCGGCCCCGGCGGCCCGGGGATCGGAGGCCACGACCGCGGCCAGCGCATCGATCTGCCGTCGGGTCAGCCGCTCCAGGACCTCCATGCCCCGGGCACCGGGCGCGGGTAATTAAGCTAGACTCTAATTTTTAGGTGTGGCAAAATCCGTAGCACGGGCACCGGTCGGGAGCCGGCCGCCCGGGAGAAGGGGCAGATGGCGGATCCGTTCGCCGGTGGCGTCGTCGATCGCGTTCGCGATCGCGGGGGCGACGGCGATGAGCGGGGTCTCTCCCGCTCCGGCCGAGGGGAGGTCGGGGCGGTCGAGGAGCAGGACCTCGATCGGCGGGACGTCGAGAAACCTCGGCACGGGGTAGGCGGAGAGCCGCCCGTTGAGGATCCGGCCCCGGTCGAAGTGGATCGCTTCCCCGAGCGCTCCCCCGAGGGCCATGATCGTTCCACCCTCGACCTGCCCCTCAAGGTGCCGCGGGTTGACGATCGCCCCGCATTCGTAGGCGGTGATGATCCGGCCGATCCCGACGGTCCGGGACGCCGTGACCTCGACCTCGACATAGGTCGCGACGCGGCCGCCCTTCTCGAGTCCGAGGGCGATCCCCCGGCCGGTCGAGGGGCCGGAGCGGGGACCGCGGCGCCGCGGCCGGGCCGTCCAGCCCGCACGGGCGGCGACCGCGTCGAGCACCGCCCGCAGCCGCGGATCGTCGAGCGAGCGCCGCCGGAATTCGACCGGGTCGACCCCGGTCCGCGCGGCCAGTTCGTCCATCTGGGACTCCCGGGCGAAGTTGTTCGCGGTGGCCGCGAGGGCGCGGTACGATCCCTGGCGCAACGGGGAGTCGGTCGGCCGGTTCTCGACCCGCTGATGGTCGACCCGGTACGGCGTCCGGATCGCGGAGGCCCCGGCGTTCCAGGTGATGCACTCCCACGCGGTGAGCCGCCCGTCGCGATCGGCGCCCGAGCGGATCTCGACGACGGCCATCGGGCGCAGGTAGGTCTGGGTGAACTCCTCCTCCCGGCTCAGCGTGACCCGGACGGGGTGGCCCGAAGCCCGGGCGAGCCGGGCCGTGCCCGCCGCCAGCTCCTCCGCGTGCTTTCCGCCGAACCCGCCGCCCGTGGGCGGCACGACGATCCGGATCCGTTCGTTGGGGATCCCGAGCGTGCGGGCCAGAGCGGCCCGGACGCGGAACGGGGTCTGGCTGCCGATCCAGACGGTCAACCGCTCCCCAACCCATTCGGCGATTGCCGCGTGCGGCTCGAGCGGGACGTGCGCGATGTAGGCGGTCGTGTAGGTGGCCTCGAGGGCGATCGCGGACGCACCTCGGGCCGCGGCCGGATCGCCGACCGCATACCGGTCGAGATCCCAGTGGTCGTCCGGTGGCTTGGGATGCGTCCGGAAGTACTCGACGATCCCGTCCTCCCCGGGCGCCTCGGGCACCTCCCATTCGGCCCGGAGGAGCCCCCGGGCGGCCCGGGCGGTCGCCCGGTCCGGGGCCGCGACCCCGACGAAGCCGCCCTCCCGGACCACGGTGACGCCCGGGATCGACTCGGCCGCCCGGGTCTCGAGGCTCCGAAGCGTCGACCGGAAGGTGGGAGGGAACAGGATCGCCCCCTCCAACATTCCCTCGAGGCGGAGATCGGAGGTGTACCGAACGGCCCCGGTCACCACCTTCGCCCCGTCCCGGGAGGAGGCGGGACGCCCGGCGACGCTCCACTCGGCCGGCGGGGAGGGGTGGCTCTCCGACGGCACCGGCTCGATCCGGGAGCGGCCGGCGACCAGCTCGGCATAGGGGATCGATCGGGCCGTCGCGCCTTCGCCGGCCATCGCCCGGCCGGAGTCGAGCCGGACCGAACCGGGTTCGACGCCCAGCCGCTCCGCCGCCCAGCGCCGGAGGAATTGGAGCGCTCCCGCCGCGGCGGCCCGAAGGTGGGCCCCGGCGTCGGCCATCGACCGGCTCCCGAAGGTCCCGATGTCCCACGGGGTGAGGTCGGTGTCGCCGAGGATCAGGTCGACCGACGCCGGGAGGACCTTGAGCTCCTCGGCGACCAGCATCGTCAGGGCGGTCGTGACGCCCTGGCCGAGCTCGACCTTGCCCGCGAACGCCCGGACCCGCCCGTCCTCTCCGACGTGGACCCACGCTCCCCCGTGCGGCGGGCCCCCCGATCCCGCCGGCTGGGCCGGTCGGTAGACGACCAGCCCGGGACCCCACCGGTCGAAGTACGGGCGGGCCGCGGGTTCGACCAGATCGAAGGGGACGGACCCCGGGGTCGGGGTCATCGATCCCCCGATGGCGGGGCGGAGGATCCCCGGGCCGCGCGTCGGATGGCCGCCCGGATCCTGGGATAGCCGCCGCAGCGGCAGAGGTTGCCCTGCATCGCCGAGAGGATCTCCTCCTCCGACGGTTGGGGATTCTGGGCCAGGAGGGCCGTCGCGGCGACGATCATCCCCGGGGTACAGTAGCCGCACTGGAAGGCGCCCTCATCGAGGAAGGCCTGCTGGATCGGCGTCAACCGCCCGTCCCCCGCGAGCCCCTCGATCGTCGTGACCGAGCGGCCCACGACCTCCCCGACGGGGGTGAGGCAGGACCGGACCGCGACCCCGTCGACGAGCAGCTTGCAGGCCCCGCAGACCCCTTCGCCGCAGCCGTACTTGGTGCCGGTGAGGCCCAGCTCGTCCCGGACGACCTCAAGGAGCGACCGCGAGGGCTCCAGGGAGATCGACCGCTCTCGGCCGTTGATCCGGAGCGTCCCGGTCACCGGACGGCTGCAGGGCGACTCTCGGCCAGTCATCGACCCCCCCCGGACCTGACCCCCCGTTCCTGTAAGAGTTCGACGAGCGCCGGGCGGGCGCGAGCCGCCCCCCCCCCCCCGCCGGAGCCGTCCTCTCGGCCCACCGTTCACGGACCGGGAAAGCCACAACCCGAGCCCACGGCTCGACCTCCCGATGGCGGTGGAGGCCCCCCCAGATCGTCGGATCCTCGGGCGTCACCGGTCGCTCCTCACCGACCCCTGGGTCCATTCCTGGTGGATGGAGCGGTCGCTCCGGTCCCGGCTCAGCGCCGACACCTACCTACGGCACATCGGCCTCTTCTGCGAACGGTTCGGTCTCCGACCCCGGGGGCTGGTCGAGCTGGCCCGAGTTCACCCGGAACTCCTGCGTCGGCGGCTCGTGGAGTACGCCCTCGCTCAACAGCGGGCCGGCCGTCTCGACAGCTACATCGCGAAGACGTTGGAGGGCCTGGCTTCGTTCCTGCGCCACCGGGAGATCCCGTTCGACCGGTTCCCCGCCCTGGCCCCGATCCGGGGGGCCAGCCTCGCACGGGAGAGGGTACCGACCCCCGAGGAACTCGACCGGGTCCTCGAGAACCTGAGCCCGCGGGGCCGGGTCATCGGGCTCTTCCTCTCGGACGCGGGCGTCCGCCCCGGAGTCCTCGGATCGTACGGGGGCGAAGACGGGCTGCGACTGGCCGACCTCCCCGAGCTCGAACTCGCTCCCGGTCCGGTGTCCGTCACATCGGACCCGTTCGTGATCCGGGTGCCGGCCCACCTGTCGAAGACCCGACGCGAGTATCTCACGTTCGGGACCGGCCGGCTGGCCCGGGCGCTGGAGCGCTACCTCGAGGAGCGGCGCCGGGGCGGGGAACTGCTGGGCCCGGACCGCCCCGTCATCGCCCCGGGGCACCTCCGGGGCTGCGCGGCCCGCTCCCGCCGGGCTGCGGCGTTCGGGCGGGGCTTCCTGACCACCAAGGCGGTGACCCGGGAGATCCATCAGGGCCTCGCGGCGGTCTGTCCCGACGGCGTCACCTGGCGACCGTACGTGCTGCGGGCGTTCTGCGCGACCCGGCTGCTGCTGGCGGAGGGCCGAGGGTGGATCTCGCGCGACCTGCGCGAGGCGATCCTTGGCCACTCGGGGGGCGTGGCGGCCCGCTACCACGTCGGCAAGCGATGGGGGCCGGAGCTGCTCGAAGAAGCCCGACTCCAGTACGGCCGGGCCGCCCGCCTTCTCGAGCCGGGCGCTCCGGAGCAAGACGCCGATCCGGTGGGGACCCCGGATCTCACCGGCCCGCCGACCGTCCCGAGGGTCCGCCCGTTCCGCCTCAAGGAAGCCGAACGCCGGCTGGCCGAGGGGTGGAGATACATCGGGCCCTTCGGAGCCTCGAAAGTGCTGCTCGAGTCGGTCGGCCCGGCCTTCCTCGAGGCCCGCCGACGTGAGCCCGATCCGGGACCGACCCGCCCGGCCTTCGGGCCCCCCCCAGCAGGGGACAAGGTGGGGTCCGTTCCGCTCTCGTCGGGCGGCCCGCATCGTCCGGAAGCGCCCGGTCAGGTTCCGGGAACGGGATCGTCGGGCCGATCCGCGTCCGGTGCTGGAGTCGGGGTCCGGCGCTCGCGATCGAATCGGCGTATGGGAGGACCGCACGGGGAACCGGATCCGCCGTGAGGCGATCGGCGTCCACGGCGCGGCCGGCCGGGCCGTAGACGAGACGGGGGTCGAACGAATCCGGGGGGCCCACCGAACTGGACCCGGGTCGGGAGGATCCCTCCGCCGGAGACGACCCGTGGCGACGGCGGGATTCCGAAGGACCGCTCAGAATCGAGTCAGTGTCCGATGGGTTCCCCGGCCCGGGCCGGCACGAGCGCTTCCGCGGTCGTGCCGATTCTCCCCTACCCCGCCGTAGGGACCGACCCCACGCGACGTGGGTCGCGCGCCCGGGCCCATCCCGTGTCAAGACCTGCCCCGGTTGTCCTTTCCTCCGATGAATATAAACCCCCGCACGGCCCTGATGGAGTGACTCTCCCCGCATTCGGGGAGATGAGGTGACCATGACCGACGCGACCTCTCGGTTCCACCGGATCGAGATTCCCGAAGAGCAGCCCCGCGAGCGGATCGCCGATTTCCGGGAGGTCCTCCACTCCTACACCCGGGAAGAGGCGATGGTCGAAGCCCAGCGCTGCCTCCAGTGCGCGCTGCCCTTCTGCGTCGAGGCCTGCCCGATCACCCAGGACTGCCGAGGGTACATCGGGCTCGTCGCCTCCGGGCGGTTCGACGAGGCGGCCCGCCTCACCCTCCGCGAGAACCCCTTGGCCACGACCCTCTGCAAGGTCTGCTACCACTACTGCGAGGACGCGTGCATCATGAAGGGCCGGGGCATCCCGATCGCGATCCGCCACCTCAAGCGGGCGGCGCTCGAGTTCGGCAACTCCGATCTCGAGTACGTTCCCGCGGCGCCGCGCCACCAGCGCGTGGCGGTCGTCGGTGCCGGTCCGGCGGGCATCATGTGCGCGTGGGAGCTTTGCCTGCGCGGCTACTCGGTCACCGTCTACGAGAGCCAGCCGGCGGTCGGGGGCCAGGCCGGGGCGATCCCCCATTACCGGATGCCGAACCACGAACTGCTCATCGACCTGAAGCGGTTCAACCGGTTCGACCTCACCTTCGTCCAGGGCCGGCGCGTCGGGGTCGACTTCACCCCCGAGGAGTTGCTAGCGGAAGGGTACCGGGCCGTCTTCCTCGCCATCGGGGCCTCGGCGGCCAACTACCCCGGGATCCCGGGCGAGAAGCTCCCCGGGGTGCTCCCGGCCCTCGAATTCCTCTACGACGTGAACCAGGGCCGCCCGGTCAAGGTCGGACAGCAGATCGTCGTGATCGGAGGCGGCGACGTCGCGGTCGACGCGGTCCGGACCTCGAGAAGGCTCGCTCCCCACGCCACGGTGACGATGGCCTACCGGCGGACCCGCGGGGAGTCCCCGGCGGGCGAGGAGGAGATCCGGGAGACCGAACCCGAAGGCATCGACTTCCGCTGGCTCCTCTCGCCGCTGCGCATCCATGGGACCGACCGGGTCGAGGCGGTCGAGTTCCAGCAGATGGAGCTCACCGAGCCGGACCGCTCCGGCCGGCGGGCGGTGCGCCCGGTGCCGGGCGCGACCGTGACGATCCCGTGCGATACCCTGATCGTCGCGATTGGGGAGAAGGCCGACCTGAACGGCATCGATCCGAAGCTCGGTCTCAAGATCGGGACGAAGGGCTGGCCCGAAGGCCCCCGTCCGGGCGGGATGACCGAGGTCGAAGGCATCTTCGCGGCCGGGGGCCGCTCGGTCGTGCATGCGATGGCGGCCGGAACCCGGGTCGCCGAGGCGATCGACGCCTTCCTCTGTGAGAAGGAGGGGCGGACTCCCGAGCCTCGGAGAGATCCGTTCGGTACGGGAGAGATCCCCCCGAAGGTCCCCGAGGGCTACTCCGGGCCGGTCTGGACCCCGTAGACCCGGGGCCTCGTCGCGCCTTCTCCGACGCGATCCGGTCCCCTCCGGTCGGGAGACTCGCTGACCTCCCTCGTCAGTTCCTCACCCCGCCCGCCCCGTGGCCAGGCAGTTCCGGACCCCTCTCGTGCCGGGTTGAACGGCCCTCGAGCCGAGTCGTTTCCCCCTGTGTCTTAGCTGGTGATTTTCCCCTCGGCGACCCAGAGGATCCGTCGGGTTCTGCCTAGGAGCATGTCCCCGTACTCCGTTTGGCCTAAGGTGGGCGCTCAGTCACTGTGAGCCGGGCTCCGGCCCGCCCGTTGGAGGTCGCCTCAGCCGATCCGCGCCCGATGGATCTTTCGTAGATTGTGCGCGAGGCACCCGAGGAACCACTCGCCCCGGACCTTTCGCCGCCCTCGGAGGAGGAACTGGCGGAATCGCTGTCCCTCTTTCATCTGTCCAAACACCGGCTCCACGATCGCCTTCCGCCTCCGATAGTGGGTCCGCCCTCTCCGACCCCGAATCCCCCTCCGCCTCGCCGCGGTGAACGTCTCATCGTTCGGCGGACGGCCCCTCCGACACCCCTCGCGCTCCTCCTTCTTCCCGCGCCCCGGTGGACAAAACACCTCGACCCCTCGTCCCTCCACCGCTCGGATCCCGTCCTCGCTGAAGTACCCAGCATCCGCGAGCAGCTTCTCGGGCCGCCGGCCCAGCTGCGCCTCGATCCGATTGAGCATCGGCACGAGGTGGGGTTGGTCGGGGGCCGCCGTCATCACCTCCGCTCCCACGATAATCTGGTGCGCCTCGTCCACCGCCGCCTGACAGTTGTACCCCTGGAGGAACGCCCCCTTGCTCCCTCCGTCCGGCATGATCCGCGACTCCGGGTCGGTGAAGTTCCGCTGCGCCTTCGCGTCCACCGAAGGCGGCGGAGTTCCTCCCCCATCCTTCGGCGACTCCTCTCGATCGGTGTCGGCACGATCGGCGGAGGCCGCGATCTCCGCCGCCGCTTTGGCCCGGGCCTCCTCCTCCAGCGCGAGCTTCGCCGCGCGGATCTTCGCCAGCCGGTCCCGGTGGAACTTCAGCTCCTCCGGGAGATCCTTCGGCCGCTTCCCGTGACCGTACTCGGCATCCTCCTCGAGGTCGATCTTCCGAGCCGCGTCGAAGAGCTTTCGGACCTTCGCCTTGAGCTCCTTTTCCTTGACGAGCATCCGCCCGTAGCTCATCGCTTTGTGCTTCGAGGCGTGCGCCCGAACCTTCGTCCCGTCGAGGGCTACTCGACCCAGCTTGACCAGCCCAAGCCGCTCGGCAATCTTCAGCCCCTGGATGAATAGACCCTCGAGAACGTCAAGGTTCTTCTCCCGGAACCTCGCGATAGTGTTGTGGTCCGGGTGCCGGTTCGCCGCGAGGAACCGAAAGGCGACATCCTCGTAGGTGGCACGCTCGATCTTCCGGGAGGAGCGGACCCCGATGGCATACCCGTAGACGATGAGCTTGGTGAGCATCTTCGGATGGAGGGCGGGGTGGCCGCCCTCGGCGTTGCGGTAGCGCTCGATCAGCGGCGAGAGGTCGAGGGACTCCTCGACAACCTCGGAGATGAAGCGAGCCAGATGCTCCTCGGGGAGCCAGTCGTTGAGGTTCGGAGGCAACAGGAGGCTCTGGTTCGTGTCGTACGGCGAGAAGACCGGCGACGCACGCTCTTCGGTGGGAGTGGAGTTTCGCACAATCCTGGCCCCTCTCCGAACCCCGGTGAGGGGTTGACCGCTACCGTGTGAGCGACAGTGCCTCCACCAGGGGCCTGACGATTTCGCGAAGTCGCGGTTCTCCCCCGCACTTCGAGAAAACCTCCTCCCGCCACAGTTCACCCCTCAGCGCCGACATCGCGTCTGCGAACGATGGACGCACCTTCTTCGGATACCACGGGAGCCTCGGGAGCCGCGGCTTCGGCCCTTGGGTCTCGAGGTACCACACCCACACTGCGCTGTAGAGCCAGAACGCGAGCGAGGCCGCCCGCTCCGGCCCCTTGCCCCGCCACGTCTGCGGCTCCTCCCCGCCGAGGCTCTGCTTCGAACTCCTCAGCGTATCTTCGATCGGCCACCTCCCGTGGTAGTGGCTCACCACCGCCCCGGGGGTCATCGCGAGGTCGGTCGTGAACAGGAAGTCGTCCTTCTCGCGCCCCGTCGGGTCGCGGCTGACCACCACCCGGATGGGACGGACTCCGCAGACATGATACCACAGAACTTCTCGGGAGAGCAGGAGCCGCTCCTCCAGCCGTCCCCGTCGGTCCACGACTGCCTTCTCCCATCCATTCCGGGCCCGGGCCGCCCATGCGGTCAGGGAGGGGAGGCGGTCTCCCTTCTTCCGGGGCCGTCCCGGATGTCCGGGTCGGTGAGGGGGAGGGAAGTCGTGGAGCGCGGCGTCCCGACGGATCCGCGAGGTGACCTCGGTGCGGGGAAGGTCCCGGCCCGCCAAGGGGGCGTAGGCCCCGTCGGCGATGAGGTGGAACTCCCGGCCCGGGAAGCGTTCGGCGAGCCGCCGGACCGCTTGAACTCCGAGGTCGGGGAGCTTCGTTCCCCCCTTGCGGTGGAGGTGGACGGCGAGAGGGAGGGCGAGGGGCTCACCGCCCCAGGGAGCCTTCACGCGGAGCGCGAGGACCAGGAGGTTGAGGCCGCGGTCGTAGACGACGGAGTTCGCACTGGAGCGTACGGCATCGCGGAAGGTCCCGGCGCCCTCGACCTTCCGCCCTCGGCGGTGGAAGAGGGTGTCGTCGAGGAGGAGGTCGACCCGTCCCCGCGGGACGAAGAGACCGATCAGCAGATCGGCGGTGAGATCCCAGAGCCCATCAAGGGACCATGTCGCGGTGCGCACGAGACGGTGATAGGCGTCATGAGGCCGTCGGTGCACGAGGCCCCCACCGCGCATCATGCCGGTGACGGTGCGGCGGACGGGACAAAGGACCCAGGCGGTGAGGAGTTCGCCGAAGATGGAGAAGGTCGGGGCGGTGAAGAGCGGGGCAAAGAGCGCGACGAAGTCGCGCCAGGTGTCGCTGTGCGACCGTGAGGCCGACTGGGCCGACGAGTTGCTGAGGGTCGCGGCAAGGGGGCCTCCGAACGCGGAAGGCTGCATGGGGCGTCTCTCGGGCCCTTCTATCAAGTCGAGAGGGTTCCACGCGAAACGGAGCTCCCGGCCGGTCGAATCGGGGAAAACAGATTCATCTACCCCGGCTCATGGAGGCCTGTGTCCCACCGTCGGAGGCGAACGAGTTCCACCGAGAGAAAGTCGCCCCCTTCCCGGGAAGGGGGCACCCTCCACCAGTTGAAGGTCACGCTCCTCGGATCGGACCCTCCCATCTGGCGTCGGCTCTTGGTTCCCAGCACATGGACCTTGGACGACCTCCATGAGGCCCTCCAACGCGCGATGGGGTGGGAGGGGTACCACGTCTACGGATTCTCCGCGGGACGCCGTCGATGGTACATGCCGCGGGAGGGTTCGGGTGTCGATGGCATGTTCGTCGGCCTCTTCACGCCCCGTCCCACCGCGTACACCCACACCGTCCACCTAGACCATGTGGCGCCCGACAAGGGCTCCTCGATTGTCTACGTCTATGACTTGGGGGACCAGTGGGAGCACGACATTCTGGTCGAAGACGTTCTCCCATGGACCCCGGGCGAACCGATCCCTCGGTGCCTCGGAGGGGAACGGGCCTGCCCCCCGGAGGATTGCGGTGGGATTGGGGGATACGAGGACATCGTGAGAGCTATCCAAGACCCCAAGCACGAGCCCGAACGGATGTCTCGGGAGGAGCTACTGGAATGGCTTCCGGAAGGCTACAGCCCCGAGAGCTTCGATCTCGAGGAGATCAACGAACGGCTATCCGAGTACTCCGAGAACGTGTGAAGGGGGCGCACTCTCACAGCCGCAGAAAAGTGCGAAACTCAACTGGGAGGCATGCACGGGGAATAGCGCCCCCAGATTTAGTACCGTCGGTCGAGGCGGCCGGAAACCATCACGGGTTGGGAGTAGGGAGACAATCTCCTAGGTCTTCTGAAGTTCGGTGCGCGCCATCGAAGCCCCTAGATACTGTGGCTAACTCGTACGTCGCATTCTTGGCAAATGGGAGTCCCTGGACCGGGGCCGAAGACCATGTCAGCTACGGAAGTACAAGATCCACTGGAGGAGCTTCAGCGTGAGAACGAGACGGCCGAGAACTTGTTGTTGCGCATTCTGGAGGAGGCCGAGTATCTGAAGGCGGGAACGGACGTTCCGCCGGGGAGGGTCGCCGAGGAACTGCGTCTCCTCGACCAGTACCTCGAAGTGCACCGGCAACGGCTGGACCAGATACTCCAGCCGGAAGCGCGTGTCGTCGCAATGCCCGGATGTTTCCCTCACCTTGACAAGATTCTCCAGGACCATGAAGAGGTCAAGGGCCGGATGCGCGATGCGCGTGAGGCGCTGGAGGCCTTCGAGCAAGGTTCGGAAGGGGCCCGAGCTCGGCTGGCCGAGGTTTTGGAGTTGCTCGCGACTAAGGACCACGAAGTTGCCGTCTACGAGGGGGACTACCCCCTCTCCTGCCTGATGGCTGCGCTACCCGAAGAGGCTGCCCGCCGGGTCGCTGAGAAGTTCGGGACCTCCCAACCCAACCTCGCGGATCTCGACGAGCACATCCGACGGGTCTTGGCGGCTCCCTCCGGCGATTCCGGCTCGCCCCTGCGAGTCCATTGCGCCCAGGAAGGTTGTTCCGCCATGGCCGATGCTCGCGTGGTCCCTGCGCGGGGGGGACGACTCGGGCTCATGGCTCCGGAAGGCGGCTGGGGACTCATTGCTCAGAAGGCCGAGTTGAAGGCGACCGGGGCCACCAGGATCCGGGTCGACTTCCGCTGCCCTTCCCACGCCGGCGGGGCGTAAGTTTAGCGCCCGGGGCCATCGAGGCACCGTCGGCCCCCTCTCCCCCCCGAACGGTGCTCACGGGGGAGCGTGCTCGGCAGAGAGCACGGCGAGAACCCTGTCGTAAAGAACCAGGTTCTCTGCGACGGCCGGGGCATCGTTGAAGGAAGGGTAGAGTAACCCTTCCTCGCGGGCGTTGTGGGACCAAAGGACGTCACGCAGGACCGCCTCCTCAAGCTCGACGTCCCCGGAACCCGCCTCGATCTTCTTCACGAGGGCGTTCAGCGCGGACCGGATCTGGTCGTGCTCTTCCCGAAGGAGATTCGTGAAGCGGCGGGCTGCAGCGTCTCCGTGCGCTTCGAAAAGGGGGAACATGACCTCTTCCTCAGCTTGGATGTGCCGAAGGAGGCCGTCTCGGAACGATAGGAACAGGACCTTGGCTCCGGCCCGATTCTGCGGCCAGGTCCGGGTCGCCTGTTCCCAGAGGTCGTCAAGACGTCCATGATCCGCTTCCATCCATTTCCCGAGCGGAGGGCGGGTTTGTTCATGACCGCTCGGCGTCGGTTCCTCGCTCATCGTCTTCCCGGATTCACCGAAGGTTCTCTTCCACGAGCTCCTTCAACACGGTGGCATTGCAGTACCTACGGTCCTTGGCCGCAAACAGAAGGGTGACGGGCCCTCTCTCCGCTGAGATGACCAGATCTGCCAGCAGTTCCCGGTGGCGGAGCAACTCCATGCGATAGCGAGCCCGGAACCTGGCGAATCGTGACGGGTCGTGGGCGAACCATCTCCGGAGCTCGTCGCTCGGCGCGAGTTCTCGCTCCCAATCGTCCAATCTCGCCGACTCTTTCGTGAGTCCCCGGGGCCAGAATCGGTCGACGAGGATACGCCTCCCGTCTTCCGGGGACGGAGGGTCGTATACCCTCTTCGTCCGGATCATGGTAACCCCCTGCGTAAAGCCGGTGGGCCCCCCACCGCACGGCCCTCCCTTACGTTCTGGCCCAGGAATGCGTCGGCTAAGATGTCCCCCCCTAGACCTTTCGATTCCCCTCGACTCGGCCGGGACTTCCGGGCCGGTTCAAATAGAGGGGGGGCGTTCTTGGGCCACGGTAACTCCATCGATGGCCGCCTCGAAGCGCGCGTCTAAGCTGCAGGCTTCGACCGGGGCCCGGTCGCGCGCGCGTCGCGCCGACGAGCGCGCAAAACCGATCGGAGAGAGCCCTGAACCCAGGCTGCTCTCCTGCCGAGTACGCGTGAACGTCCCCTCGGACCTCTGGATGGGCAGATTTTCGGCCGCTCATCCCGGTCTCCGACTGGAAGTCCTCGATCGATTGGAGGTGGGAATGGGGCTGACCATGCTGGAGGTCCTGATCCTCTCCCACGGAGGGGGAGGATGGGGCGAGGAAATCCGTGCCCTGCCCGGTGTCCATAACGTCGAGCTGATCGATGCCACCCAAGGCGCTCAGGTCTTCCGGGTCTTCTTCCGAGGAAAGACCTTCATTCCCCTCTTGAAAAGGCTGGGGATCGTCCGTCACTTTCCATTCCCGATAGAGAACGGGGTCGCCAAGTGGACGGTAGTGGGGCCGGAAGGAAAGGTCCGCTCGCTTCTCAAGCGGCTCGGAGACGAGGCTTCCGGGTTTTATGTTGAGGCCGTTCGCCACGGCTCCGTCCCTCGAGGATCGCCCCTTTTGACTCCCCGCCAACAGGAGGTCCTGCGCCGCGCTATGGCCGAAGGGTACTTCGATGTCCCGCGTCGGATCTCCCTCACGGAACTGGCTCCCAAGCTGGGAGTCACCATCTCGACGTTGTCGGTCACGCTGGCCGTCATCGAGAAAAAGATCCTCGAGCCCCACGCGTGACCGTGGTCTTCCCCCCGCCGGACCTAGACGTTTCGTGGTGGGGCGAATAGGTCCCTAAGTTTGATGGCCGTACCGGGACGGACCGATGGGCGATACTGGTGGTGGCACGAACCCGAGGCAGGCCTAGCGGTCCCCTCCCGAGGCGTGGAAAATGGATCCAAAGAGATGGGCAGAGGTCGAGGTCGCGCGGCTGGCCGAGATGCACTTTGCGGGGCGGACTCTTCCCCTCCAGCGCATTGTCGTGAATCTGGCCCGCCGCCACGAGTCGGTTTGGCGAGAACTGGAGCAGGGCGTCTTCCGGCCGACCCCGAGCATGTACGCCGTCGCACTCCGATGGGAGCTCGGGAAGCGCGGCGCGACCTGCGGAATCTGTCCTGTCTTCCATGCGAGTTACGGACTAGGTAGATAGCGTGTTGCCCCGAGGGCGGAGAGGATCTCCTCCTGTTCCTCGGTCAGTCGGGTCGACCACTCCCGGACGGTTTTCCCCACCCCAAACCGCA
>DAHXNZ010000150.1 GCA_027365105.1 Thermoplasmata archaeon
CCTGTCTCTAGGAAATAGAGTGACTTCTCTGATATTGTGAATATTAAGTGCTATCTGGGTAAGTCTTTCAAGTCCGAGTCCCCATCCAGCATGCGGTGGCATTCCGTATCTGAATGCGCTTACATAATATTCAAAATTTTCAGGGTTTAAACCTTTTTCCTTTAACCTTTTGATAAGAATATTTGGATCATGAACTCTCTGTGCCCCTGAGGTTATTTCAAGTTCCTTGTATTGAAGATCAAACGATTTCGTGAATCTTGGATCATCCTCTCTCTGCATGGTGTAAAATGGCCTTACCTGTTCAGGCCATCCTGTGATAAAATAAAATCCATCCATTTTTGAGCCAATTATCTTCAGTTGTTCAGATGAGAAATCATCACCAAAATTAAATTCCACATTATTCTCTTCCAGAATCTTAATTCCTTCTGTGTATTCCATTCTCGGGAATGGTTTCTTCGGAACTACCATCCATGACCCAGGCGAACTCGAACGTCGCCTTGCCCTTCGCCTCAGCCTCGGCCCGGAACTTGTCGATCTCTTCCTGCCGGATGTACCCCGTA
>DAHXNZ010000151.1 GCA_027365105.1 Thermoplasmata archaeon
CCCTCGCCGGGTACGATCCGATCGACCGTTCCGGCTAAATAGATGTAGGGGTTACGTGGCACCTATATGGCGGTCAAGCACCACCGTCGGAAGGGTCGATGCTACCTCGAGCAGTGGCGCACCTTCCGCCGTGGCGACAAGGTCGTCAGCGAGTATGTTCGCTATCTTGGGCTCTGCCCGGAGCACTCGCCTCCGAGCGCGACATCGCCTCTCGACCGGATCGTCCACGGATCCTCCTCTCGAGCCGGTGCCGTTCGATTGCTCTGGCGACTCGCCGAGTATCTTCGGTTCCGCGCCGTCATCAATGGGATCTGCGGCCGAGATTCCGATCCTTCGGAGCCCTCTCCGGGCCAAACGCTGACGCTCTGGGCCATCAACCGGGTCCTCGATCCGACCAGCGCCACCCGCCTCGAGCTCTGGACACCCACCACCGATCTGCCGCTCCTCGCCGGCGTTCCGGAGGATGCCTTCACCAAGGACACCTTCCTGCGGGCCCTCGACCGGGTTTGCTTCGACAACCCGGCCATCGCCCAGGTGGTGGACCACACCGCCGAGCTC
>DAHXNZ010000152.1 GCA_027365105.1 Thermoplasmata archaeon
CCCCCGCCGCTTTACCGCGATCCGGGCCATGCCGTCGGCCTTTGAAACGGCGCCGGGGGTGGCCGCTTGACGCCCCAGTACGCGGAGATCACGTTCATTGTTGAACGGGATGGCCCCGTCTCCACCCCGCCCGCGCCTCGCCTGGTCTGCGGGAGCTGCCGCTCGGACGCCCGACACAACCTGATTCTTCGCATCTCGTTCTGCCCGATCCACGGCTTCGCCGCCGGACTGGTAGAGGTTCGGCTCACCGGGTACGCGCGCACACGGGGGGTCCCGGGGTGAGTCTCATGCAGCGACCACCGTCTCCGTCAGTGAGGGCTCCGTCCGAGCCCGTTCCGGGCTCTCCTATCCTCTCTAACTCCCCCGAGTTCCGGGACATGAACTACGGTAGTTCCGGTACCGGAACTAACCCTGTTCCGGGCCCGGAACTCCCTCCCCCTCCTACCTCCCAGCGCCACCTTTGGCTCTCGGACCGGACCTGGTCCGAGTTCCGGCGCATCCAACGGATCGTCTCTCAGAGGGGCCTCGTGGGTTCCTCTGGCCGGGGGAGGGGCCG
>DAHXNZ010000153.1 GCA_027365105.1 Thermoplasmata archaeon
TTCCGCAGCCTGCCTTGAAGATGTGTGACCAAATTCGTTTACTTTTGGTTCAAAAGAAGAATCTGTTGTGGTTTCATGAATGAGAATATCTGCATTTTTAGCAAAAAGTTTCATCTCCTCCATGGGTCTTGTATCTCCAGTATAGACAATTATTCTCCCCTTTCTTATTCCAGCAGACACTTCCTCAATTGTTATAAGTTTCCCTCCGTAGTTCAGGCTTCCTGATTTTCTCAATTGCTCAAGCATCTTGGAGGGAATTCCGCTTTCCCGTGCTTTCTGGCCATCAATTTTAATTAAATCCGGTTCGCTGATTTTATAAGCCATTGCCGGAACAGGGTGATCTGTCTTCATGGTAGAAATTTTGAATTTCTCAAAGGTTACAGTTTCGCCGAATGGGATTTCTATGAGTTCCACAGAAAATGTCAGTTTGTAGTATCCTATTCCCAGAGCTTTTGACATAATTGGCACAGTACCGGGCGGACCGTATATGTAAAGAGGTTCAGTTCTTCCATTAAACGACATGCTCTGAACCATTCCTATGAGCCCAAGAAAATG
>DAHXNZ010000154.1 GCA_027365105.1 Thermoplasmata archaeon
ATCGCTGATCGGCCTCACCGGGCAGTCGGCGGCGGTCGATGAGCTCTTGACCGGCCGCGAGAACCTGGAGCTGGTCGGCCTCTGGTACCACCTCCCCAAGCGTGAGTACCGCCGCCGTGCTCAGGAGACCTTGGACTTGCTGGCGCTGGCTGACGCGGCCGATCGGCTGGTCAAGACCTACTCGGGCGGGATGCGCCGCCGCTTGGACATCGGCGCCAGCCTGATCGCCGATCCGCCGATTCTCTTTCTCGATGAGCCGACGACCGGGCTTGATCCCCGGTCCCGTAACGAGCTGTGGCGGCTCGTCCGCGAGCGGGTGGGCGCCGGCGCGGCGGTGTTGTTGACCACGCAGTACATGGAGGAGGCGGAGCGGCTGGCCGACCGGATCGTCGTGATCGACAAGGGCACGGTGATCGCCGATGGGACAGCCGATCAGGTCAAGGCCCGGACTGGCGGCGCCACCCTGGAAGCGCGGGTCACGAAGCCGAGCGACCTGGAACGGGCAGTCGCCGTGCTGGGTGACCTCAGCCCGACGCCGCCCCGATCCGATGCCG
>DAHXNZ010000155.1 GCA_027365105.1 Thermoplasmata archaeon
GGTGGGAGATGACGGGCGGACGTGGACGGTGCTGGGTGACGATCACCGCTGCGTCGGGCCGATCGAGGAGTTCTTGGAGTATCACCGAGTGATCGGCTCGTCGCCGAACACGGTGCGCTCCTACGCGAAGGGCCTGCAGCTGTGGTGGGCGTTCCTGGCCGAGGCCGGTTGGGACACCGGGACCTGGGTACTGACGCTGCCGCCTGAGCATCCGCTGCTGGGCCGGACGTTCTGCCGCGCGCCGGGCTGCCAGACCACCTGCGCCGCAGCGACGCGCGTGTGCCAGGACTGCCAGCGCCGGCTCGCCGCGGCCGGGCTGGACCTGGAGGATGTCGCGTTGCTGCCGCCGCCGCAAGGCAAGCGCTGGCTCGGCGCCGGCGACGGCACGTGCAAGGTCCCCGGGTGCCCTCGCCCGTGGGTGACGTCTGGTCGGCCGCTTTGCCCTGGGCATCTGGGCCAGCAGGAGCGGCTCGGCGTCAGCACCACTGACTTCACTGCCCGGGCTGACGCCGTCGCGCTGCCCTCCCATGGCACCTGCGCGGTGACATCGTGC
>DAHXNZ010000156.1 GCA_027365105.1 Thermoplasmata archaeon
GTTGCCTCCAGAATTCGCGGCGGCATCCACGGGAAGCGAACGGTTTGCCGGTTGGTGGCCCCGTAGGGCATTCCATCCTGCCTAGTGGACCGGCTAGGAAAGTCGTTCGGGATTCGGGAGGGGCATTTGTGACGGGAGCGCGGGTCAATCTTCTTTCGTGGTCGGTCCACTAGCCCGATACGCGTCCATTGGTGCCGGCGCAGGGGTTAAGTACTCTCAGGGCGGTAGGCCAATTGTGCCGACGGACGAAGTTCTCGAGAGGTTGCGCGACACGACGGTCGTCGCCGAAGCTCTTGCCAAGCTTGGGCTCGATGTGGACGCTGTCAAGCTCGTCGCAGAGCTTGCACCATCGCACGGCGTGACGGCGCTCAACCTCCCGTTCTCGGTCTGTGTCGGGTAGTCCTGGACCTGCACCAAATATTCTCGCGCTCGGACCTCCCTCGGGGTCGCTCGGGGCCATTCTCGGTGAGAACCTCCCTGTTCGTGTCAAGCAGCAACTACTGCGCGAGGCAGGAGAACTACTCGCGGCCAAGCTTGGGCTGCCGAAGATTG
>DAHXNZ010000157.1 GCA_027365105.1 Thermoplasmata archaeon
TCGGGCAAAGCGCGCAAGCCTGCCGTCTTCGGCAAGCTCGAAGACCTCGGGGTATTCACGCCGAAGCCCTACCGGGTGGCACTCGTGGAGCCCGGCGAGGCAGGCGCGGTCGCGGACTGGGCGCGTGAAGGAGACACGGACAGCTGGGAGATCCTTCGGCCCTATGACTCCCTTGACCACGCCCGGCGGCTCCACGCGAAGTTCGTGTACGCGGGCTACCTTCGCGACGGCTACGCGAGCAACGGCTGGCTCTACCTCGGCTCCGGCAACCTCTCGCGCAGAGGCATCCTCTCGCACGGCGGCATGCGCGAGGGGAACGTGGAGACCGGCGTCGTCTTCGAGGTTCCCGAGCGCTTCGGCCCAGAAGACCTCGAGCACTGGCTGTTCTGGACGCAGGAGCACGCCGAGGTTGTCGGTGAAGACGAGTGGGCCGTTGGTCAGGTCGGCGACGCGCCGGACGCGCAGCCCATCTTGCTGGCGCCGCCGATCCTCTCCGCGACCATTGAGACGACGCGGACCCGCCGTCTCCGTCTGCTCTGGCGCGAAGACGCT
>DAHXNZ010000158.1 GCA_027365105.1 Thermoplasmata archaeon
CAGCCGTGGAAGTCGCCTATGGTGGTTCAAAGCATATTGAATGGAAGAAAATAATGGCTGGTGAAGAGGCATATAAGAGCACGGGAAAGCATCTTCCACAGGAGTCGCTTGACGAGATCAGGAAGTCAGTAATCGTGCTCAAGGGTCCACTCACAACACCAATAGGTGAGGGATTCAGGAGCCTTAACGTCACCCTCAGGTTGCAGTTCGACCTGTATGCCAACATAAGACCTGTCAGGTACTTCCCAGGTGTCCCGTCACCGGTCAAGAATCCGGAAAAAATGAACATGGTCGTTTTCAGGGAAAATACCGAGGATCTATATGCAGGAATTGAGTGGAAGTATAATTCCGAAGAAGCTGCCAAGTTCAGGAAGTTCCTCTCTGATACTTACTCAGTAAAGCTGACTGATGACACTGGGGTTGGAGTTAAGCCCATAAGCAGGTTCAGATCCAACCGGCTCGTGAGAATGGCCATTAAATATGCCATTAGCAACAAGAGGAGAAGCGTCACTCTCGTCCACAAGGGAAACATAATGAAGTATACGGAGG
>DAHXNZ010000159.1 GCA_027365105.1 Thermoplasmata archaeon
TGAGTGGTCCAATCACGGCAAAGAACAGGAATGCAACAAGGATGGCTATCCCTAATCCAAATACAAACATCAATGGCCCATAGATGCCGTATCCGGAGAGAGAGAAACCAAATCCCTGAAACATTATTACTATCGACTGTGCAAACCCCTGAAAGATTGCACTGAATGCTTGTGATATCCCGTTAAGGATCACCTGGAAAAAACCGTAAAGTAGTGTCCATATTGAAGTGAGGACTGAACTTCCTGTAGGAGTTGCCATCTCACTTTCCCCCCTTTTTGGATGATTTTCGGTCGAGAATTGGGAAATCATACCAAGGTGCCACTAGTGCGGCGGATATCAGGGTGAATATTGTTCCCACAAAGTATCCTGTTTGTTCAGCAGAATATGATCCGAAGAGAAGGTTAATTCCATTGTTTCCGTAAGCATGGAGGGAAAGAGAAATAGACGATCCGGCTCGAGTCCTGGCCTTCGAGGCCCCGGCCCGGATTGCCGACCTGGTCCGGCTGGGGGTCCCGTTTGACACGATCGACGGCCAGATCCAGCTGGGC
>DAHXNZ010000015.1 GCA_027365105.1 Thermoplasmata archaeon
TGACAGTGTGGCGGACGTGCGCGAAGCGAGAGCGAAGGTTCTGGGAAGTGATGGCGGACAGACTCGGCGCGCTCCCTCAGGCCGGGGCAGGTCCTCCGTCAGCCGGGCCAGCAAGCTGAGTCCTTACAACGACGCAGGTGAGCCTTCTTGGATGTCCTGAAAAGTCCCTGCCGCTTGACGGTGTAGAGAATCCGCGAAGGTGTTCAGGAGCTCCTGGTAAACGGGATGCGGCTGACCTGTGAACTCGATCTTCCTCGGAACGCGGATAGAGTAGGCGCTTCTGATCTCCTCCAAGCACTTGTGGGCGTCATCCATCAATATGGTACCGCAGGCCACCGACTCAGCCGCATGTCCCATTACGCCGAAGACCGACCTTCCGTTGAATAGCTTCTTGCACGTCGTTACCAGAATGCGCTTCGAGTTCAGGAAATCACGCGGCAAGGCGGTCGAGTCTTCGGCAATCTGAACAGTCGGGATTCCGAACTCGTCCGCCTGGTTACACGTTTGAGAAACCAGAAATGAGGTCGGGCATAGGTAGAGTACCGGCTGGCGCATCTCGTTGAGCATTGACTGCAGCATCAGAAGACCGATCAGAGTCTTGCCCTGTCCCGTGTGAAGCTTCACTATGACGTCGTTGTTCGATCGACGAGAAGCGTGCCATTCCTTCAGAACCGATTCTTGGGGAGGACGAAGGTAGTCTCGTCCGCTCTTGCGATCAGAGCGCTGAAAAATCTCGACCGGGTCGATGCTCGCCTTTGGCGGATTCCGTCCGAGAAGTTCGTTGAAGTCGACCATTACTAGCCTATCGAGTTCCGGATGGGGGATGTCGAGCAGCGGGTCAGTCGTGATCCTTCACGAACCGTGCCTTGGCGGGGGATGAGCGGACTTGCGTATCAACTTGGCGGAGGAGTCGGGATTATTTTCTCAAATCCGGACTGTCCAGAAACCTTAGCTCCTAATGACACTGTAGATTTGGCGGCCGGCCTCAGGTCAATGAGAGGTTTCAGGTGGATGCACTATTGAGCCTTTGTCGACTGGAAGCTGCCGAACGGAAGGCGCCCGGCCCCGGAGCCGGTAGCCCCGGGCGAAGGCCCCAGGCCAAGGGCGTGACCAGCTTGCGTTCGATGAGTGCCAGTGTCACAGAGAGGGTGGACGAGGCCACCCCGATGCGACCCGCGAGTTCCGACAAGGATACCCCGCGGGGCACATCGAAATAGCCTTCCGCTACCGCCCGGGAGAGCACCTCAAGCTGCCTAGGGGTGAAGACCATCCGAGAGTCACGGGTCAACCCCCGTCGCACGGAGTCCACGCGGAACGTGACGTGGGCACTGCGGAGGTGGGAAAGCAGGTTTCGGACCCGAGTGTCGGGACCGACCACGGTCCAGGAAGCCACTCCGTTCTGGATGGGGAAGGGAAATCGGCGAAGCACGCGCAGCCGCTTCACTGCGGGGACGAACGTGCGTCCAGTGAAGAGAATCCGGTAGGTCTCCGACTCCAGATTCGCATCGATCAACTCCACGGATTCCACTCTGGCAAGCGATTCCAGTTCCGGCTTCCAGCCGGCCCGTGCCCTCGCCGGAAGTCGCACTTCGAAGAGGACCCGGTGGGGAGAGACTTCGAGCCGGTCCATGACCTCGACGCGGAGCGAGGGGTGGGCCCGTGTGAATGACGCCAGCCAGGCATCCCTCGGCAGCGTCACCCTGAGCCCGCAGGAGACAATGTCGCTGGCGGGGGAACCCGCTCGGCCCTTCCCTACCCGGCCCGACTGACTCCGAATGGGCCGGGGGGCGACCGGAGCCTGGGAGCTTTCGTCTCTCGGGACCGACTGAAGTTTCGGCCGCGGGCGCTTCCCTGCCCCGGATGTTCCCTTGGGCGGATCAGCTGTCGGCATTTGGCCTTCCCGGAGGTGACTCGGCGATGGCTATCTGCCTTGTGCCGTCGAACGGTTTAGATACGTACCCCTTCTCTCACATGGAAATCGAGGATCATACGCCACCTCATCCCTGACTCGCGCCCGATCGGACGCGCGCCGGGAGGTGTACCTTGTTCCTTACCAAGCGGGTCTATGAACCTCCTGCCCGTTCGGACGGGGTCCGGATCCTCATCGACCGGCTCTGGCCCCGGGGGCTTCGACGCGAACTGGCCCAGATCGACGAATGGCTCCGGGATCTGGCTCCCAGCACCGAATTGCGGCGTTGGTATGGCCACGATCCAGCGAAGTTCCCACAGTTCCGTGAACAGTACCGGGCCGAACTGCTCTCTCACCCAGATGAAATCGCCGATTTGGCGCGTCGGGGTGCGCGAGAAACCATAACCCTGCTGTTCGCGGCCGCCGAGCTCCGATACTCCAACGCGCGCGTCCTCCAGGAACTTCTCATGGAGCGTGCCGCCGCCGCCGAATCCACCGGCACACCGCCGACCTCTACCGGGCCTGCGGGCCGAAAGTTCGTCCGGGGCTCATCCCGATCGAAGGAGTGAACTTGCCCGCTCTCGAGAGGCCGGCTGACCCTCCCTTCTGCCCGGATGCAATCCCCCTCAACTCTCCGCCTCAGGTCGATCGCCCCGCCTTTCGAAGGCGACGGGTTATGGTTGGGGCAGATGGCCATAACTCCATGCTCTGGCCGACCGCCGGCCGCCGGGTGCAGGAAGGCACCCGGGCGACCCCTTGCCATTTCGCCCCTGACTCCAGCACCGGCCCCTTGGATAGGCCGGATGGGGTTCCCACGGATGAATGGGATCGGGTTATGCGCCCGGAACTCGGGTCGCTGCCGGTTGACAATTCCGGCCACTCCGTTCGGCCCTGCGCGGGTCTGAGCCCCCGAGGGAGGCCCGGGCGGGTGGATCGGCCATTCCATCGACTCCGCCCAGTGCGGCCGGAGCGTTCTCGGGGGGACGATACGGCTGGTGCTCGACGGGGGGAGAAGGAGGGGCGTCAGTCAGTCTTGGGTCGACCCCGGGCGAAGATCGATTCTTTTGAACGCTCCGCGGGTGGGACCGGAATGGATCTGCCCCGGTCACCGGGTGGCCGTGGCGCTCCCCACTCGGCCTCGTGGCACTGGGAGGGGTGTAGCCCCCGCCCTGATGGAGGGAATACCGAGTGACCCCCGGCGGCGCTTCCGCCGGTCCTCACCGCGGTCCCGAGGAGCTCGGCGATTTTCCGACGGCGAACCGACGGATCCTCACGCTTTCGGTTTGGGCCGCCGGCATCGGCGTTCTGGGGGCGCTGATCGCCGCCGCGCTCTTTGATCTGATCGGCTTCTTCACGAACCTGTTCTACTTTGGGCGGTTATCCATCGCGCCGGTGACCGACGCCGACACGTGGGGTATCCTCTCGATCGGAGTGCCGGTCGTCGGGGGGCTGATCGTCGGGCTGATGGCCCGGTTCGGATCCGAGCGCATCCGGGGTCATGGAATCCCCGAGGCGCTCGAATCCATCCTGATCGATCGGAGCCGAGTATCGCCGGCCCTTGCGGCCCTGAAGCCGGTCTCCTCGGCCGTGGCCATCGGAACCGGGGGTCCCTTCGGCGCGGAGGGACCCATCATCATGACCGGGGGCGCGTTGGGCTCGGTCGTCGGTCAGTTCCTCAAGATCACCGCGGTGGAGCGGAAGACCCTGCTCGTGGCGGGGGCCGCCGCCGGGATGGCCGCCTTCTTCAACACGCCCGTCGCGGCCGTCCTGCTGGCGGTCGAGCTCCTCCTCTTCGAATGGAAGCCGCGAAGCCTCATCCCGGTGGGGGTGGCCAGCATCACCGCGACGTTCCTGGGCTGGTATCTCGTACCGGCGCACGGATTCGGCCCGCTGTTCCCGATGGTTCTGACCGGCACGGTCAGCGGGGCCACCCTCCTCGGCGCCGCCGCGGTGGGGCTCATCGCGGGCGTGCTGGCGACCGTCCTGACGGTGTCGGTCTACCGCTGCGAAGACGCGTTCCGGAAGCTTCCCGTGCACTGGATGTGGTGGCCCGCGATCGGCGGAGTGGTGGTGGGGATCGGCGGGCTGATCTCGGTGGAATCCCTGGGGACCGGCTACGGGACCATCTGTCTCCTGCTCGGGTGCACCAACTCGCAACTGACGACCCTCGGGCCGGTCGTGGAGGTCACGCTGATCTTTGTCGCAACGCTTCTGGTCGTGAAGGCCATCATCTGGGTGGTGGCCTTGGCGTCGGGCACCTCCGGCGGGATCCTCGCGCCGCTCCTGATCATCGGAGGGGCGCTTGGGGTGATCGAAGCGCATTTCCTTCCGTTCGGCACCGCTCCGTTCTGGGCGCTGGTCAGCATGTCGGCGACCCTGGGGGGGGCCATGCGGGCCCCGCTCACCGGAGTGGTCTTCGCGGTCGAACTCACCCACGACGTCAACGCTCTCCTTCCCCTGCTCATCGCCGGTCTGCTGGCGGACGGATTCATGGTCCTCGCCCTGAAGCGGTCCATCCTGACCGAGAAGATCGCGCGACGGGGAGTCCACGTCGCCAGCGAGTCCTCGGTCGATCCGTTGGAGCGGATCCCCGTCCGCAGCGTCATGCACGGGTCCCTCTGGCCGGTCAGTGCCGACCAGACGGTCGGTTCGGTTCTCCGCCGCACCCGCCACTCGGAGATCACCGGGGACGGCCTGCTGCTGCTCAACGAAAACGGCGCAGCGGAAGGGTTCGCATTCCGGAGAGATCTCGAACGGTACCTGGCATTGGGGGGAGACCCGGACGCCCCGGTCCGATCCCAGGCCGTCCCCGGTCCGAACGCCACCTACCCGGACGAGCCCGTTCGGCTCGCCGCGGACCGTATGGCGCAGTGCGACCGGCGGGCCATCCCGGTAGTAGACCCCGGAGATCCCACGCACCTCCTGGGGTTCTGCACGCGGGATGCCCTTTTCGATGCCAGGGTCCGGTGGAATGCGCTTGAGCGGGACCGAGAGCGGCTGATCTCCCTATCGCCCGCCGATGCCCTCCGACGCTGGAAGAATCGGAGGGGGACCCGCGAGCTGAAGGGGACCAAAGACCGGTAAGCCGATCCCACCCTGGAACCGGCGACCCGGCCGTCGGGTCCCCACCAAAGCGCCCGTGGCCGCGGTTGCCCCAGGACGTCCGACGACCAGTCCGGGCCGGACGGGGCCGCGGCAATCCCTCCGGCATCGATGCCGGAGCCTGGGGAAGCGAATCTCGCTCGCCTCCTTCCGAGTGGGATCACCCACCCGATGGAGGGCAAAGGGCCCCCTGCTCCCGGGCAAGGGCGGGTGGTTCGGTCAGATGTTCTCCCGACCGTCAAAGCGTGAGGCCAATTCCAGTCGGCGCTCGGGCGGCACGTTCGCATCGATCCATGGGTAGAGCTGTTCCTCCTCGCGCGCGTCGTGGGCCCACAGGACATTGAGCAGCGCCTCCTCCAGGTCGCCGGTTTCGGGCCGGTCCCCCGTGAGGCGACGGTCCATCGCCTCAAGGAGCTCCAGGATCCGCCGGTGCTCGTCCAACATGAGGGAGACCATGGGCTCGGAACCCCCGGCGTCGAGATACATCGGAAACAGCGCCGCCTCCTCGAACCGAATGTGGGATCGGAGCCCGTTCGCAAACGGGGTCCACAGTGTGGTCCGGATGGCCGAGGGGCTGGACGCGCTGTCCCGGTAGGCCTCCAGAAGCCCATCCAGGCGGTCGTGGTCGCTCCGGAGCACCCGGCCGATGGGAACGCCGACGTCGGTCATGACTGCCTCCAGCGTTTCTGAAACTCTCTCAGCCGCTCGGAACGGACTCCGGGCAGCGGGTTCAGCTCGGGCCAGAGCACCGGGATCGTTCCCACCGCCCAGGCGACATCGCTGGCCAGAAGGAGGCCCCCGGCCAGCCCAAGGCTCCCGCCGGGGCCGGCGCCACCCTCCGCGCCGAGAAGGGCGAGGGTGGCCATCGCCGCGAGCCAGGCGCCGGAGAGGATCCAGATCATCCGACCGGTCCACGTGTGGGAAACCCGTTGAAACGGGGCGATCAAGCCGAACCAAACGGCGAGGATCGTCAGGCCGACGAACCCCAGAAGGCCGACGAGCGCATGGGCCGCGACCGGGGTGTAGTTCGCTTCCGCGACCATCCAGAGGCCGATCGATCCGCCCACCAGGAAGAGCAGGAGGCTCGCGACGCGCAGCATCAGGCTGGCCGGAGGGGTCCGGGCCCGGTGCACGAGCGCGACCAGCACGGAAAAGAGCAGGGCCGCGAAGACGGCCTCGGGAGCCGCGAAGAGGGCGAGCCAGGTCGGCGAAGCGGGGGAGGACACGAGCATTCCGATCGGAACGCCGATCGCACCGGAGACCGAGAAACCGACCAGCAGGCCGACCGTGCGGCGCGAAACGTCCGTGGCGAGCGAGCGGGGCATCAGGCGGAGGGTGACCGCCGTGATCAGGAGGACCACATGCCCGAGGACGAAGAGGTGAACGGCCGCCAGCCACCAGCCGAATCCGGGGCCGACCGCCAACCCCGAGGCGACGAACAGCGCTCCCGAAGCCAGGGCGAAGCTCCACGAGGCGAGAAAGAGCGGGACGGTGGCGGAATCCCCGGGCCGGACGCTGGCGCCGGGGCTCGTGAGCCGGGGCCGCCGGAGTTCTCCGACCAAGAGAGCCACCACGGCGCACTCCCCGGCAAGGAAGAGCCCGGCCCCGAGGGCAAAGACCCCCCCGGGCCATGGGAAGGCCAGCGACGCCGAAAGCGGCGCGGCTCCAAGGACGAGACCTCCTTCGGCCAGCACGAAAGCGGCCTGCCCAAGCCAAACGGGCGGCTGCGGTCGGCGGGCGATCGTGGGGAACAGGTGGAGAGCAAAGCCGGCAGTCGAGAAGCCGATGAATCCGATCAACAGTAGCCAGAGGAGAAACTCCCAGCGCACCGTGAACGGCCCGACGCCCGGGCCGAGCAGCAGCACGGCCCCGACAACGGCAAGGTGGGCGAGCGCGGCGACAAGGAACTGCCGGGAAACGCCGGAGAACGACACCCTCCCGCAGGGCCGCCGATGCGTATATTTTTCGCGTTGCGCTGCCCGCGCTGGGTCCGGTCCTGCGCCGAGACACCACCGCCCCCGCCACACCCTCCACCCAGTCCCCGGGCCGAGGGCTCGAGACTGAACCAGGAGACCTCCCCGGGGGAAGGCCGGGTCGGGCGACGCTCGCTGCGATGGGGCCGGGTTCCCGGGAGGCGCCCGCGCTTGGCGGGCGGTCCGCGAAGGGCGGCCGGCCCACAGTCCGCAAGTCACGCGGGTTAGGCCCACCGCGACTACCGTGTGCTGCCCATGGCTCCGGGGACTGTCGGGCATCCCGGCACCGAGCGTGATCTGCCTCCGCCCACTGACGGCTGCGGTCGGCACGGTCCTTCCGGGCTCCTCCGCTTCGCCAGGCGGCAGGTTGGCGGGACTGTGCGGGCTCAGGAGCGAACCGAGTGATGAGCACCGATCCGCCCTTGCGAGGGCCGGAGTCCAGCCAGCGGCGGGCGCCCGGAGCGACCGCCCGGGTCGACCCATCGTCCGGGAGCGCCGGCGAGGCGCGATCCGGTGCTCGAGAGGTACCACCGCTCGGCGGCTGGACGTTGGGCCGGCACTCCACCGAACCTGAGACGTTCCGCCATCCTCAACCCCCGGCCGGAGGGGCCCCGCGGCCGAACCTCCCCTCTCAGCGGCCTCCGCGATCTGTCGAACTCAAGGATGCCGGGGATCGTTGAGAGGTCCTCGATGACCGGACGGGAGAGACTTCGGTCCGTCGCAAGATGCCTTATCCCGGGAAGAGTCGGGGTTGGGGGTGGCCCGAATGCTGGCTCTCGCGGACGTTGCGGTGGTAGTCTCCGATGCCCGAGCCTCGTCCCGATGGTGGCGAAAGGTGCTCGGGTTTTCGGCCCACACGATCGGAGGGAAGGGGCATGCGATCCTGGTGGCGCCCCCCGGGGAGCGGTTCGTGCTCCACCTCTGTGAAGGCGTTGCCCCATTGGAGCCCGGAGACACGGGCATTGCGTTCATCACCGACGACCTGGACTCCGTGGTCGGCCGGATGTCGAAGCACGGCGTCCACTTCGCGTCGCCTCCCCGACGGGAGTCGTGGGGGTCGATGGCCAAATTCGAAGACCCCGACCGGAACATCTTCTGGCTGCTCGAAGCGCCGACCTCCATGGTCCGGTCGACCCTCAAACTGCGAGCCCCGGCCCCGCCTCGCACGCGCCGGCCGCCCCGAACGGCCCGCTCGGCCCGCACGACTCCCCGACGTTAGGCCGGGCCCCGCTTTCGCCCCAAGGAGTCCCTGGGCACCGAACGGACCCGGGCCGGCCCCCGGGCTCCCTTCGTCGGGGGCCGGGTCGGAGTCCCGGGTCTACCTCACCCTTCGCGCCACAGACCGGAGGCGGCAATTCGACGCATGATCTCGGTGGGTCCGTGGGCGATCCCGCCGCTGCGGACGTCCCTCCACCACCGTTCGAAGGGAAGTTCGGAAGAGTAGCCCCGGCCCCCGTGGAACTGGAGGGCGGTGTCGATCACCTCGAGGGCGACTCGGGTGGCGGTGGCCTTCGCGAGGGCGGTGTACGGATCGGCCCGCTCGCCCCGGTCGAACCGTTCCAACGCCCACAGGGTCAGGAGCCAGGCCGATTCCAGGTCGGCCCAGGCATCGACCAGACGGTCGCGCACGGCCGACTGATGCGCAAGGGGCTCCCCGAACGCCGTTCGCTCCGCGGTGTGGACCAGAGAGCGATCCCACGCGGCCCGGGCGACCCCCAGGTAGATCGCGGCCAGGAGACCGCGTTCCCGGGTCAGCTCGGTCCGGACGAGCTTGAAACCGGAACCCTCCGGCCCCAGGCGGTGGTCGAGCGGGATCCGGACTCCCCGATACTCGACCCGGCCCCGGCGCATCCACCGCTCGCCGAGGTCCGACGGGCTCAGGCTCCGTTCGATCCCCTCCCGGTCCTGCTCGACGAGAAAGGCGGAGATCCCGCGGGTCCCGCCCTCGGTCGAGGTGCGCCCGTAGACGATGGCGGCCGGAGCGTCCAATGCAAACGCCGCCTCGGTCTTGACTCCGTCCAGCTGGTACTCACCGTCCCGGAGGGAGGCGGCAAGTCCGATTCCACCCGCGTCCGAACCGGCGCCGGGTTCGGTCACCTGGTTGGCCACCAGGGCCTCCCCTCGGAGCATCGGCTCGAAGTGGGCGGCCACGAGCTCCGGGCTCCCGTGCTCCCCCAGGACGCTCGCGAACTCCGGCTGGAGGCTCAGCTTCGCGAAGGTGGTCCCCGCCTGGTAGGCGAGCCGGAAGAGCAGGACCGCCGCCCGACCGGCCGTCAGTCCCCGCCCTCCCCGGTCGACCGGGACCGTGAGGCCGAGATAGCCCGCGCGGCCCATCGCTCGGAAGATCTCCCACGGGAACTCGGGGCTCCGGTCGAGGGTCGCGGCCGCGTCGGCGAGTCGGTGATGGTCGCAGAATTCGATCAGTTCGGGGACGAGCGGATCGCTCGGCAACGGCGGAGGGGTGGCCCTCACAGCCCCTCCCGCTCGAAAAATGGCCGGGGACACTTGGACCTCCGGGGGTTCGGGGGGTCCGCCCCGACGACCCCCTGCTCCGCCAGCCGTGCGACGGTCTCCGCGGGAAGCCCGAGGAGCCCCTCCAGGATCGCGCCGTTGTCCTGCCCGAGCCACGGGGCCCCGCGCCAGACCCCGCCCGGGGTGGCCGAAAACCTCGGCGCGACGCCCGCGCCCTTCACCGGTCCCGCGATCGGGTCGGTCCATTCGGCAAACATCTCCCGGGCCCGGTAGTGGGGATCCCGCGCGATGTCGGCGATATCGTAGACCCGGGAGATCGCGATGTCGTGGGCGCGACCGAGCCGTTCGAGCTCCTCCCGGGTGTGCTCCCGGCAGAACCGGGCGATCGCCTCGTCCACGACCGCCCGGTGGCTCGCCCGGTACGTCGGATCGTCGTACTCGGGGCCGGTGAAGCCGATCAGCTCCTTCGCCCGCCGCCAGGTCTCGGGCGTGGGCGCCGCGAAGACCACCCAGCCGTCCCGGGCCGCGTGCACGTCGTAGGGATGGAGGCGCGCGTGGCCCCGGCCGTACCGGCCCCGGACAACGCCCCGGACAAAGTAGTCGAGGGCAAGGTTCTCGAGCAGGGTGAAGAAGATCTCATACTGGGCCACGTCGACCGACTGGCCCTGACCGGTCCGTTGCGCCGAGATGTATCCCATCAGGGCGGCGGCCGCGGCGGCGAGGCCGGTCACCGTGTCGTTGAGGGCGGTTCCCGAGCGCATGGGCGGCGCGGGATCCGGTTCCCCCTGAAGGGAGAGGTACCCGCTATAGGCCTGGCCGATGAGGTCGAACGACGGCGCCCCGACGCGTTCCGGCCGGCCGGTCCGGCCGAACCCGGAGACGTGGACGATTGTGAGGCGCGGATTGGCCGCCCCGACCGTTCGGTCGTCCAGGCCGAGCTTCTCGTAGGTTCCCGGCCGGGACGACTCGATCCAGATGTCGGACCGCCGTACGAGGTCCAGGAAGATCTCCCGGCCCTCGGGTCGCCGCAGGTCGAGCCCCAGGGAGAGCTTGTTGCGGGCGTACTGGACCCAGGATTCGGAGACGCTCTCCTCGGGGGGGGCGCCTTCGGGCAGCGTCGGGATGAGGCTCCGGCTCGGGTCGGCGTACGGCCGTTGGTAGGGGGGCCCTTCGATGTGGATCACCTCGGCGCCGAACTCTCCCAGGTAGGTGGAGGCCCAGGGGCCGGCGACGTACCGGGCGGAGTCGAGCACCCGGATCCCCTGGAGGGGCCCATAGGGCGGGACCAGGCCCCGTCGGGCCGCGGCCGGTTCACTCATCGCGGCGGCACCTTCGGAGGAACGCATAACCGTGGAGGTTTACATGGAAACCCCACCGACCATATAGCCCGCGCCGCTCGCGGGAGCATGACCGAGCCGCCGTGGATCCGGTTCGAAGGGGCGCGTTTCCGCGACGAACTGACCAACTACAAGCTGAGCCACCATCCGTTCGCCACCCACCCGTTCTTCCGCGAGGTCGAGCAGGGGAAGATCCCGAAGCCGGTGGTCCAGGAATGGGCCCAGCAGTTCTACCCGTGGCTCGCCTGCGTGCCGATCGCGATGGCGGAGCGGTTCAGCCAGTGTTCGTGGGAACCCGCGAACGATCGCTACCGGCGCATGATCCTCGATCAGCTGGTGGAGGAGGCCGGGGATCCCAAGGGCAAGGAGCCGGGTCACCCCGAGCTCTGGCTCCGGTTCTGCGAGGGGCTCGGCGTGCCGAGAGCCCAGGTCCAGGCGGCCGAACTGCGACCCGGAACGATGGTCGCGATCGACGACTTCCTCTATACGAACCGGATCAATCCGTTCTACGTCTCCGCCGCCGGCTCGTCCGAGCCGCCGAACGTGCCGCTCTGCGCCCGGCTCCTGCCGGCGTTCCGGACCCATTACGGGGTCCCGGAAGAGAACCTCGAATACTACCGGCTGCACGTGACGGCCGATGTCGAGCACAGCCAGTGGATCGGGGAGATCATCGCGGACTTCGCCTCGACCCCCGAGGTGCGCAAGCGGATGTGGGACCAGATGCTGCGCGGTTTCTCCATCCACGCCCTGCTGGTCGATGGGATCTACGAGGGTGCCCGGAGCTCTGTCGCGGGCAATCAACGCTAAATATCACCGGGAGGGATGGGGGCCCGATGGCAGACCCGGGGAGCCCGCACGTTCCCGCCGGCGGTTTCACCGGGGTGGCCATGTCGTGGCTCTGGTGAACGGGAGGCACCGGGAGGGTGCCGACCGATGACGGCCGAGCGGCCGCCCCGAGCCCCTTCCCCGTGCCTCCCTTTCGAGAGGGCCCACCTTCGAGAGGGAGTATGAACGGAACCGAGATTCGAATGCGACGCCTCTTTCCGAGCGCAGCCCGGGGGCTCTTTGCCGTCCCGCTCGACCATTCGGTCACCCTGGGCCCGATCGAGGGGATCGAATCCACCGCCCCGCTGGCCCGGGAGCTCGCCCAGGCCGGGGCCGATCTCCTGATCGTTCCCCCCGGCGGGGTCCGGAGTGTGGCCCCCTCGCTCGAACCGACGACCCGGCTCGGCGTGCATCTGTCCGCCTCGACCAGTCTCGGTTCGACCCAGCACCGGAAGGTCGCCGTCGCCGAGGTGGCCGATGCGGTGGGGCTCGGCGCCGATCTGGTCTCGGTCCAGGTCAACTTCGGCGTGCCCGAGGAGCCCGAGATGATCGAGGCCCTCGGCCGGACCGCCCGCGACTGCCGCCGCTGGGGGATCCCCCTGCTGGCGATGGTCTACGTGGTCCGGCCCGGCCCGGTCCCTCCCGCGGAGGTACGGCACGCCGCACGGGCGGCCGCCGATCTGGGAGCCGACCTGGTGAAGATCCCGTATCCCGGAGACCCGGGGGAGTTCGCCCGCACGGTCGCCACGACGCCGGTCCCGGTCCTCATCGGGGGCGGCCCGAAGACCGACACCGAAGAGGCGCTCGTCGGCACCGTCCGGGCGGTCCGGGCGGCCGGGGGCGCCGGCATCTGCATCGGGCGGAAGCTCTTCCAGCGGCCCCCGGTCGGCCCGCTGGCCCGCCGGCTCGCCGCGCTGGTCCATGGGGACGCCCCGGCCCCATGACCCGGGAACGGGTCGCGATCCAACCCTCCGGGACCTCCGCCCCGGAGCGGAACCGGATCGCCGACTACGCCCTTCGGCGGGGTTTCACCCGGCTCGTCCTCGACCCCGGCGACCGGCGGCCGCCGAGGGCCGGTGTCGAGTTCTTCGATCGGACCGCGGGGGGGCTGCGCCCGCGACCGGACGGCCGCCCGGTCCGGATCGTCCGGGTCGATTCGCCGGCCGATATCGCCCGGGCCCGGGAGATCGGGATCCGGGACGGGGCGGTGGCGGCCCAATGGGTCCGGGACCGGGTCATCCCGCTCGAAAACCTTCGGGCCGACGCCGGGAGCTCGTTCCGGGTCTGGACCCTGATCGACCGGCCCTCGGAACTTCCGGCCGCGCTGGGGGCCCTGGAGCACGGGGCGGACCTGGTGGTGGTTCCGGCCGATTCCATCGAGGCGGTGGACGCGATCGAGGCCGCGATCGAGCACCGCCCCTCCCTCCTGGCCGGATGGAAGCTCGCCCCGCTGCAGGCGGTCCGGACCGCCGGCATGGGGGACCGGGTGCTGGTCGACACGACCTCCATCCTCCGGCCCTCGGAGGGACTGCTCGTCGGCAGCGCGGCGGCCTTCCTCTTCCATGTGGCCAGCGAGGCGGAGGGATCGGCGTACACCCGGCCCCGATCCTTCCGGGTGAACGCGGGCGCGGCCCACTCCTACGTCCTCCTCGCGGACGGCACGACCCGCTACCTCTCCGAGCTTGCGCCCGGGGATGCGGTCTATGTGAGCGAGCCCCGGGCGGCCGGGAGGTCGGTCCGGGTCGGCCGGGTCAAGATCGAACGTCGGCCGCTCACCCTGCTCGAGGCGAACGTGGAGGGTCGGAGCCGGACCCTCTTCGTCCAGGAGGCCGAAACGGTCCGTCTCTCCGACGGCCGCCGTCGGCGGGCCGTGACCCGCCTGCGTCCGGGGGACCGGGTGATCGGCTGCGGCTTCCCGCCGGGCCGGCACCTGGGGCAGCCGATCGAGGAGACCATCGAGGAACGATGACCCCGAGACCGCAGCTCATCGTGACCCTCACGTCCCGGTCCCTGGACGGAGCCCGCGCGGAACTCGCGGAGGCGGCTTCGGCCGGGGCCGATCTGGCCGAGATCCGGTGGGATCGATGGGAGCCACGGGAACGGCCCCGCGTGCCCGAGCTGTTCCCGGCCCCGCTCCCTCTCCTGCTGACGATCCGCTCCCGGGCGGAGGGGGGCGAAGGACCGGACGACCCGGCGGAGCGCGACCGTCTCCGCCGTTCGATCGCCCTCTCGGGCTGGGCTGCCCTCGACCTGGAGGCCGGCCGGGACGCCCTCCCTTCGGTGGGGGGAACTGTCGGTGCCCCCACCCTGTGGCTCTCGACGCACCTGCCGCCCGAAGCGTCGGAGGCCGACCTCGACCGGGAGCTCCAACGCCCGGTACCGCCCGGGATGGTCCGCAAGATCGTCGTCCCGGGCAGCTTGGGCGCCGGGCTCGAGACCGGGCTCTCCCGGGCACGGCAGGCCGCCCGGGCCGGAGTCACCCTGCTGACGACCGGCCCCGCGGGGCCGCTCGAGCGGGCGTGGGCGCAGCGGCTCGGGCTGCCCTACGTCTTTGCCGCGCCCCCCGAGCGGCGGCCCACCGATGCGGGCCGGAGGGTCGAAGCGGCCCAGCTTCCCGTCGATCGGCTGCATCGCTTCTACACCCAGGATCCAGCGGCGCCGCTCTTCGCCGTGATGGGCCGGCCGGTCTACCACTCCTGGAGCCCCTGGATCCACCACCACTGGATGGACGCCGACCGCCGGCCCGGCCTCTACCTGGCCCTCGAGCCGGGCTCGGCCGACGAGTTCGTCGGCGTACTCCCTCGGCTGGCCGGAGGCGGGTTTCGGGGCGTCAACGTGACCGCCCCGTTCAAAGGCGCGGCCCGGGAGGCCGCCACCCAGCCCGGCCCCACCGTCGAGGCGGCGGGATGCGCGAACACGCTCACCTTCGAGGGCGACCGGATCCGGGCCGACAACACGGACCTGATCGCGGTCCGTCGGAGGCTGGGCGAGCTCAGGGATTCGTCCGTCTGGAACGGGGAGCGGCTCGGGGTCGTCGGCACCGGAGGATCGGCCCGGTCGGCCGTGGTCGCCGGCCGCGACCTTGGGGCCCGGGTGGCCGTGTGGGGCCGCCGACCCGAGGCGGCGGACCGGCTGGCCCGGGAGCTCGGGGTCGAGCGCTGGTCCCCCGGACGTTCATCGGCCCACCCGCTGGTGATCCACGCGACGCCCGTCGGGCGGGGAGGTCCGGCGGGGGGCCTCCCGGTCCGGGAGATGCTGGCGCCGTCCGGCCACCTGCTCGACTTCGTCTACGCCGCGACCGACCGGAGCCTGCGGGACGCGGCGGCAGCCCGGGAGGCCACGTACGAATCCGGCCTCCGGTTGCTTCTCTATCAGGCCGCGGCCTCGTACCAGATCTGGTGGGGGGCTCCCCCAGCCCCGGGGCTTCTCAGCTCGACCCTTCGCGAGGTGGAGCCATGCGAGGCGTAGGGCGGGCCGCGGGGGCGATGACCTTCCTGAACGCCCTCTTCACAGGGATCGGGGCGGCCGCCGCGCTCCCGATCGGGGTCGAGGCCCGGGCGGAGTTCCGGTCGGGCGCGACGCCCGACGGCGCGTCCAGCCCGCTGGTCTCCCGGGCCGTGACGCTGGCCGTCGCCGAATGGGGCTCGCCGTCGACCGAGCCGATCGGGGTCACGGTGGAGTCCGAGATTCCCCCCGGTCAGGGCCTCAAGAGTTCGAGCGCCGTCGCGTCGGCCACCCTCGCGGCGGTCGCGGATCTCCTCGGAGCCCGCCCGGCCCCGTTCGAAATCGCCCGGCTGTCGGCCCGGGCCGGCCGGGCGGAGGGCCTGAGCGCGACCGGAGCCCTAGACGATGCGCTGGCCGGGGTCGCGGAGGGCGTCGTGGTGACCGACAACCGGCAGGATCGCTGGCTGGGCACCCATCCGGTCCCCGAAGAGTGGGGTGCGGTCGTCTTCGCCGCCGATCGGCCCCATCCTCCCTCTCCGGCCCTGGCCGACCGCTTCGCCCGGTTCCGCTCGAGGGCCGCACCGGCCGAACGGATGGCCCGGGACGGCGACCTGATCGGGGCCCTCAACGCCAACGGCGAACTGGTCGAATCGGTCATGGGCTACGACTACGGGACGATCCGGGCGGCCCTCCGCGATGCGGGCGCGGTGGCGGCGGGTGTCTCGGGCCTCGGACCGGCCCTGGTGGCGGTGGGACCGAGGGCCCGGCTTCCGGCGATGCGGGAGGTCCTGCCCAGTCCGGGCCGGCAGTACGCCTTCCCCCGGCTCGGTCGCGGACCGTTCGCTGGAGTGCGATCATGAGCCGGCTGAGGATCCTGCCGCACCCGCTCCGGGGGTCGATCCGGGGCCCGCCGTCAAAGAGCTACACCCACCGGGCGCTCGTCGCGGGTCACCTGACCGGGCGACGCTACCGGCTGCGGCGGCCCCTGGACTCCCAGGACACCCGGGCGACCGTGCGGCTCCTCGAGGCGCTCGGCACCCGGGTGGAGCGACGCCCCGCCGTCTGGACCTTGATCCCCGATCGGCCCCGGTCCGGGCGGACCCGCCGCGTCGACTGCGGGGAGTCCGGAACCACCCTCCGATTTGCGGTCCCGTTGGCCGCCCTCTCCCCGCACCGGGTCCGCCTGGTGGGGGCCGCCCGGCTCGCTGCCCGGCCGCTCGGCCCTCTCCTGAGGGCCGTGACGCACTTGGGGGCCCGAGTCGACTCCCCGCCGCCGGAACGGGGCGGACTCCCGCTCGAGATTGAGGGCCCGATCCACGCGGGCAGGATCGCCCTATCGATGTCGGAGAGCTCCCAGTTCGCCTCGGCGCTCTTCCTGACCCTGCCCACCCTCCACGGACCGTCCGAGATCCGCCTGAGGGGCGCGATCGTCTCCGAACCGTACCTGGACGCCACGCTGGCGGTCCTCCGGTTCCACCGCGTGGATGCGACGCGAGCGGGGCGGCTCTTCTCCACGCCGGGGTTCCAGCAGTTCCGGGGAGACCGCCTGGAGATCCCGCCCGATGCCTCCTCGGCCGCCTATCTCTGGGCCGGAGCGGCGGCCTCGGGGGGCCGGGTGACGATCGCGGGGTTCGGCCCCGAATGGCCGCAGGCCGATCTGGCCGTTCTCGACCTCCTCGAGGCCTGGGGCGCCGAGGTGGCGCGCCGATCGGACCGGGCCACCGTCGCGGCCCACGAACGCCGCCCCATCGACGTCGACCTGACCGGCACCCCGGACCTGCTTCCCCTCGCCGGGGCGCTGGCGGCCCTGACCCCGGGCCGAAGCCTCCTCCGCGGGGCCGGCCACGCCGCGTTCAAGGAGTCGGACCGCCGATCGACGACCGCCCGGCTCGCCCGTTCGCTCGGGGCCCGGGTCCGGGTCGGCCCGAGGACGATCGAGATCGTCGGCCGGACCCTGCCCCGGTCGATCCGGCTCACCGATCTGACCGACCACCGGCTCTTTCTGAGCGCGATCGTGGCCGCCCTGGCGCTGCCGGCGCCGTCGGTGCTCGGGCCCGTCGAGGCGGCGGCGAAGTCGTTTCCCACGTACCGGACGGTCTTCGGATCGGCGGGAGCACAGATGGAGCGAGTACGATGAGCATGGAATGGGGCGTCCGGATGCGCGTGACGGTCTTCGGGTCGAGCCACGGGCCCGAGGTGGGGGCCCGGATCTCCGGGATCCCGAAGGGGACTCCGGTCGATCCCGACCGGATCCAGGCCGATCTGGATCGGCGACGGCCGGTCGGCCGCCGGCTTGCGACGCGCCGTCAGGAGGAGGACCGGCTCGTGATCGACTCGGGGATCGTCGAGGGTCGCAGCGACGGCGCCGAGATCCGGGCCCATGTGGCCAACACCGACGTCCAGCGGGCCCCCTACGACCGGCTCCGCCGGACTCCGAGGCCGGGCCACGCCGACTATCCGGCCCGGATCCGGTACGGAGAGGAGGCCGACCTGTCGGGGGGAGGGATCTTTTCCGGACGGATGACGGTGGGACTCGTGATCGCCGGCGGCATCGCCCGGCAGATGCTCGCGGCCCGGGGAATCGAGGTCGCGGGCTTCACCCAGGCGATCGGGGGGATCGAGGCGAACGTCCCGGAGTCGCTCCCGATGCCGGAGATCTCCGCCCGGCGCGACCTCCATGAGGTCGGGACCGCCGATCCGACGGTCGCCGGGGCGATGGCCGACGCGATCGCGGCGGCCCGTCGGGAGGGCGACAGCCTCGGCGGAGTGGTCGAGGTGCGGGCGACCGGTCTACCGGTCGGCCTCGGCGAGCCGTTCTTCGACTCCATCGAGAGCGTGGTCGCGCACGCGGCCTTCTCCGTGCCGGCCGTCAAGGGGATCGAGTTCGGGGCCGGCTTCCGGGCGGCCCGGATGCGGGGGAGCGAGCACAACGACCCGTTCTACTGGCTCGGGGACCGGGTCGCGACCCGGACCAACCACGCGGGAGGGATCCTGGGAGGGCTCGCGACCGGAATGCCCCTGACGGTCCGGTGCGCCGTCAAGCCGACCTCCTCGATCGCCCGGCCGCAGGCCACGGTCGATCTCGACCATCATACCGACACCACCCTCACGGTCACGGGTCGGCACGACCCCTGCATCGTTCCCCGCGCCGTGGTGGTGCTCGAATCGGTGACGGCGATGGCCCTCGCCGATCTCGGCCTTCGGGGGGGATTCCTGCCGTGAGCGACGAACGGATCCCGGTCGCCGTCCTGGGGGCGGCCGGCTACATCGGCCAGGAGTTCGTCCGCCGCCTCGCCGATCACCCCCGCTTCGACCTCCGGATCCTCGGGGGCACGGCGCGCCGGAAGGGCGCCCGGCTCGAGGACCTCTGGCATCTCGACGACCCCCCTCCCGAAGGCCGGGCGAACCAGACGCTGGAAACCCTGGGGCCGTCGGCCCTCCAACGACGGGGCATCCGGGCGGTCTTCTCGGCGCTCCCCTCCGGGATCGCCGGTCCCATCGAAAGCGAGCTCGCCCGCCGCGGCATCGCGGTCTTCTCGAATGCGGCCGACCACCGGATGGACCCCGAGGTCCCGCTCCTGATCCCCGAGGTCAACGGCGACCACCTTCGGCTCGCCGACCGCCGGCCGGCGGGCCGGGGGCTGCTCGTCACCAACGCCAACTGTTCGACCACCGGCCTCGTGCTGGCGCTGGCCCCGGTCCGGGAGCTGCTGGCTCCGAAGACGGTCCAGGTGACGACCTACCAGGCCCTGAGCGGGGCCGGCCTGCCCGGGGTCTCCGCGATGACGATCACCGACAACGTCGTTCCGTACATCCCGGAAGAGGAGGAGAAGATCGAGCGCGAAACGGCCCGGATCTTCGGGCGGCTAGGCGACGGCCGGATCGCGGCCTGGCCGGGCCGGATCCTGGCCCAGTGCGCCCGGGTCGGGACCCGGGACGGGCATCTCCTCGCCGTGACGGTCGAGGCCACCCGACGTCCGACCCGGGCCGAACTCGAACGGGCCTGGACCGACTTTGACCCGCTCGGTCGCGAAGGCCTCCCGACGGCGCCCTCCCCACCGGTCCTGCTGCGTCGGGAGCCGGACCGGCCCCAGCCGCTCCGGGATCGCTGGGCCGGCGCCCCGCCGAGGGCCCGAGGCATGGCGGCGGTCGTGGGGCGGATCCGCTGGGAGGCTCCGTATCTGAGATTCTTCACCCTCACCCACAACGCCGTCCGAGGCGGGGCGGGCGGATCGGTCCTGAACGCGGAACTGGTCGATCGCCGGGGGATTGCGCTGACGGCCGGGGGCGCCGATGGCTGATTCCGCCCCGATCGTGCTCAAGTTCGGTGGCGCCGCGCTCTCCGACCCGGCGAAGGTCCTGCGCTGGGTCCGCCTCCGGGGCGCCCGGGGCAACCCGCTCGTGGTGGTCGTCTCCGCCCGGGAAGGGATGACCGACCGGCTGCTTCGATCGGTCCGGCGGCCGATCCGGGAGCCCTCGATCCGCCGGCTGATCCAGGAACTCCGCCAGCGTCATCCGGCCCCGGCGGCCGAGGTCGATCCGATCCTCGAGACCGTACGCTCGACGGTCCGAAAGATCGGCAGCGGCCGATCTCCCGATCCGGCGGACCTCGACCGGCTTGCGGCCCAGGGGGAGCGGCTGGCCGCCGTCTGGCTGGCCGGCGAGATGAGTCGCCGGGGGATCGCCGCGACATCCGTGGACGCCGATCGGCTCGGGCTCCGGACCGACCGGCACTTCGGGTCGGCCCGGATCCAGGTCGAGGCGTCCCGGCCGGCGGTGCGCCGGGGGATCGGGCGGATCTGGGCCCAGGGCCGGGTCCCGGTGGTGACCGGCTTCTTCGGTCGGGGGCCCGGAGGGACCGTCACGACGCTCGGCCGGGGGGGCTCGGACTACAGCGCGACGGCGCTGGGGGCGATCCTCGGGGCCCGACGGGTCGAGCTCCTGAAGCAGCGGGTCTCGATCCGGTCGGCCGATCCGCGATGGGTGGCCCGGTCCCGGCCGCTCGGCTACCTCTCCTATGAGGAGGCGGAGGAACTGGCCCAGTTCGGGGCCCGGGTGCTCCATGCCTGGGCGATCGAGCCGGCCCGGCGGGCGGGCATCCCGATCCTGGTCCGGTCGCTGGCCGATCCCCGGCAGACCACCACCGTCGGACCGGCGATCGACCATGGCACCCCCCGGGCCCTGACGGTGGTCCCGTCGCTCCGGCTCCTCGGTCTCCGGGTTCCGGGCGGCCGGGATCAGCCCGGCATCATCGCCGAGGTGACCCGATGTCTGGCCGAATCCCAAGTGAACCTCGTCCAGCTCTACACGTCGGCGACCCTGCTCTGCGCGATCGTCGAGTCCCGGCAGGCCGGCCGGGCCCGGCGGGCCCTGGCCGGCCTCGCGCGGCACCGGGATGCGGTCGCCGAGCCCCCCCAGGCGGTCAACATGGTGATCGCGATCGGCGAGCGGATCCTCGAGGATATCCGCCGGCTGCCGATTTCGATCCTCGAGTCCACCCTCGGCGTGGCGGCCACCCCCCGGGCGCTGTCCCTGGCCGTCCGGGACTCCGACCTGGGTCCGACCCTCCGGGCCCTCCACCGGGCGCTCGTCGAGGCGGAGATCCGCCCATGACCGATCCCTGGGTCGAGTTCCGGTCCGCCCCGGGGGTCCGGACGGCGGCCACCGCGATCTACTTCGAGCGGACCGGGCCCGACCGGACCGGCGGGGTGGCCCGGTGGGCCGTCTCGCGGGAGCCGGCCCGCCCCGTCGGCCGGGCGGAGAGCTACGAGGCGCTGGCCCGGGAGTCGGACCGGCATCTTCGGGGTCACCGGCACCGGGCGGTCGTCGGATACCTCGGCTTCGATGCGGTCGGCCTTTCCGAGCCACGGCTTCGGACCCCGCCGGGCCGCTCCCCGTTCCCCCTCGGCGAGATCGCCTCGCTGGACCGGGTCCATGTCGCCCGGGTGCCCCCCCGGAGCCTCCGGATCCCCCGCGACCGGCGACCCCCGGGGCCCCCCCGGAGGGATACGTTGCCCCGCTCGGCGTACGAGCGCTCGGTCCGCCGCCTGATCGAGCAGATCCGCTCCGGGGAAGCCTTCCAGGTCGTCCTCGCCCACCGACGCGAGTGGGACCGGCCGGAGGATCTCCTCGACCGGGCGGGTCGGCTCCGGGCGACCGAGCGCGGCGCGTACTTCTACTACCTTCGGTTCGGCGATCGCGAGATCGTCGGAGCCTCCCCCGAGTCGGTGGTCGAGGTCGAAGGGCGTCGGGCCCGGGTCCATCCGATCGCCGGAACCCGACCCCGCGGCGCGGTCGGGGGAAGGCGGCCTCCGCTCACCGCCGATCCCAAGGAGCTCGCGGAGCATCGGATGCTCGTCGATCTTGCTCGCAACGACCTCGGCCGGATCGCCCGGCCCGGGTCGGTGCGGCTCGGCTGGACCGAACGGACCCTCCGGGTGGCCCGGATGGAACACCTGGTGAGCCGGGTGGAGGCGACCCTGGTTCCGGGGGCCGGCCCCTGGGAGGCGCTGGCCGCGACCTTTCCCGCCGGGACCGTCTCCGGAGCGCCGAAGCTCCGCGCGACCGAGCTCCTCCGTTCCGAAGAACGGACCTGGAGGGGCCCGTACGCCGGCACGGTCGGCTGGGTCTCCGCGCGGGACCGGGCCGACTGGGCCCTCGCGATCCGGACCGGCTTTGCCGCCGGCGAGCGGCTCTACACCGCGGCCGGGGCCGGGATCGTCCATCGATCCCGACCCGGCCGGGAGTTCGATGAGACCCGGGCCAAACTGGGGCTGGTCGAGTCGGTCCTGGCGGGGGACCGATGACGCGGGTCCTCGTCATCGACCATGAGGACTCCTTCGCCCAGAACCTGGTCCAGGAACTCGCCCGGCAGGGGGCCCGGGTCCGCTGCCTCCGATCGACCGTGCCGTTCCACGAGGCCGAGCGGATCGACCCGGAGGCGATCGTGCTCTCCCCGGGCCCGGGGAGCCCGTCGGATCGCCGACGGACCCGGCTCAGCCGCACGGTCCTGCGCCGATGGGGGTCGTCCCGGCCGATCCTCGGGGTCTGCCTGGGCCACCAGCTGATCGCCGAATTCTGCGGCGGCCGGATCGTCCGGGCCCCCGAGCCGGTGCACGGCGACACCGACCGGATCGTCCACGCGGGCGACGATCTCTTCCGCGGGGTCCCCTCCCCGTTCCGCGCCGCCCGCTACCACTCGCTCCTGGTGGATGGGAAGTCGCTTCCTCCGGCCCTGGAACCCATCGCCTGGGGGACGGGAAAGGTGGTGATGGGAATCCGCCACACCGCCTGGCCGCTCCGGGGGGTCCAGTTCCACCCGGAGTCGTATCTGACCGGGCCCGGCCCGGCCATTCTCGCCAACTTCCTCGCGGAGGTCCACCGATGACGGGGCGGCCCCCTCGTCGACCCCGGCGGGCCGGTGCGGGCCGCGGCCCGACGCGGGCCCCGGAGGTGTTCGCCCGCCTGATCGCACCGGGGACACCCGACCCGGAACGGCTCACTCTGCTGCGGCGGACCCGGCGCTACCGCCTGACGGCCGGCCGGCTCCATCAATGGGCGGAGATGCTCCGCCGTGAGATGCTCCCGTTTCCGGCGGCGGCCGGGCATCGGACCCTGGAGCTCTGCGGCTCCGGGGGCGCCGCCCTCCCTTCGTTCAACGTTTCGACCGTGAGCGCCCTGGTCGTCGCTTCGGCCGGCGTGCCGGTCGTCAAGCATGGGAACCGGAGTTCCCGCGGTCTGACCGGATCGACCGACCTCCTGGAGGCGTGGGGGCTCCCGGTCGCCCGATCCCGGGCGTTCGGTGAAGCGAGCTACCGACGGTACCGGATTGCCTTTCTTCACGCCCCGCTCTACCATCCGGCCATGGGGCGCGTCGCCGCCACCCGCCGGAGGATCGGCCAACGGACGGTCTTCAACCTGATGGGCCCGCTCCTGACGCCGGTCCGGCCGGCCTACCAGCTGGTGGGAGCGCCGGACCGGGCCTCCGCCCGCCTCCTCGTCGAATGCCTCCGGCGCCGAGGCGTCGGGTGGGTGGTTGGACTGACCTCCGACGAGGGCAGTGATGAGATCGCCCCCCGGGGCTCGACCACGCTGCTCTGGGCGCTGGGGGATCGTCGGTCGTCGGCGACGCTCCACCCGGAGGCCCTCCTCGAACCGTCGGAGCGCCGGGGTCCCTGGGGCCCGCTGCCCCCGAAGACGGCGGCCCGGGCGGCCGATGCGGTGCTGGCCGGTGGCGGGGGCGCGCGGCGGGGTGCGGTCGTGCTGACCGCGGGAGCTGCGCTCCTCCTGGCGGGCCGGGCCGCCAGCCTGGAGGCCGGAGTGGCCCGCGCCCGTGAACTGATCGACTCGGGCCGTGCCGAAGATCTGCGCCGCCGGCTCCAGGAGCTCGCCCTCGGATCCGACTGGCAGGAGGACGCGGCATGACGAGGGGGTTCCTGCCCCGGATGGTCGGCGAGCTTCGGCCGATCATCGAGGCCGGCGGATACGAGGCCGCGCCGGCCGGGACCGCCCCGCGCCCTTCGCTGCGGAAGGCGATTGAGGGGGACGCGCCCCGGGCTCTGATCGTCGAATACAAGCGGGCGGCCCCGGGGAGCCCGGGCCGGCCGCTCCCCCAGTACCGGACCGATGCGTTTCTGGACCGGATCCGCGGGGCGCGCGTGGCCGGCCTTTCCTGCCTCACGGCGGCGCCTCACTTTGACGGATCCCCCTCCGACCTGCGCGCCCTGGCCGGCCGGGACCCCCGGCCCATCCTCTTCAAGGACTTCGTCATCGACCGACGCCAGGTCGACTGCGCGGCCCGGATCGGAGCCTCGGCGATCCTCCTCCTGGCGTCGCTCCCCCGCGCGGGGATCGACGTTCCGTTGGCCGAGCTGGCCGACCGCGCCCACGCCCTCGGCCTGGAGGTGCTCCTGGAGCTGCATGCGCCGGAGGAGCGGGTCTGGATCGACCGGGTGCCGGCCGACCTGATCGGGGTCAATGTCCGGAACCTCGATACGCTGGAGATCGACCGGACCACCGCCTCGGCGACCCTGGAGGGACTTTCCCACCGGAGCCCGGTGATCGGGCTCAGCGGCGTCACCGGACCCGAGAGCGCCGACTGGTTCTGGAGCCGGGGGGTGGAGGCGATCCTCGTCGGGAGCGCGGTGGCCCGGAGCGAAGAGCCCTTGAGGCTCCTGGCCTCCCTCCAACGCCGATCGGAGGGCGGGCCGGAATGAAGACCTTTGTCAAGTTCTGCGGGCTCACCTCGCCGGACCATTTCGGGCTCCTTCCCCGAGGCGGGGCGGCCGGCTTTGTCGTCGAGGTTCCCGGATCGCCCCGGACCGTCTCCCTGGAACAGGCGACGGCGCTGGTCTCGGCGGTGCCCCAGGGTATTGAGGCCTGGGCCGTGGTGGTCGACCCGACGGCCGACCGGATCCACACCCTGTTCGACGAGGTCGGCGTCGATCGGATCCAGGTCTATGGTTCGATTCCCGAAGGGCTCGACTTCCTCGAGCGGCACCACCTGGTTCCGTCCTTCCCCCTGCCCGTCGACCCGACGGCCCTGCCCACCCTCCCGCCGGCCGAGGAGTTTCCCCGGATCCATCTGGACGCCCCGGGAAGCCCCGCCCGGCCGGGGGGGAACGGCCGGCCGGCCAACTGGGAGGCCGCCGCCGCGCTCGCGGACCGGTATCCGGGGCGGAAGCTGATCCTGGCCGGAGGGCTCACGGCCGAGACGGCGGGGGAGGCCCTTCTTCGGGGCCGCCCGTGGGGGCTCGATGTCTCGACCGGCATCGAGTCCTCCCCGGGGGTCAAGGACCCGGAACGGATGCGGGCGTTCCTCCGGGCGGTCGAGGCGGTCGAGGAGGGGCATGCCTAACCGGTTCGGGCGCTACGGGGGCGCGTACGTCCCCGAGACGCTCGTCCCGGCGCTCCAGGAACTCGAGCGGGCCTGGGTGGAGGCTCGCCGCGATCCCGGGTTCCGCACCGAGCTCGCCGAACGGCTCCGCACCTACGCCGGGCGGCCGACGCCGCTCTACCGGGCGCCCCGGCTGACCCGGCGGGGGAAGGGAGCCGAGATCTGGCTCAAGCGGGAGGACCTCCTCCATGGCGGCGCCCACAAGATCAACAATGCGATCGGCCAGGGAGTGCTGGCCCGCCGGATGGGCAAGCCCCGGCTCATCGCGGAGACCGGGGCGGGTCAGCACGGAGTGGCGACGGCGATGGTCGGAGCCGCGCTGGGATTCGAAACGGTCGTGTACATGGGGGAACGGGACATCGCCCGGCAGCACCCGAACGTGCTGCGCATGCGCCTCCTCGGGGCGCGGGTGGTCCCGGTGACCACGGGGAGCCGCACGCTCAAAGACGCGATCAACGCGGCCCTGCGCGACTGGACCGAAAACCTCCCGACGACCCACTACCTCATCGGGTCGGTGGTCGGGCCGCACCCGTTCCCGACGATCGTCGGCGCCTTCCAGAGCGTCATCGGCCGGGAGATCCTCTCGCAGAGCCGGGCGGCCTGGGGCGGTCCTCCCGACCTCGCGGTCGCCTGCGTCGGCGGCGGCAGCAACGCGATCGGCACCTTCCACCCGCTGCTGCGCCAGCCGACCGAGCTTCTCGGGGTCGAGGCCGGCGGGCCCGCCGGCCACCCGACCGGGGCCGCGTCCCTGACCCGGGGCCGCCCCGGAGTCCTCCACGGGAGCTACACCTATCTCCTGCAGGACCGGGACGGGCAGGTGCGGGAGACCGCGAGCCTCTCCGCGGGCCTGGACTACCCGGCGGTCGGGCCCGAGCACGCCCATCTGCAGGCGACCGGAAGGGCCCGCTACGGGGTGGTCCACGACGACGAAGCCCTCCGCGCCTTCCACTGGCTGGCCGAAGACGAGGGGATCCTGCCGGCCCTCGAGTCGGCCCACGCCGTCTACGCGGCCGTCCGGGAGGCGCGACGGCGCCGCGGGCAGCACATCGTCGTCACCCTCTCCGGCCGGGGCGACAAGGACCTCGAGGTGATTCCGGAGTGACGGTCGGGGAGGCGCTGATCCGGAGCCGGCAGCTGGGCGACTTCCTCGTCGTCCCCTACCTCCTCGTCGACCGACGGCGGACGGCGGCGGTCTCCGCCCGGGTTCGTCTGCTTCGGGAGGCCGGAGCCCATGCCGTGGAGGTCGGGATCCCCTTTTCCGACCCGATCGCGGATGGGCCGGTCCTGGCCGAGGCCGCCGCACGGTCGCTCCGGCACGGGACCGATTGGGCCGATGTCCTGGCGACTGTGCGGGCGGCCGCTCCCGAACTGCCGGTCGCGGTGATGTCCTACGTGAACCCCCTCCTTCGAGACGGGTCGCCGGGGACCTTCCCCGAGCTGGCCCGGGCCGGCGCGTCGGCCCTGATCGTTCCCGATCTCGCCGACGACGAGGCCGAGGGATGGTCGCCCCTCGCCCGGTCCCACGGACTCGATCTGGTCCGGTTCGTGGCCCCCGGCGTCCCCGCGGACCGGGTCCGGAGGATCGCACGGTCGTCCCGGGGATTCCTCTACCTGGTGACCCGGAACGGGATCACGGGCACCCGCGCCCCTTCGCCCGCACCCGACCTGAGCGCCCTTGTCCGGACCGCGCGGAAGGCGGCTCCCCGCCTCCCGATCCTCGCCGGCTTCGGGATCCGGGACGCCGCCACCGCGGGCGCGGCGGCCCGCCTGGGCGCCGACGGGGTGGTCGTCGGGTCGGCCCTGGAGGAGATCGGGGCGGGCCGAGATGCGGCGGAGCCGACCCGGGCCCTCATCCGCGCGCTCCGCTCGGGGCCGGATCAGATGGCGTTCACCAGGAACCCGACCAGAAAGCCGACCAGGATCCCCCAGTAGACCAGCCGGGCGCGGTACCGGGTCGCCTCGGGGGTCTCCTGGGGCCGCAGCGCTCCCCGGATCATCGGCAGGAGCACGTAGAGGATCGCCCCCATGGCGAGCGCGTCGAAGAAGATCAGGAGCGGCACCGAACTGAACACGAACCCGATGAATCCGCCCGCGATGGTCGGCACCCCGCCGATCAGGAAGAGCCCCGAAAGCCGCCGCAGCTTCGCGGCGGCGTCGGCCCGGCCGAGGAGGGGAGAGATGATCGGGAACCCCTCGGTGATGTTCTGCAGGAAGAACCCCACAAAGACCACGCCCACGAGGCCGATTTGGCCCGCCGACCAGGCGGCACCGAAGACCAGCCCCTCGGTCAGGTTCTGGAAACCGATCCCCAGAGCGATGATGAGCGAGAGCCTCCAGGCCGTCTCCGCCGGCTCGGGCTCGGCCGGGGCGGCCCGCCGGCCGATCGGATGGCCCTCGGCCACGGTCAGGAGGCCGAACGCCAGCGTGACGCCGACCAGGAACACCAGATCGAGGACCGGATCGGTGAGGTAGGCGGTCGTGGAGTCCGCGATCAGCGACGCCACATCCGAAAAGATGTCGGCCAGGAGGAACGCCAGGATCCCGATCGCCCCCGCGTTGAGGAGGAGGAGGGTGCGCCCCCCCATCGCCCGGCGGTTCAGGACGATCGGGAGCGAGAGGAAGATCGCGAGCCCGATCGCGACGGTGAGCACGACGAAGAGGTCGAAATTGCCCGCCATCTCGGGGATTCCACCGGAGGGCGCTATTTAAATGATGGGACGTGACGGCTCTCGACCGGCCCGTCACGGCGTGAACGCACCCTTTATCCCTGCCCGGCCGGCTCCCGATGGGATGCCGCGCGAACCCCGACCCCCGATCCTGTGGGTCCACCGGGTCCAGGCCCTGGTCGCCCGGGAGCTCGTCGAGGGGTTCCGGCTCTCCGCCCGGCGCGCGGCCGCCCGGCTGGGCATCGCGCCCTCGGCGATCTCGCAGTATCTCTCGGGCCGGCGCATGAAGGCCGAGCTCGCGGCCCGCCCGGGCCGTCCGGACGAGGAGCGGCTGATCCGTCAGGCGGCCCAGGAGCTCTCGACGACCCCGGAGCCGAAGCGGCCGGCCTCCACGGTCATCCTGGAGGTCGCGCTCAAGTGCGCGGCCCTGGAGGAGCGGAGCCCGGCCCCCGGAGCGGGCAGCCTCGACCGGCCCCGCGAGTCGATGCTGCGGCGCCGGTTGCGCGCCCGGATCCGGGCGGAGCAGCGGGCCGTGGCCGACTGCATGGGACTGGCCCAGAAGTCCCGGGACGAGCTCACCCGGTCGGTCTTCCGGCAGATCGCCTCCGACAGCCTCCGCCACGCGGAGATCGCCGCCTCGATCGAGAGCCGGCTGGCCCGCGGCATCAACCGGACCGCCCCCTCGGGCGTGCGACGGGCGGACGTCGACCGGCTGATCGCCCGGGAGCGCCGGGCCGAGGCCGCCGCCGGCGCCGGCCTGGGGGCCGATCTGGGCGGTGTGATGCGGCTGCTCTGGGAGAGCATGGAGGCGGACGAGCGCAAGCACGATGCGCTGCTCCAGCAGCTGCGGACGCTCGAATCCGGACCCGGAGCCCGGGCCGCCCATCGGCCCTCCCGCGGCTCCGGTCGTGCCTCGACCCGGCCCCGGTAGGGGCCCGGCGGCGGGAAGAGCGGGCGGTCCGGCCTACGGGCGGATCCGCTCGATCGCGAGGAACCGGGGGGTCGCGCCCGGGTCCACGGCCGCCAGCAGAAACTGCTTGCGAACCCCCTGGGCGACCCGGACGGCGCCGGCGATCTCCGACCAGGCGGCCACGTGGGTGGACCGGACCGCCTGGACGAGATAGCGGGCGTGGACCTGCTCGGGGTTCCGAGGGTAGGCGCGGAAATGGGCGCCGTACTTGAATCCGGTCTTGACGACGAGCCGCCGTTCCCTCAGATGCCGGTAGGTCGCGAGCCGCTCGTCGAACCGTCGGTCGAGCCGGCGGGCCCGGCGGTCGAACTGGGGCCGGGGGACCGTCCGACCGCTGCGGGCATCCCGCACGACCAGCTGGCGGGTCTCCTGGAGGTAGGCGGCCTCGAGGAGGCTCAGTTCGAGGCGGGCCCCGACCTGGGACCCGTAGGCGAGGTTCTTCCCGAGGTTGGCCACGGGGCCGGGGTCGAAGAGCAGCACCCGGTCCTCCGAGAGCCAGCCGGTGGCGCTCTCTTCGAGCGGGGGCGCGGTCAAGGCGCCGGTCGGCTGGCTGAACTTCAGCCGGTAGTAGGTCAGGTCCGACTCCTCGTCGACCACCCCGAGAAGGAGGCTCTTCTTGGTGCTCTGGGCCCGTTCGGTCAGTCCGATCAGCCGGCCGAGGTCGAACGGGCTCCGTTCGCTCAGGGCGTCCACCCAGTAGCGGGCCGGGGTCTTGTGCAGGATCCCGCCGCGCGGGAGGACGGCGAAGGCGATCGGGGGGGGGGAGGAGCGGACCACGTAGCCGCGCTGCCGGAGATCCCGGTAGACGAGGTAGCGGACCCCGAAGCCGGGCTCGGACCGGGCGGCCCGACGGAACAGCTCGGGCCAGGGGGTCGGGCGCGGGCGGGTGCCCTGCACCTCGGCCCGCCCCATCTCGGTCAGGTAGGCGGTCTCGTAGCGGTCCATCTGGAGTCCGCCGCCCGGCCGGAGGGTGCCGAAGTACCCCCGGGCGTAGAGGGTCGAGGCCTCCGCCGGGTCGTTCCACTCGGCGGTCCCGTCGGGGAGGAGCCGACCGGTCACGGCGGTTGGCCCCGCAGGTAGGAGAGCGTGACCAGGGGTTCGAGCCGGACTCCGACCCCGGCGAGGCGGTCCACCGCCCCGCTTTCCCGATCGACGACGACCAGCGCCCGGTCCACGACCGCTCCCTGGTCCCGCAGGACCGCGATCGACTCGAGCGAACTCCCGCCCGTGGTCGCCACATCCTCGATGAGGAGGACCCGGTCGCCGCCCCGGATCTCCCCCTCGCAGCGCTGCCGGGTGCCGTGGTCCTTCGACGCCTTGCGGATGATGACGAAGGGGTGGCCGGTCCGGAGCGCGGTCGCGACGACGAGCGGCACCGCGCCGAGCTCCATGCCCGCGAGCCGGTCGGTCGTCCCCACCCGGGCGGCCAGCGCCTCGGCGAGGACGGTCAGCCGGCCGGGGTGGGTCCAGGCCCGCTTGACATCCACGTAGACATCGGAGGTCTGTCCCGAGGCGAGGGTAAATCGGCCGAACCGGACCGACCCCGAATCGAGCAGGGCCCGGGCGATCGCCGAGTCGGCCGGCCGGGGAGGGGGGTCTACCATGGTACCTTCTTGAGCCCGAGCTTGAATCCGATCCAGTTGAAGCCCGCGTGCAGCCCGAGGGTGAGCACGAGCAGCCATAAGACCGCCGTCGGGGAGGCGAAGACGCTGACGAACAGCCCCGGGTAGGCGATGAGACCGGCGGCGATCGGGACCAGCACGAAGGGAAGCTGGTCCAGGAGCAGGGTCCGCGCTCCGCTGGGGCGGCCCAGGCGCCGCTTGAGGAACGAGCCCGCGGCGTCCCCGATCATCGCCCCGAAACTCACCATCAGGACCAGCGGGAGGGCCGCCTCGAGGCTCGGGCCGAGGCTCGGGACGACCTGGAGGTCCGGGGGGGCGAGCAGGATGAGCCCGGCCTCGAGGAGCCCGAAGGGCACGGCCGCCAGGGCCCCGAAGAAGAATCCGGACCAGGTCTTGGACCGCCCGAGGATCCGACGCCCGTCCCGGGGCCAGACCCGGCCGAAGTCCATCGGGGGGCCCCGGCCGCGCGGGAACGTCGCGAAGGCGTTCGCGATGAGGGCCGGCAGCAGCACCCAGAGGACATCGGCGAGCGAGTTCCACGGGGCGGGAATCACGATCCCGGTCTCCCCTTTAGGCGTCGGTCATAAACCGCTCGATCGTCTCGATCACTCCGGCGAGCCGCCGGGGGTCGATGCTCTCCTCGGCATCGTGGACATGGCTTTCCCGGTCCATCGACCCGAAGACCAGCGCGGGCAGCGGCTCGCCGGCCGGGGTGCGCAGGCCGCGCAGCGCGCTCGCATCGGTTCCGCCGTACTCCCCGACGACCCCGTGGGCCCCGAACGTCGCTCCCATGATCCGCCCGAGCCGGAGCACGAGCGGGTGGTCGGGGGCCAGGGCATACCCCGACCGGCAGCGGTTCGGGGGCGCGGTCAGCCGGGCCCCCGGGAACTGGGACTGGATCACCGGGGCCATGTGGCCCAGCGCCTCCGAGAGGCCGGCCTCCAGCTCCATTTCGGGCACCAGCCTGAGGTCCACGGTGTAGGTGGCGGTACCGGCGGCCCGGGGATCCAGGAGTCCCGCGGCCATCCAGCCCGAGAGCAGCTGGAGCGCCGCGGGGACCGGGTTGCGTCCCCGGTGAGGGTAGCCCCCGTGGGCGGCCCGGCCGACGACCTGGAGCGCCAGCGCGTCGGCGGGGATGCCCACGGCGCTGGTCCGGGCGAGCTCGAGCGGGACGTCGGTTCCCCGGCGCCGTTCGATCTCGGCCTCGACCTGCCGGCGGCCGTCGGGGGTCGCCTCGAAGAGCAGCGTCACCCGGGCCGGAATCTGGTTGCCGGCATCGGTCTCGGCGTGCACCCGCGTGAGCCGGAGCGGCCGGGGATCCGGGGCCGCCGGAATCTCGACATCCCACTGGGTCAGCGTCGCCCGGCCCGTCAGCACCGGCTCCGGGGCGCCGTGATCCGGCCAGTCCGGCGAAGCGTAGACCGACCTCCACCGGCGGACGAAATCGTGCAGTTCGACCAGGCTCTGGCCGAACCCGACGAGCGAGCGGAGCGGGGCGGGAGAGCGCCACTCCCCGCTCAGGAACGCCAGCCCCGAGGATCCCGCGGTGACCTCGGGGCTCCCGTCGGGGATCAGGGCGGCGTCCGCCCGCAGGAACCGGAGGGGGTCGTCCGGAGGGAGGTGCAGGTCGTGGTCCTTGAGGGCCTCGATCCCGCCCTCGCCCCCGGTCTCCTCGTCGCAGGCGACGATCGCCCGGACGTTCCAGGCGAGCGTGGGCCGGTCGACGACCCGGCGGAGCGCGAGCAGCGTCGCGACGACCCCGCTGCCGAGATCATCGTTCGCCCCGCGGCCGTACCATCGGCCGTCCGGCCGGACCGTCAGCGTATGGGGCGGACTCTGCCAACGGTCCCTCTGCTCCGCCGGGACCGGGACCACGTCAAAGTGGGTCAGGATGAGCAGCGTCCGGGGCGCCCCGCGTTCCAGATCCAGGATCAGGTTCGGCCGGGGAATCCCGCGGAACGGGGTCGCATCGACCGCGTCCACGGTTGGATCGAAGCGGCGCACCGCGAGGCCGATCGACCGCGCATGGGCCTCGATCCGACGGGCGGTCTCGGGGTAGTTCGGCTTCTCCCAGCGGCCATGGAGCGGGTCTTCAAGGTTCGTCGGCCGGGCGGCGACCAGTTCGGCCAGCCACTCCCGCGCCGACGATCCCCCGAGCCGGGCGTCGATCTCGCTCGAGGGGGTCGGCACGCCGGGGCTCTCGGTCATGGGGCGGTCCTCCTCATGGTTTCACCAGCAGCACGGCGGTCGAGACCGCCAGGAGGAGGAGGAACGTCGAGATCAGCGCGTTCGAGAAGATCGCCACCGTGTCGCTGAGCGACGTCAGGAGCCGCGCGGTGAAGGAGGGGACGAGCACCGGCACTCCGGGGAGATCGACGGAGCCCGTCCGGACTCCCACCGGGGCGAGATCCTGGAGCGCCTCCCGGACCAATTCCGCGGCCTCCGAGCTCAACCGTTCGAGCGACGCCCGCTCGCCGACCGGGTTGATCCCGCCGTCCACCTCGTGGACCACGTGGTTGTCGGTCGTGAGGACCTCGGCCAGGTCGACGAGCCGCTCCAACGACCGGACCATCGGATCCCGCATCCCGACGAGCAGATTGTTGCCGTCGATGAGGAGGTAGGCCGCCGTCGATCCGGCGGTGCGGGTCACCAGCGCCCGGATCCCGAGGGGGCCGATCCCGTCGGGCCCGATCCGGTAGTGCGTCCGGGCCGAGGTCCCGATCTCCAGGGAGCCGACCTGGGCCTCGGCCTGCGCCGCCTCGACGGCGGCCGTCACGTCCCGGATGAGCCGCTCGGCGATCGGGGTCCCGTAGCTGATGTCGCCCTGGTCCTTGATGTAGGAGTTGTGGGCATCGATCAGCGCCACCCGTAGGCCCGAGCGGGCCGCGGCCTCCCGGCCCGCCCGGTCGGCGACGGAGAACGCGATGTCGTCGGTCGGTTCGGGCGCCTGGGTCACGAGCACCAGGGCCGTCTCCCCGAGGATCTGGGCTCGGGCCAGACTTCCCTCATAGGGGGTCACGAGCGGGCTCGCCCGCACCGGGGCGACCTCGCCCGTGGGGCCGAGGCCGTCGAAGAGGCTCCGGCACGCGTCGGCGACCCGGTCCATCTCGGCCCGGCTCGGAAGGTCGAGATCGTGGTCGCACGGGGTGTGCGGGACGAAGACCGTGCCGGCCGCCGGCCCCAGCCGCTCGGCGACCTTCCGGGGCAGGTCGCTGGCTCCGAGCGATGCGAACGGGCCGGGGTGCACCGTCGGAAGGGCGATCGAGGCGCGGACCCGGTCCCGGTCCGGGAAGGTCAGGAGCCGGACCGACAGGTTGGCCGGGATCGAGAACCGGGAAAAGAACTCCTCCAGCTCGCGCGTCGCCGTCGGGTCCCGGTTGTTGACGTGGTCGAGCATCGGACGGATCAGCGCGACCCCCGAGGTGCGGAACTCCCTCCGGAGCGGGCGATCGGCGGCCCGCAGCAGCAACGCCGCGCAGAGCCCGCCCAGGACGACGAAGACCGCCCCGGCGAGCAGGAGGGAGAGGGTGGGGCCGTACAGCGCGAGCACCCCCGCGATCGCGGCCACGGGCTGGATGAGCGTCGGGACGAACGACGCGCGGTGGCTCGACCGGGAGACCCCGTAGAGGGTCATGTGCCGGAACCAGGTGGCCGGTCCCTGGAGGAACAGCGGCAGCATCGCGACCGCGGGGAGGTACCGGGGAAAGGCGTCGAAGGCGAGCCGGCCCCCGGCCGCGAGGGGAAGCTCGAGCAGCAGCACCGACAGGGCCAGCAGCGCGGCCCGCCTCCACTCGAGCCGGCCCCCGAGGGCCGTGGCGATCGGGGTGGTGAGGAGCGCGGCCAGGAGCGCGGGGAGGAGGAAGACCAGCAGGAACCCCGCCCCCAGTTCGGTCAGGGAGCTCCCGGGCCACCCCACCGCGACGGCGAGCAGCAGGCTCACAGGGATCAGGAGCAGGGCCGCCAACCAGGGCGGAGGAGCCCGGAACATGAAGTGGGTGCGGAACGACCGAGGAAGATGGGGGCTTTTCGGGGAGCCCACCGGGTCCCGCACCGGCTTACCCGTGTCGGGCATGTCGGACCTCCTTGAGAATCGATTGGAACGCCGGGCCGATCCCCTCCGCCTCGGTGATGGTGCCGGTGACCAGCACCTGGGCCCCGGCCGCCAGCAGCCCGGCCGCCTCCGCGCCGCTCCGGATTCCTCCCCCCACCACCAGGGGAATCGAGAGGACCGATCGGACCGCCCGCACCATGGGCAATGGGACCGGGGAGGGGGCGCCGGATCCGGCCTCCAGGTAGACGAACCGCATGCCGAGCATCTCGGCCGCCAAGGCGTATCCCTGGGCCTGCTCAAACTCCTCCCGCCCCACCAGGTCCGCCTCGCCGACCTCGCCGACCCGCATGCCGGGGGCGACGACCAGGTAGCCCATCGGGATCGGTTCGAGCCCCAGCCGGCGGACGACCGGCGCCGCCCGGGCGTGGGTCCGGATGACGAGCCCCAGGTTCCGGGAGTTGAGCATGCTCATGAACAGGACCGCCTGCGCCTCGGCCGTGAGGGATCCGGGACCCTCCGGGAAGATGATCGTCGGGAGGGGCACGGCGGCCCGGACCTGCCGGGCGGCCTCGCCCATGCCCTCGGGAGAGATCCCGGTCGACCCCCCGAGGAGGATGGCATGGCTCCCGGCCTCCGCGGCCGCCCGGGCGATCGCGGCCGCCCGCGGGCCCGGGGACTTCTCGGGGTCGATCAGGGTAAAGTGGATCGGCCCCCCGGCCAAGAGCGACTGGAGGTGCTGCTCGACGGCTCCGACCATGATCCTCTCCTACCGGAACGCCAGCGACACAAAGGCCAGCAACGCGACCGCCATCGCGACCTTGCTCACGGTCTGGCTCCAGTGGAGTCGGTGCGGCAGCCCGGCCACCGAGGCGACGAAGACGGCATCGGCCGCGAGGACCAGCGCGAGATACATAATCCCGGCGGGGGCGGCCCAGCTCACCCATCCGAGCAACGGAACGGCGCTCAGCGCGACCGCCCCGGCGACGGCGCCCCGGGCGACCCCGGTCGACCGCCCGAGGCCGTAACGGCGGGGCAGCGTCGAGCGTCCGACGTCGCCCGTCATGTCCTCCATGTCCTTGATGACCTCCCGGCTCAGGGTGGCGAGGAACGCCATGCCGGCCAGCGGCGCCACGGGCAGGATCGACCCGACGCTGGCCGCTCCGTACAGGAAGACGAGGCCGGTCAGGAACGCGACCTCGAGATTGCCCAGCACCCCGACCGCCTTGAACCGGAATTCGTAGCTCAGGATCGCCGCGACGGCCACGGCCAGCAGGACGCCGACCAGCGGAGCGGCCCAGATGACGGGGATCGCCACCCCGATCCCGGCCAGGAAGGTGAGGCCGACGAATCCCCGAGCCGCCCCGGGGGCGATCTCCCCCGTCACCAAGGGGCGGTCGGGATGGTTGGCCCGGTCCCCGTCCCGGTCGAGGAGATCGTTGAGGGCGTTGCCTCCGGCCGTCACGAGGGCGGTCGAGGCAGCGGCGAGGAGCAGGAGGAGGTCGGCGGACCCGGGGAGGAGGAGGCCCGACCCCCGGGCGGCCCAGCCCCCGACGAACGTCCCTGCCGCCGATACGGCGACGTTCGGGATCCGGGCCAGCCGGAGCCAGCGGTTCATGCGGCCGGGTGGGGGGCCGGCTCGCTTAACGGTTTGGATGGAGCGGGCTTTGGGATTCATGGTCGGCACGCCCCGTCCCCGGAGGGGGGTTTTGTCCCAGCCTCCGGAGTTTATTTTCAGACGCTGGGATTTGTAGGTTGGGCCGGGCCCACAAGAATCGGCGTCGGCGGC
>DAHXNZ010000160.1 GCA_027365105.1 Thermoplasmata archaeon
TTTCAACTCAATCAACCCCCAGCACTGACACAGAGCAGTATGACGATCCAGGTCCGCCGATTGAATGCGCCAGTCCAGTGCCTCTGTTTATCTCCACCTGTCTCTTTTCCGCCCTGTTTCTGAGCTGATTTACAACTTCACCTATCTGCATCACCCCGGTTGCTCCCACTGCATGTCCGGCGCCCAGAAGGCCGCCAGAAGGGGATACCGGGAGATCACCGCCCATCATTGGAACACCATCCTCTATGAATTTTCCTCCTTTGCCCCTTTCACAGAAGCCCATAGCCTCGTAAGCCTGAATTTCTGTAAAACTGAATGCGTCATGAAGTTCGGCGACATCTACCGATTTCCTCGGATTCTCGATGCCTGCCATTCTGTAAGCCATAGCCGCGGATTCGTAGTGATTCCTCAGGTCAGCTATGTCACCATATTTTCCCATTCTGTCATTCACAGTTCTTGATCCGGTGAAGGACTTGTCATTGGACGAACCTATTCCCATGACCCATACCGGATCTTTAACATCAGTTTCTCTGGCTTTCTCCTCACTCA
>DAHXNZ010000161.1 GCA_027365105.1 Thermoplasmata archaeon
CCAGGAAGACCGGCCTGAAGCCCCCATGGAAAAATAAAAACGTTGAGGAGAAGAGAACCAAGGAGATACTGCTTTATCATGGATGAATATCTGATGAAGAAGAGATTTTTTCCGCCATATTCATATATTCTTCCCTCCTCGATCATGCTCAGTTCAGAGAGCCCGTTGCTTTCAACAGGGAGCTTTCCGGTTTCAAATATGAAGAACAGAAGGAATGCTATTGATGCAAGGATGTGTGTGAGTGAAAGAAAGAGATAGCTGTTTGCAGTCAGATCTGCATTTGTTATGTACGGGTTATTGGTGCCGGTTTCTATTGCAACTGCAAAAAATACCACAATCAGGGTTGGTTCAGCAAGTGCTGAGAATATTGCGGATCTGCCGGCGCTCATTGCAGTAAAGTTGCTGTTGTTGTCCAGTGCGCCCAGGATTGTCAGAACCGATGCAAGCGTGAAAAGCATTGCACCGCCAAGGAAATCTGCAAGCGGTGCAAAAACAGTATAGCCGGGTTGTACAGGGATGAGAAAAGCAAGCAGAACCATGATGATC
>DAHXNZ010000162.1 GCA_027365105.1 Thermoplasmata archaeon
TTAGAGGAACAACTATGCGTTATATAGTTTCAATACTCAGGTCAGCTGGCGCAGCTGAAATCCACGTAAGAATTGGATCCCCTATGATTATTGCACCCTGTTATCTGGGAGTTGATATGAAAACAAGGGACCAGTTTATCGCGCTGAATAAAGCCATATCCGATATAAATGCTGAAATAGGATCGAATTCTCTAGCCTATCTTTCTTTGGATGGCTTGAAAAAGAGTATTGGACTTGGGTCTAAGAGTCTTTGCCTCGGTTGTCTCACCGGAGAATATCCGGTAAAGATCAAAGGCGAAAAGTTTACCCAGCAAACTGCCCTGGAAAGTTACTGATTTAAAATTTAAACGCAATTTCTTTTGAAATTAGTTCAGTTAAGTTATAGTAAAAAATTATAACACCTAACTCATAACCCCATGGTTTTATATGAGTTGGCAAGAGGCCGAAGTAAGAGAATTGGGAGGTGATGCCAAAGACCCGGCGGAGCGCGGGGATCGCCGGGGCCGCGTCCTCCACCTCCGCGTAGAGATGGCCGGCGTCCGACC
>DAHXNZ010000163.1 GCA_027365105.1 Thermoplasmata archaeon
AAAAGGTATGTATCGCAGGCACAGGCGGAGTGTTCCGAACAATATTATATACATTGATTTCAGATTTTGATACACATTCAATAACAGTTCTATCCAGGGATCCGGCGAAGGCAAAATCAAAATTTCAGGGATTTGAATACATGGAAGGAACAGAAATAGTTGGATATTCAAAGGAAAATCAATATGATATCATTATAAATTGTACACCTCTGGGTATGAACGAGAATGATACATCTCCAGTGAAAGACACTAACTTTTCCAAAGATGCAGTGGCGATCGATCTGATTTATGCAAATACCGATACATCGTTTCTAAGGATCGCTGCTAAGGCAAAGGCATTATGCATTAACGGGAGAGAAATGTTCTTCCAGCAGGCATACGAATCTTACAATCTGTTCCACGGAAGTTATCCGAATATTGAAATATTTAACATGGTAAGGAGAAATCTTGAAGGAAGCGGCAAAAAATGAAAACAGTCGTAACTATAATTAATGGGGGATTATCTGTGCTAAGTGCATTCGCAAATGGGCATGGTGCCTCTGTT
>DAHXNZ010000164.1 GCA_027365105.1 Thermoplasmata archaeon
CCCGGTACGTCCACACCGGCTGGACCAAGCTCAACGGCGATTGGGTCTACCTGCATGCGGGCGGCGGCATCGGCGCGGACGGGTTGCGCGAAGACATAGAGGTGAGCCTGGCCCCGGAGCTGCGTGGCCATCGGTTGTCGGCGCCGCCAGAGGGGGAGCCCGCCATAGACGATGAGAAGGACGATCCGGGAGAGGACGAGCCAGCCGATTTGGACGCAGGAGAAGTGGAAGGACCAGACGACGAGGACGAACCTGAGCCGCCTCCCAGAGGTCCTTCTCTGAAGTCGCCGACTTTGGAGGCCCCGGGGCCGGAGCGGGCACTCGGATTTCTACGGGCGCCCCCCGCCCCCTGGCCCACCCTTCTCCCGGCCGCCTCGTACGCACCGGCTCAAGATGTCTCTCGAGAACACCCGGATTCGACGGCGCCCTGGGCGGTCGCGTCAATCGTCGCGGGAGCAATCCTGGTAGCCGGGTTCTATCTGTTCATCTCTGCGCTCGGACTGGGGGAGGGTCTTGTGGCCGGTGTCATTCTAGCAGTGGTC
>DAHXNZ010000165.1 GCA_027365105.1 Thermoplasmata archaeon
GTATCTTCGATTGCCACCATTACTGTCCTTGCTACACCCACAGCCAGCTTTTCTTCTTCTTATAAGATAATAGACGTAAACGTACCCGATCTCTTCGTGTCAGCAGTTTCTGGCGGCACTTCTCCTTACAATTACACCTGGGAAATCAATGGCATCGTTGTGGGTTATGGTTCGGTTCTTGACCATACCTTCACATCTTCGGGAACGTATACAACTCATTTAAGCGTAGTCGATTCCTTCGGCCTCTCATCATCCTATGTCGTGAACATAACTGTCAACAAATCTCCGAACGTATCTATTTCTGCAACAAAAACGGTATTGGATGCCGGAATGAGTGATTCTTTCAATGCTTCGGTATCAGGAGGCACTTCTCCCTATACTTATACCTGGACTGTAGACGACACAACATATACCGGGCAATCCATAGCATATTCATTCACGTCCACTGGAACCTATGACATATATTCCTTCGGAGACGTCGGGCGGTCGAGGCGAGAGTTCTCGTGTCGTTGGTGGTTCCTGGGCTGCCTGGTGGTTCCG
>DAHXNZ010000166.1 GCA_027365105.1 Thermoplasmata archaeon
GGGCAACGTTCTCACGCCAGGGTTAGGAATTTCCGGTCACACTCGCCAGGAAGGAAAGCCGGATAAAGGTAATCCTCCAGCGAATGTATTATCCGGGTACGGCCCATTGTAATATGTATGTCCCTGCCAGGAATATGAATAATTGTGAGCATCAATTATATATGCAGCCCCGGGCACCGGTAAGCTTAAAATTTGGGAATTGATTTGAAAATACACGGTCTGATGCATGGGATCTGTAAGGTTGCTGATCCATGTGCGCACGTTAAATGTGTGTGGCATGAATATTGTTTTTCCAAGAGGGAAATTGTATTCATAAACTGTCTGCTTTGGATATTGCCCATAGTATGGAAATATAACCCATCCAGTATAGCTTACCGTCCAGCCGTTTTGTTGTGATCCGTAAATATATACTACATTCTGGACCCAATACAAAGGTGCGCCGAACTGGTTAGCCAAAAATAAATTCTCCTGAATTGAGGCGTTATAATTAGTATTAACCGTGCTATATGTATTTGTGGTACTATTGTAAAAATAGGAAGT
>DAHXNZ010000167.1 GCA_027365105.1 Thermoplasmata archaeon
GGAGAAGGTTGCCAGGTCACCGACGACTCCGATGATGAAGAAGCCGCTGGACGCGAGCCGTAGGGTTCGGATTCCCCACCGTGTGCGTTCAAACCCGACGGCCTCGCACATCGTTAGATCATAGGTGTCCATTGCTCCTCCGCGAATAGACAAGTGGCCGTTCGACCTATCCTGCCGCGAGGGTCGTGGCGTAAGTCGCGCCCGCCAAGTTGCCTAGCTCCAGTATAAGGTCGAACGATAGCAGGGGACGAACTGATGGCAGAGTTTTGGGATTCGAGAGCTGAATCCCTGTTTGGATTGCGCCATAAACGCCGATTGCGAGTCCGAGAATCAGACCCGAGTTTTACGTGGACTCGCGGTCTCTCTCGGAAGGCCCAGAGAAGGTCCACATCCCCGGCTCGAGAGGAACCCGAGGGCCGGACACGGTCGAGGAGGTGCTGGGGCTCACCCTTCTGCTCGCCCTCGACACCCAGATAGCGGACGAAGCGGCTCCTCACCTTGCCCTTCACCCGACAGGACTCACGCTCCTCGAGGTAG
>DAHXNZ010000168.1 GCA_027365105.1 Thermoplasmata archaeon
GCCGGGGATCTACCTTCCCGGCCGCGGGGGGCTCGTTCCATCTGTAAAGGCCTGTAATGAGAATTCATGGCCAATTATTTTCTCTTCAAGTAGCACCTTCTTATCTTTTCTTAAAATGCTCTTTGCATAACTTATGGCGCTCTTCCTGTCCGGCAGTTGATCACCCATTACCTTGACACCTTTACCACCTGTTAATCCAACAGGTTTTATGGCATATTCTCTTCCAGTTTCGTTGATAATTTTTTCCACTTCATATCCATCGTCCAGCACATAAAAAGGAACGATTCCTGGAATTGAATAACGTTTCATCAGCGTCCTCATATAGTCCTTTGAGGATTCTATTCGGAAAGCAGACCTTGTAGGTGATGCCACTCTGATGCCATTGGAAGATAATTTATCGGCAAGATCTGTATCAAGCATTCCATCCGGACCTATATAAACCAAATCAGGTTTAGTTTCCAATATCTCCGGTATACAATCCAGTGGTTTTGATTCGGTTAGCTTAATCGTCTTTGATGAAATTGATGAAAGCGATGG
>DAHXNZ010000169.1 GCA_027365105.1 Thermoplasmata archaeon
GAGCTGGAGGGGGAGGGGTCGTTGACCGAGGAGCGGGACCGATAGCAGGAGCACCCAGATCGGGAAGAGATAGATGAACACGCTGGCCTCGCCGGGGCATGGCCACCAGTTTGCCGCGGTCGATCAAGGCGATGCGGTTGCAGTATTCAGCCTCGTCCATGTAGTGGGTGGACACCAGAATGGTGACGCCAGTGCTTGCCAGATCATGGATCAGATCCCAGAACATGCGCCGCGCCGCGGGTTCCACGCCCGAGGTCGGCTCATCGAGGAACAGTACCGGCGGACGGTGCAGGATGGCGCAACCCAGCGCCAGGCGTTGCTTCCAGCCGCCCGCGAGCGTATTCACCAGCGCGTCCTCCTGACCCTTGAGCGCGGCCATGGACAAGGCGAACGCCATGCGTTCGGGCAGCTCGTGTTGTGGCACGTGATAGATGCCGCCGAAAAAGTGCAAGTTCTCACGTACCGTCAGATCGCCGTAAAGCGAGAACTTCTGCGACATGTAGCCGATGTGCTCGCGCACCGCTTGCGACTGGCT
>DAHXNZ010000016.1 GCA_027365105.1 Thermoplasmata archaeon
GAACGGGGGGAAGGAGAGGGAGGGGAGGGTCACCCCTCCCCTTGAAAGGCGACGCCTGACCTACCTCCGCCCAATTCGAGTTGGGCTACACGCTCCTAGGGAGGGACGACAAAGAAGGAGCGGTTGGAGAAGATCCGAGCCGCGCGGAAGCGGTTGGAGGAGCGAGAGAAGGAGAAGGCCAAGGTGGCCGGGAAGGAGGGTGCGCTGATCGACCCGAAGGCGCAGATCAACTTCACCGACGCCGATTCCCGCATCATGCCGGACGGAGCGAACCGCGGGTCGTTCGTTCAGGCGTACAACTGCCAGGCGATGGTCGATGAGACGGCGCAGATCATCGTGGCGGCGGAGGCGACACAGAGTCCGAACGACAAGGAGCAGATGGTCCCGATGGTGAACGCCACGATTCGAAACACGGGGATGATCCCACGGGAGTTGGACGCCGATGCCGGGTATTTCGGTGAGGCGGCGATCCGGGAGGTCGAGGAACGGGTCATCGATGTCTACTGTCCGCCCGACAACGGGCGGACAACCGAGCGAGGGATGTGCCCGCGGGGTCGACCTCCGGACGACGAGACCTTCGTGGAGAGGATGCGACGGAAGGTGCGGAGCGAGAACGGGAAGGCCCACTACGGGCATCGGAAATACGTGGTGGAGCCGGTGTTCGGTCAGATGAAACAGGGACGGGGACTGAGACAGTTCCTGTTGCGAGGGTTCGGGAAGGTGCAGGCGGAGTGGAAACTCTGGTCGCTGACCCACAACCTGAGGAAACTGTACCTGGCTCGGGTCGCGTAGGGTCGAAGAACGGGGGGAAGGAGAGGGAGGGGAGGGTCACCCCTCCCCTTGAAAGGCGACGCCTGACCTACCTCCGCCCAATTCGAGTTGGGCTACACGCTCCTAGGCGCAGTCTTGACGGAATCGGTCCGGGGACTCCGGCGCGGCCGAGCCGCACCGAATGGACTATTAACCGGGGCCCATTCGAGAAGTCATTGGCGCCCGTTAGGCTCGTCTCTCGCCAGGGAGATCGCCAAGGTAGGTTGTCAGTGGAGTCGGTCCGAAGGGTCGTCTTCTCCGCAGTAGTCGTCCTGATCGTGGTAGGCTCTGGGCTCGCGACTTCCCTGGGGGCTCATCCACCGGGCCCAGCCCCCCGGGCCGTCCAGGTCAAGACCGCAGCTTCGTACGTCGTCTCATTTCATGAGACCGGGCTCGCCAACAATACGACCTGGTCTGTTACGATCAATAGCGTGATATTTCCCAGTCAGACGAGCTACATCAATGCCACACTTCCCAGTGGCGTCCGAGATTACTTCATTTCAGTACCCGCAAACTACTCTGGCCCACGATACGGCAATTTTACCGTGGTCAATTCCTCCCTGAACATATCGCTACATTACCAGTACAACTGCCCTGTCCTGATCGAGCAGGCCGGCCTCCCGCCAGGAGCGCTGTGGTGGGCCAATGTGACCAACGCTTCGGGGACTGAATCCTTCTTTTCTCGAGGATCCACCGTCAACTGGACCGCCTTTCCCGGGACCTACCTGCTGACCACCGGTACCGCGAGCCCGGGCTATCGCTCTGCCGCCTCGCCGCTTCGCCTTCAGTTGGGCCCTTCGGGCTACCGGGGCAATGCCTCGTTCATCCGGGCCGAGTACCGCATCAACTTCACGGCATCCGGCCTTCCAACAGGGACGGCATGGACGCTCAACCTGACCGTTCCGAATGGAAGCGTCCAGCGGTACACACTGGCGGGGCCGACCTTCAGCCTGCTCGGCCCGGGAGGCACCTATCAGTTTGTTGTCGGCGCCGCCGGCTACACCGCCTCCCCGGATTCAGGATTCGTGATCCTCGGCCCGCAGAACGCGAGCCAGGCCCTCCGGTTCCAGCCGGTTCGGGCCCGCGCCTCGTTCGGCGAATCCGGTCTGGCTCAGGGGGTCCGTTGGTGGGTCAACCTCACCGCCTCGAACGGGAGCTCTGTCTCCGGAGCCTCCACCGGCAGCTGGGTGAACTTCTCGCTGCCCACCGGGACCTTCTCATTTTCGGTGGCCGCCGGTGGGTGGGCGGCATCGCCCGCCTCCGGCGCGTTCACCCTCACCGGATCGGGCTATGGGCGAACGATCGCCTTCTCGGCCGCGACGCCGGGGGTGCTCAGCCTACGGGTCCGGCCCGTCGGGGCTCGCGTCACGGTGGGAGGCCGATCGATCACCCTCTCGGCCAATGGGACCGCCCTCCTGGCCCTGGGCCCCGGGATCTACCCGATCGAGGCGCTCGCGGCCGGTTTCACAGCCTATTTCACGAACGTCTCGATCGCTGCCGGCGCCGCCGCGAACCTGACGATCGGGCTGGTCTCGCTCCCCGGCCCTCCGTCGGCGATCCCGTTCAACTACGTCGGACCGCTCGCCACCATCCTCATCGGCGTGCTCCTTGCCGTGGCGGTCATCCTAGCGGCGGCCCTCGCCCGGGCGTGGCGACGCCGACCCCCGCCCTCGACAGAGCCGCCCGAACCGGACGTGGACGAGGACCTCTCGGAAACCTGGCTGGGCGAGACCGAGGATCTGCCGCCGTAGGCGGGAGGTCCTTATCGACGAGTGCGGCGGATCCGGACCTCGTCCCCCGACCAGTCGAACCTGAGTCGGGAGCGGGGCTGCCAGCGACGCCGTCGGTCCCAGAGCGCCCCGGCCAGCAGCGGGAGACCGATCGAGGCATCCAGGTGGGCCATCGCCCGGGTCGCCGTCGGGGAGATCTTGCCCCAGGACTGGGCCTCGTCGAGGGTGCTGCCGGAAAGGCCGCCCCAGTGCGGGACGTCGGTCGTCAGTTGCAGGGCATAGTAGTGCCCCTCGCCTTCCCGTCCGAACGCGTAGTTCGCCATGACAATCCCGTCGTTGATCCAGTTCTTCGGAGTCCCGCCGCCGATGTAGACGACCGCCGTCCGCGGCGACTGCCCGAGAATCTGGACCAGTTCGAAGTTGTCCCGGATCGAATCGAGGATGAAGCGGTCGGGCCGCCGCCGGTTCCTCTGGTAGTAGAGCGTAAGGCCAATGCCGATCGAGCTGTCGATCAGCGCCGGAGAGAAGACCGGGACTCCCCGTCGCACGGCGGTCGAGAGGATCGAGTCCGGGCTCGGATACTTCCGGCCCAGGAATTCGAAGAACTCCCGGGAGGAGGCGGGCCGGCGGGGGAACTCCTCGGTGGCTTTCCCGATGGCCCGGTCGGTCTCCTCGAACTTGACCTCATCGACGTAGGTGTCGTAGATCCGGTCGAGGTAGAGGCTCCGAAGCTGGACATCGTCGGCGCGCGGACTGCCCTTCCAATGCTGGCCGCCGACCGTCTGGTAGAGGTCCTGGTACATGATCGCCCCCGTGGAGACGACCACGTCGACGAGCCCCCAGTCGATGAGGTCCCGGAGGACCTTGCGGAGCCCGGCCGCGATCAAGGGCCCGGCGAGCCCGAGCAGGATCGTCGGCCGCTTGCGATCGGTGAGCGCGTTTTCCCAGACCTCGAGGGCCCGGCCGAGGTTCCGGGCCTGGATCGAACTGTCCCGGAACTGATGGAGGAGTTCGCCGAGGTTGGCGGCCCGGGTGACGTCCACCGATCGGACCGGTTCGCGGAGGAACTTCGATCTTCGCGCGGCGACCTTGGGTGGCATGGCCGACCATTCAGCTCTGCCTATTTACGGCTCGCCCCCGCGTCCGCCGGTGCCGCCGAACCCATTCCCGGGGGCCCGCCGGGACTACCCGATGGCCCCGAACAGTCCGGGGGCCAGGCCGTAGAGCACGGTCCCGGCCCCCACGATCATCAGGATCGCCACGATCGCCCGGTCCAGCGCGTGCCGCGATACCCGCAGCCCGATCCGCGAGCCTAGGAAGCAGCCGAGCGCCGCGACCAGGACGAGGGCAGTGGCCCCGGCCCCAAAGACGATCGCGACCCCAAAGTTGGCCACCAGGATGATCTGGAGGATCATCGTGGTGTCCCCGAGCTCGAGAAGGAAGACCAGGAGAAAGGCCCCGACCAGGGCGGACCGGGCTCCCGGGGCCGGCGCGGGTCCTTCGACTCGGTCCAGGTGGCGCCAGAGGTAGAGCGCATACGCGATCAGGATGGCTCCGCCCCCGGCACGGACCTCGCCCAGCCGGCCCGGGCCCAGCACCCCGATCAGAAGAGCCCCGACCGAGACCGCGATGGCCGAGACCGAGACGAAGGCAAGGCTGGCCCCGATCCAGGAATCCCACGGGTCATGCCGGGAGGCGTAGGCGATCAGGCTCAGGTTGCTTCGATCGACGAGCTCGAAGCCGCCGATCAGGGCCAGGACCGTGGCGATCCCGAGGAGGCCGGCAGAGCCCAAGGGAGGTCCTACGGGAGCTGGGGAAGGAAGTCGGTCACCGGCTCGTCGCAGTACCGGCACCGGAGACGGATCGGCCGGCGGTGGATGACCTCAAAGGAGCTCTCGATCGGTTCGGCCTGGTTGGTGATGCATTCCAAGTTGGGGCATCGGAGCAGCCCGTCGATGCGGTCGGGCAGGGCGACCGGGTGCTTTTCCCGCACCGCAAAATCCCGGATGATCGAAATGGTCGAGGTCGGCGCGAGGAGGGCGATCGCATTCGCCGCCCGGTCGGAGATCTCGACGTTCTCGACCTTCAGAATGTCCTTCCATCCCTGCTTCGCCGACCGGACGTGCAGGGCGATGCTGACGGTCGAGTCACGGCCGAGCCGGGATCCTCCGACGATCCGCAGCACCTCCAGCGCGAGTCCGTCGGGGATGTGATCGATCACGGTCCCGTTGCGGATCGGGGTGATCTTGAGTTCACGGGCGGGGCCGGCCTCCATCAGGCACCTCCGCCGAGGATCGACTGCATCAGGGCCATCCGGACCGGCACCCCGAGGAAGGCCTGGCGGAAGTAGAGCGCATGGGGCGTCGGGTCGACTTCGGGCGCGATCTCGCCGAGGCGGGGCAGGGGGTGGAGCACCCGAAGTTCCGGCCGGGCCCCTTCGAGCGTCGCCCGGTCTATGCGGTACGAACCGGCCACGCGGCGGTACTCGGTTTCGTCCGGAAACCGCTCCCGCTGGATCCGGGTCACATAGAGAATGTCCGCGTCGGCCAAGGCCGTGGCGAGGTCGTCCTCCTCGCGGATCCGTCCGGCCAGGTGGCGCACCCGCTGACGGACGCTCTCCGGAAGGCGGAGGCTGGGAGGCGAGACGAGGACCATCTCGTTCCCGAACAGCGCCAGGGCCCAGATCAGCGAATGGACCGCCCGGCCGTACTTGAGATCCCCGAGGATCACGATGCGTCGCCCGACCAGGCTGCCGCACGCCTCCTGGATGGTGGCAAGATCGGTCAGGGTCTGGGTCGGGTGCTGGTGCGAGCCATCCCCGGCGTTGATCACCGGCCGGTCGGAAAGGTCGGCGGCCAGCCGGGCGGCCCCGCTGTTCGGGTGCCGGAGGATGAGGGCATCGGAATAGGAGCTGATCATGCGGAGGGTGTCGGAGAGGGTCTCCCCCTTCCGCAGGGAGGTCGCGGCGGGATCGGCAATCGTCAGGCAGCGGCCGCCGAGCCTCTGGACCGCCGCCTCGAACGAGAGCCGGGTTCGGGTGGAGGGTTCGAAGAAGGCCATCGCGACCAGCCTGCCCTCGAGGGTGTGACGAACGCTCCCCCCCTCGGCGGCCGGAACGAGCGCCCGGGCGGCCTCCAGGATCTCCTCGATGGCGGGTCGGTCCAGGTCTTCGATGGCGACCAGGTCCCGCCCTGCCAACCGCATCCTGCGCTACGAGGAGCGACGGGCCATAACAGTTGCGAAGGCCCGGAACCCCGGGCCCGCCCGGGGGCCGGAGGTTGAAGGGCCGAGGGGGCACCGGCGCGCGTGCGCCGGTGCGGTCCGGTCGCCGTAGTAAGCCCCTTTCTGTTTCAGGCAGCATTCGACTCCGCGCTCTTCTCGGCGGTCGGGGAACCGCTTCCACCCGCCATCTAGGGCTTGCTCCCGGGGAGGCGGCCGTTTCACCATATCTGCGGGGAGCCTCCGATCCTGGACCTTCATCGTTCCCCGCAGCTGTGTCGTTTCTGCTCCGTTGCTCGGACTCTCGCCCGTCGGGCTCCCGCCCGACCCCGTGGTTCCTGGAGAGGGGACTTTCCTCAGCGTGGGTCCCGTAGGACCATCGCCGTCAGCTGCCCTCGGCCTCCGGACCGGGGGCCGAGGGACGCCGGGGCGTAAAGGCTCTCCCCCCGCCCGGGCGGAAAGGGGATAGATGGGAGAGGAGTGGGCGGGGGGTGCCCGACGCGCAAAAAAGCCCCCCCGCCGGCGGCCCGACCTCGGAGTTCAGCCTGCTGCCCTGCCTCCTGCTTCGTCAGGGGCAGGTGATGGTCCCGGGCGAGCAGGGGCCGACCGTCGCCCGCACGACTGATGGAAAGCCGATCGATCCGTTTGACGTGGTGGACCGTCTTCCGCCCAGGTCTCAGTTGTATGTGGTCGACCTCGATGGGGTCGAGCGCGGAGACCCTCAGGTGGAATACCTCCAGGAGCTGGCCCGCGACCTGGAACTCTGGGTCGACGGGGGAGTGCGGACCGCCGACCAGGCGATCGACATTTTTGTCGCCGGAGCGACTCGGGTCGTGCTCTCGAGTGTCCAGCTCCACGGACCCGAAGAGTTGGAACGGGCCTGGAAGCTTTCCCCGTCGATCCTGTTCGAGGTCGAGTGGAGCGACGAGGGGCTGAGCCCGATTCATCCCGGCTGGGAGTCCCGGGGGGTCCGGGACCTAGTGACCAAGGTGCGAGAGACGGCGCCCATCGACCTGATCCTGAGCCCACGGAACACGACCATCGACTGGAGCCTGGTCCGCGAGGTCAGTTCGGGCGGCACCACGTATCTGGACGGCTCGTTCGATCGGGCCGATGAAGCCCGACTCCGGGCCGCCGGCGGCCGAGCCGGAATCTACCACTGGACGGAGGGGGAGCTTCGGGAGAACTCGAAGTAGGCGTCCGCCCGGGCCGGGCCGGTGTACGATGATGAGACCTAGAACCAGCTGAGCCATGATGAATGATGGGCGAGCTGAGTACACCGCCCCATGGCCTCCCGGGGCCGGACGGCTCCGCCCGCGGGGCGTTCCGGCGGCCCGCCCGTTGGATTTCGGCGGGGTCAAGGAGAGGCCAATCTTGAAGTAGGAGGCGTCCGATACCCGGTCGGAAACCAGTCGAACCCGACCCCGGTGCCGGGCTTGGACGGTTCCCGTCCACCGCAGGAGTCCGAACATGGCTCGAAGTCCTCAGGAGTATACCGAACGCTACGTCCAGCATACCGTCGCCTCCGTTCAAGCCCCGTACTTGGCCGAGGGGATTGCGACGTTGGTCGAAGTGTTTTCGAAGGCGCGGGCCGGCGGAAAGACCCTGTATTTCTTCGGCAACGGGGGGAGCGCCTCGACCAGCAGCCACATGGCCAACGATCTGGCCAAATTGACGATTGTCGGCAACAACCGCCGGTTCCGTTGCGTCTCCCTGTCGGACCCGATCCCAACGATGCTGGCGTGGGCAAACGACCTGAGCTATGCCGAGATCTTTGCCGAGCAGATCAAGAACCTGGGCACCGCGGGGGATGTCGCCCTGGGGATCTCGGGCAGCGGAAACTCGCCGAACGTCTTGCGGGGGCTCGAGGAGGCCCGTAAACTCGGGATGGTGACGGTCGGGCTCATCGGGACGGGCGGCGGGAAGATGAAGGCCCTCTGCGACCACTCGGTGGTGGTTCCGTCCAACGACATGCAGCACATCGAAGACGCCCACCTGGTCGTCTGCCACCTCCTGTGTGCGTACTTCCGTGACGAACGCCCGACTTAGTCGGACGGCGGCCCTGCGGCCCCGCTGGGCTGCCCGGTCACCGGGAGCGGGCCGCACGCAGATTCCCGGGTCGACGACCCCCTGAGCAGGTCGGCCGACGCGGGGACGAGGGAGAGATCCAGTGCTGTTGCATCGGGGAGAGGCTCTGATCGCCCAGGAACCGGGGTACCTGCTGGATGCCCCCGGCACGGAGTACGGGACCTTCTACGTGACCGACCGTCGGGTCGCCTTCGAGATCCAGTCCCGGGAGGGACTGTCGCGTTCGGAGGTTCGGATCCCCGTTCAGGTTCCGCTGCCCCTCCTCCGGAATGTCGCCGTGGGGCGGCCCCGCCTGGGGAGCCCGGTCCTCCACCTGGAAGGACCTCACGGGCAGTACCGGATCCGGCTCCAGAACCCGGAGGCCGTCTCCCGGACGATAGTGACCGCACGGGAGAAGCTGCCCGAGCTGCCTCCTCCCCCTCCTCCGTTCCCTCCGGGGGCGACCGCTCCGGGCCCCGGGACCCGGGGTCTCCCGCCGCCCCCCCAGGGCCCAGCCATGCCGCCCCCTCCACCGCCGGCGATGGCGCCGGCCGTGGTCTTCCGTTGCCGGTACTGTGGGGGCTTGAGCCCGCCCACCGAGACCAAGTGCCGATCCTGCGGGGCGCCGATCTGAACCGACGAGGACCCCCGGCCGCACGGAACCGGTTCGCCCCGGAGGAGTCCCCGCCACCGAAGGATCCGGGAACCGGACCCTGGCCGAGACCCTTGGACTGGGGGAGCTCCTGGAGCCGACCGGAGGCCGGACCGCCGCCTCCCCTGCGGTCGGCCCCAAACCTTTAGGTGAGGTGCGACTGGGTCCTCCGAGATGCCGGACCCGGTTCGCATCGTCGTGACATTTCCCGACGGGCAACGGATCGAAGTGGCGGCGGGAACCACGGCCGCGGAGGCGCTCCGACGCTGGAGCCCCCGGGCGCTGGAAACGGGACTCGCCGCGATGTTCGAGGATCGGCCGATCGATCTCGCGACGCCGCTGGACCGGTCGGGGAGCCTCCGACCGCTGACCTTCGAGGATCGGGCCGGCCGGGACATTCTCCAGCACTCCTCGGCCCACCTGGTCGCGAAAGCCCTGGTCGAGACCGTGGCGTCGGCGCGCCCGACCCACGGCCCGCCGACCGACGAGGGCTTTTTCTACGACTTTGACGTCCGACCGCTGACCGGCGAGGATCTGGAGGCCGTCCGGGCCCGGATCGAGGAGTCGATCCGCCGACGGGAGCCGTTCGTTCGTCAGGAGCTGGCGATCGACGAGGCCCGTCGCCTCTTCGCCTCCAATCCTCACAAACTCCGGTACCTTGCGGACACCCCCGACCCGGCCGTCTCGGTCTATGCCACCGGATCGTTCGTCGATCTGTGCCGGGGGCCCCACGTCCCCGATACCGGGTGGCTCGCGGGCCTTCACATCCTCGGGGTTTCGGCGGTCCACGACGGAGGTCGAGAGGACGGCCCGATGCTGCAGCGGATCCGGGGGGTCGGATTTCCGACTGTCGAGCAGCGGGATCGGTTCCTTCGGCTCCGCCAGGAGGCCGAGGCCCGGGATCATCGCGGGCTCGCCCAGCGACTGGAGCTGGCCATGTTTCTCGAGGTGGTCCCGGGCTTCCCGATCTGGCTGCCCCGGGGGATGATCGTCGTCCGGGAACTCGAACGCTACGTGACGGAACATCTGGCCGCGGCCGGCTATTCGGAGGTCCGGACGCCCCTGCTATTTCCCCAGTCGGTCTTCGAGACGAGCGGACACTGGGAGCATTATCGGGAGAATATCTTCCTCTCCACGGTCGACGACCGGGTCTTCGGCTGGAAACCGATGAACTGCCCCGGATCGATGCTGATCTTCGGATCCCGGGCCCGCAGCTATCGGGAGCTCCCCCTGCGGTGGGCCGAGTTCGCCCCGCTGCACCGGCGGGAGGCCAGCGGTACGCTCCATGGCCTCACCCGGGTCCGCGAATTCGTCCAGGATGACGCCCACCTGTTCGTGACCGAGGAGCAGATCGGCCCGGAGATCCGGACCCTCCTCGACTGGGTCCGCAGCGCATTCACGACCTTCCGGTTCGACTGGAGCTACGAACTCTCCACCCGCCCGCCCGGTGCGCTCGGGGAGACGGCCCAGTGGGCGGCCGCCGAGGCCACCCTCCAGGGGCTGCTCGAGGAGGCCAAGGTCCCGTTCCGGATCTCGCCGGGGGAAGGCGCCTTCTATGGACCCAAAATCGACATCCACCTCAACGACAGCCTGGGCCGCCCCTGGCAGACCGGCACCATCCAGCTCGACTACCAGACCCCCAAGCGGTTCGGGCTGGAGTATCAGGGCGCCGACGGCCAGATGCACACCCCGGTCGTCATCCACCGGACGATCCTCGGCTCGTGGGAGCGGTTCATCGGGATCCTCCTGGAACACACGGGCGGCCGGCTCCCGCCGTGGCTCTCACCGATCCAGGTCCGCGTCCTGCCCATCGCCGACGCCCATGCGGCGGCCGCCCAACGGTTCCAGGAAAGCCTTCGGAGCCGGGGGGTCCGGACCGATTGCTCGGACAGCACGGAAACCCTCCCGAAGCGGGTCCGGACGGCCGAGATGGAACGGATCCCCTACATCGCGGTCATCGGAGATCGCGAAGCGAACGATGGGACCGTCGCGTTGCGGATCCGGGGGATCAAGGGCTCGCGGGTCCTCCCCGTCGAGGACGGCATCGCCCGGATCGAAGGCGCGATCCGGAGCCGATCGTTCGATCCGTAATTCGGGGGCGGGCGGCCCGGACCGCCGCGCCGATGGTGCGGGACAAGACTTAATAGGGTATCGGGTTGCCGCGTCCCACCATTTCGGGGGATACCGTGGGGATTTCGACGACTCAACTGGAGCTGCTCATCTTTCTGGCCGCCGTCCTCGCCCTGGTCTACGCGGCCGTACAGACCGTGCTGGTCCTCCGACAGGATGACGGGGACGAAAAAATGCGCGGGATCGCGCAGGCGATCCGGGAGGGGGCCGTCGCCTTCCTGCGCCGGGAGTACACGGTGGTCTTCACGGTCGCGGCCATCCTGGCCGTCCTGATCGCGCTGGCGTTCGGAATCACCGGGGCCGGGGCTCCCTACGCCATCGGATTCGTCTTCGGCGCTGCGGGCAGCGCCTTGGCGGGCGCGGTGGGCATGCTCGTGAGCGTCCGGGCGAATGTCCGGACGGCGGCCAAGGCCCGGGGGGGCGACCTCGCGGGAACCATGCGGTTTGCCTTCCAGGGGGGGACCGTCACCGGTCTCAGCGTCGCCGGACTCGCGCTGCTCGAGCTGGTGGGATTCTTCGTGCTCTTCCAGGGGAACGTCCTGAACATGATCGGGCTCCTCTTCGGCGCTTCGCTCATGAGCCTCTTTGCCCGGGTCGGCGGAGGGATCTACACGAAGGGTGCGGATGTCGGGACCGACCTCATCGGCAAGGTCGAAACCGGTATCCCGGAAGACGACCCGCGGAACCCCGGAGTGATCGCCGATAATGTGGGCGACAACGTCGGCGATTGCGCCGGAATGGCCGCCGACCTGTTCGAGACCTACGTGGTCACGGCCGTGAGTGCCATGCTCCTCGCCTACCTGATCTCGAGCGTAACCGCCCAGTTCCCCAATGCCATCCTCTTCCCCCTCGTCATCTGCGGCTGGGCGATCGTCGCGACCGTCATCGGAATCCTCTTTGTGCGGATGCGTCCCGGGGGTTCGATCATGGGGGCCCTCTACCAGGGGCTTGCCGCGACCACGATCGTCGGGGTCGTGGGGCTCTACGGGTTGAACTACTATCTCATGAACGGCAACACCGGCATCTTCATCGCCGCGGTCGTGGGACTCGTGGTGATGGTCCTCATCGTGCTCGCCACCGACTACTACACCAACGCCCGTTTCTCCCCCACCCGGGACATCGCAGAATCGGCGCAGGCGGGGGCCGGCACCACGGTGATCGCGGGTCTGGGGGTCGGCTTGGAAGCCTCCTGGATCAAGGGGCTCTCGATCGTCGGGGGCGTGCTGATCGCCTACACCGCGGTCGGGTGGAACGGCTGGACGACCGCCCCGGATCCGTCCCTCGGCCTCTACGGGATCGGGATTGCGGCCGCCAGCATGCTCGCGGTCACCGGCATGATCATCTCGATCGACGCCTTCGGACCGATTACGGACAACGCGGGGGGGATCGCCGAGATGGCTGGCCTGCCCAAGGAAGCGCGGGATGTCACCGATCCGCTCGACGCCGTCGGGAACACGACCAAGGCGGTCACGAAAGGCTACGCCGTCGGATCGGCGGTGCTGGCGGCCCTGGCGCTCTTCGCGGCCTACACCTTTGCCGCGGCCCGGGCCTGGAAGGGGCCGGGGCTCCTCAACTGGAACCTCTTCACCAGCCAGCTGACCCTCAACCAACCGCTCGTCGTCGCCGGGCTGATCGTCGGCGCCCTCCTGCCGTTCTTCTTCACCTCCTTCCTCATGAACGCGGTCGGGGTCGCCGCGCAGGCGATCGTCTTTGAGGTGCGCCGGCAGTTCAAGGAGATCCAGGGCATCCTTCAGGGCACCGGGAAGCCGGACTATGGCCGTTGCGTCGACATCGTCACGCTCACCGCCATCCAGCAACTGGCAGTACCGGCCCTCATTGCGGTCGCCACCCCCCTCGCGGTCGGGTTTCTCCTCGGCCCCGTGGCCCTCGCCGGGCTCCTGTTGGGAGTCATCCTTTCCGGTTTCCCGCTGGCCATCCTCATGACCACCGGCGGAGCCGCCTGGGACAACGGCAAGAAGTACATCGAGCTGGGCCACTTCGGCGGCAAGCACTCGGAAGCCCACAAAGCCGCGGTGGTCGGCGACACCGTGGGCGACGCGACGAAGGACACGGCCGGCCCGGCCATCAACCCGCTCATCAAGGTCGTGAACACGATCTCGATCCTGTTCATTGCCCTCATCGTGGCCCACTCGGTCATCCCGATTCCCTGATGGCGTTTCGACGCAACGTTTTTGAGGCCGGATGTCCTCGAGGGTACGGAGGTGAAGATCGTGTGCGACACCTGCGGGTGCAAGTCCAAGAAGAAGCCGTAACGGGGAGGTTTCCCCCCCGTTGCGCCCCTCCTTCAATCCTTTCAGTACCCCCTTCTGGGTCGAACCCGTTCCGCACGGTACATGGTAGGCCGGCGCCGTGACTTCCGGCGTCCCTAAATCCGATTTCGCCTTGGCCCGGCCATGGCGACCCAGTGTCCGATCTGTGCGGAGGAGATTGCCGCCGAGGACCTGCCGACCCACTTGACCAGCGCCCACCAGAACTCCGTCACCCGCGATATCGCGGAGATGCGGGCCGAGACTGCCGGTCGGCTGGACTGCCCGATCTGCCACGAGCGAATCGGGTCGGCCGAACAGGTGAGCCGGCACATCCAGGAACGGCACCGGATGTAAACGGGGTCCCCCGTTAGGCGTAGTGACTCAGGCTGGTGCGCTCCCGGCGGCTCGAATCCGAGCTGCCCTGGGACTCTTCGCGTCGCCGCTCCCGCTCGCACTCCTCCTCGGTGACCCAGTCGAACTGGATCTCCTCCGGGTGATCGTGGGCCACGTAGGCGCCGGCCTCAAAGGCGCTGGCGAGCAGTTCTTCGAAGTTCTCCGCTTCGCTCCCTTCGAGCCGTCCGGCGAGGCGCCAGAACCAGTCCGGTGCCTTCCCTGCCGACTGAAGGTACTCCGTGATCAGGTCGTGGATGCTCGCCCGTCGATCGGCGAGGCGAACGTGCAGGTGTTTGGAGGGGTCGGAGCCTTCCGCAGATGAAGGAGGAGCCATCGGCCAAACCAGACGCCCGCCGCACTTAACGGTTCGGCCGGCACGGAGCCGGTAGCTTTTGACCCGGGACGGTGTGGGGGTAGAGATGTACCGCCCGACCTCGTCTCCCCCCTCCTCCGGGACCTACGGCCTGTCGCCTCCTCCTCCGCCTCCTCCTCCGCCGCCCGGGGAATCGGAACCCGACACGATGGTCTCGGGTTCTTCGAGCCCTCGCTATGTCTACCTCGTGACCCGGCTGCGCACCCGAAAGATCACCATGGAGGAGGCGACCGAGCTCTTCGGACTCATGAACCTCCTCGTGCGGGACGCCCGGGCTCGTACATCGGCGGTCGCCGCTTCGCCCTCCTCTCCCCTGCCCGTCGCGCCGGCATCCCCCGCGTCCGGACCGTCCCTCTTCAACGACGACAACCTCGGGTTCGCGCTCCTCTTTCTCGGGGCCGGGGCGGGCCTCCTGGCCGCGGGCGCCAAGCGGCTCCGCGACGAGCCCCGGGAATCCCGCGGGGCGCCCCCGACCCGGTAGAGTTCGAGATGCCCCGGGACCGGTTTCGCTTTGCCCATCTCGCCGACGCGCACGTCGGGGCTTGGGCCCGGGAGGCCGAGGTCCGAGCCGAGCTCAGGACCACGGTGCTTCGGGCGCTCGAAATCGTGGAGGAGAAGGCCTGTGACTTCCTGCTCATCTCAGGCGACCTGTTCCATGTGCCGGTCCCCGACCCCGCCGAAGCGGAGCCGGTCGCCCGGGCGCTCAAGCGGCTCACCGACTCCGGCCGCCGGATCTACGCCATCTACGGGTCCCATGACTACGTGGCCCACCGGACGAGCTGGTTGGACGTCCTGGCGGCGTCGGGCGTCTTCCTCAAGGTCGCTCCCGAGGAGGTCCGGGCCGAAGGCCAGCCGTGGACCCTCCCGTACCTGACCGACGGGCCGACGGGGGCCCGTATTGCCGGGGTCAGCGGGCGGTCCCACGGCTACGACCGGAGCCACTTCCTGGACATGGACGCGACCGAGTTCCTCTCCGGCACGGCGTTCCGGATCTTCCAGTTCCACGCCGCCATCGACGACTACCTCCCGGTCGGGCTGCGCGAGCACATCCACGGGCTCCGGGCCGCCGATCTCCCCCCCGGATGCGACTACTATGCCGGGGGCCACATTCACCGGACCTACCTGGGGGAAGGTCCGGGAGGTGGGCTTCTGGTCAACCCGGGGGCCGTCTTTGGGACCAGCCGGACCGACATTGAATCGATCGTCCTCGGACGGACGACGGCCGGGCTTTCGCTGGTCGAGGTCGACGATGGCCGGATCCGCCAGGAGATGATCCCGGTCGCCCGGGCCGAGCGGCTTCACCTCTTCGATGTCGAGGCGAGCCATCGGAGTGCCGCCGAGGTGGTCCGGGAGGTTGCGGAGGAGATCGCCAAGGCCCAGGTCCATGGGGGACTCTACTTCCCACGGATCCGGGGCCAGGTAGGGGGATCGGATCTCGCCTCGGGCGGGCTGCCCGAACTGGTCCGGGAGGTCGAAGGCCGCCAGGGAGCGGTGGTCCTGGACCTTTCGGAACTGGAGACCGGGGACGACGGTCCGACGGTTCCGTCGAGCGAAGCGGACCTGGAGGTCGGCGTCCTGGGCCGGTTGCTGGCCGCCCATCCTCCCGAGGGCACCGATCTCCCGGCCACCGCGGCGCTCGAGACGCTCCGTCAGCTCCTCCGGGAGTTGGGGCTCCCGTTCTCGGAAGGCGAGGGCAAGCGGGACTACGAGGCGGCCCGGGTGCGAGAGGCGATCCGGCTCCTCTCGCTCCCCGCCGACGAGTGACCCATGGAGATCCGACGCCTGAGGGTCCGGAACATCCGCAGCTACGAGGCCGCGGAACTGACCTTTCCCAGCGGCACCACCTTCCTTTCGGGTGATGTCGGCGCCGGCAAGACCTCCCTCCTGCAGGCGATCGAGATGGCGCTCTTCGGCTTCGCGGAGGTCGAGCCGGAGCACCTGGTCCGCCACCAGGCTTCCCGGGCCGAGGTGGCGCTCTCCTTCGAGGGGGACGGCCACACCTACGAACTCGTCCGCCGCTTCAAACGGGTCGTCCGCCGGGGGCGCACGACGTTCGACCTGGAGCGGAGCAGCTTCTCGGCGGACGGGGCGACGGCGCAGTACTCCCAGACGGAGCTCCGCCAGCGGGTGATCGAGCTGTTGGGGTTTCCGGACAACCCGAATCCCCGCGCGCCGTCGAATCTCTGGAGATGGGCGGTCTACGTGCCTCAGGAGAGGATGCGTGAGGTCCTGGCTCAGGACCCGGAGAAGCGCCGGGAGACGATCCGCCGGGCGCTCGGCCTGGACCGCTACCGTACGGCGGCCGACAACTCAGAGCTTCTGGCGACCGAACTTCGGCGGCGTTCGTCCCTCCTGACCCGGGGCGCTGAGGCGCTCGGGCAACCGGACCTACGGATCCAGGAACTCGACCAGGAGATCCCGAACATCGAGACGGAAGTGGCCGAGCGTTCGAGGGAACTCGAGGAGACCGACCGGCGACTCCAGGAGCTCACGGACGCCGCCAAGCTCCAGCAGGAGGCGATGGCGCGGTTGGCCGCCGACCGGCGCGAGCGCGATCGGATATGGGAAGCGAAGGAGCGGGCCCGACACGACGGTGACGGGCTCGACACGGAAATCCGCCGCCTCCGCGAGGAGCAGAGCGCCCTGGAGGCGACGCTGGCCACCATCCGGGCCGACCGGGAAAACCGCCGGAGTGCCGAGCAGGAGTACCGGAGCCTCGAGGAAGAGCGCCCCATGCTCCAGCGCCGGAGGGACGCCCTCCAGGCCTCGCTGACCGAGTTGGCGGCGTTGCGCTCCGTGAAGGCCGAGCTGGACAGCCGCCTTCAGCGGGCCGGACCCCCGGTCGCGGCCGAACGGCTCCTGAGCGAGAAGCTCCGCCGGGAGCTCTCCGGGATGGAGGGCCCGGGCGCCCTCCCCGAACCCGTACCGCCCGGGACGATGACCGTGGAGGAGATCGATCGTCGCCTGGTCAGCGCCCGGACCTCCGAGCGGCAGCTCCGGGACCGGGAGGTCCGGGCCCGGCAGCTGCTCCGAGAGCTCGACGAGCTCGTCACCGCCGGAACCTGCCCCCGATGCGGCCAGCCGGTCCGGCCCGAGGAGTTCGCCCTTCATCGGACCGCGGCGGTCGACGAGGTGGCCCGCGCCGAAGCGGACGCCCGCACAGCCCAGGGCGACGTGGTCCAGCTTGAGGCCGCCCGAAGGGCCCGGGCCACCTACGACCAGCTGCGGGAGCGCTACCAGAACTTTGTCGAGCGCCGGGACAGCCTCCAGAACGCGCTCCGAGAGTCGATCGCCCGCCGGGAAGGCCTGGAGGCGGAGCTCGTACGCCTCCGGGAGCGCGAAGCGGAGATCCAACCCCGGCTGGACGGGCTCGCTCCCGGGGAGCGGGAAGCCACCGCGGTGGGTGAGCGGCTGCGGGAAATCGACACCCGGCTGGGCCCGCTCCGTGCGACCCTCGAATCGTTCCAGAGGGCCGACCAGGAGATCGCCCGTCTCACCGAACGGCTCGCGGGCTTGGAGAGCGAGACCCGGCTGCGCCGGGAGGCGGCCGAGGCCGCCCGGGCGGCGGTGGCGGAGCATACCCAACGACTTGCGGCGCTGGAGACGACCCTCGCAGGGGAACCGGGGGTCCGGGCGGCCCTCGCGCGGATCGAAGGTGAACTCGCCGAGGCCCGCCGCCGGGCCGACCGGCTCCGGGAGGAACGGGCGGCACGACGCACGCAGCTCCATCATGCCCTCGCCGAACGGGCCCAGGCCGTCCGGACGGCCCAGCAGCGCCAGGAGCTCGTGTCGGCCGCCGGGCGCCGAAAGCGAACCGCGGAGTGGGTCGGCGGACCGTTCCGCGAGGCCCTGCTGGAGATGGAGACGACCCTCCTTCGGCAGAGCGAGATCGAGTTCCAGCACCACTTTGGCCGGTACTTTTCGGCCCTCGTCGAGGACCCGGCGATCGTCGCCCGGGTCGACGCGGGGTTCACGCCTCACGTTCTCCTCAACGGGGTCTGGACCCCCCCGGAGGCGCTCAGCGGAGGAGAGCGGACCTCGCTCGCCCTCGCGTTCCGCCTCGCCCTCGGCGCGGTGGTGCGATCGCTTAGGACCCTCCGGCTGGACTGCCTGATCCTGGACGAACCCACCGACGGGTTTTCGGAGGCCCAGGTCCAGCGGATGACCGACCTCCTGGACCGGCTGGAGATCCCCCAGATCATCCTCGTGAGCCACGAGGAAGGGCTGGCCCGGACGGCGCGCCGGGTCTTCTACATCCGCAAGCGTCAGGGGATCTCCCGGGTGGAGCCGGACGGCGCCGCGGACCCGCCGGTCCCTTCCTCCCTCCCGGTCGACGGGCCGACGGACAGCGCGCCGTAGCGCCGAAGCCCTTCGGTCGATGCCCGGGCCGATCCCACGGAACGGTTCAGTCCGGAGGACCCCCGCGGCGGCCCGTCAGCAGCGGCGTCGCCACCTCTTCGTGGAACCGGTCGGCCACGTGTTCGAGCCGGTCGACGACCCGGTGCGAGAGCTTGGTCCGGCTCCGTCGCAGCGCGGCATCCAGGCGGAATCGGGCCTGCTCCCAGCGGTAGAGGTACTCGGGGTACGCCGCTTCGTAGAGCAGCGTCGTGCCGCCTCCGCGCGCGCCGGGCCGACGGTGCAGGAGCCGGTCTTTGACCCGCTCGTGGAACGCGGTCCCGGGCACGGGCACCGCAATCGAGACCGAATACTCTTCCGGGCTGAACCGTCGGAAGAGCTGGAGCGTCGCCTCAATGTCCTCGAGGGTCTCGCCCGGGTAGCCGAGCATGAGGAACCAGTACTGCCGCACCCCCTCCCGCCGGAGGGCCGAGGCGGCACTTTCAATCTGGGTGAGCCGGGTCCCCCGGTTCATCAGGTCCAACATCCGCTGGCTGCCCGATTCGACGCCCACGTACACCCGGGCGAGCCCGGCCTTCCGCATCCGGGCGAGCAGATCCGGCTTGAGGAGATCGACCCGGGCGAGGCATTCGAACTGGAGGCCGGGCCGCTCCCGCGTCAGGCCGTCGAGCAGCCGTTCGAGCCACCGACGGTCGATCCCGAAGACGTCGTCGCAGAACCGGAGGTAATTCACCCCGTAGCGGTCCCGGAGATCGCGGATCTCAGCCAGGACCCGGCCCGGAGACTGCTGGCGGAAGGTGGTGCCGAAGGTGGGCTTGGAGCACCACGAGCAGTGGAACGGACACCCCCGGGAGGTCAGGATCGCCGTCCGGCGCTCCCCCGTCCGGCGTTCCCAGTCGGCCAGGTACGCCTCCATGTCGATGAGGTCCCAGGCCGGAAACGGGAGCGCGTCAAGGTCCCGAAGGAAGGGCCGGGGCGGGCCCCGTACGAGTCGGTTGTCCCGGAGGAGCGAGAGCCCCGGTACGCCGGCCGGATCGAGGCCGTCGGCGACCCTTCGGGCGACGTCGACCAGGACCTCCTCGCCTTCGCCCTGGACCACGGCATCGAAGCCCCCCCGGAGATAGTGGTCCGGTCGGCTGGCGGCATCGGGGCCGCCGGCGAGAAGGTACGCGCCGAAGGGTCGGCACCGCTGCGCGATCTCCAGGGACCGGGCCGCGGTGAGGGTCTTGGTGTGGACGCCGATGAGCCCGGGCCGGAACGAGGCGAGGGCCCGGTCGAGCGCCGCCAGGTTCCGGGAGAAGGTCAGGTCGACCACCTCGACATCGATCCCCTTCGACCGGGCGAACGCCGCCAATTGGAGGATCCCGAGGGAGGGATACCGCTCGACCTCCTTGCGGTCCATCGGGTCGTCGAGGGCCCGGTAGGGGTCGACCAGCAGCACGCGGGGGGCCGAGGGTCGGCCGGAGTCGATCACGGGCGCCCCGGTCGGCGTCCCGCGCGGGGCCGGGCACCCGAAATCGCACCGACCGGGCAGAACGGAACGCACCAACCGCACTCGGTGCAGTGCGGGAGCACCTCCAACTTCTGCGGAGTCAGCTCGAGGGCGTTCGGGGGGCAGACGCCGGTGCAGAGGCCGCAGAGAACGCAGCAGGTCTCGTCGATGGTGACGACCACAGTCCCCCCCGGGCCGACTACCGGGCCGGGCCCGGCATCGGCCGGGTCTGCGCCAGGGCCTTCCCGAGCGCCGAGAAGCCGGTCAGGGCGCACTTGATGCGGACCGGGGAGAGGGAGATTCCCAGGAGGGCCACGACCTCATCCTGGGTCAGTCGCCGGACCTCCGGGAGCGGCCGGCCCCGGATCCGCTCGGTCAGCATCGACGCCGACGCCATGCTGATGGCACACCCGTCTCCGGTGAACCGGACCTCGTCGACCGTCTCGCCGGAAGGGCTCAGCTTGAGCTGCACGGTGATGTGATCGCCGCACAACGGGTTCGACTCCTCCCCGCTCGCGGTCGGGGACTCGAGCGGCCCAAAGTTGCGGGGGGCCCGGTAGTGCTGCAGGATCCGCTCCTGATACATGTCATACGCCATCGGTCCCCTCCGTCCTCCGGGCACGTACTCGGCCACGGTATAAAGCCCGCGCGACACGAGGCCGCGATCCACCCGGCGCGCAACCTCCCGATCCGGTCGGAACAGCTTATAAATATACCGGGGTGTGTAAATGCATGGCCCTTGCCGCAGGCACGGAGGCGCTCATCCCTACCGCCGATCGGCTGATCCTCCTGTCGGAGCAGTTGGGCGACTCGGCCTCGCGTCGGACGGAGCGGCTCCGCGACTTCCGGTTCGCCGAGGAGCTGCCCCTTGAGCCGAACCCGCTCTACCGCAAGTACGGATACTTCGCCGGCGTCGATCTTTCAGCCCTGGACCTCACCCGCACGGGTCCGCCGGTGGCGATCCCGGCCCCGCTTCCCGGAGCCGTGCAGATCGTCCACGATGTCGCCGGCACCCGGCTCCATCTGCCCCCCGAGCTCCGCAGCCTAGGCGTGGAGGTGACTTCGTCGGACCTCCCGACGGCCGCCGAGCCGCTCCCCGAGGACCGACTCTCGGCGCTGGCCCAGGCCCTCGTCAACCGGAGCTACCGCCTGACGGTTCCGGACGGACTCCCGACTCCCCTCCGGGTCCAGGAGATCTCGGTCGTGTCCGAACCGGGCCAGTCGCTGAGCGTCGACCGTCAGATCCGGGTCGGCACCGCGAGCCAGGTGCTGTTCACCGAGGAGGTGTTCAGTCGCCCCGCGGGGACCGTCCAGCGCTTCCTCGGATCGGCGACCCAGTGGGACCTGGGCCTCGAGGCGAAGGCCGTCCACCTGACGGTCCACGCCCCCGATCCGGGAGTGGTTTCGATCTACCGGCGGCGGGCCCGGGCCGGGGATCGGGCACGGCTCGCCTGGATCTACGCCGGTCTCGGAGGATTCCGCACCAAGATCCGCAATCGGACCTCGCTCGACGGCAGCGGCGCGGCCGTGGACGACCTTCAGACCTTCTTCGGGGCCGGGGAGCAGTCGTACGACAGCGCGATCGACATGACCCATGTGGGGACCGACACTCACGGCCGTTCGATCACCCGGGGAGTCTTCCGGGACCAGGCCCGAGGCATGAGCCGGGGCCTGGTCCGGATCGAGGCGAACGCCCGCAAGACTGTGAGCTTCATCTCGGAGCACGCGATGCTGCTCTCGAAGGGCGCCCGCTCCGACACGATTCCGATCCTCGAGATCCTCTGTCGGGACGTCAAGGCGACCCACTCGACGTCGGTCGCCCCGGTCGATCCCGAGCGGGTCTTCTACCTCGAATCCAGGGGCCATCCGACCTCGAGCGCGATCCGGATGATCGGGGAGGGCTTCTTGGCCTACGTCTTGGAGCACGCCCCGATCGCGTCCCTCCGGGACCTGCTCTACCCCACCCTCTCGCGGCGCTGGGATGGCGAGGCGATTGCCTGGGGCCCCCAAGATTTCCCCCTGCTCCCCGAACTGTCGGTCGTCGGGACCGAGGCCGATCCCGAGTGGCGGTTCGACGCCAAGATGCGGTAGGAGCCGCCGACCGCGCCCTGCGGCCGCCGGCCCGGCTCCGACGAGGCCGGGTCGAAGGGAGACCTATCCGACCGCGCCGATCATCTCGAGCTGGATCAACCGGTTGAGTTCGAGGGCATAGTCGACCGGAAGCTCCTTCGCGAACTCGGCCAAAAACCCCATCAGGATGAGGTGGATCGCATCGGACTCGTTGAGGCCCCGGCTCATCAGGTAGAAGATCTGCTCCTCCCCGATCTTCCCGACGACGGCTTCGTGGGTGATCGTGGCATCCTCCTCGTGGATCTCGTTGTAGGGGTAGGTGTCCGATCGGCTGGCATCGTCCGGCAGGAGGGCATCGCACCGGACCGCGGCCTTGACGCCCGTCGCGCCCTTGGCCACATGGAGGAGCCCCCGGTAGCTGGTCTGGCCCCCCCGGATGGCGATCGATTTGGAGATGATCTTGCTCGAGGTGTCCGGGGCCGAGTGGACCGCCTTCGCCCCGGAGTCGATGATCTGGCCGGCCGAGGCAAAGGCGACCGACAGGATGTCGGCCCGGGCCCCCCGCCCCTTGAGGTAGACGCTGGGGTACTTCATCGTCACCTTGGACCCCATGTTTCCGTCGACCCACTCGACGAGCGCGTTCTCGTAGGCCACGGCCCGCTTGGTGACCAGGTTGTAGACGTTCTTCGACCAGTTCTGGACGGTCGTGTAGCGGATCTTGGAGTAGGGCTCGGCGACGACCTCCACCACCGCCGCGTGGAGCGAGTCGGTCGAGTAGATCGGGGCCGTGCATCCCTCGATGTAATGGACCTTCGCGCCCTTGTCGGCGATGATCAGCGTCCGCTCGAACTGGCCGACGTTCTTCGCGTTGATGCGGAAGTAGGCCTGGAGAGGGATCCCGGTATCGACACCCGGCGGAACGTAGACGAAGCTCCCGCCCGACCAGACGGCGCTGTTGAGCGCCGCGAACTTGTTGTCATTGTACGGGATCGTCTTGCCGAAGTACTTCCGCAGGATCTCGGGGTGCTCCCGGACCGCGGTATCGGTGTCGCAGAAGAGGATGCCCTTCTGGGTCAGATCCTCCCGGATCTTGTGGTAGACCGTGCCGCTGTCGTACTGGGCTCCCACCCCGCCGAAGTAGTCGCGTTCGGCCTTCGGGATTCCCAGCCGGTCGAAGGTGTTCTTGATGTCGGCCGGAAGATCCTCCCAGCTCTGTTTCGGCCGGTCCTCCCCCATCGGGTCGGCGAAGTAGGTGAACGCGTCGAAATCGATCTCCTCGAGGCTCGGGCCCCAATCGGGCATAGGCCGCTCGACGAAGTGCTTGTAGGCCCGCAGGCGGTACTCCCGCATCCACTCCGGCTCCTTCTTGAGATCGGAGATCTTTTCGACGACCTCGGCGCTCAACCCCTTGGGAATCCGGACCCGGTAGGTCTCGGGATTCTTGAAATCGTAGCGGGTGTAGTCGAGCGGGGTGATCGCGGGTGCCGTCTGTGCCATTGGGTGCCTCCAATGATTCCACCACACCGATGTATTTAAATCAACAGTCTCTCGGCACGCTACAGTCTCCCACCGCCGGGCGGGACGAACCTACCGCGCGAACAGCGTACGGATCCGGACCAGGGAATCGACCAGGCTCCGGATCTCCTCGGGCGTGGTGTAGAGGTAGGGGCTCGCGCGGGCCAGCGCCGGCACCTTGAGCCGGTCCATCAGAGGCTGGGCGCAGTGATGGCCGGCCCGGACGGCAATCGCGTCGGCGTCCAGGAGGCTCGCGATATCGTGGGGATGGACCCCCTCGAGGGCGAAGGAGAGCAGACCGACACGCTCCTCGGGGCCTTCGGGTCCGAAGACGCGGATCGACGCTCCCAGCCGGTCGGCGAACTCGCGCCGGGCCAGGCGGTAGAGCGCCCGCTCGTGGTCGACGATCGTCTCCCAGCCGACCCGTTCGATGAAGCTCAGGGCCGCGTCGAGTCCGACCGCGCCGGCCACGTTGGGAGTTCCCGCCTCGAACCGGGCCGGCGGATCGGCAAACGTGACCGACTGCTGATGAACCTCCCGGATCATCTCGCCCCCGCCCATGTACGGCGGCAGGGTCCGGAGCAGCTCCGCCCGTCCCCACAGCGCCCCGATGCCCATGGGTCCGAGCATCTTGTGGCCGGAGAGTGCGACGAAATCGGCTCCGAGCCGCGTGACGTCCAGGGGGAGGTGGGGAGCCGACTGGGCCGCATCGACGACCACGAGGGCGCCCGCGTCGTGGGCCCGCTCGGCGATCTCTCGGACCGGGTTCACCGTCCCCAGGACGTTCGAAGCGTGGGTCACGGCGACGACGCCGGTCTTCCGGTCGAGACATCGGTCCCACTCGTCGTCCCGGAGGCGCCCGTCGTCGGCGATGTCCACGAACTCGAGATCGATGCCGCGGGTCTCCCGAAGCCGCTGCCAGGGAACCAGGTTCGAGTGGTGCTCCATCACGGTCGTGACGACGCGATCGCCCCGGGCGAGCCGAGCCTCCCCGACGGTCGCCGCGACGAGATTCAGGGCTTCGGTGGCGCCCCGCACGAAGATGACTTCCTCGGCGGAACCGGCGCCGATGAACCGCGCCAGGTGCTCCCGGGCCTGCTCGTAGCAGGCATCGGCCTCCTGGCTCAGCGCGTACACTCCCCGACGAACGTTGGCATTGTCGTGCGTGTAGAACCGGGATTCGGCGTCGATGACCGATCGGGGTTTCTGGGACGTCGCGGCGGAGTCGAGGTAGACGAGCGGCTTCCCGTGGAACGTGCGCTGGAGGATCGGGAACTCGCCCCGGATCCGCTCGAGGTCCATGACCCGGCCCCGGTCGGTGCGATCAGCTCGGGTTCACGAGGCCGACCCGGACCCAGTCGTATCCCTTCGCCTCGAGTTCTTCCGCGAGCTCCCGCCCGCCCGAAAGGGCGATGGCCCCATCGACCATCACGTGGATCTGGTCGGGTCGGATGTACTTGAGAATCCGCTGGTAGTGGGTGATGACCAGGGTTCCGGTCTGAGGGTTGTGGAGCTTGGCGACGGTCTCCCCCACCGCCCGGACCGCGTCGATGTCCAGGCCGGAGTCCGGTTCGTCGAGGATGGCGAAGTACGGCTGGAGGATCCCCATCTGCAGCACCTCATTGCGCTTCTTCTCGCCCCCCGAGAAACCCTCGTTCAGCGAGCGCTTGAGAAGGGCGGGTTCCATCCCGAGCATCGCCAGGGTCCCGTTGAGCTGCCGATCGAAGGCCGCCATATCGGCCGTTTCCGCCGTATGCCGCTGCATGTACGAGGTCCAGAGGAACTTCGATAGGGAGAGCCCCGAGACCTCCTGGGGGTACTGGAAGCCGAGGAAGAGGCCGGCCTTGGACCGCTGGTCGACGGGCAGGGCCAGGAGATCCTTCCCGTCGAGGAGGGCCGTGCCGCTCGTCACCTTGTACTTTGGATGACCCATCAGCGCGTAGGCCAGCGTGCTCTTGCCCGAACCGTTCGGGCCCATGAGCGCGGTCAGTTCGCCGCTCTTCAACGTCAGGGTAACGCCCTTCAGGATCTCCTTGCCGGCGACCTCCGCATGAAGATCGTTCACCACGAGGGTGTGCGCCGGCGTCGCTGCTGCCGTCATCGGTCGGACCGGAATGCCGCCCGGTTTATTTAAGCATGGCGTTGTGCTTAAATTATATACCAGTGCCGCCTTTCAACGGCCGGGGGAAACCGAGCGCTCCGAAGGGTCCATGCCGACCGATCTGCTCGAAGGCACCCGGGGCCGGATCCTGGAGGAGGTGGCCCGGACCCCCCGAACCGCGCACGACATTGCCCAGACCTTGGGCATCCAGGAGAGCGCCGCCCGCGGCCATCTCGAGCGGCTCAAGGAGCGCGGCCTGGTCCTCGCCACCTTTTCGAGGGAGGGGGTCGGCCGCCCGCGGAAACGCTATGCCCTCACCCCCGAGGGTCAGGAGATCTTCCCGAAGCGCTACGAGTTGCTGCTCGATGCCGTCGTCGAGGAGCTTCTGGAGCGCGAAGGCGACGAGTTCGTCGGGCGGCTCTTCAACGGCGCGGCGCTCCGGATGGCCCGTCAGGTCGCCCAGCAGGTCGGCGACTCCCCGGACCCGATGACCCGGGCGCTCGGGCTCGTCGACGCCCTCAACGGCCTCGGCTTCCGTTGCACCCTCGACCGGGATCCGGAAGGCAACCTCCGGATCGTCCGCACCAACTGCGTCTTCCGCCACACCGCGCTCACCCACAGCCACCTGCTCTGCGATGTATTCGACCGGCAGCTGACCCGCGCCCTGCTGGGCGAACTCGACGTCGATCTGCAGGACTCCATCGGCCGGGGGGGAATCCGATGTACGCATCTGATCCGGCTCGCCTGACGGCGGGCCGATCCACGTCGGGGAAAGGTACCGGACCCTTCGCGACGGGGATCGACGGCTACATCGCCCGGATCGGGGGCACGCCGCTCCTTCGGCTCGGCCGGGTCGCGGCCGGCCTCACCGGCGCGGAGCTCTGGGCCAAGGCGGAGTTCCTGAACCCGTCGGGATCGGTCAAGGACCGGGCCGCATGGGCCATGGTCCGGGACGGCCTCGATCGCGGCGCGCTCGGGGAGGGACGCACTCTGCTCGATGCGTCGAGCGGCAATACGGGAATCGCCTACGCCCATCTGGGCGCCCGGATGGGCTTCGGGGTCGAACTCTGCCTGCCCCGGACCGTCGCCGCCGAGCGGATCGACCGGCTCCATCGGCTCGGCGCTTCGGTCGTGCTGACCGACCCGCTCGAGGGCACCGACGGGGCCCAGGACGAGGCGGACCGGAGGGCGCGAGCGGCCCCGGGACGGTACTTTTACCCCGACCAGTACCGGAACCCCTGGAATCCCCGGGTCCACTACCAGACCACCGGTCCGGAGATCTGGGAGCAGACCCACGGCCGGCTGACCCACTTCGTTGCGGGGATCGGGACCGGCGGAACCCTGACCGGCACCGGGCGGTTCCTTCGAGAACAGACCGCGGAGATCACGGTGGTCGGCGTCGAGCCGGACCGGCCGATGCATGGAATCGAGGGCCTGAAGCACCTGCCCACGGCCCGCGTGCCCCCGGTCTACGACCCCGGCCTGGTCGACCGCACGATCCGGGTTTCGACCGAGGCGGCCCTCGAGATGCAGGCCCGGCTGGCCTCCGAAGAGGGGCTGCTGGTCGGGCGCTCGTCCGGCGCCTCGGTCGCGGGCGCTCTCACGCTGGCCCGATCCCTCCGCGAAGGGATCGTCGTGACCATACTGGCCGATCGGGGAGACCGATGACCGAGCCTTCCTGGCGACTGGGGCGGTCGGCCTTCGAGGCCATCGAGGCGCACGGGAGGGCGTCGTACCCCGAAGAGTGCTGCGGGTTCCTCCTCGCGCCGGCCTCGGCCGCGGAGGGCGACCGACGTTACCTCCGCCACGCCGTCCCGACGCCCAACCGGGCCCCGGCCGAACGGACCCGACGCTACGTGATCGACCCGCTCGACCTCCTCCGGGCCGAGCGGTCGGCGGCTCCCTCGGACCGGCTCGTGGGCATCTACCACTCCCATCCCGATCATCCGGCGGTGCCGTCCGAGTTCGATCGGGAACGGGCCTGGCCGTGGTACAGCTACCTCGTGCTCTCGGTTCCCCGGGAGGGGCCCCCGGTGCTCGGGGCGTTCGAATGGGATCCCTCCACACGTCAATTTCATCCCCGCCGGCTTCGGATCGATGACGGGCGACCTTCGGACGATCCGGAGGACCGGGGGGATGGACCGGTGAACCGATGAACGCAACCGTTCGGGTGGAGATTCCCACCCCCTTGAGAGGATTTGTCGACGGACAGGCCACCCTCGATGCCGAAGGGACGACCGTCGGCGGCGTGCTGGATGCCCTGGCGCACCGGTATCCCGCCCTCCGCGGCCACCTTTTCGCGCCGACCGGGACCCTCCGCGGGTTCGTCTCCGTCTTCCTGAACCAGGAGGACATCCGCTACCGCGAACGGGAGGCGACCCCGGTCCGGTCCGGGGATGTGATCTCGATTGTCCCCGCGATCGCCGGGGGAGCCTCGGGCCCGGCCCCCTCCGGGTTCTCCCGGGAGGAGATGCAACGCTACAGCCGGCACCTCCTCCTCCCCGAAGTGGGGCTCCACGGGCAGCAGAAGCTCCGGGAGGCCCGGGTCCTTCTGGTCGGGGCGGGGGGCCTGGGATCCCCGACGGCCACCTACCTGGCGGCGGCCGGGGTCGGCCGGATCGGCCTCGTCGAATTCGACACGGTCGACCTCTCGAACCTCCAGCGGCAGATCCTCTACACGACCGGGGATGTCGGCCGGCCGAAGCTCGACGTGGCCGCCGAACGGCTCCGCGCCCTCAATCCCGAGATCTCGGTGGTGCCCCACCCGGGGCCGCTGACCCGCGAGAACGCCCTCGGCCTCCTGAAGGAGTACGATGTGGTGGTCGACGGGACCGACAACTTTCCCACCCGGTACCTCGTCAACGATGCGGCGATCCTCACGGGGATCCCGAACGTCTACGGGTCGATCTACCGGTTCGAGGGTCAGGTGACCGTCTTCGGCGCCCGCGCGGGGCCCTGCTACCGGTGCCTCTACCCCGAGCCCCCGCCGCCCCACCTGGTCCCGTCCTGCGCCGAAGCGGGGGTGCTCGGCGTCCTGCCCGGAATCGTCGGTCTCCTTCAGGCGATCGAGACGCTCAAGCTCCTGCTGGGGGTCGGGGAACCGCTGGTCGGGCGACTCGTGCTGTTTGACGCCCTCGCGCTCCGGTTCCGCGAACTGCGCATCCGGGCCCGCCCCGACTGCTCGCTCTGCGGGCCCCAGGCGACCCAGAAGGGCCTGATCGATTACCCCGAATTCTGCGGCGTCCCCCCGCCGGGGACCGCCCCGGCCCCCGACGGGATCACCATCCGGCCGGCGGAACTGGCCGAGCGGCTGCGCAGCACCGACCCGCCGCTGCTGCTCGACGTCCGGGAACCGGAGGAGTGGGCGATCGCCCGGATCGAAGGGGCCCGGCTGATCCCGCTCGACCAGCTCGCCCGCCGCGTCGACGAGCTGACCGCCGCCCGGGAGATCGTCGTGTACTGCAAGATGGGCGGTCGATCGGCCCGGGCGGTCGCCCAGCTGACCGAGCTCGGCTTCCGGGGGGTCCGCCACCTCGAGGGCGGGATCGACCGCTGGGGCCGGGAGGTCGATCCGACGATGCCCCGCTACTGAGCCGGGCCGCCGGGGACGTAGACCCCTTCGACCGGGGTGGCGCCGTGGGAGCGGGACCGCCGGGAGAGCTCCCGGACGAAGTCGTCCGTCGCCACCGGGGAGATGAAGATCGGAACCCCGGCCCCGTAGATGAGCAGGCCGTGGACATCGGTATAGACCGCATCGAACGGCCCGAGGAAAGGGCTCCACATGCGTCCTCGGTAGCCCCAGGACCCGGTGAATCCGACCGGGGAGAGGTCCCGGAGCGTCGCCCGGTCGATCCGGTAGATCGACTCGAGGGGGATCTGGCGGGCGCCCAGGAGCCGGCGCGCCCGGAGGGAATCCGAGTCGAGAAGATAGGAGGTGGACAGGTAGCGGAGCAGGAGGAACGCCAGGATTCCGACCACCAGGTACGGAGCCCAAGTGTAGTGGGCAAGTCCGCTGGACGGCACGACGGCGAGGACCAGCAGGACGAGGACCACATAGACGATCACGATGACGAGGCTCAGCCGCCCGTGCGACCGGTACCGGCCCTCGGCGTCGATCCGGGGGGCCGCGGGGGTCGCCACGGGGTCCCTAGGCCGCCGGCTCGTAGTAATACTCACCGCTCGCCCGCTGCTCCCGGTCCAGGACCGATCCCTCCTGGTTGATCCGGGGCCGCAGCGTATCGGCGTCCCGTCGGAAGGTGATCCCGATCTCCTTGAGGAGCGCGTTCATGCCGGCCCGCATCGGGAAGGGGCCCCGCCCGACGCCCTCGTGGCGCGCCCCGGCCGGGTGGTGGAAGACCATCAACCGGTCGCAGGCGAGGTCGAGGAAGTAGACGTCGTGGTCGACCACCAGCGCGGTCACCGCCTGCCGTTCGACCTGCCGGCGCAGGAGCCGGGCCATCGACATCCGTTCGTCGGCGTCCAGGTACGCCGACGGCTCGTCGAGGAGGTAGACCGACGCCCGGCGGGCAAGCGCGAGCGCGACCGCGCTGCGCTGCAGCTCCCCCCCCGAGAGGGCGGCGAGGTCGACGTCGAGGATCTCCTCGAGGTGCAGGCCCTCCACCAGCTCCCGCTCGAAGAGCCCCAGATCGAAGCCCGGATCGGCGCCCAGGCCGGCCGCCCGTTCGCGAAGGTTGGTGCCCGGGGGCGCCTTGAGGTACTGCGGCTTGTAGCTCACCGCCACCCCGGCAGGGGGGGTCCCTTCGGTCGGGGGTTCGACGCCCGCGAGCATCCGCACGAAGGTCGTCTTGCCGGTCCCATTCGGTCCGACGATGCCGACCGTCTCGCCCCGGGAGAGGGTGCCCGGATCGACCGCGATGCGGAAGGTGGGATAGACCCGGAGCAGGGCGGGGAACTCGAAGGCGACCGACCCCGCCGTCGGCGGCTTCGGGGGGTGGGCGACGAACCGGACCGGCTCGGTCCGGAACCGGACGTTCTCGTCCTTGAGATACCCGCCGAGGTAGGTGTTGACCGCCGAGCGCATCGGCAGCGGGTGGCTGACCACGCCGAACGCGGCGGCCGTCCCGTAGATGAGGTGGGCCTGGTCGGCCAGGTAGTCGAGCAGGGCGAGGTCGTGCTCGATGACCAGTACGCCGGCCCGTTCGCCCAGCCGACGAAGATGCCGGGCGACCTCCAGCCGGCGGACGATGTCGAGATAGCTGGACGGTTCGTCAAAGAGGTAGAAGTCGCCCGGGGTCGCGAGCGCCCGGGCGATGGCGGTCAGCTGGAGCTCGCCGCCCGAGAGTTCGGAGAGGGGTCGGTCGCCGAGCGGCTCCAGTCCCATCTCGCGGAGGGTCGCGTCGGTCCCGACATACTCCCGCACCGTCGCGCGCGTCTGCCCGATCGGCTCGACATACTGGGGTTTGACCACCGCCCGGAGCTTCCCGTCGGCGATCCGTTTGAGGTGCGCCCAGATCGCCGTACCCCGGAAGTGGTCGAGGATCTCGGCCCAGTCGGGAGGATCCGCGTAGCGGCCGAGATTGGGCCGTTCGCGTCCGGCGAGGATCCGGAGCGCGGTCGACTTCCCGGTCCCGTTGGGGCCGAGGAGGCCGGTGATGCCGTGTGTCGGGGGCTGCGGGAGCCGGTAGAGCCGAAAACCGTTGTAGCCGTAGCGGTGGACGATCTCCGACTCCTCGGCCTGGGGCGTGTTCAGGATCTTGATCGCATCGAAGGGGCACTTGTGCACGCAGATCCCGCAGCCGATGCAGAGGGTTTCCGAGATGACCGGCTTGCCGATCGGCCCCTCGACAATGCACTCCTGCCCCATCCGCACCGGGGGGCAGTACTCCCGGCACTCCCACTGACACTCCTTCGGGTGGCAGCGGTCGGCGAGGAGGATCGCGATCCGGGCCATCTACGGCTCCTCCCGGAGGTCCGACTCGACCCGGCCGTCCCGCAGGGTCAGGTGACGCCGAGCCCGCCGGGCGACCTCGGGATTGTGGGTCACCACGATCAGGGTCGTTTCCCGCTCCCGATGGAGCGTCTCAAGAAGATCCAGGACCTTGAGGGCATTGTCGCTGTCGAGCTCCCCGGTCGGCTCGTCCGCGAGCAGCAGGGACGGCGAGTTGGCGAGCGCCCGGGCGATCGCCACCCGTTGCTCCTCGCCCCCCGAGAGCTGACTGGGGTAGAAGCCGGCCCGGTCCGCGAGAGCGACGCTTTCGAGCAGCTCGGAGACCCGGGCGTGCCGTTCGGCCCGGCCCCGCATCCGCGGTCGGAGCGGGAGTTCCACGTTCTCCCGGACCGTCAGCGTCGGCAGGAGGTAGAACCGCTGGAAGATGAACCCGATCGAGCGGAGCCGGAACCGGCTCCGCTCCCGCTCCGAACCGTCGGCCACATTGACCCCATCCCACCGGATCTCGCCCTCCGTCGGGACGTCGATGAGGCCGAGCAGGTTCAGCAACGTCGTCTTGCCGCACCCGCTGGGACCCTCGATGCTGACGTACTGGCCCGGCCGGAACCGGAGGCTGATCCCCCGGAGCGCCCGGACTCCCGCCGGACCGGATCCCCCATAGACCTTGGTCACCCCGGCGAGCTCGATGACGGCACCCGACGTCATCGCAGCGCCTCCGGGAGCGGAAGCCGGAGGGCGCGCCGGACCGCCACGGCGCTCGCCAGCCCGGCAAGGGCCAGCGCACCGAGGCCGAGCGCGATCAGTTGGGTCGGCTCAAAGACCGCGAGCCGGCTCGCCGCCTGGACCGGGGCCGATCCGATCCGGGTGAGGAGCGCCACGGTGACCACCCCGCTCGCGACCCCCAGGACGGCGCCGGCGCCACCGAGGACCGCGGCCCGCGCGACGATCGTCGCCGCAATCGAACGCGACGGGAGGCCCAGGGCGCGCCGGATCCCAATCTCCCGGCGCTCGGCCTCGACCCGCCGGATCAGAACGAGGGTCAGAAAGACGAATCCGATCGCGAGGCCCACGGACGAGAGGACGAGGTAGAAGCCGTTCAGGATCGAGGCGGCCCCTTCGAGTTGGCTCGCCTGCTGGGTGAGCGTGCTCACGCCGTAGTAGGGGAAGAGGGTATGGATCGCGACCTCGACCCGCTCGATGTCGGCGGGAGAGGTCGACGCCGCGCCGGTGAGGCCGACGTGGATCGAATCGGCGGCGTCCAGGAGCCCTTGGGGTCCCGGGCCGGTCCGAGCGAGCCCGGTCAGGACCTGGAGATTCGACAGCGGCAGGAAGATCCCGTAGTCCGCGCTGGTCGAGAGGAACGACGAGAGGACATTGAAGGTTCCCGTGACGGTGTAGGTGACGGCCCCCGTACCGTTCGCGGTGGGGGCGATCGTCACCGGGTCGCCGACCTGGAGATGATCCGTCTGGGCGAGGGTGGTGTTGACGAGGACATCCGGCGAGACCGGGCCGTCGTAACTCCCGTTCTGGTAATGGATCATGTCCGTGGGGTCCCCCAGATTGGGCGGTGCGGAAAAGACCTGCGACGCGGTCGAGCCCAAGGTGGCGTAGTAGGCGCCCGGCAGGATGCCCTCGGCCAGCAGGGGCACCCAGCGGCCCCCGGGGCTGCGCAGGTCGATGGGCATCGTCAGGGTCGGAGAGACCGCGCCGACGCTGGGGATCGATCCGATCTGGGCGGCCCGTTGGTGCGCGAGATCGATACCGGCCGTGCCGGGTCCCGAGACCACGATCTGGTACCCGGACGCCTGCAGGCGGGCAATCTCATGGCTCGACACCCCGCCTCCGACGGAGAGGAGGACGACCGGGAGCGTGATCGCGGCGGCCATCGCCACCACCGCCAAGATCCCGGGAAGGGATCCGGGCCGACGGACCTCCGGGTGCTTCCGGCCGGTCATGGGGTCCGAAGCTCCTGGCTCACCGGGATCCACGAGGCTCGAAGAACCGGCGCGATCGATCCGACGAGGCCGAGGGCCAGAACGATCAAGAGCCCCAGCGCCGCGACGCTCGGGTCGAACCGGATGAAGGCGAACCCGCTCGGGAGTCCGGAGAGGAACCCGCTCAAAAGACGGTTCAGGCCGAGGCCCATGAGATAGGCCAGGGGCAGGCCGGCCGCCAGCCCGAGGCCGGCGAGCAGGAGCGACTCCTCGACCACGTAACTCCCGACCGTCGCCCGGGGGTATCCGATCGCCCGGAGGATCGCGATCTCCTTCCGTCGGTCATCCACGCTCATGAGGAGCACCGTGGTCGTGAACAGGGTCGCGACCACCAGTCCGGTCGCGCCCACCAGCTCGCCGAAGACACTGTAGAGGTTGATCTCGCTCTGGATCGCCCCCAGGACGTCGGCCAGGGTGAAAAACCCGACCCCGGGAAACCGGGCCGCGAGCAGCGACTGGACGGCTCCGGCGCTCGCGCCGGAGACGAGGTGGATCAGGATCAGGGAGGTGTAGTCGGCCTGGGAGGAGCCCGATCCGGTCACGCTCTGGAGCTCGGAGAGGTAGAACATCGCGAGCGAGGCGGTCGGGATCAGGTAGTACGGTTCGGTGATCCCCACCACCCGGAAGGCCGTCGCATTGGCATACCAGCCCTCGACCTCGGCGGGCCCGGCGACCGAGCGGGGGTTGGCCCAGACGAGGCTTCCCACCGTGACACCCAGCTCCGCCGCGAGGCCCTGGTCGATGACGATTTCATGCGTGAACAGTCCATCGTAGCTCCCGTTGGCGTAGTGCGGGTCTCCCGGGTAGGTGAAACCGGTCCCGTTGACCAGCGGGGGAGTCGTGATCCCGCGGTTGTCGCTGGGAATCCAGCCAATGCTGGTCCCTGAGGTGGGGACCCAACCTGCAGGGATCCCTTGGCCTCCGGACGTCTGGTTCGCCCGGGCCCAAAGGGAACTGTTCCCGAACAGCAGGCTCGCGATGAGCCAAGGACTGGCGGATTCGACCGAGGCGTCGGCCTGTCGGATCTCGTGCGCGAGCGGGTGCGCCGACGCGATGGGAGGGAACTGGGTGCTGGGCGGGGCCGCCCCGGGGCTCACCCCGATCAGATCGACCCCGCTCTGGGTGGCGAGGTAGCCGGCGCTCGAGCTGATCCCGGCTCCGACCGCCAGGAGCAGGACCACCAGGGCCACGGCCAGCCCGATCCCCAGGGAGGTCACGGCCGAGCGGCCGGGCCGCCGTCGGATCCCGTCCCACGCGAACCGCATCCGGCCCTCCCGCCCTCAGGCCGTTCCGCCGAGGCGGAGCTCGCCCAGAGTGGTCTGGTGGGCGGCCACCACGTTGTACTTGTGGATCGACTCCTCGCTGACCGTCTGGACTCGGATCCCGACCGAATCCGGCAGTTCGGGAAACCGTTCGGGAAGGCTGGCGAGGAGGGTCCGGAGGACATCCTCGACGAACTTGGGGTTGCGGTGAGCCCGAACGACGACCGCCGCTTCGTCCCCCCGTTTGAGGATGTCGAAGGTCTCGGCCGACTGGGCCAGCTCGATCGCGGCCAGCATCCGGTCGACCTCCGTCGTGCACCCCTCGGGCATCTCGAAAAGGAGGCGGGTCCGATTGCGCTGGTTGTGCGTGATCATCGGCAACGACTCGAGTCTCGGGTCGGCGAGCAACGGGAACTCCTGGAGCAGGAGCTCCCGACAGGTCTCCATCGCGCACGGACAGGCGGTCATTCCGATCGCTTCCGCTCCGACCGACGCGGTGACCGCGACCGATCCGCCCGGCCCCCGGGTCCCGCACGCTTCGGCGAACAGGGTGTAGGCTTCGAGGCTCGCCCGTTCCGGCGCCAGGCCTTTGCGGAGGAAGTACTCGGCTTGGGCGTGTACCGTGGAGCGTTGGGCGGTCGGGTGCCGCGCGAGGAGCTCCCGCGCAATCGCTGCGCACGCGGCCTCGAGGCTCACGGCCGGGAGTTGCGCGGTCCGGTCCACGATCTCGGCCAGGAGCTCGGAGTTCCGGGAAAGGTCGGAACCCTTCCGGTCCGAGGGCAGGTCGACCGCCAGATCGAACTGCACGCTCAACGCGACCGTGCGGTCGGTCCGATGGACATGGAGGGGCTTGCGTACGCCGGAAAGTCCGACCGAGTGAAGACCGATGCGCGCGGCCCGGGCCGGGGGCATGGCGTGGACATCCTTCATGCCCCAAGCACGCTCGCCACCGTTTAAACGGGTTGCCCAGCCGCCCCTGGACCGACGGAAGCGCCACATGGGACGAACGGCGGGGAGCGGGGCGGTCAGCCGGAGTTTCCGAATTCATTGACTCCTCCTCTGGTAGTTCGCCACTGACTCCAGCGAAGTGAGGAGGGCGGATGCCGGGGTCATGAGGGCCTCCCGGGCATCCCGGCCCTCCGAAAGAGCTTGTCGACAAGCTTCTCGCGTGACGGCAGCTCCGTTCGCTTCCATAGGGCTCTAGTTTAGCGCCCCCAGACCCTTACCCTATCCCCAACCCCTTTCCCGTGCAACCGTTGGCGTTCATCTGCCGACGCCAACCTCTACGGGATGACGCGACGCAAGCCCGAGTCCGA
>DAHXNZ010000170.1 GCA_027365105.1 Thermoplasmata archaeon
CGGCCTGGAGGTAAAGCGGGCGGCGGCCATGGCCAACATCGACCCTCTTCTGGCATGGGTGGCGGGGCTTAAAAAGCCGAAAAAGTCGAAGATGGGGAAGCTGTTTCGGGAGTTCGAGCCGGAGCGGGAGCCGGAGGCCCCCTGGACCGACGGACCGGAGTGGGACGAGAAGACCCTCCTCAAGGCGGAGCGGGAGGGACTGGGGTTCTATCTCTCGCGCCACCCGATGACCCCCTACGCGAAGCTCGCCGGGGAGCTCGAATGCCCGCCTTTTTCCGCGCTCGAAAATGTTGCGGAAGGCTCGACGGTCAGCGTCTTCGGAGTCGTCTCCGCGATCCGGGAGCTCAAGACGAAGAAGGGAGACAAGATGGCGCAGGTGACCCTCATGGACTTCGAGCAGTCGCTCGAGATGGTCCTCTTCCCCGACACCTACGCCTCCTGTGCCGCCGAGCTTGCCCTCTCCGCCCCCCTTTACGTCACCGGCTCTCTCGAAAGAAACGACTTCGGCACCAAGCTCCGGGCGACCAAAGTGGC
>DAHXNZ010000171.1 GCA_027365105.1 Thermoplasmata archaeon
GGCCGCCCTCCTCGGCGCCGCGGAGATGCTGCGGGAGGTGCTCCCGAGCCGTCGGCCTATTTCCCTTATTTTATGTGCCAGATCATTTCTCGTTTTATAGAATAATTTTGAAAAGGTTATTACGCAACACGGAAGCTCAAACAGCAACTCTTCATATTTCGATTTTATTTTGACGCCATGTTTCTTCAAAGCTATTGATAGATAAGGCTCCCATAACGTAATTAATCCTCCCTGTTTCAAAAATTGTTCAATGTTTTTCTTCATACTTCCCATACTGACCATTTTTATATTTCTGTTAGAAGAAATGTAGACCTGAGCAAATTTAGCCATAGTACTGGTCTCGGATACATAAAGGATATCTTCTCCCGGAAGAGAGACAATCGCCGAACCGCCAGATGCAACCGGGCAAACTATTGGATTTTCATATATAAGTGAATTCAGTAATGAAGGGTAAAATGGAGCCATAACTATTTCCAGTAGAGATTGGTTTAAATCTTGAAGAAGTTCTATAGTGGACTCATAAACTCTTATGG
>DAHXNZ010000172.1 GCA_027365105.1 Thermoplasmata archaeon
CATCTTTGGAGCGATAAGAGAGACAAAGCCGATAGTGTTCGAAGATCCTGAAATTTCTACCGGATAATCATTACGAAACTTTACGTTCAATGATTGAGTATTGTTTACTTTCTCCAACCCATTCATTGCCTTCATAGCCTTTCTAAAATAATCCTTGGCAACGTGAGTTGTAAACTCTTGTGCGTTAGAATTCTGCATCATGAATTTCATAGGTTCACCCAAAATTACCGGATTTCTTCGATCCTCATCCTCTCCTCTCAAGAATACATAAACGTCGTAGGATCCTGATGGTTTATGGAATACTATATCGTCCGCATCCTTGTGTTCTCTGATCATTTTCATCAGTTCCTTCTGTTTGATTTTGTCTAAGAGGAATTTAGAACTGTTTGAATCGGAATAGTCAACTTTAGGGATCATAACCTTTTGTCCAACCGGTCTTTCCCCATTTCCCTGTATACTTCCGTGCAGGACGGCCCGAACCTCCGGGACCGGACCGAGAAGGTCGGGCTCTCCCGTCGCCTCCGGAAGGCGT
>DAHXNZ010000173.1 GCA_027365105.1 Thermoplasmata archaeon
TCTCCAAACACGCCGGACTCGACAGGGATGCCCAGTTAGACATCGCCAAGAATGTACGTCTTTCGCTGCGAGCCTACGGATTGACGGGATCTGATGAACAACTCACGGCAAAGGGCCGCGATCCTACTATTGCAAGGTAAATTGAAGACGCTATTGAAAGCAATGCTTGATTAGTGCATATATTACTGGTGGCCTTATCTCTTCGAATGTGCTGTTCTCTTGTTTGTAGGGTCATTACGAAAGCATCTTTTCCATCCTTGTCTATTGTTTTACCAATGATTCTTCCAGGGGATTTCCTCACATATTCTTTCCTAAAAGAGAAAAGCCCTAATGTTGGTCCGCCAAAATTTTGAGATATTCCTAAACCCTGACCGTCTGATACTGCAATATCTGCCCCCAATTCCCCAGGTGACTTAATAACTCCAAGTGATACCGGGTCATAATAATAAATTAACAGAGAATTTCCTTTGAAGGTATTTATTTCATTTATCTTACTTTCAACTATGCCATAGCAGTTGGGGTTATAGACGAT
>DAHXNZ010000174.1 GCA_027365105.1 Thermoplasmata archaeon
GTCCACTGGTATGATCTCCCCAGGCTTTACAACTATGAGGTTCCCCGGTTTTACCTGCCCTGTGGGAACCTCAGAGGTTTCTCCGTTTTCATTTATTATTGTGGTATTGCCGGGAATGATTCCAATAAGCTTCCCTGCTGCCTTATTAGCTCTTATTTTGGTTTTGTTTTCAATGAAATTCCCTGTGAGAATCAGGGTTATGATGAAGGCAGATGCATCATAATACACATCTGATGAAGGGATTGTACCGGGCAGTAAAGTGATATATGCTGAAAAGAAGAATGCAGTGAGGGTACCCATGGAAACAAGCAGATCCATATTTGCTGTCTTACCGCGTATTGAATGGTATGCACCATCATAGAATCCATTTCCGGAATAGAACTGTACAGGCAGGGTGAGGAGAAGAAGAATATAATTCCGGTCTGTGAATGATGATGGTACCAGATAAGTGATCAGGATAATTGAAACGGCAAGCGGCCAGCTTACAATAAGCCTTCTTCTCAGGGTGATGGCAGCCTTTTCCGGTGATTC
>DAHXNZ010000175.1 GCA_027365105.1 Thermoplasmata archaeon
GGCCTTCTTCGACCATTTCTTGAAGGGCATCGACAACGACGTCTCGAGCTGGCCGACGGTCCGCTTCGACGTGCGCGTCGACCATCGCCGCGCGGTCTCCAAGGAGACGACCGCCTGGCCGCTGCCCGACACCGAGCTCGTCGTCCGCCATCTCGACGCGGAGTCAGGGCGCCTGCTCGTCGAGGCACCGGCGCAGCCGTCGGCCGTCGACTACGACGCCGAGCAGCTGGGGCGCGCGCGCGGACGCGCCACCTTCGACTGGCGGCTGGACGAGGCCGTCGAGCTCGTGGGCGGTGCCCGCCTCCGCCTTTGGATGTCCACGCCGGATGCGGACGACATGGACCTGTTCGTCGCCCTGCAGAAGCTGGACCGCTACGGCGACCCCGTCGGCTTCAACTACTACGCCGTCTTCGAGGACGGGCCCGTCGCCCTCGGGTGGCTCCGTGTGTCTCACCGGGCGCTCGATGCCGAGCGGTCCACGGACGTCCAGCCGGTGCTGACCCACCACCGGGAGGAAAAGGCCGCCCCTG
>DAHXNZ010000176.1 GCA_027365105.1 Thermoplasmata archaeon
GGAGGGGAGCGCGTCTTTGGCGACCTTCTCCGGGTCCTGGTCGTCTTCATTACCTTAGCCGGCTACGACGGCTGGTTCGAAGACGGGGTCACGATGGTGGGGGCCGTGGCACAGTCGCTCTATCCGAGCGCGCTTGTTCTGGCCTTCTACGAACGGATCTGGCAGTCGAGCCTCATCCCGGGGTCGGTCGGCTCCTTCGTCGGATTCCTCTCCGACCCCATGGGGATCCTCTATCTGGTTCTTCTCGACGGCCTCAAGGTGATCGTCCTGGCCTTTTCGCTCGTGCGCTATGCGCTCCTGGCCTTCCTCTATATCGTCGGCCCTCTCCTCCTTGCCGTAGCGGTGGTTCCCGGGCTCTTCTTCCTCGTCGGCCAGTGGGCCCGGAACGCTCTCGAGATCAGCCTCTGGCTTCTCTTCCACAACCTTCTCATCGGGATCTTCTCCTCCATCAACCTCTACCAGGCTCTCTCCGCCGTCCCGGTCTCCCAGACCCTCGTCAACAGGGTCCTCGAGATCGGGATCCTCCTG
>DAHXNZ010000177.1 GCA_027365105.1 Thermoplasmata archaeon
AAGTTTAGGTTTTGTCATTCTTACTCCATATCTGATTGGAACCTCTATAATAGTTCCGTGAATGAACGCTTCTATTTTTATGTCCTGTGAAAATGACATTCCATCACTGAGTCTGACCATTTTTTTGAAAATTTTATTTCTGAAAAGCCACATTCCACTTTGCGAATCTATTATTCTAAATCCATAGAATAGAAATATGGCAAGGTTTAGTACGCTATTTCCAATAAAATGAAGGTTAGTATAAGAATTCTGGTTTCTCAAGGTCATTCTGTCACATGAAATAAAATCAACATCGTTAATTTTCAATAATTCTATGAGTGTACCGGCTACTTCTGAAGGATATGTCCCGTCTCCATCGAGACATAATACAAGGTCACCCTTACAATTTGAAATTCCTGTTTTATAGGCGACTCCGTATCCTCTTCGGGGTTCCTGAATAACCCTGGCACCCTTTTTCTCTGCAATCTCCCTTGTTCGATCCTTCCAAGGTCGCCCTACTCCTCGGCCTCGCGAGCCTCTTCCTCGAGG
>DAHXNZ010000178.1 GCA_027365105.1 Thermoplasmata archaeon
GAAAGGCCGGTCACTCGGGCGGGTACGTTCGGACTACTCTGAAGGCCCTGCGCAGTTGGCTCGCGTCCAACGAAGCGGAACTCCCGAAGGTGGCCGGGTGGGCGGGAGTCCCTGGGACTCCCGCCCACCCGGCCGTTCCAGTCCGACAACAACTTTATGGCGTCAGCCCCCCGCTCGACTCTCCACTTGATTCATGGCGGAGGAACGAGAAACTCCCGAGCTCCTGCCGGCCCGGATGCTCAACGAGTTCGTCTACTGTCCGCGTCTCTTCTACCTCGAATGGGTTCAAGGCGAGTTCGCAGACAGCGCGGACACTTTGGATGGACACCGCATTCACCGGCAGGTCGATGACGAGCGAGGGGCGCTTCCGTCCCCGCAGGAATGGACCGCGGGGCTGAAGGTCAGGGCGCGCGCCGTCACCCTCTCAAGCGAACGCCTCGGGCTCGTGGCAAAACTCGACCTCCTTGAGGACGATGCCGGGAAAGCCTGTCCGGTAGATTTCAAGCGGGGTCATGGACCGGGCGATGG
>DAHXNZ010000179.1 GCA_027365105.1 Thermoplasmata archaeon
AAAATACTATTTCTAAGTTGCGAAAAGTCCTGGCTTTTTGGATTCATTATTTTAAGTTCCCTACTTTGCCTTCCGAATTCAACATTTTTAGAATTTGTGATAAAAAAGGACATAATCTCCTGAAATCCCATTCCGATCATTATCTCAGATAGAATATTGCTGAATTTTTTGTGAGGATTTGCGGAGCCAAATGCTTTCAACTTTATCTCTTTTTCACTTATTTTGTCGTAACCTCTGGCCTTTGATATATCTTCAACCAAATCTACAAAACCCATAACGTCAATCCTGTAAAATGGTATGCCTATGGTACCGTCTTTAACTCTGTAACCCATTTTTCTAAGATAATCATATATATCTTTTTGAGCTATTTCATTGCCTATGACTTTAGATACTTTATTTACATTTTCCATGGCCATGCTTTCAAAGCCCTGTTTTAGTGGCGAAGCGTCCAGAATTCCGGAATCATCTATTAACTCATAGCCCAGAGAGTTGAAATAATACATTGAAAGAAGTTTTAATTTTCTT
>DAHXNZ010000017.1 GCA_027365105.1 Thermoplasmata archaeon
TCGGAGCTTGTTCCCTTCCTCGTCAGTGATCTCTCGAACCCGGACGACCATGCCTACGGGTAGAGCAGACCCTAGCCTAGACTTTTCGGTCCAGTTTCCCGAACAGATTTCCTAGCCGGTCCACTAGCCCGTCCGTGCCACCCGACCAGGAGCCGGGCCCCCCCGGAGGCCACGGTGGTGCCGGCCCAGAGCGGGGGGGCCCGGCCGGAGCGTGGTGACGAGCTCGCCACGGGACGACCCAGACCGGCGAGGAGCACCCCGCCGATGGTTGCGCGAGGGCAGGCCCGCGACGTCAACGACCTTGCGATTCCGCGCCGTCAATGGGCTCGCCCTCTGGCGGGGGAATGCCCCGACGCCCGGGCGCCCGGTTCGGCGGGCACCCCCACGCCGCGGAGCCTGTTCTCGACCGGCGCCGCTCCCGGTAAGAACTCCGGGGGACGCGCGTACCAACGAGCGGTCATCCGCAGAGGTGCGTGGCGAGCCCATCGGGTCGCCCCACCCGCTGGGACTCGTCTCTCCGCCAGCGAGAGCGTCCGGAGCAAGGTGCAGGTGGCGAGGCGGAGCGAGCCGATGGACGAAGGCCACTTCAGGATGGGCGAAGTCCACCCGGGCACGAGTACCGGGCGCCTCGTCTGCGCCTTAGGAACGGTGGTCAGTGAGGGACCGGTGCGCACCGACCCGGTCGACCGCAGCCGGGGGGCACGCGGGCGAGACGGACTGGAGTCCGAAGGCCCCGGCGCGGCCTCGAGACGTCCCCTGCCGGGAAGACGGGGGCACTCCGCCCGCCAACGAGCGGCTGGGAGGGCCGAGGGGCCCACCCCCGCGCCCTGAAGGCGGTCTCCGCCTCGCGTTCTCCGTCGACGGGTCTGGAAGACGGGACGGACGCACGAGAAGGGCAGCAAGGTGGCCCCCCGACGCAAGCGCACCCCGCCGTCCCGACGGGTACGAGGCGCACGACGCGGGATCACGAGCCGAGCGGCTTCCGAAGCTCATTCGGGGGACACCGATGCCCCGAAGGCGGACAGGACCCCCGGGCCGGCCTTTCGGACCTCAGGAAACTCGGCGGACCACCAGCGGAGTTCCCACCTCAGGCCGAGCGTTCCCGACGGTAGCGGGAGAATTCCCGGGTCAGGCTCCGATGGACCCGGACCGGGATCGCTTCAATCCGTTCCCAGGGCGGATCGAGCGGCGGACTGCCCGCCGGGGCGATCACCACCGCCCGGGCCCCCACCGGCATCCGTTCAGCCCAGGCCGCCAGGACCCGGCGCCGCACGACGTCGGGCGACTCAGGACCCGGGCTCGACGATCGGCCGTACGGAGGATCGGTGACCACGGCATCCCAGTGGGCGACGGGAACCCCCGCCGGAGCATCGCCTCCGTCGGCGACCGCGAGTCCTTCGGGCGGTACCCCCAGAAAGCCCAGGTTGCGGAGCGCGCCCTTGACCATCTCATCCGACCGGTCAATCCCGTAGGTCCGGGCGCCCAGGAGACCGGCCTCGGCCAACAGCGCTCCGGTCCCCACGAACGGATCGACCACCGTCTCTCCCGGACGGATCCGGGCCAGATTCATTGCGGCCCGTGCCAGCCGTGGATCGAGGGCGACCGGGCGTTGGAACGGCAGGCCGGGCATCCGACGGCGTCGGTACGCCGCCCGGTCGACCGTCGCCACCTCCTCGAGGAGTTGGGGTCGCCCCGACCCGGTTACGATCCAGAACCGCCGATCCGGCCGGTCCAGGTCCACGCGCCCTCCGGCGGCCTTGAAGGCGGCGACGGCGCCCCGTAGCTGGGCCGATTCGGTGGGAGCGCGGGACGGGTGCCCCAGGGTTCGGAACCCTCCGGTCGTGCCGTCGGGCAACCGGGTAATCTTCCACTGATCCTCCAGACCCTCCCCCCCGACGAAGAGCCTCCGGGCGAGGGCGAGACGACGGGCCAGTCCGGCCGGGGACTGGTGGTCCGGGAGTTCGACCGCGACGAGCCCCGCGATCTCGGATCCGGAGGCGGCCACGGCTCCTTGGAGCGCCTCGGCTGCCCCCTCCAGTTCGGCCCGCGCCAGCGTCGGTGCTTCGCCCGAGAGCTCGACGAAGACGCGACGGCTCACGACCTCGCCTCCCCGAGCCAACGCTCCAGGTCGGCGGCCAGGCGCGCGCCGTGAGACCCGGACCAGTAGACCCGTGGGCAGGCCGAGCACCCCCAGATCGGCTGCCCGGAGCGCCGAACCCGTTCGGGGAGTGGGGGCCGGGTCCCGGCGTCGGCCGCGATCCGGACCAGCGCCGCGTTGCAGACGGTGCACCGAAGCGGGCGGAGCTCCCAGCGCAGGCGGGGGCAGAGCCGATGGAGTTCTTTGACCTGGTCGAAGATCCGGACCTCGGTCAGGAGGATGGCTCCCGGGACCCGGGCCGCCAGCGGGCGATCCCGGGTCAGCAGGCAGCGGGATTCGGCCGCGGCCCGGCCGGCAATCTCCGGATCGGTGGAGCCTCGGGCGTAGGCGGTATCGTAGCCCAGCATCCGAAGGTACCGGGCCAGGCGACCGAGCATCTCGTCGGCCAGGAACCGGGAGGGCTCCGGGGCCGGCGCGGGGGAGTTCGACCCCGAGCGCCGCTTTTCATATAGGATAGGACCATCCGCCCCCGGGCCGTCCGCATGCGTCTCTTTGGAACCAACGGAATACGGGAAGTCGTCGGCACCACCCTGACTCCCGGTTTTGCGCTCCGGGTGGCCCGCGGAATCGCCGCCACCCTTTCCCCGGGCTCCCGGGTGGCCCTGGGGTGGGACGGGCGCACTTCGAGCCCCGCGCTGGCCCGGCTCGTCGGGGCGACCCTGGCGCTGTGCGGCCACCGTGTGCTGGACCTCGGACTGCTCGCGACCCCGGCCTTCCAGTACAGCGTGCCCCGCACCGGAGCCGAGCTCGGGGTGATGATCACCGCGTCCCACAACCCCCGGGAGTTCAACGGCATCAAATGCATCGCGGCGGACGGCCTCGAGATCCCCCGGAGCTGGGAGGAAGCGATCGAGGCGGCGGCCACGCACCTCCCGTCGACGACCATGGGCTACGACGGGATCGGGTCGATCCAGACCTCCACGGAGGCGGCGGGCCGGTACATCGATGGGATCCTGGATCGTGTGGACGTTGAGCGGATCCGAAAGCGGCGCTTTACGGTGGTCCTCGATTGCGGCAACGGCGCGTCGATCCCCACCAGTCCGGAGCTGCTCCGACGGCTGGGTTGCCGGGTGATCACGCTCAACGGCCATGTCGACGGCACCTTTCCCGGACACCTTTCCGAACCGACCGAAGCCAACGTCGGCGACCTCTTGAAGACGGTCGTCGCCCTGGGCGCAGACCTGGGAATCGTCCACGATGGAGACGCCGACCGGGCGATCTTTGTCGACGCCGAGGGCCGCTACGTCCCGGGGGAGGCGAGCCTGACCCTCCTGGCCCGGGACCGGGTCGCCCAACACGGCGGCGGCGTTGTGGTCACCCCGGTCACCGCCTCCCAGTCGGTGGAGGACGCCGTCCGGCCGCTGGGCGGGGAGGTCGTCTACACCCGGGTCGGATCGCCCACCGTCACCCACGAGATGCAGGCCCGGAACGCCGTGTTCGGGGGTGAGGAGAACGGCGGGCTCATCTTTCCCGAATTCCAACTCGCCCGGGACGGGGCGATGAGCGCCGCCGCCATGCTGGATCTGCTCGCCCACCGCGAACTCTCCCTGTCGGCGGCGCTGGCCGAGATCCCACGGTACACCCTCCTCAAGGAAAAGCTGCCCTGCCCGGCCGAGATCCGGGCGAAGGTGCTGGACCGACTGGCCCAGGCCTTGACGCCCGGGAGCGACCGGATCCTGACCCTGGACGGGGTGAAGGCGTTCCGAGGCGGCGGGTGGGTCCTCGTACGGCCGTCGGGAACGGAGCCCCTGCTGCGGGTCTTCGCCGAGGCCGCCCAGCGACCGCAGGCCGAGGCGCTGGCGGCGTTCGGGCTCGACCACGCCCGCCGGATCGTCGCGGAACTCGCCCACGAAGGGAAGTAGCCGGTTCAGCGGATCGCCGGCCCCAGGTAGAGCAGCCCCACGATGAGCATGCTCAGGACGGCGAGGGTCACCCAGGTCATTCCGCGCTCGCGGTTGTGCTCGAAGAAGATGACGCCGGTCGCGACCCGGGCGACGGGCGTCGCGATCATGAGGAGGACGCCGATCGTGAGGAACGCCGAATCCTGGAGGGTCGCCAGGCCGTGGGAGAGCCCCCCAATCGAAAGGTAGAGCTGGATCGGATTGTGCTGGATGAGGGTCGTCGGGTCGGCGGTCCAATTGTGGGCCACGAAGAGGACCGAGAAAACCGCAAAAAAGGCGACCGACGAGAAGAGCCCGATGCGCAGGACCCGGGACATGATGACATAGTCCCGGGGCGGGAGGGCACCATCGCCCGGGGGGGGGGTCGGATCGGTCATGCCGCGAAGCCCACCCCCCGGAGGATGACCTCGATCGCGAGCGCAAAGACCACCACGACGAAGATCCATCGGACCGCTTCGTTGCGCAGCCGCGGAAGGTAGTGACTTCCGACATACGAGCCGAGGGCCGTCCCGATCGCGGCCGGCGCCGCGAAGAGCGGGTTCACGTACCCGGCCATGAGCAGCACGCTGGCCCCGGCCGCAGCGGTCACTCCGATCATGAAGTTGCTGGTCGCCGTGGCGACCTTCATCGGAAGGTTGAGCGCGCCCTCGAGGGCGAAGACCTTGAGGACGCCGGCGCCGATGCCGAAGAGCGCCGAAACCACCCCGGCACAGAACATGACCCCGAGGGCGCCCCGGGTGTTCTCGCCTTGATACGACACGGACTCGCCGAGAGCCTGGTCCCGGTACGTTCCCCGGAAGCCGAAGAAACGGGAGATTCGGTCCGGACGGGCGGTATGCGTCTCCGTCCGGCGGCCCCGGAGCAGGCTGCTGACCGCGCTCAGGATCAGGACCGCGCCCAGGGCCACCAGGAGGGCGTCCTCCAGGTTCGAGCGCGCCAGATAGATTGCCGCCACGGCGCCGACGAAGGCGCCGGGCACGGTCGCAATCTCCAGGAACATCCCGATGCGAAGGTCGGTGATGTGGTCGCGGACGTAGGCGGCTCCGCTCGTGGTCGAGGTGGCCAGGATGGTGATGAGGCTGACCCCCACCGCATCCACGAACGGAAACTGGAAGAAGACGATCAGGACCGGGACCGCGACGACCCCTCCGCCGAGACCGGTCAGGGATCCCAGGAGGCCCGCGGCGACGGTCATGAGCAGGATCAGCGTCAGGAAGAGCGCGAGGTTCATGGCCGACGGCGAGCCACGCGGACCCAAAAAGCCATGCGTGCCCGGCCGGTGGCCCGGCCCCCAGCCGTTAAACCACTCCACGCCTCCCGGGCCCATCATGGCGCTCCAGGATTCCCCCCTGCGGCGGGGCGACCGCTTGGCCTTTGGAGCGCCCGGACTTCCGCCCCGCTGGACGCACAGCAACAAGGAGGGGATCGGTACGGCGTACTCGGCCGACTCCCGGCTCTGGTTCACCCTCTGGCGGGGGTCCGTGAGCGAGGTCTACGGGCCGACCATCGACCTGCCTCAGGTACGCGATCTCGGATTCCTCATCACCGATGGCGAGACCTTCTTTCACGAGGAGAAGCGCCACCTCGAGCATACCATCACCCGGCCCTACCTTCACGCCCTCGGTTACCGCGTGGAATCGCGAGATCCCGCCGGCCGCTACCATCTGGAGAAGCGGATCCTGGGCGATCCGCACCTGCCGGTCCTGCTGACCCAGCTGCGGCTCTTCGTCCATGACCCCAAGCTCCGGGCCAAGATCCGGGTCTTTGCGCTGGCAGCTCCCCACCTCATGGGCGGGGGTTCGGACAACAGCGGGATCGTGCTGAACGTCCTCGACCGGCCCGTCCTTGCCGCCGAGAAGCCGGGGGCGGGGCTGACCCTAGGCACCCCCCGGGGTTGGCGGACGGCTTCGGTGGGGTATGTCGGGGCGAGCGATGGCTGGACCGACCTCGCCTCCAACTACCGGCTCGATTGGGAGTTCGACCGGGCCCCCCACGGCAACATCGCCCTGGTGGGGGAACTCCCGCTCGTCCCGGGCGAGCCGATCACGATCGGACTTGCCCTGGCCCAGTCGGTCTCGGCCGCGATCACCGCGCTCTACCAGTCCCTCGGCACCGGTTTCGCCCAGCACGAGCAGCGGTTCGTCGAGCAGTGGGACCGCACGGTCGCCCGCGCGGTCCCGCTCGCGAGCGCCAGCCACGACGAAGGGCGACTGTGCCGGAGCAGCCGGTCCGTCCTGCTGGCCCACGAAGACAAGACCTTCCCGGGCGCGTTCATCGCCTCCCTTTCGATTCCGTGGGGGGCCTGGAAGGGCGACGACGATCGGGGCGGCTACCACCTCGTCTGGACCCGGGACATGGTCCAGACCTCGTCGGCCCTCCTCGCGTCGGGCCACGCCGAAGGCGCCCTGCGGGCCCTGGTCTATCTGGCCACCCGCCAGCACCCGGACGGAGGGTTCCCGCAGAACTTCTGGCTCAGCGGTCGACCGTACTGGACGGGGGTCCAGCTCGACGAGGTCGCCTTCCCCCTGCTGCTCGCCCACCGGCTGGCGCAGGATCACCAGCTGGGCGAGTTCGATCCGATCCCGATGGTGCGCCGCGCGGCCCGCTTCCTGATCCACGAGGGGCCGGTCACTCCCCAGGAGCGCTGGGAGGAACTCTCCGGCTTCTCCCCCTCGACCCTGGCGGCCACCATCGCGGCCCTCACCGCGGCCGCGGACCTGCTCCGCGGAGCCCGGGACGCCTCGAGCGCCGATCTGGCCCAGCGGTATGCCGACTTCCTCGAATGCCATCTCGACGGCTGGACGGTCACCGACCGCGGAACGGCCGTACCGGGCCGGCGGCGCCACTACGTTCGGATCCGTCCGGCCCGCCCCGGCGACCCTTGCCCGAACGAGGGCCCCGACATGGGCTGGGTCACGCTGCCCAACCTGGCGCCCTCGACGCCCAACCGATTCCCGGCCGAGTCGATCATCGACCCGGGCTTCCTGGAACTCGTCCGGTACGGGATCCGACGCCCGGACGATCCCACGATCGAGGCGTCCGTGGAGGCCGCCGACGCCCTGCTCAAAGTGGAGACCCCGTTCGGTCCGACCTGGCGGCGGTACAACCATGACGGCTACGGGGACCGGGGGGACGGCGGTCCGTACCAGGGCTGGGGGGTCGGCCGGGCGTGGCCGCTCCTGACCGGCGAGCGGGGGCATTACGAACTGGCCCGGGGCCGAGACCCGAGCCCGTACCTCGCGACCCTCGAACGGATGGCCACCCGGACCGGACTCCTGCCCGAGCAGGTCTGGGACCAGCCGGATCGACCCGAACTGCACATGTTCCTCGGCGAACCCACCGAAGGGGCGATGCCGCTCTGTTGGGCCCACGCCGAGTACCTGAAGCTCCTCCGGTCGGTGAGCGACGGGCGGGTCTTCGACCGGATCGCTTCGGTCGAGGCCCGGTACGCCGGGTCCGATCGCCGACCCGCTCCCCTGGAAATCTGGAAATTCAACCGTCAACCCGCCACGGTCGGAGCCCTGACCCCGCTGCGGATCATGGCCGACCAGCCGTTCGCCCTGCACTGGAGCGACTCCGACTGGTCCCGAGTCAACGACACCGAGGCGGTTTCGACCCCGCTCGGCCTCCACTACGTCGACCTGCCCCCCCTCGGGCGGCCCGACCGACGCTACCGGTTCACCTTCCGGTGGAGCGCGGTCGACCGTTGGGAGGGCCGGGATTTCACGGTCCGCTCCGTCTGAGCGGAGCGGACCTCGCCGGGGCTCACTCGACGACGAACTTCTTGCTGGGCGGGGGGAACTGGTCGGGGATGTCGACCCGCGCGTTCTCCTCGTTATAAACGTAGACATGGCCCGGGGTTTCTCCCTGAGTGACCTTGTGGCTCCCGTCGCAGAACGGCTTGTTGCGGCTGAGGCCGCACTGGCAGACCGCCACGACCTTCTCGCCAACCATCACAATCGCCGGACCCTGGGCATCGTGTCGAACCAATCGGCTCATGGTAACCTCGGTGGGACACCCCGGGGGGCTACTTGAGGGCTCGCTGAAGGGCGCACCATCGGCCACCGGGAGGGGAACCTGGGCTCCCCTACGCCTCGGCTGCCGGCGCGGCCCTGGGGGTTCCGGACTCGACCCGGCTGCCGAGGCGTCGGACCAGCAGGAGGAAGAGCAGCGCGACGACCAGCGCGACCGCGAAGATCGACGACCACCAGACCGTCGAGCCCAGGGCCAGGAGGAGCGTGCCCAGTACCGGTCCGACGGCGCGGGCCGCGTTGGCGGTCGCGTTGTACGCGCCGAAGTAGCTGCCCCGCCGCTGGGACCCGGCGAAATTGGAGACGACGGTCTGCTGGATCGGGCTCGTGGAGTTTTCCCCGAGGGTCAAGACGACCATCGCGACAGCGAAGATCGGAAAGGCCGCGCCGACACCGAAGAGGATGAATCCGATCCCATACAGGAGCGTGCCCCCGGCCATCCAGATCAGGTAGTGTCGAGTCCGTTCGATCCACCGGCTGATCGGGATCTGCATCAGCACGACGAGCGCTCCGTTGATGGCGTAGATGTATCCGAACTCGAGGAGGGGGAGCTGACGCACGTCGACCAGATAGAGGGTCAGCGGCGTCCCGAACTGGTTGGCCACGACCACCAGACCGACCAGGAGCGAGAGCATCAGCAGGAAGGTGCGGTCCCGGAACGGGGCCGAGAACTGAGACCAGCGCCGCTCATTGGAGGCGGTCCGGCCGTCCGGGAGCGTCTCTCTCAGGAAGAGGAGCAGCACGAGCCCCTCCCCCAGGGTAGCGACCGCGCCGAAGAGGAACAGATAGGGAAGGCCGACCGTATCGGCGATCAGACCGCCGAGGGCGGGCGATACGGCAAAGCCGGCGTTGACGAAGACCCGCTGGATGCTGTACGCCATCGGCAGGTCGAGCGAGCGGGTGACGTCGCCGATCATCGCGCTCTGGGAGGGTCCCGACAGGGCCATCCCGAACGCATTGACGGCCCAGAGGCCCATGGTGACCGCGACCCCCCGGTCCAGGAGCAGGAAGATTGCGGTCATGCAGAGCGCGGAGACGAAGCTCGGGATCGTCGCCAGCCACCGGCGGCCGACCCGGTCGGACAGGGAACCTCCGAGCAGGTGGGCCAGCATGCTCACCGGAACGATGGCCGCCACGAGCAGCCCGACCGTCGCGTAGGAGAGCCCGTAGATCTCGACGAAGACGACCGGGAGGAAGATCCAGGTGGCCGCCCGGCCCAGGGAGCGGACGAGCCCCGCCGAGGCGAGCGTGTATACGATGCGGTCCATGGAACGAGAGCGGGGCTAGCCCGGGGGGTCGGTTAAAGGCCCGGGTCGAGGGACCCCGAGGGGACCGAGCGAGCCCAACCCTCTCCAAGGGGGAGGCCCGCGGGGGGCGTCCACCGGTGATCGGGCCCGCCTCAGGCCCCCGGGGCCCCCGACGGAGAACCCGGGGTGGCCCGGCGAGCCATTGCCCACCTCGCGGTCAGGGCCAGGGCGACTCCGACCGAAGAGACCCCGGCGGAGAGAAGGTAGTAGGCCTGGATCGACGCAGAGTCGGTTCCGGCCACCCACGGCACCAGGGGAGCGAGCGCCCAGATCGCGCCCAGCAGACCACCCGCCGCGAGGAGATCTCGTCGCGAGACCGCTCGAACTACCCCCGGCCCGGATTCGTCTGAGGAGGAACGCCCGGTGGAGACCACGGCCGACAGGATCCCGGCCCCCACGACCGCCTTCAGCACATCCCCGGGGAAGAAGGGGACCACCGCCTCGGCGAGCGTCGTGGTCCATGAGGTGTGGAGGAGCAGTTGGAACTGCAGCGCCCCCATCGCATAGATCACCGCCACGCCGGCCAGCAGCGCTCCGAGCATCGGGACGAACCGGCGCTCCGGTAGCCGCCGGTCGACCAGCCAGCCCACGAGGCCGGCCGCGACGATCAGGCCGAGCAGGTAGCCCCCCGAAGCGCCCAGCACCACGCCGGCGCCGCCGACGGAGAACCAGGGGCTCCCGACATTCGCCGCGAACCAGGGAAGGCCGAGGAAGCCCAACGCGACATAGGCGATCTGGGAGAGGGGGCCGAGGTAGCGCCCCAGGAATCCCCCCGCCACTAGGGCCAGGAGGACCTGGGCGGTCAGGGGCACCGGGGTGAAGGGGAGCGCAAACGCCAGCTGGGCGGAGAGACCCGTGAGGCCGGCAAACAGGAGCACCAAGGCGAACCGGACCGGCCAAGCGGCCTCCTCCCGGAATTCCGTCAGATGCCGGAGGAAGAGGTCCCAACGAATCCACCACGGGTCGGCCACCGAACCCCTTCGTGCGTACGCCGTCGCCATGGGCCGACCGCAGGGCCGGGGGCATTTCTCGGTTTCGACCCATTCCGCGCCGGGTCCGAAACCCCCGGAGGCGTCAACATCCCGCCCGGTCGCGCCCCGGGAGGAGTGCAACGCCGGGCTCGCCTGCGGCCCAAGGTTCAAATGGCCGCGCGGCCTCGATTGTCCGATGGACGACCCCGTGCCGCACCCCCGGAGCCTCCCCTCCTCGACCCTCCGACGGCGCCTTCGACGTCACCGTCGGGGCGTCTCGCCGATTGTCGGCACCATCCTGCTGGTGCTGATTACCGTCGCCTTGGCGGTCGGGGTCTGGGTCGCGATCACCAACCTCACCCACGTCACCCCGTCGGTGCCGCTCAACGATGCGTTGAGCCTCGCGACCCAGGGTGTCGGCACGGCCGGGCCGGGCTGTCCGGTCGCCACGTCCACCTGTTTCTGGTACAACGTCTCGATCACCCTGGGCGCCTCGTCGAACGGGATCACCCCGACCAGCCTCACCTTCGGCGTGGAAACCTCGACCGGCGGTCATGTCGTCCTCCAGAACGCGAGCCTGGCCCTCTGGAACAACGCGGGCACGGTGTGTGTCATCGTCACCTATTCGTTCACGAGCTCGACCTGGATTGCGGCCACGGGCTCCGCCGCCTGCCCGGGAGCGAGCCCGGCCACCCCGCTCGCTCAGAGCAGCAACAGCCTGGTCCTCCTGGTCTCCGGCCCGGGGACCGGCCCGAATTCCGCGAGCCTCGCGGGCGACAGTTTCATCCTCTTTGGCCAGAGCGGGTTTAGCGGGACCGTGAGCGTGGTCCTGGGAGCCCCCTGATCTGGACCGACCGTGGATCGGGGAGGGGCGACCGGAGCTCCGGCGCTTCGCCCCGCCGGGCCGGTTCCGTCCCCCGCACTTCGGGCGGGGACCGACGCCGTTGCCCCGCGATTCGGGGGTCAAAGGTCCCCGCCTTCATGGCCCGCCCGATACCCCAGTCCCGCAGTCGCGGGGAAGGCGGGCGGCACCACGGAGAGTGAGTGAGCGGAGGACGCCGGAGGAATCGCAGCCGGGAGCCGACCCACATCAGGGCCGCTGGCCAGGGCCCCCCGATGTCGGGAGTGGCGCCGGGTTCCCCGACGCCAGAGAGGTGCCGCACTTCCAGCAGAACGACTCGTTGGGGTAGATGACCGCACCGCAGTTGGGGCACGCCTGTTCGTTGGGCCGAGGCGCGTTCGCCCCCGTCGGGGACGTGCCGGCCGCGGAGGATGCCCGGGCGCCGTCCACGCCGGGCGGCGGGTCATGGGACCGCTGCTCGGCCTCTTGACGGCGGCGTTGCCGGTTCTTGAGGAAGAGGTAGATCAACAGGACGAAGAAGAACGGAATCCCGAGGTAGAGGAAGACGCTGAGATACACGCCCGGAAAGACCGATCCCAGGGTCGTCAGGAAGCTCCCCACGACCGGCCCCTCGACGGCATTGAACCCCGAACCGGCGTTCAGGAGAACGAAGGTCAAGGTTCCCCGGGAGATCGAGCGGTACGAGAGGTTCATCTGCCACGACCAGATGCCCGCGGTCGCGATCGACGCATGGAAGGTCACGACCACGGGGGCCGTCGAGTTGGCCGCAAAGTGGGTGAAGTTCAGGGTTTCGGCGAGGGCGCCCGCGATGTCCATCAGGTTGAGGTTGAGCCAGAGCGGGCTCGTATTCCCTTTCGGGACGTACTGGGGATAAACCGTCACGGTCCAAGTGAAGTTGGTGCCCGGCGCGGCATTGAAGGGGCTCACCGAGGCGTTCTGGAGGAGCATGCTATGGGGGTTCGAGGCGTTGACTGCGGACGAACTGGCCGCCGCGCTCGGAATCATGACCTCCTGGGTCAGGAGCGGGGCAATGATCGCCCCCGCGACGACCAGGATCACGAGGCCGGTGAGCGCGAGATAGCGCGGGCGCTTGAGGCCGGCCCAGATCGGAAGAGCCAGGCCGACGAGCAGGATCACCGGAATCGCGACGATGATGCCGAGATAGGTGAAGCTTGCCGCGGTGGCGAGGATCCCGACGACCAGCAGGAGCGCCTTGCCCGGAAGGCTGGTAAGGAAACCCTTGATCCCGCTCGTCGGCTCCACAGTGAGGGGCGTAAAGTACCGCGTAGTTTATAAGGTCAAAGGAGCCGATGTGCCGATGACCCCGCCCCCAGAACTCCGGTACGCCTTGGTGATCCTCGACGGGCTCGGGGATCGACCGCACCCCGAGACCGGCGGTCAAAGCCCGGTCGAAGCCGCCGCCACCCCCAACCTGGATCGCCTGGCCCGGCAGGGCCAGATGGGACAGGTCATGGTCGTCGGTCCGGGAGTGGCCCCGGAGTCCGATGCCGGCGTCTACGCCCTGTTGGGCTACGATCCGATCGAAGATTCGCCCGGCCGCGGAGTCCTCGAGGCCGAAGGGCTCGGCGTCGTGATGGCGGCGACCGACGTCGCGTTCCGGATGAACTTTGCGACGATCGATGGCGAACGTCGAGTTCTCGACTCTCGGGTCGGCCGCTCGTTGACCACATCGGAGGCCCACGAGCTGGCGCGCTCCCTCACCGACGCCCGGCTGCTCCACGACCACGGGATCGAAGTTCGCGCCGCCGCCTCGGTCGGCCACCGAGGAGTGGTGGTCCTGCATGCGCTCGACCCGGGCCGGCCGCTCTCCCCCCACCTGTCCAACAGCGACCCATTTTACGAGCGACTCGGAGGCCTCGGCGCGGCGAAACGCCCGGACGACCCCCGGATCCTCCCGGTCGCCCCCCTCGACCAAACTGCGGAGGCCCAACGGACCGCCGAGGCGGTCAATCTGTGGGTGACCCGGGCCCTGGACCTGCTGGCGGGCCACCCGGTCAACGCTCGTCGGGCCCTCTCCGGCCGGAAAGTCGCGAACGGGCTTCTCCTGCGCAACTCCGGCGCTCCCGGCGCCCATCCCCCGGTTCTCTTCGAGACCAAGCATGGTCTTCGGGGCGGGGCGCTCACGGAGATGCCGGTGGAACGGGGGATCGCCCGCCGGCTCGGGCTGACCGACCGGTTTGTCGGCCCGATGGGCTCCGATCGCGAGACCGGATATGCGGCCCGGGCCCACGCGGCCCGGGAACTCCTCGATCACCAACCGTTCATCTACGTCCACCTCAAAGGTCCGGACGAGCCCGGTCATGACGGCCGGGCCCGGGAAAAGCAAGCGATCATCGAGGCGATCGACCGGTGCTTCTTCGGACCGTTCCTGGAGGGGCTCGATCCGGGCCGAATCCGGCTCGCCGTGACCGCCGACCATGCGACCCCGGCGATCTTGAAGGGCCACTCGGACGACCCGGTGCCGCTGGTGCTCTGGGGGGCCGGGGTCGACCCCGCGCCGGCCGGGGCGGGCCCCCAGAAATTCGGTGAGGAGGCGGCCCGCCGGGGCACCCTCGGAACGCTCCGGGGCGCGCAGGTTCTGCCCCTCCTGTTCGGTCGCGAGCCACGACGCGACCCATGAACTGCCGTGCGCTCCGGGTGCCGCGCCGCCGGGGGGAAGCCGCCCGCCGGGAACTCCTGGACCGGGGCCTGCTGAGAAGCGGGATCCGGATCCGGGCCGACGGGGAGGACCTCCTCCTGCCGGTCGTCGAGGGGGTCGAGATCCCGACCGGCTGGGGCCCCGTGGAGGCCGCCGAGCTCGATCCGGCCCCCGCAGCCCCCGCCCGCGACTACGCCGATCTCCTCAAGGATCTGGCCGCGGAAGAGCCGGCCCTTCCCCGCTCGTTTGACGTCATCGGTGATATTGTCCTCGTCCGCATCCCGGACCACTGCACGATCGAACCGGGCCGGATCGGGGAGGCGCTCCGGGCCTTCGTCCCCGGGGCCCGGCTCGTGGGGGCGGACCGGGGCGTCCACGGGCCGGGCCGGATCCGCCTCCTGGACCGGCTCGCGGGCAGCGGTTCCTGGGCGACGGTCCACTCCGAGCATGGGCTCCGGCTCTACGTCGACCTCGAACGGGCGTACTTCTCGCCCCGGCTCGCCCATGAGCACCATCGCGTGGCCTCGGAGGTCCGGACCGGAGAAGTGGTGTTCGACCTCTGCTGCGGGGTCGGGCCCTTTGCGGCCCACATTGCCCGCGACCGGCGAGCCTCCCGGATCGTCGCGGTGGACTCCAACCCGGACGCGATCGAGCTCCTGGAGCGGAGCCTCGCGGCGCTGCCGGCCGCCGCGCCGGTGGAGGCCCGAACGCAGCGCGTGGAAGAGTTCCTGGCCGGGCCGGAGGTTGCCGACCGGGCGATCCTCAACCTTCCCCACGAAGGGATTAAGTATCTCGGACCGTTGATGGGCCGCGTCGCGCGGGGCGGCACCATTCACTACTACGAAATTACCCCGCGAGGACGCGTTGCAGATCGGGGGACAGAACTGGTGAGCGAGTCCGGGGCGGGTTCGGTCTGGAGGTGCGTGTCGGCCCGAAAGGTCCACGCCTACTCGCCGCAGTCGGATCTCATCGGCTACACCCTCGAACGGGGGACCTGAGCCGTGGGACGCCGCGTCGTCTCCCTGTCGGAAGTTGCCGCCTCCGACCTCCCGCTGGTCGGGGGGAAGGCGGCCAAGCTCGGCGAGCTGGTCGCCCCCGGACTTCCCATTCCCCCGGGGTTCGTCGTGACAACCGACGCGTACCAGGCCTTTGTGGACAGCACGCCGCTCGGGGCCCGTATCCAGGAGGAGATGGGGCGCGTGGACCTCCAGCACCCCGAGGAACTGGACCGCATCTGCGCGGGAATCCGTTCCGCGTTCGAAGCGACGCCCTTCCCTCCGGACCTTGAGGACGAGATTCGCCGGGCCTACGAGGGGTTTGCCCAGAAGTACGCCGTCCGCTACAGCGCGGTCCGCTCCAGCGCGACGGCCGAGGATCTCGAAGGAGCCTCCTTCGCGGGGCTGCAGGACACCTACCTCAACATCACCGGCACCGATGCGATCCTCTCGGCCATCCGCCGCTGCTGGGGCTCGCTCTTCACTCCCCGGGTGGTCATGTACCGGACCCAGAAGGGGTTCGACCACCGGACGGTTCGGCTCGCGGTCCTCATCCAGAAGATGGTCGACTCCCGCGTGAGCGGCATTCTCTTCACCCGGGACCCCAACACCGGGGAGAACCGGATCATCATCGAGGCCGGCTGGGGCCTCGGCGAGGCGATCGTGGGGGGCGAGGTCACCCCGGACCACTATGTCATCGACGGCCAGACCCAGCGGTTGATCCACAAGCAGATCTCGGACCAGAAGGTCCGGCTGGTCCGCCAGCCTCTCGGAGGCAACCGGCGCGAGGAAGTGCCGCCGGCCGAGCGCTCGATCCAGAAGCTGTCCGACGAACGAATCGCCCGGCTGGTCTCTCTCGCTCGCGTGATCGAATCGCACTATCGACGCCCGATGGACATCGAGTGGTGCGCCGACGCCGACTCGATCTACATTGTCCAGGCCCGACCCGTGACGACCATCCCCAAAACGTCGGAGACCCCGACCAAGATGCCCCCCACGACGAACGGATCGACCGCCGACGAGAGCCCGCTGGTCCGGGGATTCGGCGCCAGCCCCGGGATCGCCGGCGGGGTCGCCCGCATCCTCGAGGGCCCGGCGGAGATGGCCAAACTCCGTCAGGGAGAGATCCTGGTCACGTCGATGACCACCCCGGACATGGTGCCGGCGATGGCCCGGGCCGGCGGTATCGTGACCGATGAGGGCGGCATGACCTGCCATGCCGCCATCGTCTCCCGTGAGCTCGGCGTGCCGTGCATCGTCGGGACCCGGACGGCGACCCACTCCATACCGGACGGGTCCGAGGTGACGGTGGACGGGAAGACGGGCCAGGTGTTCCGCGGTCTCGAACGCGCCGTCCATTCGGCGGCGGCCCGAAGCGACTCCGCGCCCGGGGCCGGAGGGGGCCCCACCCACGGCCACGAACACGCGCCGGTCACGGCGACCAAGATCCTGGTCAATGTCGGGGTCCCCGAGAAGGCCGAGGAGTACGCCCGGCTTCCGGTCTCTGGGGTTGGGCTGCTGCGGATCGAGTTCATCTTCACCGCCCATGTCCGGGAGCATCCCCTCAAGCTCCTGCGCGAGGGCAAGAAGGAGGAACTGATCCGCCGGCTGACCGACGGGCTGGCCCAGGTCTGTCAGGCGTTCTACCCTCGACCGGTCATCATCCGGACGTCCGACTTCAAGACCAACGAGTACCGCGGGATGCCCGGCGGAGAGGAGTTCGAGCCGGTCGAAGAGAACCCGATGATCGGGTGGCGGGGCTGCTCGCGGTACATCGCCCCCGTCTACCAGCCGGCCTTCCGGGCCGAACTCGAGGCGATCCATCGGGTTCGGACCGACCGCAACCTCCGCAACGCCCAGATCATGCTGCCCTTCGTCCGGAACACCTGGGAGCTCGAGCAGATCGCGGACATGATGAAGGAGGCCGGCCTGCGCCGGTCGCGGGATTTCCGACTGTACCTGATGGCCGAAGTTCCCTCGACGGTGCTCCTCGCGCGGGAGTTTTCCCACCACTGCGACGGCTTTTCGATCGGGTCGAACGACCTCACCCAGCTGGTCCTCGGGGCCGACCGGGATTCGGAAACCTTGGGCCGGATGGGCTATTTCGACGAGCGGGACCCGGCCGTGCAACGGGCCGTCGAGATGCTGATCGAAGGGGCTCATGCCGAGGGTCGTACGGTCGGGATTTGCGGCCAGGGACCGAGCGTCTACCCCGAGTTCGCCGAGTTCCTGGTCCGGAAGGGGATCGACTCGATCTCGCTGAACGCGGACACCGTCCTACCGACCATCCGGACGATCGCCTCGCTGGAGCAGCGGCTCAAGCTGGACGACGCGCGCCGGAGCGGGTGAACGGCTCGGCGGCCGAGCGCTGGGACCCGTCCGGGATCTGCGGTCGGACGGCCCCGACAGATTCGGGCGCGCCTCCTTCCCCGAGCGTCCAGAGGCGATCGGGGCCGGCCGGGGAGGTCTCCCGGCCGCCCGTCAGCGAGGAGGCGCCCGTGGCGGCCGCCATCGGGGGGGCTGGGGGGGACCGGCCGGCGGGATCTCGAGCGCCCGGTCGTGGGGTAGATCAAACACACGGTACGGCTCACGCACCCGGAACCCGGCCCGGCTCAGCCCGGACGGCACCCGATCCGAATCGAGTCGCAGCCCCAACCAGTTGCCGCCATGGTCCCGGGCCAGTCGGGAACTCCCGATCGCCAGGTCCGACGCCCATCCATTGCCGCGGTGGCCCGGCAGGGTCGCGACTCCGTGCAGCCCCCACAGCCCATTCCACCCGTGAAGGATGCCCACCGAGGCCGGGCCATCTTCCGCGGCCGCCGCGACGGGGATCACCTCCTCATCCCGGGCCGGGGCGGCGATCGCGACATCGAGCGACGCCCGGATCTCGGGCAGTTCCCGGAAACCGCCCCAGAGCCGGTGGAGGAGCGGGAGTTCTCCGGGCGTCAGGGCGCGGACCGGCCGCCCCGACTCCGGGGGTCGCCCGGGCTCCGGCCCGCAAACCAGCAACTGCTGCGGGACGGGTCGCTCCCGGAACCCCAACCGCTCCAGGGCCTCGATGATCTCGGAGGGTGCCGTCGGCCGCAGCCGGACCACCGGTCGGAGCGCCCGTTGGAAGTAGTGGTCGAGCGCCCGCTCCAGGAACGCCGTCCGTCGGGCCGGGGCGACCGGCCCGATGTCGATGAAATTGAAACGGCTGCCCGGAAGCCGCTCGTGCGTCACGAGCCAACCCCCGGAGAGCTGGAGAGCGTACCCCCCGAGGGCACAGACCAGGGCCCGCTCCTCCTCGGCCCAGCTCAGGGGATCCGGCCCCGAGGCTCCGGCCGGCCAATCGGATCCGGTCGGCCCGGGCGGAACGTGCCGGTCGGACATGCGGCCTCCGGTAGGCTCGGGGGCTATTTCTGGCGTCCGTCGATCGCGATCGGCGTCGATGGCGAGGGGACGCGGTCCGGGTCCGGGACACGGTAAATAGCCGGCCCGGTTCGGGAGGCCCCGGGGCGGGGGGCCGCCCTGAGCAGGAGCCGATGAAGGGACAGTCGATCATCCCACCGGGACCCGTCGCCGTGATTGGAGCCGGCACCATGGGCAGCGGGATCGCCCAGGCGTTGGCTCAGGCCGGCTTCTCGGTGCGGGTCCGCGATGTGGACACCCGGGTGCTGGACCGGGGCCGAGCCCAGGTGGAACGCATGCTGGCCGGCGCGGTCGAGCGGAAGAAGATGACCGCCGCCCGAAAGGAGGAGGTACTCTCCCGGCTCCAGTTCACGACCGACCTCAAGGAGGCCGCAACCGGTGCGGTCCTGGTCGTCGAGGCCATCTTCGAGGACCTCGAGGTCAAGAACGCCCTGTTCCGCGAACTTGCGGGATTGGTCGGGGAGACGACCCTCGTCGCCACCAACACCTCGTCGCTGAGCGTCGGCCGCCTGGCCGAGGGGTTTCCGGACCCGGGGCGGTTCGCGGGCCTCCACTTCTTCTTCCCCGCGCCGATCAACAAGCTGCTGGAGGTCGTCGGAGGGCCGGCCACGCGGCCCGAGATGCTCGACGAACTCGACCGACTCGGGTACCGGCTCCGGAAGATCCCGATCCGTACCGCCGACCGGGCCGGATTCTGCGTGAACCGGTTCTTCGTTCCGTACCTGAATGAGGCCTGCCGACTGGTCGAGGAGGGCGTCGCATCGATGGCGACGGTCGAGGAGGTGGGTCGCGAACTGTTCCGCGCCACCCTCGGCCCGTTCGAGCTCATGAATGTGACCGGGATCCCGATCGCCTTCCACGCCCAGACCTCGCTCGCTCAGGCGTTCGGGCCGGCCTACGCGCCCTCCCGGCTGCTCGAAGAGAAGTTCCGGAGCGGGGGCCCCTGGCCCTGGAAGGCGACGACGGTCGACCCCGACAAGAAGGCCAGGGTCCGCGACCGGTTCATCGGCCTCACCGTCGGCATCGCCGCCCGCCTCGTGGAGGAAGGAGTGGCGACGGCCGAGGCGACCGACCGGGGAGCGTTGGTCGGCCTCCGACGCGGCATCGGGCCGTTCGCCCTCGCCTCTGAGGTCGGGCTGGCCGACGCGCTCCGCCTCGTGGAAGCGTATGCCGCTCCGTGGGGCGACCGGTTCCCGGTCGCGACCGAACTGCGCAACCGAGTCGCACGGGGTGAGACCCGCTGGGAACTCCAGAGGGTCCGGACCGAACGGTACGGATCGGTCGTCTGGGTGCTGCTCGACCGTCCGGAGGTGCTCAACTCCCTCAATAGCGACCTGCTCGCCCAGGTCGAGGCGACCTTCCGTACGCTGGCCCGGGACCCCGGGGTCCGCTGCGTGGTTCTGGCCGGCAGCGGACCGGTCTTCGCCGCGGGGGCCGACATCGCCGAGATGGAGGCCAAGAGCCACCAGGACGGCATCGAGTTCGGGTTCCGGGGCCAAGCGACCGCCCGGAGCATCGAAGAGTTCCCGGCCCCGGTGATCGCCCTGGTCGAGGGCTATGCCCTCGGCGGGGGCCTGGAACTCGCCCTGGCGGCCGATTTCATTGTCGCGGCGGACGACGCCCGGCTCGGGCTCCCCGAAGTCACCGTGGGGATCCACCCGGGCATGGGCGGGGCCAGCCGGCTCACCCGGCTCATCGGCCGGGGCCGGACCAAACTGCTGACCTACACCGGGGTCCCCATCCCGGCCGCCGAGGCGGAGCGGATGGGATTCGTCGCCCGGGTCGTGCCGTCGGCCTCGGCCCGGGAAGAGACCCAGAAGCTGGCCGACCTCATCGCGCAGCGGGCCCCGCTCGGCGTCCGGTGGATCAAGCAGGTCATCGACCACGGGATGGACAGCCCCCTCGCCACGGCGCTGTACCTCGAGGGGACCAGCGCCGGCCAGACGTTTGCGACCGCCGACCGGCACGAGGGCATGCGGGCGTTCCTGGACCGCCGTCCCCCCAAGTTCGAAGGGCAGTAGGGCGGACCCGCGACGCCCTACCCGATCTGGGCGCGGTACTGGTCGGCCGTCAGGAGGTCGGTCGATGGGGTCCCTTCAATCCGGACCAGCCAGCCGCGACCGTACGGCTCCTGGTTGACCCATTCGGGGTGGAGCTTGAGGTCGACGTTGACCTCCCGAATCGTCCCCGTCGCCGGCGCGTAGACGTCGGCGACCGTCTTGACCGACTCGAGGACCAGCATCGAGACGCCCGCCTCGACCCGGCGCCCGACCGCCGGAAGATCGACGAAGACGATGTCCGTCAGCTCGGCCTGGGCGTGGTCGCTGATGCCGACCGTCACAAGCGGTCCCTCGACCCGGACCCACTCATGGGTCTTCGCATAGCGGAGCTCGGCGGGGAGGTTCAGGGCGGTCATGTGCCTCCCTGCCAGCTGGCCGCATACGCCGTTTGCTCCGGAGTCGGGGTGTCGATGCCGGCCCCGAAGTTGGGGAGCGAGGCCCGGGCGACCGACCGATCGATCTCGTGGGGGACCGGATGGACCTTCGGCTCCATCTCGAGGCCGTGGCGGGCCACATACTCGGCACTGAGCGCCTGGAGCGCGAAGGAAAGGTCCATGATCTCGACCGGATGGCCCTGGCCGGCCGCCAGGTTGATGAGCCGACCCTCTCCGAGCAGATAGCACCGGCGTCCGTCGGCGAACCGGTACTCCTCGACCTGGGGACGGACCGGCCGGTGGGCGACGGCCAGGCCCTCGAGATCGGTCCGGGAAACCTCGACGTCAAAGTGGCCCGAGTTCGCCAGCAAGCAACCGTCCTTGAGCACCCGGAAATGATCGGCGCGGACGACCCCGGTGCTGCCGGTGACCGTGACGATCAGGTCGGCGCGGCGGGCCGCCTCCAACATCGGACGGACCTGGAAGCCGTCGAGCCGGGCCTCGATGGCCCGGACCGGGTCGATCTCGGTCACGACCACCTCGGCCCCCAGTCCGTGCAGGCGGGACGCGACCCCGCGGCCGCACCACCCGTAGCCGGCGACGACGGCCACCTTGCCCGCGAGGAGGAGGTTCGTCGCGGTGAGGATTCCGTCGATCGTGGACTGGCCGGTCCCGTAGCGATTGTCGAAGAGGTGCTTCATGTCGGCATCGTTCACGTCGATCGCGGGAAACAGCATCTTCTTCGACCGCTCGAGGGCCCGGAGCCGGGTCACCCCGGTCGTCGTCTCCTCGGTCGAGCCGCGAATGCGGCCCCGACGGCCGCCCTCGGCATGGATGAGCGCGACCAGATCGGCGCCGTCATCGATGATCACGTCCGGATCGGCCGACCGCATCGCGTCGATGCCGGCCCGGTACGCCTCGATCGACTCGCCCTTGACGGCATGGGTGTGGACCCCGGCCTCCTGGAGAGCGAGGACCGGATCGTCGTCGGTCGAGAGGGGGTTGCCGGCGGCGAGATGGACCTCGGCCCCACCGGCCTGGAGGGCCAGGGCCAGGGCCGCGGTCTTGGCCTCCACGTGCAGCACCAATGCGAGGGTCAACCCCCGGAAGGGCCGTTCCCGCTCGAAGCGGCGTCGGACCTCCTCGAGGATCGGCATGTGCGTCCGGGCCCACTCGATCTTCTGGCGACCCCGCTCCAAGTTCCCCGGCATACGGGGCGGTTACCCGTGGGGCCGCTTAAAGATGCTCGGGGGGCCCCGCCATTCCCTCCGGAAGGGTCAGGACGATCTTGCCGAACAGATCGGGAGAACCAAAGCGTCCGAGCGCGGCCGGGGCCTCTTCCCAGCTCCAACGGGAGTCGATGACCGACCGGAGAGTTCCCGCGCACCAGGCGTCGTACATCGCCCTGAACTCCGAGGCGTTGGCCATGGTGCTCCCCCGGACCGACGCCTGCCGCCAGAACAGGGTCCGGACATCCAGGGCGACCATCGGGCCGGCGGTCGCCCCGATGACGACGACCCGGCCCCCCCGGGCCAGCGCCCGGATCGACCGGGGCAGAGTCGGGGCCCCGACCGAGTCGAAGATGACGTCAAAGCCGCGCTTGCCGCTCGCCGACCACAGCTCCCGGTCGAGGGGGCGCTCCTCGCTGAACTCGATCGTCTCGGTCGCCCCGAACGGCCGCAACCGGTCGGCCTTGGCCAGAGATCGGGCCGCGACGGTGACCGTCGCCCCCAGGTGGCGGGCAACCTGCACGGCGGCCGGGACCACCCCGCCTCCGGCGCCGATGATCGCGACCCGGCACCCCGGGCCGACCTCGCCGACCGTGGCGAGCGCCCGCCAGACGGTCTGGAAGACGAGCGGCGCCGCGGCGCCCTCCTCGAAGCTCCGGTCCTGGGGCAGCCCGTGGACGTTGCGTCGGGGTACGGTGACCCAGCGGGTGGCCGTACCCTGAGTATGCTCCCCCAGGATCCGGTACTGCGGGCACCTCTCCTCGTGCCCCTGCCGGCACGCCGGGCAGCTGCCGTCCCAGAGCCCCGGATTGATCACGACCCTCTCCCCGACGATCGAGGGCTCCACGCCGGGTCCGACCGCGTCGACGATCCCCGCCCCATCGGAGCCCAGGACGTGCGGCCGCTCGATGGGCACTCCGGGGATCCCCTGGAGCGTAAAGAGGTCGAGCCGATTGAACGCGGCGGCCCGAATCTCGACCCGAACCTCACCGGCCTCGGGCACCGGGGCGGCGATCTCCACGAACCCGACGCGCTCCTGCCCGCCGTGGTCGACGAATCCGAACCCCTTCATTCGGCCGGCCTCCCCTCGGGCGATCGACGTCGCCCGATCGAACCTCCGGCCCGATCCTCGACCTGGACGCCGGCCTCCAAGAGCTCCGCCCGGATCCGATCCGCCTCGGCAAAGTCGCCCCGCTGCCGGGCCCGGCTCCGGGCCGCCAACGCGGCGGCAACCACGCGATCGAAGCTCGGGTCGTCGGCCGCCGGGGGCGGTGGAGAAAAGAGGCCGAGGACCTCCTGGCCCCAGCGGTAGGGAAGGAGGAGCGTCTCGCAGGCGGCCGGGGAAGGGGTCGGCGTCGATTCGAGCCAATCGACGACCCGGCGCCCCCAACCGAAGAGCTCGGCGATCGGCTCACGGGTGCGGAAGTCGTCGGCCATGAGTCCGTCCAGCCGGTCCTCCATTTCTTCGGCGGCGACCGCGAGCTCATCGGGGAGTTCGGCCGTCCCCGGGGGACCCCGGGCCCCCGACCGCTCCATGAGCCGATCGAACGGGTCCCGAAGCCGCCGCAGGGCCTCCCGGGCCTCGGCGAAGCTCACCGCGGGATCGAAGTCCAGAGGGCTGCGATAGTGGGCGTTGAGATAGTAGAACCTCAGCACCTCCGCCCCTTCCGACTCGATCGTCGAACTCAAGGCGAAGACGTTCCCGAGCGACTTCGACATCTTCTCGCCCTTCAGCGTGAGCAGGCCGGCGTGCATCCAGAAGCCGACCATCGGCGCGAGGCCGGTGGCGGCCTCCGACTGGGCGATCTCCGCCTCGTGGTGGGGGAACTTGAGGTCGAGGCCGCCGCCGTGGAGGTCGTACTGGGGTCCCAGGAGCCGGTTCGTGATCGCGGTATCCTCGATGTGCCAGCCCGGCCGCCCGGGTCCCCACGGGCTCGGCCACGAGGGCTCCCCGGGGGTCGCGGCCTTCCATACGACAAAATCCTCGGGCGAACGCTTCCGGCGGTCGACCTCCAGGCGGGCGCCGGGGCGGAGCGACTCGATCCGCTGGCCGGACAGCTTTCCGTAGTCGGGAAAACGGCCCACATCGAAGTAGACCGACCCGTCCTCGGCGACATACGCGAACCCCCGATCGAGGAGCGCTCGGACCTGGTCGATGATCTCCGGGATGTAGTCGGTGGCCCGGGGATAGTAATTCACCGATCGGACCCCGAGCCGCTCCATCGACCGGGCCCAGGACCGAAAATGCGTCTCGGCCAGCCCGAGCGGTTCCGTTTCGAGTTCGGCGGCCCGGTGGAGGAGTTTGTCGTCGATGTTGGTCACGTTCTGCACGTAGAAGACCCGGTAGCCCCAGTGGCCGAGGGCCCGGGCGACGACGTCGAAGACCACCGCCACGCGGCCGTGACCGATGTGGGCCTCATCGTAGGGCGTGAGGCCGCAGACGAAGAGCCCCACCCGCGGCGGCGTCCGGGGTTGGAAGAGGCGGACCTCCCGGGAGAGGGTGTCGTAGATCCGGACCGGCCGCATCGCCTACTCCCGGGCGAGCCCCCGACGGATGTCCTCGACCAGGTCGGCCGGGTCCTCGATCCCGCACGAGAGTCGGATCAGCCCATCCCGGACCCCGTGCGCCTCCCGCTCGGATCGGGGCACGCTCGCATGGGTCATCGAGGCCGGGTGGTCGACCAGCGACTCGACACCGCCCAGGCTTTCGGCGAGGGTGAAGATCCGGAGGCCCCGAAGGAACCGCCGCGCGGCCGGAAGCCCCCCCTTGAGCTCGAAGCTGACCATGCCCCCGAACCCGTCCATCTGCCGCCGGGCGAGGGCGTGCTGGGGGTGGCGGGGCGAGCCCGGGTATCGGACCGAGACGACCCGACGGTCCCGTTCGAGGGCCGCCGTGACGGCCCGGGCGGAGGCCTCATGGGCCCGCATCCGGACCCCCAGCGTGCGAAGCCCCCGGATCAGCAGGTAGCAGTCGAACGGGCTCGGCACCGCGCCGACCGCGTTCTGCAGCCACGCGAGCCGTTCGCCGAGGCGGCGGTCGCGGGCGATGAGCGCCCCGCCGAGGACATCCGAATGGCCCCCGATGTACTTGGTCGTGGAGTGGAGCACCACGTCGGCCCCGTGCTCGATGGGCCGCTGATGGGCGGGCGAGGCGAACGTATTGTCGACCACGAAGAGCGCCCGGTGGGCGTGGGCGATCCGGGCGACCGCCTTGAGGTCGACCAGGCGCAGGAGCGGATTGGTCGGCGACTCGGCATACACCCAGGCGGTCGGCGCCGAAGCGACCGCGGCCTCCACCGCCGGGAGGTCGGTCATGTCGACGTACTGGATGTCCAGGCCGAACTGGCGCCGGTGGTGCTCGAACATCCGCCAGGTCCCCCCGTAGAGATCGTCGACCGCGACGATTCGCCGGCCGGCCGGGAGGTTTTCGAGGAGGGTCGAGAGCGCGCCCATCCCCGAGGCGAACGCGAGGCCGACCCGACCCCCCTCAAGGTCCGCGAGCGCCCGCTCGAGGACCCGCCGGGTCGGGTTACCGGTCCGGCCGTAGACGAACTCCTGGTCGGTCCCCGGCGCCGGTTGCGAGAAGGTGGTGGAGAGGTAGACGGGCGGATTGACCGCCCCGGTCTGCGGATCCGGGGGCTGGGCCGCATGGATGAGCCGAGTGTCAAAGCGCATCGGAGGCCTCCGCTTCATCGGAGAGGTGGGCGACGAGGTCGTGCCGGGTCAGGACTCCGATCGGGAGGCCGGTCGCCGAATCGCGAACCAGCAGGATCGGGTCCTCCTTGAGTCGGTGCAGCAGATCCGGCACCGGGTCCTCCGCCGGCACCTCACCGAAGGCGGGCTGCAGGGCCGCCGTCACCGATCGCTCCATCAGGGTCTCGTCCTCCAGGGTCCGACGCAACAGATCATCTTCCCACACGCTGCCCATATTCCGATCTCCCGAAAGGACCGGCGCCGCGGAGATGCCGTAGTGCCGGAGCTGGGCGAGGGCGTCCCGAACCAGGGTGGTCGGATCGACCGCCACGAGCGCCGGGGTCGACCGCTTCCGGGTCGCGAGGTCCCGGGCCGTCGCCGGCCGGCCCAGAAAGCCCTTCTCCCGCATCCAGTCGTCGGAGTAGAACTTGGAAAGGTACCGGTCGCCCGAATCCGGCAGGACGACGACCACCGTGCTTCCCTCGGGGACCGGCCGGCGTTCGAGCCACTTGAGGGCCCCCGCGACGGCCGCGCCGGAGGACCCCCCGACAAACAGGCCTTCCTCGCGCGCCAGCCGACGGGCGAGGGCGAACGACTCGTCGTCGTGAACCTCCACGAATTCATCCAGGTACTGGAAATGGATCGTCTTGGGGATCATGTCCTCCCCGATCCCCTCGACCTGATAGGGCATCGGGGTCGTCAACTGCCGGGTCCGGAAGTACGGTCCGAGGATGCTGCCGGCCGGATCGACCGCGACCACCCGGACCTTCGGCCGCCGTTCCTTGAAGTAGCGGCCGATCCCGCTCATCGTCCCGCCGGTGCCGACGGTCCCGACGACCGCGGCGAGCTCCGGGCCCCCAGCCGCATCGATTTCGGGGCCCGTGGTCCGGTAGTGGGCCTCGGGGTTGAGCGCATTCGCATACTGGTTCGGATAGTAGGCGCCCGGAATCGTCTCGGCGAGCCGCTTCGCGACCGAGTAGTTGCTTTGGGGATGGTCGGGTGCCAGTTGGCTCGGGGTCACGATCACCCGGGCCCCGTAGGCCTTCAGCAGCCGGATCTTCTCCGAGCTCATCTTGTCGTTCAGGACGAAGATGCACCGGTAGCCCCGAACCGCCGCGACCATCGCCAGCCCGACGCCCGTGTTGCCACTGGTCGCCTCGACGATCGTCCCCCCGGGACGGAGGAGCTGCCTCTGCTCGGCGTCGTCAATCATGGCCGCGCCGATCCGGTCCTTGACCGAGCCCCCCGGGTTCAGGAATTCGAGCTTCACGAGCAACCGGTACGGGACTCCCTTCGCGAGCCGACGAAGCGGGACCACCGGGGTATGGCCGACCAGGTCCAGCACGCTCTGCGGAGCCGACGGCGGTCCGACCATGGGAGGCCCACCGCGGGGGCGCCTAAACCCTTGCGCCCGGGCCGGCCGAAACGGCCGACACGGCCGGAACGGCGGCCCGGGAACGTATTGGTACGAACTCGTCGGTTCCTTGCCGCCAAGGAGTTTATGAGGAACCGCCCGGGTCAGGGAGTGCCATGCGCGACCCCCCTCTGGGCGAACTGGAATCGGAGGTCCTCCAGTCGCTGACCGCACTGCGGGAGGCCCCGGCCCGCGAGGTCCGTCGTTCCCTGGAGCGGGAAGGCACTCGGGTCGCGTACACGACGGTGGCGACGATCCTGGGTCGCCTCTTCCGAAGGGGCCTCGTGCGGCGCCGACGGGAACGGTGTCGCGGGGGCAGCCGTTATGTCTATCGTCCCTCCGACTTCGAGCGGAAGTACCTGGCGCAACTGCTTAAAGGGGTGGTCGACATGTTCGGTCCCTCGGGAGTCGTCCACCTGAACGAAGAGATCGAAAAGATGCAGCCTTCTGACGAACGCGAACTCAAGCGCCGCTTGGACCTGTAACCCCTCCGGGGGGACATGACGAGCCCGTCGGCCTGGGTCATCGTCATTCCGGTCGCTAGCTGGCTTGCTCTCGGCGTGGGGCTCCTCGTCGCGGTGCGTCGTTCCGACTCTCCCATCGTCCTCCGGCTCGCGGCGGTCTTCCTGGGGGTCTGGTCCCTCCTCGCGACAACCGCCCTGGTCGCCGTTCTCCTGGCGGCCGAGCGCCACCAGCTGCCGGGTCAGGTCCTTTCGACCGGCGGCCTCCTCTCCCCCGCCGGAGGGGAGCTCTGGGCGCTGGGAGCGTTGGGCACGCTCGGGGTCCTCGCCCTCGCGTTTGGACTGAACCAGATCGTGGCCCGAGGGCTCCTCCGGCTGGGACATCCCCGTTTCCTCGACTGGCCGGCCGCCCTCGGCCCGCGGCCGAGCTCGCTGCGGCTCGTCTCGTTCGCGTCGCCCCGGATCGAGGCGTTCTCCTTCGCTCTCCTCGAGGTCGGGGGAAGCCGGGGGATCCGGCGGACCGAGATCATCTTCGTGTCGGAAGCGCTGCAGCAGCGGCTGACCGAGGAGGAACAGGTGGCGGTCATCGCCCACGAATGGGGGCACATCCGGGGTCTCGACAGCCGCTACCTCACCTTCTTCCGGACCCTCGCCCGCATGATGCGCTGGGACCCCGTCGTCGGCTACTGTGCCTCCTCGCTGACCCGGCGGGAGGAGTACCGGGCCGACCGGGAGGCCGCCCAGATGACCGGACGGCCCGAGGTGTTGGCCCGGGCGCTCTGGAAGGCCGCCACGTTCTCGACTCCGGACCTCGGCCGGGGATACGGGGGCTTTACGGGACGCGGACTGCGGGGCCGACGGAGCGACGTGGCCCGACGGATCGACCGGTTGCTGCCGGCGGGCGAGCTTCCGTGCGCTCCGGGGGGACCGGGTGGCCGGTAGGTCCCTCCGGGGCACGACCCTCGGGACCGCGGGGGTCTTTCTGACCGTCCTGCTCCTGCTCGTTACCGTCCTTCCGACCGGGGCGGGCCGGAGCCTTGGGGCCCTACCGGAGGACGGCGCGGCCTTTGTGGTCTCGTTTTCGCTGCCGCCCACGACGGCGGGAGGCCGGACGGCCCTCACCTTCGTGCTCCAGAATCCGCTGTCGATCCCGGTGACCCACGTGACCTTCACCGCCGAGATCTACGCGTTCAACGCCTTTCCGGGCAATGCCACCTCGCCCCAGCCTCCTCCCAATGCCCCGTTGATCGGCAACGGATCCACCACGGGGTCCTCGGCATCCCAGAGCTGGGCGGCCTGGCCCGCCGGTTCCCGATGGAGCGGATCGTTCCCGGTGACCAGTTCGGCGGCCACCCCGGTCGGCACCTATGCGATCCGGACCCGGCTGATCCTGGTGGACAACGGATCGACCGACCGGCTCGAGTCCCGGGGATGGTTTTCAGCGGCGCTCTGGGCGTCGGCGACCGAGACCTCCAACGGCACCGCCACCCTGAACCTGTCCCGCCTTGGCGTCGAGGGCGTCCTGCCGGAGACGGCCGCGCAGATCGTCGGGCCGGGACTCAACGGCCTCCTGGTCGGGCTCGTGGTAGCCGCGTTCGTGCTCGCCGGGGTCGGCGCCTTCCTCTACTTCCGTCGGGGGCCCGGTTCGAGGTCCGGCATGGAAGCGGGATCGGCCGCAAACCACGCGCCCAGAGCCTTCGGAACCAAACGGAGAAGGGACGGCGACTCCCGCAGCAACTGACGGGCCAGGTGGGTCGGAAAGTCGATGTCGCCGAAGGCGACGATCGTCCCGGTCAGCTCGGCCGACGCGAGCGCCTGGACCAGGGACTCCAGTTCCGGGTCGGTCAGCCGGCGGAACACCCGCCGCAGGTAGAGCGCCCGGGAGAACTCGGGACCGAGTTCCGACCTCCACCGTCGATCGTACTCCGCCAAGACCTCGGCCGAGAGGTCGTTCGCCCGGAGGCCCTGGTCGGCCACTTCGGCGGCGATCATCGCGCACCGCATGCCGGTGAAGATGCCTCCGCCGCTGAGGGGTTTGACCTGCGCCGCCGCGTCGCCCACGAGCAGTACCCGTCGACCGGCACACTTTGGCAGGGTACCGATGGGGATCCCCGAAACTAGGTAGGCGGTGGGGTTCCGGGCCGGCCGGCCCGTCCGGGCCGCTCGCCGGTCGAGCAGTCGCTCGAAGTAGCGACGGGCCGGGACCCCGTCCGCGTCGGCGGCGACCCCGATGCGGCCCCCGCCGGAGCCGTCCGGGATCCACCAGCCGAAGAGCCCGGGGGCGACCTGCCGGCCCAGATCGACCTCGACCTGATCCGGGTCCCCCGGACTCTCGGGAAACTCGGCTTCGAAGGCGGGCAGGATCTCGACCGGCCGGCGGAGCCGATAGGCTCGCGCCACCGCGCTGGTGACCCCGTCGGCCCCGACGATCAGCCGGGCCGCGACCGTCCGATCGGTCCGGTCGGGACCGCGGAGCAGGGCCACCTCCCGGTCCCCGTCCGCCGTCCCCCGCCCCTCGTAGGTCACCCCGGTCTCGATGACCGCGCCGGCCCGGGCGGCCCGGTCCGCAAGATCGACATCGAGTCCGGCCCGGTCGATGACGAAGGCCCGGGGCTCCGGAGCCTTGAACTGGACCTGGCTTCCCCCCGGACCAAAGACCGTGGCCCCATGGACCCGGGTCCGGACCCTACGATCCGAGCCGGCCAGGTCGATCACGCGCGAGGAGACCAATCCGGCGCACTGGACCGGCCATCCGACGCGGCCGTGCTCCTCGATGAGCCGGACCGAGTGGCCACGGCGCGCCAGCTCGTAGGCGACGGTGGAGCCGGCCGGCCCGGCGCCGACCACCAGGACGTCGACCTCGTCCACGAGGGTCGGAGGCGGCGGCCCGATATGAGCTTGGGCGTGCGTACCTCGCGCTCATGAGGCCGGGGACGATGGCCGGCGACCGACCGGCCTTGACGATTCCGACCCCGCTTCCCGGCCCCTCCCCGCCTCGCCGGGCCCGGGCGCTCGGACTGCTCATGACCAGCCGGATCCTTCGGGGCGTCGCGGCGGGGCTCGTCAACATCGGTTTCCCCTACCTTCTCCTGACCGAGCTCCACACCGGCGCCTTCATCCTCGGACTGCTCTACGCCACGGGCTCGCTCTCGACGGCCGGCCTCACCTTCGCGGTCAGCCGGTACGGGAGTCGACGGGCCCTGCGGCCCGCGTTCCTCCTCGCCCTCGCCCTCCTGCCCGCCGCCTGCGCGCTCCTCATCTGGAATCCGAACCTCCTCGCCGCCGCGCTCGCCTCGGTGATCGGTGGCTTCAGCGCGACCGGTTCTCTCGCCGGCGGCGGGGTCGGGGGGGTGGCGTTTCCGCTCCAGACCACGATCCTGAGCGACCTGGTCGCCCCCGCCGATCGGACCCGGTGGTTCAGCTACTTTACCTTCATCGCGAGCTTTGCCGCCGCGGGCGGCTCGCTCGGGGCCGGCTTCATCGACCTGCCGACCCTCTTCCTGGTGGCCCTGATCGTCTCCATCGTCTCGGTGCTCGTCTCAATCCCGATCCCGATCCGGGCGATCGAACGGGGGCGGAAACCGTCGGTCCGCAGCCGGGAGGTGATCCGACGTTTCACCTGGACTGGGGTGCTCAATGGGTTCTCCCAGGGGCTCCTCACGCCGTTCCTGATCCCGTTCTTCGTCGTCGTCTTCGCCGTGCCGCGCTCGGAGATGGCGATCTACAGCACGATCAGCAGCGTGATCGGGACGTTCGCGCTGCTGGCGGCCCCGGCGCTGGAGCGGCGCTGGGGATTCGTCCGCGCGATCGTCGGTACCCGGCTGGTCGCTGCCGCCCTCGCGGCGATCATGCCGTTCACCTCCTTGGGGGCGGCCCTGGCCATCTACTTCGCCTTGCCGGCCCTCCGGGTCGCCGCGCTTCCCGCCCAGACCAGCGCCCTCATGGGACGACTCCCCCACGCCGACCGTTCGGAGGGCGCCGGGACCAACCAGGCGGCCCGCGTGGGTGCAGCCAGCGGGGCGACTGCCATGGCCGGCTACGGGCTCGAGAATGTGGCCGTCGCGGTGCCCTTCCTCGGCTACGCGGCGGCCCTGGTCGCCAATGCCTATCTCTACCTCCACTTCTTCGGGTGGGACGGCGAACGGCTACCGACGCTCACGGAAGGTCCGGAACCGGCCCTCCGCTAGGAGCGTGTAGCTCTATTCGCTGACGGAGAGTGGGCCGGAGGCACTATAGCCGGGCTCGTCTATCGGCGAGCATGGCCGCCGAAAAAGGTCCCGTCTTCCGCAAGTACGACCCGAAGCAGACACTCCTCCTCCCTCCCGACCTCAACGAGTGGCTCCCCGAGAATCACCTTGCCCGCATCGTCGCCCAAGTCGTCGACGAACACCTCGACCTCCAGCCGCTCCTCGACAGCT
>DAHXNZ010000180.1 GCA_027365105.1 Thermoplasmata archaeon
GTGCTGCGCCGCATGGCCCAGCACGGCGCCGCCTACGCCGGCTCGAAGGAGGAGGCGCAGGAGGCCATCCGCAAGTGGTACCCCCGGGCATGCCTTGCGCCGTGGCCGGGCGATCGCTCCGCGCGGCAAACGCCTCGGCGCGGGCGGTGATGGTCGCGTCCCAGGCACTGGGCGGCACCAGTTCATCGACCAGCCGCCACTCCCGTGCCCGCGCGCCGCGCACCCCCTCCTCCATCAGGCAGAAGAGATCGGCGCGATCGCGGCGCAGGCGGCGCTTGTCGGTCAGCCGCGTCAGCCCGCCAGTGCCGGGGAGGACGGCGAGCAGCGCGACCTCGGGCAGGGACACCGTCGAGCGGCGATCATCGATGAGCAGGATGTGTTCCGCGGTCATCGCCAGCTCATAGCCGCCGCCGGCCGCGGTGCCGTTCACGGCGGCGAGGTAGGTCTGGCCGGAATGGCCGCTCGCATCCTCGATCGCGAGCCGTGTCTCGTTGGTGAATTTGCAGAAATTGACTTTATGGGC
>DAHXNZ010000181.1 GCA_027365105.1 Thermoplasmata archaeon
GACCGCCGCCCACCTCCTGAGGACGATGGAGCGGATCGCCCGGGAGGACCCATTCTCGGAATCAAAGGATACTCCATTTGGGTACGATCCGACAGTTATACTTTTCACTACTTTATTGGTAGTACCGTTGATCACTGATATGTTGTTGGAACAATGGTTCGTAACATACACATATCCGTTGTTTGAGTTAACAGATACTCCCTTTGGGGCCGATCCAACCATTATGTTTTTTACTACTTTATTTGTAGTTCCATTGATCACTGATACGTTGTTGGAACAATCGTTCGCAACATAAAAATTTTCGTTATTTGAGTCAAAAGATATCCCATTTGGCGATCTTCCAACCGTTATGCTTTTTACTACTTTATTTGTAGTTCCGTTGATCACTGATACGTTGTCGGAACCACAATTCGTAACATACACATATCCGTTGTTTGAGTTAACAGATACTCCCTTTGGGGACGATCCAACCGTTATGTTTTTTACTACTTTATTTGTAGTTCCATTGATCACTGATACGTTG
>DAHXNZ010000182.1 GCA_027365105.1 Thermoplasmata archaeon
ACTTCCAGAACAAATACAGTCCTTTTGCTGGTCATCGCTCTTTCAAGGTTTACAGGAGTGTCCACTGCCATCATCTTTGTCTTGAGGACCCCGATCCTGTCACATATCCTCTGAGCCTCGTCCAGGTTGTGTGTGTTCAGGAATATTGTCCTGTTTTCCTTTTTCAGGTCAAGTATGATATCCCTGATCACCTTCGATGCCTCGGGGTCAAGATTCGCAGTCGGCTCATCCATGAAGAGAAGCTCGGGTTCGTGCACCAGCGACCTGGCTATTGCTACCTTCTGCTTCATTCCCTTTGAGAAAGCGCCGACGGGTTTGTCTTTATTATCCCAGAGATCAAGTGCTTTCAGGTACTTCTCGATATTTTCCCTCAACCTGCTTTCCTGGAATTCGTACATCCGCCCATAAAATTCCAGGTTTTCGTAGGGGCTCAATGATTCATACAGACCAACGTTGTCGTGAACTATTCCAATCATCTTTCTGATCTTCATTGTTTCCCTGGCGTCTGATATATCATAA
>DAHXNZ010000183.1 GCA_027365105.1 Thermoplasmata archaeon
AGGGATCGCCTCATGTCCGTGAAATCCCTTGATCTGCAGACATCACATGCATATCACTTCAAGATCGCCCTGCAGAGATTATGGCAGATCAATGCAGGCATTGCTGAATCATACCTGAGAAAATGGATATCATGGGCATCCCGATCAAGGATGCCCCAGATCATCAAGCTTGGAAAGACCATAAACCGGCATCTTGCTGGCATCATGGAAGCCATACGATCCGGAATAAATTCAGCTGTTGTTGAGGGACTGAACAACAAGATCCGGACAGCATTCAAGCGTTCTTATGGGTTCAAGGCCCATGAGTACAGGGACACAATCATCTATCTGGTGGCAGGAGGTCTGAAATTACCCCCACAATGTTGAAGAGATCCAATTCTTTTAAATTTTTTCAAAGTATCTTTATCTTCCTTGAGTAAATTATATTCGCAACCTTCACAGTCCATTTTTAGCACTTGGCTGCCATAATCATACTCCTTTAACAGTGTCTTTAGAGATATTGTCCTGATTTCAGTTC
>DAHXNZ010000184.1 GCA_027365105.1 Thermoplasmata archaeon
ATTTTTTCGAGGCGTCCATCGTGAGGCTGGAGAGGGACCAGGGCAGGGGAAGCAGGTCGGACTTGTCGGTCTTTTTGACCTCGAGCCTCCCCTCCTGCCCCTTGATCCGGTCGGAGATCCGGACGGCGGTGGCCTTGTCGACGCATCGCTTCTCGGAGTCGAGCGCCGGATGAGTGTCGGGCGGAGTCCAGAGGGCCTCGAAGTTTCCTCCGGAAGCCTTGGCGAGACGTGCCACGACCGCAAAAAAATCCTTCGGAACGAACCCTTCACTCTCCAGATCCCGGGAGACGATCAGGGACAGGGTTGGTGTCTGGACCCGTCCGACCGAGAGGACGGCGACGGGATTTCCGCCTTTTCGGGCGGAGATCGTGTAGGCGCGGGAGAGATTCATCCCGACCAGCCAGTCGGCCTGGGAACGGGCCCGGGCGGCATTTTTCATGGGGGCGAAGCGGTCGTTCGGCTTCAGGTCGGAGAGGGCCTGGCGGACGGATTTCTCGTCGAGCGCGGAAAGCCAGAT
>DAHXNZ010000185.1 GCA_027365105.1 Thermoplasmata archaeon
AAGCCAGGAAAACTTAGTTATTATATATCGCAGGTTGGAAAACAGTTTACAGTTTTGCACGTTGATAATTTCTACCAGGCTCGTAATGGTCGTCTAATCTGTTATGCCTATCTCCGTAGTGTTAATATGATTCCAGGTCCGTTGATCCCTGACACAATCTTACTCAAAGATGTTACACTTGACGGATCGCCACAGATAGACTGGTATGAGAAGATCAGGAAAATGGATAAGGCGATATTACTGCAATTCACGAAAGCACCTAATTCTCAGTTAATGCTGGATATCAGTATAATGGATATTGAAGAGATGATTAAAGAATGACCCTTGATGAATTTGGAAGTATAGACCTGCATATTCATAATGGCATCGCCCTTCATGAAGAAATATCCCAAGGAAAATCATTCACATTTCCAGATAAATTCGCAATCATTTCTTATTTGTCTGACTCAGGACCCGTTACGTTATCTCAATTGAAGGAACGATATCCGGATGCCTTGGATATCATAAGGGAATTTG
>DAHXNZ010000186.1 GCA_027365105.1 Thermoplasmata archaeon
GAACGCATCCTGCGCACGGGCGGCCTCGTCGACCCGCGTACACGCTTGGGCGGCCTGCAGGAGTTCCTTGAGCTGTTGCGCAGACGTCATGGCTGGGGACTTGGCTCGGGTGATCAGTCGACATCGGCAAAGAGCGAACTGAGGGTCACGCCCAGCCCCTTGGCCACCCGCTGCAACGTCGCCAGGGTGATGTTCTTTTCGCCCCGCTCGATGGCGGAGTAGTAGGCACGATGCATATGGATGCAGTCCGCGAAATCGTCCTGGCTGAGCGCGATGGCGAGTCGCCGCGCGCGGATCGCCTGTCCGAGCTTCAAAACGAGGGGATTCTTCTTGGCCATGCCGAGTAAAAAGAGACTTCCCGCTTCCAACGGCCTCGAGGGCCATGATGGTTTTTACAACCGTCAGCAGAAGGGGAAGTCTCGATGAGCACTATAACCATGGGCGTGGATTTGGCGAAGAACCTGTTTTCCGTATGTGCGGTGGATGGCGCCGGACACGTGCAGCGGCGGCAGGAT
>DAHXNZ010000187.1 GCA_027365105.1 Thermoplasmata archaeon
CGTCGCCTCGTTCGGGAGCGGGTCTTCTACCGCAAGCAGTTCAAGGCGGTGGCGAACCACACCTACGCCCTCCGGGTCGCGAAGGGCGTCCCCTACGACGATGGGATCCTCGGACTCAAGCGCCGTCTGGAGGAGTTGCGCTCGCTCCACCTCCCCGAGGTGGAGCGAGACCTGGACCGCCTTGGCGAGCTCGACCGCGCCACGCGCGTTCTTGACGACACGATCCACGCGGCGTTCCTCGAGTCGAAGGAGGCGCAACTCCTCGAGTCAATTCCGGGGATCGGAGAGCTGACGGCCGTCACGCTGGCGGCATTCCTCTGCCCGATCGACCGGTTCAAGGGCTTGGACGAGCTCAGCTCGTACTGCGGGCTCTTCCCGACGAACCACCAGACCTGAGTTCCCCGCCTGATAGGCAGCAGGCGACCTTTCGCTGACCATCTCTCCTCGATGACCGGCGATCTGACCTGGCGGCAACTTCATCTAGTATAGCGCCTATTAGACGCTATATGGCCTA
>DAHXNZ010000188.1 GCA_027365105.1 Thermoplasmata archaeon
AAGTTTTGCCGCGAGCGCATTTGTAAGTGCTGCCTTTTCGGTATCCTGCAAATCATATACACTGGTCTCCGGGTTTATTCCCAAGTTGTTGAGCAACCTGGTCACATTTTCAGGGTTTCCTGTAAGATCCATGAAGAACGGGTCAGTGGAATAGGTCACAGCATCCACGACCCTGCCACCCTCAAGATTCAGCGTGTGCACTGTATCATAACCGCTTCCATACTCCTTCTCAAGTATGCTGTTGATTCCGCGCAGTCCACCGATATCCTGCTTGTCAGCAATAACTCCAGAAAGGAAGAATGGAAAAAGATCCCGGTTCTTTTCGTCAACTGTAAGCGCCATCAGGTAAGCCATCGTGGCGCCGCAGGCTTCCCTTGTTCCGTCGATGCCAAAATCCCTAGCATTTATATTAAGCGCCTTTATCGTGGATTTATTGTAGAAATGGTGGTCCAGAATTATGAGATTCTCGGATTCAGGCACATACTGTACCTGATCAGACCCCGCATCCACTATC
>DAHXNZ010000189.1 GCA_027365105.1 Thermoplasmata archaeon
CGCCCGGAGCTGCGGCTGGATCGTCGGGTCCATGGGTTTTCCCTGAATACCACCATGTTCATTTTTTCAGGATGCGTAACAGGCGATGGAACTCCTGGGAAATACTTCACAGGTCGAACATTTGCGTAAAGATCAAAATGCTGTCTTAGCGTTACGTTAAGAGACCTGAACCCCTGACCTATGGGGGTTGTAAGAGGTCCTTTAATTGCTATTACAGTTTTCTGGAGTAATTCCAGGGATTCCTGTGGAAGATGCTTTCCTGTCTTTTCAAACGCATCTTCTCCTGCTGAAACCTTTTCCCATATTATGGAACGTTTGCCGGAATATGCTATTTCCAGTGCAGCATTTACAACTGAAATCATAGTGCTGGTTATATCCGGTCCTATACCATCGCCTTCAATATAGCCAATGTTGGGGTTATCCGGAATACTCAATCTGTTATTTTCTTCAATAGATATGTATGCCATGGTTCTCTCCGTTGTTATTGATTTCTCCATTATAGTTTTTTCAC
>DAHXNZ010000018.1 GCA_027365105.1 Thermoplasmata archaeon
TACCCCTTCCCGCCAGCGCAGACCATCGGGCCGGCCTACTCCGATCCGGCCACCTCCTCCACCACCTACCGGCCTCGGCTTGGGCGGACCACTGACGTGCTTGTCCCTAAAGTAGCGAGGCCTTGTCGTAGCTCGCCGACCATTGGCTCGCCCTCGGGCCGGGATGTGGCCCCGAGTCCGCGGCGCCCGGTACCCGAGTTGGGCCCCCCTGCAGAGCTTGTTCAACAGACCGGATGCTGCTCACCGAAGTGAGATTCTGGGAACGCGCTCGCCCAAGAGTGGTCGACCGTTGAGGAATGGACCCCATTTCGTGACGGACTCCCCCGCCGGCGGCTCGAGACCCCAGGAACGTGAATGCCGTGCCGTAGAAGCGACGTGCGGAGGCGACCGCGGCGAACGGACTCTACGTCGGGATCGCGGTCCCCCAGCGGGCGACGCCCCTCGGCCCGATGGATGGTGAGGGTGCGGTGGTCTGGGAGTGGAAGACCCGGACCGCCCCGCGAGAACTGGATGCGCAGCGTCGGGATCTCGGACAACTCTCCGCTGACACCCCTATGACACCCGGGCTGGAGGCGGCCACCGTCGGGAAGGAGACCTTTGCCGCAAGACTGAAGGGGCGGAGTCTCCTTCCCCAATGATGACCAACTTCAGCTTCAACGACGTTCTGACCTTGGTCCAGACCGCGGCGATTATCGTGGCGCTCCTGCTGACGCTCTATTTTTCGCGCCGCCAGATCCGGGCGTTTGAGGTCGACCTCGAGACCCGGGTGCTGAGCGACATTCATGGACGGTTCGAGCGGATTGCGGATCACTTCCTCGATCAACCCGAACTGATCCGTTCGATCTTTCAAAGCCCCGAGGTCCTCAGCGTCGACACGCCGATGGCCTACTACATTTTCTTCTTCTGCGCCCACATCTACCATGTCCGGCAGCGCGGGTTGCTGGCCGACAACGAATGGACCGGGTGGCTGAACTGGATGAAGAACGCATTCCGATTCGGGACCCTCAGTACCGCGTGGAAAGAGGGCCAGATGGAGTCATGGTTCGACCCGGCGTTCCAACGGTTCGTGAGCCAGGAGCTGATGGTGGATTCGCCCCGGGCGACCTAGCGCGCTGAAGATCGACACAGGCCGGGGCGCCGCTCGACCTGCAGGCTCTCGGAGGGTCCCGGCCGGCTCGGGCTGCTCGGCGGGGGTCGCCATGCAATACGTGGCCGGTTCGCGGGGCCCTCGGCCCGAGGCGATGCTCCGGAAGAGAAGGGGAGGCCCGGTGCAGGCGGGATCGGGAGCAACTCTGGGGTTCGCGCCCGCTCGCGCGGGGTGGCGATGCCGCGAACCGCGTCATCGGGTAGAAAACCTCCGGGCCCCACCCTCGAGGCCGGCCGGCTCCAGGTCGATTGCGATCCGGCGCCGTTCCCAACGTCTTCAGCCCAGCGAGAATCACCGGTCGGCGCTCCGGGCGGCCCGAGGGACCGCGGCGTCCGGCGGAGGGAGCCCGCCGGCATTGGGCCGATAGGGAACGTCTGACGGGCCCGCCGGGATTCGAACCCGGGTTTGAGGCTCCGGAGGCCTCCGTGATATCCAAGCTATACTACGGGCCCGCAGCCCGCGCTAACGTTCCGCCATCTAAAGGTTGCCCCCTCAGCGGGGGAGGCGGGGAGGCGCCCGCCGGGCACCGGGAGCCGGCGACGAGCCGTCGGCGGGCGGGGGAGCCTCAAACGCGGCGGTCAGCGCAACGAGAAGAGTCACGAGCTCCGGCGGCGCCTCGACCTCGGCGACGATCCGGCCCCCGATCCGGACCTCCGAACGTACCCGCCCGGCCCGCCAGCGGACCTCCTTCGGAACCCATGCCGGCCCGGGCCCCGATGGTCCGCGTCCCCACTCGACGACCGCTCCCACCAGATCCGACTCGCATCCCCGGCCGACCCAGAGCCAGAAGAGGAAGACCAGGCCACCCATCGCCAGGATCCACAATAGGGCCGGGCCCACGCTGCTGGTGAGAAAATACTCGGTCGCCGCCAACACTCCACCGCAGACCATCAGGAGCCCCATGGTCCGGCGCATCGCCGCGGAGGCCGGAAGGGCGCCGGTGTAGCGCTCGGCGAGCACTCCCGAGAGCTCCATCTTGGCGGAGGGCGGAGCCGACGGGGCGGGCAGTTTGACGCTCCCGCCGGGGACGAGCCGGAACCCCCGCTCCTGCAAGAGCGTCTCGATCCGGGCGATTCGTTGGGGATTGGTCCCGTCCGGCAGGACGGTCGAACGCCCCAAGGGCAGCCGCATCCCGGGCTCAATCCACAGCGGGGGCATGGTGGGCCATCGCCGGGGGGCGCGGGGGGCCATGCCGTCCCTAGGCGGGCGGGGGTAGTCGTACCTTTCGGACGGCGGCCGCCCCGGCCGTCGGACGCCGCCCCTACCACCTTACCCGGGGGTTCCGCCGGCCCTATGTATCCCGACCCCCCTTTCGAACCGATCATGACCGAACTCCTCCGTCCCATGGCGCGCCGCTTCCCCGGGATCGAGACCCTCGAGGGGGCCGGAGTCCGCCTCCGCCGAGCGTTCGGCCAGCGGGAGGTCCCGCTGCTCGACCCGTTCCTGCTCCTCGATCACTTTGGCTCGGACGATCCGGCCGACTACATGGCCGGCTTTCCCTGGCATCCGCACCGGGGGATCGAGACCGTGACCTACATGCTCGAGGGCCGGGTCGCCCACGGCGATACCCTCGGCCACGAGGGCGTGATCGATCCGGGAGCGCTCCAGTGGATGCGGGCCGGGAGCGGAATCATCCACCAGGAGATGCCCGAGCGGTCGGAGGGCCGGCTGGACGGCTTCCAGTTGTGGGTCAACCTGCCCGCCCGGGAGAAGATGTCGACGCCCCGGTACCAGGGGATCACCCCCCGGGAGATCCCCGAGATCGAGCTTCCTTCGGGCGCCCGGGCCCGGGTCGTCGCCGGCCGGTTTGCCGGCGTCGAAGGGCCGGTCCGGGGGATCGCCGTCGATCCGACCTACGTCGACCTGGAGCTTCCCCCCGGTTCCACCCTCCGGATCCCGACCGTGCCCGGCTACACGGTCGTCGCCCACGTCATCGCCGGCGACGGCCGGTTCGCTCCGGAACCCGCGCCGGTCTCCCCCCAGGGGGAGACGATCCACTTCGGACCGGGGGACGCCGTCGAGGTCCGCGCCGGGCCGTCCGGCGTCCGGTTCCTCCTGGCCGAGGGCCGTCCGATCGGCGAGCCGGTCGCCTGGCACGGCCCGATCGTGATGAACACCCCCGCGGAGCTCCAGGAGGCGGTCCGGGACCTCCGCCAGGGGGGCTTTCTCCGGCACCGCCAGCCGATCTACGAAGAGTGAGCCGGGGGCTCCGCGAGTTCCGCCGCGAGCCGGGCGAGGGCGGCCCGGAGCACGGCCACCGACCGGCCCAGTTCGAGCCGGTCGACCGACTCCTCGACCGTGTGGTCCAGGTGAGGATCGCCCGGCCCGTAGACGGCGGCCGGAACCCCCCATCGGGGCGCGACGAGGTTCACGTCGGAGGTACCGCCCTTCCGCCAGAGGGTCGGGATCCCGCCCACGCTGCGGATCCCCTGGTCCAGCGCACGGACGACGGCGCTGGTCCGGGACGTCTCCCAGGCTTCGATCCCGAGGTCGGGTGCCCAGGCGCTACCCTCCGGCAGGGGGGGGAGCCGGGCGTCGACCGTCTCGGGGCGAACGCCCGGGGGTAACCGGAGGTCGAGGTCGATCCGGACCGCGTCGACGTCGGTCCGCGGATCCGTCCGAAGGCCGAGGAGCTTCCAGGTGAGGTGGCGGAACCCGGTCGCGCTCCGCGGGCCGACCGCGGCTTCGAACCGCCGCAGGTAGTCGATTGCCCGCTCGGCGGCGGTCGGGTCGGGGGACGAGCCGTGCCGTCGGGGCGCGGTGACCGTCACCACCCGGTGCAGCATCCCCTTGTAGCCGATCGCGATCCCATCCCACCGGTTCGGTTCGCCGGCGATGACCGCGCGGGGTGCGGGCTGTTCGGCGAGGTAGCGGGCCCCGCGGCTGTCGGTCTCCTCGCCGACGGCGGCGACGATCGTCCAGCGTCCGGTCTCCGGCCCGCCGACCCCCGCGGCCAGGGCGGCCGCGAGCGGGCCCTTGGCGTCGCAGGCGCCCCGGCCGTAGATCCGATCCGGTTCGAGCCGGACCGGAAGCTCGCCGGGCACCGTGTCGATGTGCCCGAGGAAGAGGATCTCGGGATCCCCCCGGCCGAGCGAGGCGATCCCGTTGCCGGCCGGATCGATCCGGGTCGCGTAGCCGAGCCGGCGGGCCACCGCGACGAACGCGTCGACCCCGGCCGTCTCCGACCCGGACGGGCTGTAGGCCTTCAGGAGCTCGAGCAGGATCTCCGATTCATCCACGGCCCAGGGTCTCCCGCACCGCCTCGAGCGCGTCCGCCCACTCCTCCTCGGCGATGACCAGCGGAGGCAGGAGTCGGATCACGTGGGCTCCCCCCGAGATCGCCAGGTAGCCCTTCGACCGCAACGCCTCGAGGTAGGGCGCGGCGCGTTCCCGCAACTCGATGCCGATCATGAGGCCGAGCCCTCGGACCTCCCGGACCACCGTCTCGGGAAGATCGGCGAGCCGGGACCGGGCCAGTCCGCCGAGCCGCTCGGCCCGTTCGGCCAGATGTTCGCGCCGGGTGTACTCGAGCGCGGCGCTCCCGGCCGCGCAGGCGAGCGGGTTGCCGCCGAAGGTCGACTGATGGCTTCCCCGGAACGCCGCCTCCACCGCGCCGGTCGCGATCGTCGCGCCGATCGGGACCCCCCCGGCGAGCGACTTCGCGGCGGTGACGATGTCCGGCACGACCCCCGAACGCTCGAACGCCCAGAACCGGCCGGTCCGGCCGAGACCGGTCTGGACCTCGTCCAGGATTAGCAGCGCCCCCCGGGCCGAGGTCACCGCCCGGGCCTCGCGGAGGTAGCCGTCCGCGGCCGGGTGGACGCCGCCCTCTCCCTGGACCGGTTCCAGAAGGACGGCCGCGGTGCGGTCGTCGACGGCCGCCGCCAGCGCCGCCGGGTCGTTGAACGGGACGTGGACGAACTCCGGGACCAGCGGCTCGAACGGGGCGCGGAACTCCGGCCGCCACGTGGCGCTCAGGGCGCCCAGGGTGCGTCCGTGGAACCCCCGAAGGGCGGCGACGATCCGCGGCCGCCCCGTCGCGGCCCGGGCGAACTTGATCGCCGCCTCGACCGATTCGGTGCCGGAGTTCGAGAGGAAGACCCGGTCGAGCGGGGCCGGAAGCGTCGCGGTGAGGCGGCGGATGAACTCCGTCCGGACCGGGGAGGCGAACGAACCGGCGAGCTGGAGGAGCTCGCGGGCCTGCCGGGAGATCGCCCCGACCACCTCGGGGTTGGCGTGGCCGACGTTGGCGGTCCCGTGGGAGGCCCCGAGGTCCAGGAAGCGGTGCCCCGCCGAATCCCACAGGTGGGCCCCCTCCCCCCGCACGATCTCCAGCGCGTGGCGGGGGAAGCTCGCAAACTCGCCCGGAGCGCGGGCGCTCATTCGATCACCGTCCCGTCGCCGTCGAGCGCCCGGGCGATCGGCCGGTCGACCGCCGACGAGCCGATCACGACCCGGCCGACGCCCCGGGCAAGGGCCTCCTGCGCGGCGACGAGCTTCTTGCGCATCCGTCCGGCCGCGACCGGAAGGTACCGTTCAATCTCCTCCTTCGGGATCCGGGCGATCCGGCTCGACGGGTCGTCAACCTTCTGGAGGAGCCCGGTGACGTTGGTCAGCAGCAGCAGCGCCTCGGCCCGGAGCGCCCCCGCGATCGCCGCGGCGACCCGGTCGCTGTCGACGTTGATCACCTCGCCTTCGGGCGTCACCGCCGGTGGCGAGACGACCGGCGTGTAGCCGTGCTCGAGGAGCAGGCGCAGGAGCCGATCGTCGACCCGGGTGACCGTCCCCGACCAGTCGTCCTTGACCCGAAGGATCTTGCCGTCGACCACCGAACGGGCCCCCTCCTTCCGGGACCCGACGAGGAGCGGCCCGTCGAGCCCGCTGAGCCCGACCGGCCGGGCGCCGAGCGCCTGCAGCTGGGCGACGATCCGGGGGTTCACCCGTCCGGTGAGCGCCAGGAGGACCACCTCCCGGCGGGCCGGGTCGGTGTAGCGGGAGACCGCCCCGCTCGGGGAGGTATAGTACTTCGACGGGACCCCGAGCGCCTCCCCCAGCCGGTCGACCTCCTCCGAGCCACCGTGGACCAGGACGCTCCCGGGCCGGGCGGCGAGATCGGCGAGGACCGGAGCCACCGCGTTGCCCGCGGCCCCGCCGATCTTGACCACCAGCGTCATCGCCCGGGACTCCTCAGATCGGGTGGAGCCCGAGGAAGTCGAGGGCGGTCGTCTCGGGCCAGCCGCCGAGGATGTTGAGGCACTGGACCGCGTTGCCCGCGGCGCCCTTCATGAGGTTGTCCAGGGCGCCGACCGCGACGATCCGGCCCGCGTGGGGGTCGATGGCGAACCCCACATCGCAGTAGTTGGTCCCGGCCAAAAGCTTCGGCTCGGGCTCCCGGTACAGGCCGTCGGTGTCGTGGACGATCCGGACGAACGGCTCCTCCGTGTAGGCGGCGCGGAACGCCCGCCAGAGCGCCTTCTCGTCGACCGGGGCCCGGGCGGTCGCGTGGACGGTCGCGAGGACGCCGCGGACCGCCTCGACACCGTGGCAGGAGAGCGCGATGGCCCGGCCGGTCTCCTGCTCGATCTCGGCGGTGTGCCGGTGGCCCGACGGGGCGTAGAGCCGCATGACCCCCGACCGCTCGGGGTGGAGGGAGGCGGGGCCCCCGTCCCGGCCGCTCGCGCTCGAGCCGCTCTTCGCGTCGACGACGACCGGGCGGTCGGGATCGACGAGCCCGGCCGCGACCAGCGGGCCGAGCGCGAGGATCGACGCGGCGGCCATGCAGCCCGGGTTGGCGATGAGACGGGCCGTGCGGATCTCCGACCGGTGCCGTTCCGGCAGGCCGTAGACCGCCTCGGCGAGGAGATCGGGGCGGGGATGGTCGGTATGGTAGTAGACCGGGTAGAGGGCCGGATCCTTGAGCCTAAAGTCGGCCGTGAGATCGATGACCTTGCCTCCCGCGTCGAGCAGCTGCGGGGTGATGCCCATCGATCCGCCGTGGGCGCTCGCGACGAAGGTGACGTCCACCGGCCGCCAAGCCTCCGGGGGGCTGAAGGTGAGCGGCGTCGCCTTGCGGAGGTTCGGATGGGCCCGGCCGACCGGCTTGCCCGCCATCGAGTGGGAGACGACGCGGTCGATCTCCACCTCCGGATGCCGCAGGAGGAGCCGCAGGAGCTCCCCGCCGACGTAGCCGGACCCGCCGAGGATTGAGACCTTCATCGGTGCCATCGCTCTCGGGCGTAATCGAGGATCGTGTCGGCGATGTCGACCCCCGTCGCCGCCTGGAGGGCCTTGAACTCCGGGGTCGGGTTGACCTCGTGGACGACCAGCCCCCCGGGCGCCTCCATGAGGTCGACCGCGAGAATGCCGCCGCCCATCGCGTCGGCCGCCTTGAGCGAGAGCTCGGCGAGCTCGGGGGTGACCGGGAGCGGAGCGACCGAGGCGCCGCGGGCGGCGTTGGTCCTCCACGATTCGGACCGGCGCAGCATCGCGCCGACGACCCGGTCCCCGACCACGAAGACCCGCAGGTCCCGGTCGGGCTTCGGGACGTACTCCTGGATGTAGAAGATGGAGTGGACGGGGGAGGTCAGGGCGCCTTTGTGCTCGAGGATCTGCTCCGCCGACTCCCGGTCGTTGACCTTCGCCATCAGCCGGCCCCACGAGCCGACCGGAGGCTTGAGGACCGCCGGGTAGCCGATCGTGTCGAGCGCCTTGAGCGCCGACTCGGGCGTGAGGGCCACCACGGTCCGCGGGGTCGGAATGCCCCGGGCGCTCAGCCGCAACGAGGCCAGGATCTTGTCTCCGGCCCGCTCCAGCACGTCCGGCGGGTTGATCGCCGGAATCCCGTAGTGCTCGAAGTAGTGGCCGGCGTAGAGCGCCCGGCTGTGGCTCACCGAGCGGTTGAGGATGCCGTCGACCTCGAGGGTCCCCCGCTCGAACCCGAACACCATCTCGTCGTCGGGGAGCCGGACCATCGCGAGGGACCGGCGCTCCGCCGCCGCGAGGAGCGCCTTCTCCTCGGGCCGGACGATGGTGTAGAAGAGCCCGAGCCGAAAGCCGTTACTCACCCCAGTCCTCGGCTTCCTTCGGCGCGCACTGGACCGAGAAGGGGGCCGTTCCGAGGACCTCCAGCTCGGTCCCGCAGTCGGGGCAGGAGAAGATCTCTCCCACGATCAGGGCATTCGGCGTCACTCCCGCATCGCACGTCGGGCACTGCGTCATTCCGCTCGTTCCTCCAATAGCTCATCGATCCGACCGTTCGACCGATCGATCGAGGAGAGGGATTCGAACCGCGCCCCGTACCGGGCGTCGGCCAACTGAAGCTGGGCCTCCAACGCGACCCCGCCGGGCCCGCCGGGCGAGCGGCGGTGCTGGGCCGCCGACCGGCCGTCGAGGGGACCGGGGCCGACGAGGCCGCGGTGGGCCGCCGGCAGCTCCCGGGGATCCCCCCCTTGGGCCAGATGGGCGCCCACCGATTCGTGGGCCTCCCGGAACGGGACCCCCGCCCGGACCAGCCGTTCGGCCTGGTCGGTCGCCAGGAGCCGGGGATCGTCGGCGGCCGCGGCCATCCGCTCCGGATCGAACTCGAGCCGGTCCATGACCTCGGCCAGCGCGGCGACGGTCGTCGCGACCTCCCGCACCGCGTCGAGGACCGGGGCCTTGTCCTCCTGGAGGTCCCGGTCGTAGGCCAGCGGAAGCCCCTTGAGGGTGGTGAGCAGCCCCACGAGATGGCCGACGATCCGTCCGGCCTTGCCTCGGACCAGTTCCGGGACGTCCGGGTTCTGCTTCTGCGGCATGAGGCTGGAGCCTCCGCCGAGGGCCTCGGTGGGCCGGACGAAGCCGAACTCCGACGAGGCCCAGAGGACCAGTTCCTCCCCGAGCGAGCTCAGGTGGATCGAGAGCAGGGCCAGATCGAAGAGCAGTTCGACGAGCGGGTCGCGATCGCTGACCGCGTCGAGGGAGTTCTCGAAGGCCCGGTCGAATCCCAGGCGCCCGGCGACGTAGGCGGGATCGAGCGGCAGGGTGGAGCCGGCGAGGGCGCCCGCCCCCAGGGGGCTCACGTTGGCCCGGGCGACGGTCGCGAAGAGCCGCTCCAGGTCCCGGTCGACCCGGAAGTAGTGGGCGAGGAGGTGGTGGCCGAGCGTGATCGGTTGCGCCCGCTGGAGGTGCGTATAGCCCGGCAGGGGGGTTTTCGCCTCCGCCCGGGCCCGGCGCCGCAGGATCTCCTGCAGCCGGAGGAGGGGGCGGGCGACCTCGGCGACCGCCGTGCGCAGGTAGAGCCGCTCGTCGAGCGCGACCTGATCGTTGCGGCTCCGCCCCGTGTGCAGCTTGCCGGCGACCGGCCCGATGAGCTCTCCGAGCCGGACCTCGACGTTCGTGTGGACATCCTCGAGTTCGGGACGCCACGGAAACCGGTCGTCCCGGATCTCCCGGGCGACCGCCCGGAGCCCCTGAACGAGGGCCGTCCGCTCGGCCGCGGTGAGGAGCCCGATCCGCTCGAGCATCTCGGCGTGGGCGATCGATCCCGCCAGGTCGACCCGGGCGAGCGGGCGGTCGACGTCCAGCGAGCGGAGGAAACCGGCCGTCGGGGTACGGACGTACCGGGGAGCCACGGAGGGGGGAGTCATGGGAGTGGTCCTCAACGCCGTCGCCATCAATCCACGGCCGTGGGTGCGCGAGGTGCGGGGACGACCGGCGCCGCGGCGGGGGCGGGCGCGGGGGGCTCCTCCAGGGAGGCCCAGGTCCGGGCCGGCAGCCCCCAGACGTAGATGAACCCCTCCGCCATCTCGCTGCGGAACCGGTCGCCCTCGGCATAGGTCGCGAGCTCGTGCTGGTAGAGCGCGTAGGCCGATCGGCGACCGACCACCCGAGCGGCGCCCTTGTAGAGTTTGAGGACGACCTCGCCGGTGACCCGGCTCTGCGTCGAGGAAATGAAGGCGTCGAGGGCCTCCCGCAGCGGCATGAACCAAAGGCCGTCGTAGATGAGCTGGGAGTACCGCTGCTCGACCGATCGCTTGAAGTCGAGCAGGTCCCGCGGAAGCACCAGCGCCTCGAGGGCCTGGTGGGCCGGGATGAGCGTGAGGGCGGCCGGACATTCGTAGACCTCGCGCGACTTGATCCCGACGACCCGGCTCTCGATGTGGTCGATCCGGCCCACGCCATGATCCCCGGCGAGCCGGTTGAGCATCGGCACGAGGGTCGGGAGGTCGGTCGCCTGGCCGTCGATCGAGATCGGCAGGCCGCGATCGAATCCGATCGTCACGTACGCCGGAACGTCGGGCGCCCGCTCGGGCGCCCGGGTCCAGCCGTACGCCTCCTCGGGAGGCTCGAGCGCGGCATCCTCCAGGATCCCGCACTCGACGGACCGACCCCAGAGGTTCTCGTCCGTGGAGTAGGGGGAGCGGCGGCCGACCGGGACCGGAACCCCCCGGGCCTCGGCGTAGGCGATCTCCTCCTCCCGGGTCATCTTCCAGACGCGGGCCGGAGCAAGGACCTCGAGTTCGGGGGCCAGGCTCGTAGTGCAGAGGTCGAATCGGACCTGGTCGTTGCCCTTCCCGGTGCATCCGTGGGCGATCTTGCCCGCGCCGACCCTCCGGGCGACGTCCACCAGGCTCTTCCCGATGAGGGGGCGGGCGAGGGCGGTGCTCAGGGGGTAGATCCCCTCGTAGAGGGCATTGGCCCGGAGCGCCCGGGCGATGTAGCTCTCCGCGAACTCGGCCCGGGCGTCGACCACGATGGCCTCGCTCGCGCCGATGCGCAACGCTTTCTGCCGGTGGGCCTGCAGGTCACCGGGCTGGCCGACGTCGACCGTGACCGCGATGACCTCGAGGCCGCGTTCCTTGAGCCACGGGATGGCGACCGAGGTGTCGAGGCCGCCGGAGTACGCCAGCACTACCTTGTCCGTCATGCGAAAGCGCAACCCCGACGATGGAATCGACCGGCACCTATATGTAGGGTTTGACCATCCTAGGACGAAATCGACCGATGTTGTCCAAATTTGAGCAACTATGCCCGAACTCCAGAGATCGGTAGCCCGGCAGGTCCGCGACTACCTCGACGGTCATCCGACGGTCGCGGAGGCGCTCCGTCTCGGGATTGCCAACCATTCCGCCGTCGCCCGTCGGATCGCCGAGGACCTCGGATGGACGACGACCGCCGGGGTGATCGCCGCCTGTCGACGCTACCCTTCGCCCCGACGGCCCGGGATCCGGGAGGAGGGCATCCATCGGGTCCTCCGGAAGAGCCGGATCGAGACCCGGACCAAGGTCGCGACGGTGACGGTGGTCCAAGGGATCGACGTGCTGCAGGCGCTCGGCGACGTCGTCGAGGAACTGCTCGACGACAACACGCTCTGCCGGGTGATCCAGGTCTCGCAGGGCACGGTGATCATCGTCGACGAGGATTCGGTCCCCCGGGTGACCCGGAGGCTCCGGGACTCCCAGGTGATCGAGGCCCGCCGGGGCCTGGCCGAGCTCGCGGTGACAAGTCCCGACAGCGTCGAGGAGACCCCGGGGCTGCTCGCCTTCCTCGCCGGGGTGCTCTCGACCGGCGGGGTGAACATCGTCCAGGCGATGTCCTGCTACACCGACACCATCTTCATCCTCGGCCAGCCGGACCTGACTCCCGCGATCTCGGCGCTCACGAAAGCGCTCGCCTGACCCGGGGGACCGGACCGTGGGGCGGACGGGGCGGGGCGCATGATCGCTCCGGGCACCCTCCTCCTCTTGGTCCTCGCCTTCGGATTCGCCGTCGCGCTCGGCGCCCACTACGCGGGCGCCTGCATGGGGATGGCCGACGCGGCCCGGGCCACCTCCCGGCGCCGCCTGCTCCTCCTCCTCGCGCCCCTCACCTTCCTGGGGGCCGCGCTCGCGGGGGAACGCGTCGAGCGGACGATCGGCCACGACCTCCTGCTCCACGGCCACCTGCCGATCCCCCTGGCGGCGTCGATCATCGGGGTCGCCTTTCTCCTGACCTCGCTCTTCACGGCCCTCCGGATCCCGGTCTCGGTGAGCCAGATTGTCATCTTTGCGACGGTCGGCACCGGTCTCGCCGCCGGGGCGTCGATCGAGTGGAGCACGGTCGGAATCTTTGTCCTCATCTGGGCCCTGACCCCGATCGCCAGCGGGCTCATCGCCTATCTCCTCCTCCGCACGCTCCACCGACGTTGGCCGGCCCAGGCGCTCCGCGCGATGCGCTCCCCCCCGGCCCTCATGGCGATGATCGGGCTCGGGGCGCTCACGTCGTTCCTGATGGGCGCGAACGACGTCTCCAACGCGACCGGCGCCCTGCTCCTGGGCGGGGTCTCGACCGCCACCGCGGCGGCCTTGGTGGGCGGCCTGGGCCTCGGGCTCGGCGCCTTCTTCTTTGGCGGCCGGCTCATCGACCGGATGGCCCACGAGGTGGTCGACCTCGATCCCCCGATGGCGGCCAGCGCCCAGCTCGCCCAGTCGGCCGTCCTCTTCGGCGTGATCCTGGCCGGCTTCTACACCTCGCTCAACCAGGCCCTCATGGGAGCGCTGTTGGGCGTGGGCTACGGCCGGCACCGCTCCCGGATCCGCTGGTCGGTCGTCCGCCACATCGTGATCGAATGGGGGACCGGGCCCATCACCGCCGCCGGCCTGGCGGCCGCGACGACCCTGCTGCTCCGCTGGGCCGGCCTCGGCTGAAGGACCGGCGCCGCCTTACGGCGCGGGGGCCGGGCCCAGGCGATCGGCAAACGCCTCGACCATCCGTCGGGCGGTGGCCAGATGCCGGACCGAGATCTGCTCCACATTGACCCCGAGAGGGACCTCGGAGGCCAGCGCGTCGAGCCGGGACCGCACCTCGTCCCACACGGCGAGGGCGTGCCGGACGCTCCGTTCCCCCGCCCCGGTCTCCTCGCCCGTGAGGATCTCCCGTTCCGCGGCGAGCGGGATGTCGGCGCCGAGCCAGCGGACGAACTCGGCGTCCAACTCGTCGGCGATCGGGGCCAGACTCACCAGGACCGCCGCCGGGCGGATCATCGCCTGCAGGCAGAGTCGTCCGTATTCGGTGACCATCTCGACGATCGGGCCGGCACCGAAGACGAGCTGCGTCGTGAAGAACGAGGCCCCGCCCCGCGTCTTGCTCAGCATCCGGTACGGTTCGTTCTGCCGCTGGGGGATCGCGATGTTCCCGATCCCGCCCCCGTGGCGGGCGAACGCCGGGGCGCCGACCCGGTTCGCCTCGGCCACGGTCGGCCCCGGGTAGGGGATGTACCGGCTCGAGCCCCCCACCAGGACCGCAAAGCGGATGCCGAAGCCGACCGTTTCCTCGGCCCACGCGGCCAAGGACTCCGGTCCCTCGAGGTGCGCGACGACCTTGTTGACCAGGATCGATCGATGGGTCCGCTCGCCGAGCGCCCGGCCGTAGACCCGGGGATCGACGGTGCGGTAGTACGGACGCCCATCGTGGTTCTCGTCGACCAGTTCGGGCAGGTTGATCGCATCGATCCGGGGGACCTCTTCGACCAGGCGGGCCACCGCTTCGACCTGCTCGGCCGCCCGCGCCGGCGAAGTCCGGGCCATCGGGGGGACCGGTTCGAAGAGGAGTGGACGGAATCGCAGCGCTTCGTTCAGCGTTCGGCTCATCGTTCGGGACCGACGGCCTTCCGGCGGTCGGCCCAGAACCGAGGGCTCTTTCGATATGAAATCTCGGATGGCCGGGGCGGTTGCGGCCGACGCAACCGCCCATCCGGCCCACGAAAGCCGACCGGCGCGGCGGGGCGGGCGGGGCGAAGGATAAAGGGCCGGACGGCCTCCGGAGTCGGTGGCGCGCGGAGCCTGGTCCGGCCTTTTGAGTCTGCTGCGCGAGGGGTACCGGATCGAGCGGGAGTTCGGCCTCGCCACGATGGAATCCCTCGCGGAGATTGGCGAACTCCTCGAGCAGTCGGTCGTCGATTCCGCGGGGATCCGATGCGGGGCGACGGGAGCCGAGTTCGAGTTCCATAACCCGCCGTTGCGGGACGGGGCATTCGGGGGCGCGACGGTCCGGTGGAACGGCGCCCTCGTGCCGCCCGAGCGCGTCCGGTTCCGGCCGGGGGAAGGCACGCGGTGGCGAACGGGAGGTGATGTGACGCCGCAGTCGCCGCTGATCTGGAGACCGGGCGAGGCGATGCAGTGGGCCCTCGACGGCGTCGAGGTGCCCGTGGGTCGCCCGGTGCGGATCCGACTCGAGCTCGCGAGCGTCGCCATCCCGCCCACGGTCTGGGTCGAGTTCGAGGGCATCCCTCGCCCCCTCCCGGTCGGCCCGGAGAGATCCGGCTGATGGGCGATCGGAGCGCGCCCCATCTCCTGACCTCGGGCCGGTCGGCCGCCCTCCTCGACGGCTCCGGGGATCTCACCCTTCTCCAGGAGAGCCGCGGAGCGCCGAGCGACTGGGGCGGGGTCTACGCTCGGCACCTCCGGCTGACCGGGCCCTGGACCCTGACCCTCACCGACCCGGCGCATCGCCAGCGGCTGGGCGAAGGAACTTCGGAGTTCCGTTGGGATCCGTTCGGCGCGACCGGCCGGCACCATCTCTCCGCGTGGCCGGACCTGACCGTCGACCAGCAGATCGTCGCCGTCGCGGACCCGCCCGGCGTGCTCCGGACGCTGCAGATCTCGACCCTCGGCCCGGCGCGGGAGATCGCCGTGGAGAGCGAGTTCGTCCCCTTCCTGGTTCCGGTGATGGTCGAAGGATTGCGCCCGGGCCGGTTCACCGCGATCACCCAGCCCGAGGGACTCATCGTCCGCCAGCGTGGATTCGGTCTCTTGGAAGCGACCCGGCCGGCTCCGGCGCGCCGGTACCTCAACCGGGCTTCCTGGATCGGGGGGCGCCTCGAGGGCCCAATCTCGGAGGTCGGGACCGAACACCTGGTCTGGATCGGCCCCGGCCGGCCGGCAGAGATCCGCTACTGGATCGGCGGCGGCCGCGCCGCGGAGCTTCGCCGGGAGGAGGAGGGGCTCCGGCTTGCCCTCGACGACCCCGGAGTCCCGACCCGGGCCTCGGAACGGTTCTGGTCCTCCTGGGAGGAGACTACCCCCCGGATGCGGTTTCCCGACGCGCCCTGGCTCGGGACCGCCTACGATCAGGCCCGGCGGGCGCTGCGGGCCCTCTACTCGCTGCCGGACGGCGGGATCGCCGGGCTGGTGGCCGGCTATCCGTGGTACGCCTCGATCTGGTGCCGGGACCTCGCCTGGATGCTTCCGGCGGTCCTGTGGATGGGCGATTTCGGGCAGGTGCGGGCCTCGCTCGACACGGTGTTCCGGTTCCAGCCGAGCCGGGATCTTCCGATCCTCGGGGCCCGGAAGGGCAGCCTCCCGATGCAGATCTCCACCGGACCGGTCCTGCTGTTCGGCACGGCGGACACGCCGCTCTACTACCCCGATCTGGTCGATCGGTACCTCGACCATTCGGGGGAGGCCCCGATGCCGGAGGGCTGGGCCCGGGCCCTCGAGGGCATCGCCGGTTGGGCCCGGGCCCGCCGGGACCCCTCGAACGGCCTCCTGACCCACGGCCACGAGGTGGAGGATCTGGTTGCGGCGACCGGGGCCGTCGCCCGGGTCCGGTTCGGGATCGACCAGCCCGACACGACGATCTGGGATTCGGCCGACCGTCGGGACCAGGCGATCGACATCCAGGTCCTCTGGTACACGGCCCAGAGCGTCCTGGCCCGGCGGGGGATCGGGGCCCCGCCCCCCGGGAGAGGTACGGATCCGGGAATCGACCGGCTCGCCGAGACGATCCGCCGGGAGTATCGTTGGCCGGAGGAAGGATACCTCGTCGACAGCCTCCGCGCCGGCCGGCCGGTCCGGGCGCTCCGGCCGAACGCGCTCCGGGCGGTGAGCGCCGGCCTCCTCCCCCGTCCGGAGGCCCGTCGGCTGGTCGAACGGGCCGCCCGACCCGACCTGTTGACCCCCTGGGGCGTCCGGACCCTGGCGTCGACCGATCCGTCGTACGCCCCGGCGGTCTACCATCAGGGCCAGGTCTGGAGCCTCGCGACCGCCTGGCTCGCCGACGCCGCCTTCGCGGCCGGCGATCGGGAGCTCGGGATGGGGGCCCTGCGAACGCTCGCCGACCGGCTCGCCGTCGAGGGCGGCTACGCCCATGAGTGCTACCGGGGCGACCGACCGGAGCCGTTCAACTCCTGCTTCCTCCTCGGATTCAGCATCGCGCCCTTCCTGACGGTCCTCTTCGAGCGGCTCTGGGGCCTCCGCCGCGAGGGCGCTGGGGCCTCCGCCGCGAGGGCGCCGGGCCCCGGATCACGATCCGCCCGTCGTTCCCGGCGTCGCTACGGTCGGCCACGCTCGAGAACCTCCGGGTCGGCCCCGGATGGGTCCGGATCGACTGGAGCCCGGGCGAGGTCCGGGTCGGGTGGTCCGGCCCCGGCGCGCTCGCCGTCCGGTCCGACGGCCCCGAAGCGCTCGTGGCGGCCGGCGGGACGGTGCGGCAGCGCGTCGTGGGCCCCGATGGGGTTGAAAGGCCCAAATAGAGGCGATCTAGAGGGAAGCCCATGCCATCGGCGATCGAGGTCCGGGGCCTGGTCAAGGAGTACGGACCGGTCACGGCGGTCCGCGGGATCTCCTTCACGGTGCCCCAGGGCTCGGTCTTCGCCTTCCTCGGGCCCAATGGGGCCGGGAAGACGACGACCACCGAGATCCTCGAAGGGCTGCGCCGGCGCTCCCAAGGGGAGGTCCGGGTCCTCGGCCGCGACCCGTGGACCGAGGGCCGGGCGCTCCACTTCGAGACCGGCGTGATCCCCCAGGACTTCCACTTTTTCGAGAAGATCACCGCCCGGGAGGCGGTCGAGTACTACTCGGCGCTCTTCCACGTCCGGCCGAAGGTCGACGACCTGCTGGCCCAGGTCGCCCTCTCCGACAAGGCCCACGCCCGGTTCGATACCCTGTCGGGGGGCCAGAAGCAGAAGCTCGGCCTCGCGTTGGCGCTGGTGAACGACCCGCGGATCTGCTTCCTGGACGAGCCGACGACCGGCCTCGACCCCCATGCCCGGCGGGCGATCTGGGAGGTGATCCGGAGGCTGAGGGAGGAGGGACGCACGGTGTTCCTCACGACCCATTATCTCGAGGAGGCCCAGCTGCTCGCCGACCGGGTCGCGATCATCCACCGCGGCGAGATCATCGCCGAGGGCAGTCCGGGCGAGATCATCCAGGCGCACGGGGGACCGGAGCGGCTGGTGGTCACCGGGGGCCCCCCGGTCGCCGAGTTCTTCCGACGCCGGGCCGGACTCGCCCCGACGGTCCGGGACGGGCAGGTGGAGATCCCGATCCAGAGCAAGGAGGAGGGGCTCGGCTACCTGGACGACCTCCGGTCGAGCGGGATCGCTTGGACCGGCTTCACCGTCGAGCGGGACACGCTCGAGGATGTCTTCATCCGGTTGGTGGGCCGCATGGATGACGGGGAGCTCAAGTCGGAGGCCGCCCCATGAACGGCCGCCGGATCGCCGCTGACCTCAAGATCACCGCCCGGGGCTACCTCCGCAACCCGGTCGCGCTCTTCTTCGCCCTCGTCTTTCCGCTGATCCTGATCCTGCTCTTCGGCCTCATCTTCAGCGGCGGGAGCGGCGGCCCGGTGACAATCTACGCCCAGAACTTCGATCATCAGTCGCCGGCGAGCCGGGCGTTCCTGAGCGCGCTCAACAACACGAGCGCGGTCCGGGTCCAGGTGGTCCCGGCGTCGGTGGGCAACCTCTCCACCTACCTGGGCCAGAACGGCTACGCCGTCGGGCTCATCGTGCCGGCCGGCTTCGCGGCCAACTACACGCACGGTTTACCGGTCCACGTGACGCTCTTCACCAACCCGCAGGCCGCGAGCTCGGCCGGGATCGCGCTCGGCGCCGTCCAGGGGGTCGCGAACGCCTTCAACCTCGCGCTCGCCTGCCCGCCCGCGCGGGACTGCCAGCTGGTCTCGATCGCCAACGAGAACGTGGGCAGCAACGTCTACACCTACATCGACTACCTGATCCCCGGCCTCATCGGCTTCTCGATCCTGACGAGCCCGATGTTCTCGATGGTCGACGTGACCAGTTCGTACCGGAAGGAGGGGCTGTTCCGGCAGCTCAGCCTCACGCCCCTCACCCGGGCCGAGTGGCTGACCTCCCGGATCCTCTGGTACATCCTGCTCACCTTCCTCTCCGCCGCGATCATGCTCGGGATCGGGCTCGGCCTCTTCGGCGCCCACGTGACCGTCTCGCTCGCGATCCTGCCGTTCCTCGTCCTCGGTCCGTTCTTCTTCGTGGCGCTCGGCATGGTCGCCGGTTCGGCGGCCCGGACCCCCGAGACTGCGGCGGTGATCGGCAACATCATCACCTTCCCGATGATGTTCCTGACCGGCACCTTCTTCCCGGTCTCGGAGTTTCCCCCGGCGCTCCAGCTGGTCGCCCGGGTGCTCCCGCTCTACTACGTCATCGACGGGATGAACCAGGTGATGCTCTTCGGCAACCTCCGGGCGGCCGGGATCGACCTGGCGGTCATCCTGGTCGCCTCGATCGTCGTCTTTGTGCTCGCGATCGTCCTGTTCCGCTGGAGGGACGAGTGAGCGGGTGGGGGACCGATCCCGCCGGCTTCCGCCGCCTCATGGCCCGCTGGCCGACGGGGGTCAGCGTCGTCGCGGCCCGGTCCGGCGAGCGGGACGGGGGCATGACCGTCAATGCCCTGCTCTCGGTGGCCCTGGACCCGCCGACGCTCCTCGTGAGCCTCGCCCGCGACGCCGACACGGTCGCGCTCATCGACGCGGCGGGCGCCTTCGCCGTGAGCTTCCTCGGGGCCCGGCAACGGGCCCTCAGCGAGGGGTTTGCCCGGCGGGTCGATCCCGAGGCGAAGTTCCGGGGCGTCCGGATCCGACGCGGCGTGACCGGGGCGGCGCTCCTCGACGGGGCGCTCGGATGGATCGAGTGCCGGAGGCTCCGGACCATTCCGCTCGCCGATCACCTCCTCTACGTCGGCGAGGTGGTCGCCGCCCGGGAGGGGACCGACGGCCCGCCGCTCCTCTTCTACCGCCGGTCGTATGCCGAAGCCGAGGGGATCGACCGGCTGATTCTGCCGCCCGCCCCGGCCGACCCGCCCCCGCCGTCGGCCCGGGGCGACGGCGAGAAGGTGGTTTAAGACCCCCCGGGCTGACCGGTCCATGACTCCGGAGATCTCGACCCCGGTGGCGATCGTCGGCAGCGGGCCGGCCGGCCTGACCGCCGCCCTCTACTGCGCCCGGGCCGAGCTCACGCCGGTCGTGATCTCGGGCGTGCCGGCCGGCGGCCAGCTGATGATCACGACCGAGGTCGAGAACTTTCCCGGATTCCCCGAGGGAATCCAGGGACCCGAACTGGTCGACCGGATGCGCCGCCAGGCGGCCCGGTTCGGGACCCGGTTCCTCGACGCGCAGCTCACCCGGATCGGGGCCCGGGAGCGGCCGTTCCTCCTCGAGGCCGGACCGGACCACCGGCTCCGGGCCGACACGGTGATCGTCGCGACCGGCGCCAACGCCCGCTGGCTCGGGCTCCCTTCGGAGGAGCGGCTCCGGGGCCACGGGGTCTCGGCCTGCGCCACGTGCGACGGGTTCTTCTTCAAGGGCAAGGAACTGGTCCTGGTCGGCGGCGGCGACTCCGCGATGGAGGAGGCGCTCTTCCTGACCAATTTCGCCTCCCGCGTGACGGTCGTGCACCGGCGGCCCGGGCTGCGCGCGAGCCGGATCATGCAGGAGCGGGCCCGGTCGAACCCCAAGATCACCTTCCGCTTCGAGGAGGAGGTCGTCGAGGTGCTCGGCGCGCAGTCGGTCGACGCGGTCCGGCTCCGCCAGGTTTCGACCGGCGCCGAGACGACGCTCCCCGCCCAGGGACTGTTCGTCGCGATCGGTCACGTGCCGGCGACCGAGGTCTTCCGGGGGATCCTCGACCTCGATGAGAAGGGGTACCTCCGGACGCGGGAGCAGACCCGCACGAATGTCGAGGGGATCTTTGCCGCCGGCGATGTCCACGATCACCGCTACCGCCAGGCGATCACCGCCGCCGGGCTCGGCTGCATGGCCGCGCTCGATGCCGAGCGGTTCCTCGCCGAGCGGGGCGGCGCCCCGCATCCCCCGACCCCCCACGCGTGACCCTCGGGAGACGAGGGCCCGCCGGCTCAGCCGGGGGGCACGCAGCCCTGGACCGCGTAGTCGTCCCCGTTGAACTCGGCGTAGCCAAAGTCCTCGTAGAGATCGAATTCGGAGACGGTCACGTGGTTCACCGGATCGTAGAAGACGACCGCACCGGTGTTCGGGTTGTAGGTGAGGATTACCGAAGGCCCGAGCCGCTGGTGGAGCATCGTGAGGGTCGCGGTGGGGATCGAGGGGTTGTCGGTCTGGCAGCCGCTGCCGGTCGTCGTCGGGCCGATGCCCGGGGGCGCCGAGACGAGGGGGGAGGTGACCGACGCGGCCGGCAGGGAGAGGGCGACGGCCCCCACGATGAGGAGGGTGAGGAGCGAGACGCCGATGCGTCGGGGGATCGACCAGCGGGAGGGCGGCGGAACCGGCCGCCGGGCGGCCCGGCGGGAGGGCGCCGGCGCCGCGCTCCGGTCCGGGGACGCCGGCCGGAGGGCGGTGGCGAAGAGGTTCCCGAAGAGGAGCGCGACCACGATGCCGAGGCTGGGCATCACCAGCGAGAGCAGGACCGAGGCGACCGCCACCGTGCCGGCAAACATCGGCTGGAGGGCCGGATCGGAGGGCGCGGTCCGCGGCTCGACCACCATGAAGAACCCGAAGAAGAGGGAGACCGAGTCGAAGGTGTAGAGCAGCAGGAGATCCACCGAGAGGATCCCTCCGAAGAGGAAGTGGACGAGCCCCGCGACCAGTCCGTAGACCACGAAGAACGTCGTCGGGATCCGCCAGTTCGACGGACTCCGCAGCACGAGCAGGACGCCGACGGCGACCAGGGCGATCTCTCCGGTCGGGTTCACCCCGGCCCACCACGCCGGTGCGATCCCGAAGAGGAGCGCCCCTAGGACGACGCCGAGGGCGGCCGGATTGAACCACGGATGCCCCCGGAACCGGAGCGCATGGCGGAAGGAGGTGGCCGCCAGAACGCAGGCGCCGGCCGCCAGCAGGGAGACGGTCGGAGGAAAGAGGAGCGCCAACAGCAGCCCCGTCACCAGCGCGGCGTCCGGGAACCGGAGCCGTTCGAACCGCACCTTCGACCAGATCAGGTCGGTGGCCACTGCCACGACCGGTAGCACGACCAGGGAGCCGACCCCCAGGCCCCCGAGATCCCACAACGAACCGATCCCCAGCGCGACCAGGGCGAGCCAGGTGCACCGGACCGGGGAGAGGTACCGGGCCATGAACCGTCGAACCCGGGCCCGCCCGGCCGGGGCCCCCCGGGGCGGGGCCGAGGCTCCGACGCGGGGGGTGCCCTCCCGGGGTGCAACCATCGTCCGCGCCAGGGCCCGACGTGGTATATTTCCTCTTCGACCATTGGGCCGGCCGGCCGGCGTGGGATCGCTCGTGCGTCCGGTGTCGCGATAGCGTTAAGACCCGGCCCTCTGCTCCCGAACCGAGGTCGACGGTGCCGCCGAACAAGCGCAGCCTCCACATCGAATCGAGCGGGCAACTGTGCATCTATTGTGGGGCGTGTGTCGGGGTCTGCCCGCTCAACTGCATCTACCTGGACGAGACCCGGATCACCTTCGACGAGAAGATCTGCACCCGGTGCGAGATCTGCGTCAAGGCCTGCCCGGTGGGCGCGATCGAAATCGGGTGATCGGGAAGGCACCATGGCGAAGGATCTGAGCACGGACGTGCTGGTGATCGGCGCCGGACCGGCGGGGAGCATGACCGCCAAATGGGCGGCCAAGGGCGGCGCCCGGGTCCTGATGATCGAGAAGCGGCAGGAGATCGGAAGCCCGGTCCGCTGCGGCGAGGGGATGAGCAAGAGCTGGCTCGCCGAGGTCGGGATCACGCCGGGGAAGTGGATCAACCTCGAGGTCGAGGGCGCCCGGATCTATTCGCCTTCGGAGAAGGTCTTCGAGATCAACGAAAAGCACGCGGGCAACGAGGTCGGCTACGTCGTGGAACGCGACGGGTTCGACAAGGCGCTCGCGATCGACGCCGGCAACGCGGGCGTCGACATCCAGCTCAAGACGGCCGCCACCGGCCTGATCCGGGAGAACGGCCGCATCGTCGGCGCCCGGGTGAAGCAGTTCGGCGAACCGTTCGAGATCCGGGCGTCGGTCGTGATCGGGGCCGACGGATTCGAGAGCCAGATCGGACGCTGGGCCGGCCTCCCCACCAACCTCGCGCTGCGGGACATGGACTCCTGCCTGCAGTACCGCATGACCGGGGTCGACTGCGATGTCCGCTACTGCGATTTCTACCTCGGCGAAGTGGCGCCCGGAGGATACGTCTGGATCTTCCCGAAGGATCACGGGCTCGCCAACGTCGGGATTGGGGTCCAGCTCTCCAAGATCCGGGGGATGGCCGAGGCGAAGACCTACCTCGACCGCTGGATCGACGCCCACCCGGCGTACGCCAAAGGCAAGAAGATCGATATGGTCGGCGGGGGCGTCTCGATCTCGAAGCCGCTCAACCAGACCGTCACCGACGGGCTCATGCTGGTCGGGGACGCCGCCCGGATGATCGACCCCCTGACCGGGGGCGGGATCGCGAACGGCTGCATCGCCGGCAAGATCTGCGGCGAGGTGGCGGCCGAGGCGGTCCACCAGGGCACCCCGACCAAGGAGTTCTTCCAGAAGTACGAAAAGGGCTGGCGGGCCAAGCTGGAAGAGAAGCTCTTCCGCAACTGGCTTGCGAAGGAGAAGCTCTGCACCCTCTCCGACGCGACCTTCGACAAGGTGATCGATGCGCTCGCCGATGTCCGGCTCCAGAAGCTCACCGTGCACAACATCCTCAAGGCGGTCCGCGACAAGTACCCCGAGATCACCAAGGAGTTTGAGTCGGTCCTCTGACCGGCGCAGGACGAGCATGCCGGGTGCCCCGAACAAACCCCCCGCGCCCGCCGAGGTTCCGGTCCTCCCGACGGCCCGGTCCGATCCGGTCGAGCGCCGGCTCCTTCGGCGCCTCGCCCCGTTCCGGGTCGCGCTTCGGCTCGACCTCTGGAAGGGGAGCCCGCACTCCGACCTCACGACGCCGCTCCTGAAGGCCGAAGCCGCCTACGTCCAGGGGGACTACCCGACCACGCAGACCCATCTCGATCAGCTCGCCGTCCGGTTCCACGAACCGCGATGGCCGACGATCCCCGAGCCGTTCCGCTCGCTGCGCGTCGAGATCCCGGCCCCTCAGCCGCCGGCGTGGGATCCGGACGCTTCCGCGACGCCCGAAGAGCGGGGCCGGCGCAAAGACCGACGGGACGCCGAATTCCAGCTCGCCCTGGCCGAGGGAACGCTCCAGTGGGCCGCCGGCCACGGGGTCGACCTCGGGGGGCCGGCCCAGCGGATCCCTTCGGCGCGGGACGAGCTCCTCGCGTCCGGAGCGACCGATGCCTTCTACGCGGCGATCGATGCGCTGTGGGCGGAGGTCCGGGAGCGGGTGCCGCTTCCGTCCGCTCCGGTGACCAAGCCGGCTTCCGGGCCGGGGTAGCGATGCCCGCCCGGCGCCCCGCGGTCCGCCGGGGCGAGGGCGAAGTCACCGACTGGCCCCGGGGGCTCGTCGCCTACGTGCCGACCACCCCCGATTCGGTCGACCGGGACCCCGAGGAGGACCGGGGCACCAACCGGCAGAAGCTCGCCCTGCGTCTCCTCGATCTCGAGGCCGGGTCGGGCCGATCGGTCGACCGCGCCCGGGCCCGGCTCCGGCGCGCGGCCCGGCTCCGCGCCGACGGCCGGAGGAGCGAAGCCGACGCGGAGGTCGAGGCGGTCCTCGGCGAGCTTCTCGACCCGACGGGCGCCCCCCGACCCCCGCCCCGGCTTCTTCCTTCGGAGCCACGGAGCCATTAAACGGGGCGATTCGTTGCGCCGGCATGGTGCGGTTCGGTACCTTTTCGATCGTCGCCCACGACCCCGACCAGGGGACCTGGGGGGTCGCCGTCCAGTCGAAGTTCATCTCGGTGGGCGCGGTCGTCCCGTGGGCGGCCGCCAAGGTCGGCGCGCTCGCGACGCAGGCGTACGCGAACGTGACCTACGGACCCCGGGGGCTCGACCTCCTCCGGGAGGGCCGGCCGGCCGAGGAGGTCGTGCGGACCCTGGTCGCGAACGACGACCGACGGGACCACCGGCAGCTCGGCGTGGTCGACGCCCGCGGCGGCGCGGCCGCCCACACCGGCTCGGCCTGCCTGGAGTGGGCCGGCCACGTGGTCGGATCGGGATTCACCTGCCAGGGCAACATCCTCTTCGCCCCGGCGGTCGTCGAGGCGATGGCGCGCAGCTTCGAGACGACGCCCGGCGATCTGCCCGAGCGGCTCCTGGCGGCCCTCGCGGCCGGCCAGCGCGAGGGCGGTGACCGACGGGGGATGCAGTCGGCCGCGCTGCTGATCGTCCGCGAGAAGGGCGGCTACGATGCGGGCAGCGACCGCTGGGTCGATCTGCGGGTCGACGACCATCCGTCTCCGATCGAGGAGCTCCGGAGGATCTTCCGGCTCTACGACCTCACGCTGCTCGACCGGGAAGATCCGGCCACGGCGCAGCCGATCGAAGGCGAGATTGCGATCCGCCTCCAGCACGACCTGGGGATCCTCGGGTTCTACCCGGGGCCCCGGACCGGGACCTGGGACGCGGCCTCCCGGGCCGCCTTCGAGCGGTTCCTCGCCGAGAACAACTTCGAGAACAAGCAGCGACCGGACGGGAAGGTCTGGCCGTCGGTGATGACCTACCTCTCCGAGCGGGCGGCCGCCGAGGTCGCCCGCCGCTCGACGACCGCCCCCGTCGTGCCGGGCGCGCTCGAACGGGGCCCGGGGGCGAAGGCCCCGGGAGGTGACCGATCCCCGCCGACCCCACGTCGGACGTCGCGCCGGTCGAAGTGACGGTCACCGCGCGCCGGGAGTATCCCGACGCCACGACGGCCGAACAGGTCGCCCGGGCGATCGGCGCCGACAACCCGCCGTACGTCCGGGTCGAGCGGAACGGATCGACGCTCGTGCTCCGATGGAGCGGTCCGACCGCGGCCAGCGTCCGGGCCACGTCGGAGGATCTTTTCGCCGGCCTTCGGGCGGCCGAACTGACGCTCCGGTCGGCCCGGCGCCACTAGCCCGCGGGCGGCCGGTCGCGCGCGTCGAGGAACGCGAACGGCTCCGGCAGGAGCGGCAGCGCCTCCTCGACGGTCGCCACGATTCCCACGTCGACTCCGGCGAAGACCGGGGCGGACGGGTCCGAGTTGATGGCGAGGAGCGTACCGGCCCGCCGGAGCCCGACGAGATGGTGGGCCGATCCCCCGACGCCCAACAGCACCGCGAGCCGCGGGGCGAGCGAGACGCCGGTCAGGCCGATCTGGCGGGCCCGCGGCAACCCCTGCGCGTCGACCACCTTGCGCGTCGCCCCCCAGGCGGCGCCCCATCGCTCGAGGATCGGGGCGATCCGGGCCCGCCCCTCCGGTCCTCCGCACCCCCGGCCGATCACGACCACCACTTCGGCCCGCTGGAGCCGCGCGAGCTCCGGATCGATCGTACGATCCGCGGCCACCCGTTCGAACCGGCCCTCGGGGGGAATCGGCGGGTGGACCGTCCAATCGAGCCGGGCCCCCGCGGGGCCCCGAACCGGGGCGGTCAGCGCGCCGGGCCGGACCGTCGCGAGGTGCGGGAGGCTCCGGGCCGCGATTCCGGCGCTCGCCGCGCCGCCGGACGCCGGTTTGATCCAGAGCAGCTCGCCGCCCTCCTCCGCCGGGCCGCTCGCGTCCCCGGTCAGGCCGCAACCGAGCCGCGCGGCGAGACGGCCGGCGACGGCCCGCCCGTACGCCTGGGAGACGAAGAGGCCGCCCCGCCAACCCCGTGGGTCCGCGCCGGAGCCGACGAGCCCTTCGACGACCCCGGCCGGCGTCCAGATCCCCTCGGGCACCGTCCAACGGTCGGCCCGATCGGCCCCCGCCCGGGCGAGCCGTTCGGTCTCCGAAGTCGAGGGGGCCGCCCCGACCCAGAGCGCCCCGAGCTCGGCCCGGGGGGCCCGTTCCCGCAGCCCCGAGAGAAGGGCGACCGCCTCCGGGTCGAGCCGCCCGTCCTCGTCGGTGACCAGGACGGCGATGGAGCCCGTGAGGTGGAGGGGGGCGGCCCGGGGCGAGGGCCCCGCGGCCCCCGGGGCCGACCGCATCCACCGCTCCCGCACCTGCGAGGCGGACCGGGCGATCCGTTCCTCCAGGGGGCCCTCCCGCAGCACCATCGGGCTCCGTGAGGGCGCATCGGGCCTCCACCAGCGGACCCGGGTCGGCGACCCGGCGGCGCCGACCGAGGCCGGCTCGACGCCGAGCTCCCGTGCCGTGTGGATCCGGACCGGCCGCTGGCGCGCCGCCTCGATCGCCCCGGGATCCGCCTTGCGCAGCGCGGCGGCTTTCTCGCTGACGCTGACCACGAACGGCGGGGAGGCCCGGTACCGCGTCCAGCCGGACGCCGAATCGGTCGTAATCTCGAACCGGTCCTCGCCGGCAACACGGTGGATCTCCCGGACCCCGCTGAAGAGCGGCCAGCCGACCAGCTCCCCGATCTGGGCCGGGACCTGGCCGGTCTCGCCGTCGGTGCTCCGCTCGCCGGTCAGAAGGATCCCGGAGTCGGTGACGGAGGCGACCCGGGCGAGGAGCCGGGCCGTGACCAGCGTGTCGGAGCCCGCGAACGCCGGATCCGAGAGGAGGTCGATCTCGTCGACGCCGAGGGCGTAGCTTTCGGCCAGGAGCGGCGCCACGGCCGGCGGGCCGAGCGAGAGGAGACGGACCGGTTCGCCCGTCGCCCGGAGATCCAGGGCGACCCGGAGCGCCCGCTGGTCGAGGGGATTCAGGAACTGAGGGACCCCGTCCCGGCGGAGCCGGTAGGTGCCCGGATCGACGTCGCTCGCATCGCTTCGAGGGACCACCTTCCCGAGCACCTGGAATCCGACGGGCGGCACGGCGGCCCGACCGCGGTCACGGATATGTAGCCGCCCCTCGTCGTCCGCCTCCGATGGCCGGGGCCCAGCGCCGGGATCGGACCGGGGACCGGGGCGGAGCCGGGAGCCGGCGCAACTACTTCATCGCCACCGCCCTCACCGTCCTCGCGATCTACTCCCAGTACTTCGTCCCCGAGCTCGTGCCGGTCGCCCGGGGGGTGTACGGAAGCCTCCTCGGGGATGTGGCCGTCGTCTACCTCCTCCCGGTCGCCGCCTTCGCGCTGCTGGTCGGCGGCGCCCCGCTGCGCGGCTACCGCACCGGCATGGGCCGGGCGGCCCGGGAGGGTCTCCGATGGTACGGCCTCCTCTCGCTCCTGGCGCTCTTCGTGACGGCCCTCCTGGCCGCGATCTACCTGGCGGTCGATCCGGTGGCCCTCGGCCTGCTCCACCGCCCGAACCCGGAGCTGGTCGCCGCCGCGAGCAATCCCTGGTTCTACATCGGATTCTCCTTCGTCGCGGGCGCGTTCGAGGAGCTCCTGTTCCGGGGGTGGATCTTCGGGTTCTGGCTCCAGCGGAGCGACCGGTGGCTCGCCCCCGCGCTCGCCTCGAGCGCCCTCTTCGCGCTCGTCCATCTCTACTACGCCTCCACCTACGCCCTGGCCGCTCCCCTGATCTTCCCCACCCTCTTCTTCCTGGGCTTCGCCTTCGCGGGAGCCGTCCGGGCCTCCGGGGGGAACCTGGTGGTCGTCGCGCTCCTGCACGGGGCGACCGACGCGATCGCCTTCTACTCCCTGCTCAACGAGCCGGCGGCCCTGGGCCTCCACTACGGGCTCATCCTGGTCGGCGCCCTGATCGGCCTGATCGTCTACCTTCAGATCCCCCGGCCGGGGCCCCCACCGCCCCGAGGGGCGGCCCTTGTCGGCCGGGCCGGGCCGGACGCGCCGGCGCGTCGGGTGGCCGACCCGAGCCCCGGGTCCACCATGAAGGCGCGGCCCCGCGCCGGGCCGTGGCCTTTCGGACGGCCCCTCAGGGCAGCGGCGCCCGACGGTTCGGGGCGGCTTCCCCCGAACCCGGCCCTGAGATCGGGGAACCGCCACCGTCTTGTAACGGGACGGGGTGGCGCGCCGCCATGCCGACCGACGACGCCTCGCTCCGAGAGCTCCTGATGCGCAGCCGCACGGTCGCGGTCGTCGGCCTCTCCGATAAGGCCGACCGGGACTCGAACCAGGTGGCCCGCTACCTCCAGTCGAATGGCTTCCGCGTCATCCCCGTGAACCCGATGGCCTCCGAGATCCTCGGGGAGAGATCGTACCCCTCCGTCGCCGCGATCCCCCCGGAGACCCGGATCGATCTGGTCGACATTTTCCGGCGCGGCGACCAGGTCGAACCGGTCGTCGCCGAAGCCCTCGGCCGCCCCGAGGTGCTCGGGATCTGGATGCAGCGGGGCGTCACTCACCCGGCCGCCGCCGCCCGGGCCCGGGCGGCGGGCCGGATCGCCATCGAAGACCGATGCCTCATGCAGGAGCATCGCCGCCTGCTCGACGCGTCGGACGGCGGACACCCATGACCGCCGCGGCCGCACCGGCCCCCAAGGCTTTCGGGGTCGACCCGGCGGAAGGCCGGACCCCCGCGTCGAAGTTCCTTCGAGACCACGGCGTCGTCCGGTACGATACCCTGACGGCGGACGCGTGGCGGCTCCAGGGCGCGGCCCGGATCCTGGGGGATGCCGACGTCGGCGTTGCCGAACTCTCCGACCGGGTCACGATCGGGGGCCGGCTCACCGCGGAACAGGTCGAGGCCGACGGGCTCCTCGAGGTCCACGGACCGGCCGGGATCACCGGCCGGTTCCGGCTCAAGGGCACCTACCGGGGCGACGCCGAGTTCCACGCCGGGTCGGCGGAGTTCGAGGGGCTGGCCCGGTTCGCGGGCCCGGTCCGGGTCGACCGGCTCCTCGCCGTGACCGGCCGGATCGATGCCCCCCGGGTCGAGGCGGGGACGGTCGTCGTCCGGGGCGCGCTGCAGATCGGGACCGATCTTTCGGCCACCCTCCTGGACGCCACCCTGCGGGGACCGGCGAGCATCGAGCATCTGACCGCCGACACGGTCCGGATCGCCCGGGAGGCGGTTCCGATGCAGGCGTGGATGCCGACGCCGGTGCGGCACCTCACCCGGCAGTTGCTCGGACGCGGCGAGGCGGGGCTTTCGGTCCTCCGGATCGACGGCCGCTCGGTCGAGCTCGAGGGCGTGCATGTGGGGTATCTCCGGGCCGACACGATCACGGTCGGGGCCGATTGCCGCATCGACCGCTACGACGGGCGGATCCTTCGGGCCCATCCGTCGAGCCGGATCGGCCCCTCCTCGATCTCCCCTCCGCCCTACGGGATGACCCGATAGGGCCGGGGCCGTCACGGGCATTCTGCCCGGTCGAATCCGTTCACGTGGTTGAGCTCTCGGTCAAGCCGACTGGTGAAGCACCGCCCATGCCGGATGGGCACCCCCGACGACGGGCCGTCGGCGCGGACCACTGCGCCTTCCCCTTCGCCCTCAACCGCTCGTAGGGATCCCGACGTGCCGGGTCCACCGGACTGGCCGGCGGCCTGCAAGGCAGCGTCTCCCGTTGCCACCGGCTCCCCCGCTTCGCGATGGGCCTGCTGGTTCCTCGAACTTTCCCGACCTGCAGACCGCCGGATCAAGGCCCGCGTACGCCCGCACCGAGGTCGCGTTCCCGGACCGCTTCGCGTTCCCGGTCGCCTGGTGATGGGGGCTCCTTTAGGGTCGTGGTCGAACGGTCGGAGGACCTCATGGACCTCCTTCACCTTCGCCGAGATCGGCCGGGCGACCTGCTCGATTCCCTTCAGCACGGTGAGGGCCACCGGGCGGGCGATGTCACGGAACTCGGCACCGAGTTCCGGACAGGGGATGTCAAGGTCCCGGCAAAGTGACGCTTGGCCCCGGGGGCCTATTCTACAAGGCCGAAGCGCCACCGGCAGTGCTCACGCAGTCGGGCCGAGTCCTTGTCGAGGGTGGCAGTCAAGACTCCGGGGAGCCCGCGGGATACGCCCCCCGGCGGTGGGAGCGGACATGGCATACCCTCAAGCGGCACCGTGCCAATGTTTATTAAGGGGTGTAGTTTGCCCTCGCACGATAGGATTTCTATGAACTCTCTAACCGCTCAAGCGATTCCGCCCCTCGTAAATGGAGGGGGGGGAGGAGATGGGAACGGATCGCGACCTACCCTGACGACCCACCGGACCGTTCCGAACCTCGCCAGGTTCCGACGACGGACCGGGCGTAGCAGGCCCGGCCGCCTCGGGTGGATCCTCATGGTGGCTGGCGCACTCTTGGCGACATCCTTCATTGGCACGGTTACCCTTCCGGCTGCCGCAGCGCTGAACCCGTCTCACATCTACACCCCTCCCTTTGCTCTCTCCCCTCCTCCCTCCGGGTTTAGCTACATCTCTCCTCAATCCCCGTGCAATACCTATCCCTACTATGGCTGTGGTGCCTCGTTTCAGCCCAGCGGGACGAATCTGACAGCTTTCCCCGAGCGTGACACTACGCAAGGCTACTTCTACAACACCCAGAATGCGACCGTCGGGGAGTGGGTTCGCCGCATCAGTGGAGTGGGGCCTTACTCCGCCGTTGGGGAGGTGAATGAAACAGTTCTCGTGAACAGCCAACCCTTCTACCTTGCTCAGGGGAACTACGGTTTCTTGGAAAACTGGTCTTTCCTCGGAGAGGCTCGCTTGCACATCTGGGGGATTAGCTCGGCGGGAGGATCCCTTTCCGCCAGCTACTTCGTGAACCTAGGGGTAATCCTACAACCCGCTTCGGGCCCGAGTTTG
>DAHXNZ010000190.1 GCA_027365105.1 Thermoplasmata archaeon
GGAACATCGAAGAATATTACTTCAGATCCAAGCAATTTGAGTTTGCAGCACACATATAACTACCCTGGTAGTTACATAATGTATTATACCGGAGAATTTACATCTGCAAATCCAACACCTAATGGACTGGTAGCAATAGTTCCACCGAATCCGACAGTTTCTGAAAACGCATCAGTGGGATTTGCAACACCAATTGACGCATACTCCACAGGCGTTGTTGGTACATCTGAGAACATATTCTCAACAAACGCAAGCATGACAAATGTTTCACTTGGAATTGGTTATTATACGCCACCAGCAAACACAGCATTCTCTGTTTACGGGCAAACAGTTTCGGTTTTGGAAGCATCATCGCTTTCCAACAAGGAAATTGCAATGTATAATGTCCCATATACATTCAGTTCGGCTACCTCCCCCTTGGTGGTGGGGGTGCTCCGGACCCCGATGTCGAGGGGCGTCCGGACGTACGAGGCCGCGAGGCTCTTGAGCGGGTCCGCTCCCGGTTCGATG
>DAHXNZ010000191.1 GCA_027365105.1 Thermoplasmata archaeon
ATGGACCACGCACCACGACCAGAGTCCGAAGACGACGCGGAGCGCCGACGGATCGTGACCGCTCTCGGCGAGGCCGGCTTCTGCCTACCAGGCAGCGTCAGTGACGAGCGCACCCGCTGCGGCAAGGCGAACTGTCGCTGCAAGGCCGACCCACCGGTCCTCCACGGTCCCTACCACCACTGGACTCGCAAGATCGACGGCAAGACCGCCGGTCGCTACCTCACCGACGAGCAGCTCGAGCGCTACGCCGGCTGGTTCGCAAATGCTCGGCGGACCCGACAACTCCTCACCGAGCTAGAGACGCTCTCACTGCGGATCGCCGAGCGCACCGAGGGATGGGAACCCCAGGCGCCGCCTACGGGGCGTCGACCCCGGACCGGCACGCGACCACCGGCGAGCAGCACCGGGCTCCAGCAGGCACAACAGTGAGCACTCGGGCTCACCGGGTCGACTGGACCACCCCCGTGTAATTCGGGAGATATCCGTCGGGCAACCTGCGGAAAGAGA
>DAHXNZ010000192.1 GCA_027365105.1 Thermoplasmata archaeon
AATAAATCTGAGTCATGATGAGAGTCAGAGAGATTGCACTCAGGCACAGATAGATGGCTATTCCTTACCTGATTATCTCTTTAAATATTATCCGAATATCTATTCATATGCAATTACTTCAAGAGCAGATGAAATAGACGAACAGAGAGATATATTAAAGAGTATTTTTGGATCTGGATTTCCAACTATGGGAGAAAGGGCAGAAAGAAGTGTGGTAAATGTAAATCCAGTTAGTGTTGTTGAAAACAAATTAAAAGAGCTTGAAGAAAATCTGGATGAACGCATCAGGCATATAACCGAAAGCATTAGCGATCTGACAACTTATATTAAGAGAAGTCCACTTCCATCTGTGCCTATGCCCAATCATCAAAGGGAAGTGATTATAACAATTCCATCATGGTTATATCGGCAAATAAGCAATCCAAAGGTAAAATTCCCATATGCTATGAATATCATAAGGACAAATAAATCTGAGATTACTGTTCGATTCATTGGTGCTGATTCAGC
>DAHXNZ010000193.1 GCA_027365105.1 Thermoplasmata archaeon
GGTCGGTGACCTGGGTTGCCGCCACCTCCTGGAGCCCGAAGAATGCCAGGAGCTCGTCGGCGTCGGCCCGGCGCCGTCGAGTGGCCGAGGCCCGGGGGAACGGGACGTGCACACGTTCGAGCGCCTCCACGGTCGCCAGCACGTTGTCACGCGCCGTCAGCCCGGGAGCCAACCCGACCGTCTGGAACGAGCGGCCCATGCCGGCACGGGTGCGGCGGTGCGGCGCCCACCGGGTGACATCCTGCCCGTTGAGCCAGACCGATCCCTCGGCCGGCTGGTAGACGCCGGTGATCACGTCGAACATGGTGGTCTTGCCGGCGCCGTTGGGCCCGATGATGCCGTGCAGCTCCTGCCGGGCTACCTGCAGGCTGGCGCCGTCGAGCGCGACCAGGCCGCCGAACGCCAGGGTGGCGTGCCGAACCTCGAGCACCGTTGCGCTCATGCGCCCCCCCTGGTCATGGTCGCCACTGTCTCGCCGCCTGCTCCTGTCTCGCCTGCCAGCCGGAC
>DAHXNZ010000194.1 GCA_027365105.1 Thermoplasmata archaeon
AAGAATTTCTATTTATGACATTGTCACATTTCCGTTGATAAGCAACGGTGATACCAGTAAGATGTCCTCAGGAGGCCATCCTTTGTCTTGAATCTGTTCTTGAACAACCATGATTGTATTGAGAAATGCTGTTGGCCTTGTCAGATGTCTTCTCCACCTCCTGATTCTTGAGGTACATGAACACCTCGTTCCTGTGCTTCCTGATTAAATCAAGAAACTTCCTAATTGATCTGTATTCACTGTACAGGCTTTCAATCTCCCCGAACATCAGATCAACCTTCTCCGATTCATTCCTGCCATCTGTAAGCTTCAGAACAGCCTCTTTATTTTTTTCAAGTTTTTTGAGATTTGTCTCATTCTGGATGAACGTGTATTTCACAAGCCTCTTTGCATGTTCAAGTTCCTTTTCTTTATGAGCACCCTTTATGTTGTGTGCAAGTTCCTTCTCAATGTGAAAGAGGCATCTCTGTCTCCATATCCTCTTCCCCATGATTCTACCTGTTTCAA
>DAHXNZ010000195.1 GCA_027365105.1 Thermoplasmata archaeon
GGTGCCATATCCGGCGTCCGCCACCACGGGAGCTTCCGGGGCGCCCTCCGAGCGGAGGAGGTCGATCTCGTCGAGGGCGATCTGGCCCTTCGTTCGGAACGGTACGTCGTCGGGAACGCCCGCCTCGTGGCGACGGACCGGGTCCTTGGCCCATGTCTCGGGAAGATAGAGTCGGTAGGCGGCCGGCACGCTCACCATCTCATTCACGAGGCTGAGGGAGACGGCGACCTGGCAGTTGTCCTCCTTGCCGAGATTGCCGCAGTACTGGCGCGCCACCCCGACCGAGTGCGTTCCCTTCTTGGGGATCCCGGTGTCATCGATCGACCATGCCATCACTCCGCCGTGACGGTCCATCTGGTCGAGGACCTCCCGGTAGGCGACGCGCACGAGAGCCCGGTCGTCCCACGGAGCGAGGGCCACAAAATGATGGAGCGACTGGTGACGCGCCGAGACGTGCCGGGGATCCACGCGAGCAGCCAGCGGTTCGATGCTCTTCCGCTCGCCG
>DAHXNZ010000196.1 GCA_027365105.1 Thermoplasmata archaeon
TACCATACACCATTAGAAGAGATCCAATTACATTATCGGATTTACAATACGGACATACCAGATGTTTACCCAACCTTTCACCTTATTCTAGATGGCTTTTCAGTAGCAAAAGCGATTAATGATCATCAATCATAGGGTCTTACTAAACCTCGTCCCGTTAGGAATTCATCAATCCTAGAGCTTCGACCCGTCATCAATCAGATAATGCCAAATGCTATTTTCATGTAATTAATAATTTGCTTATTAATCATTTGTAAAAAAAGTACAGCTAAACAAGTCTCCTCATAAAGTTCATTAAATTAATTGGTTATGCCAAAGAGAGTAAGTGATTCAAATATGAAAAGGTGTCTATATGCATATGAAAATCCATGAAATGCAGGGAATTAGAAGACAAAACTATATGATAAAATTAATTGTTTGGACTTATGGTTATAAACGCGAAGTTTAAACATCAGGCAATTAATAACGTCTAAAGGTGGATGCTGATTGGTAAACGAAGACCGT
>DAHXNZ010000197.1 GCA_027365105.1 Thermoplasmata archaeon
TTCGACTAAAATTCTTTGTTTCGTTTCAAAGTAATAAACCACTCCTCTATTGCAATCAAAACCATTTTCCCTCAAAATTATCGCCTGGGCACATACTTGAATTAAGTCTGAAGGCCACACCCTATCGGGATTGTCAGGAGGCTTACCCCTTTTATATTCAACCGGCTGAACCTCTTTTCCTGATCCCTCGATCAGGTCCATTCTTGCAATAAATTTGCATACTTCTCCAGATAGCATTACAGAACTAGCGTGAATTGGTATACTGCTATTGGCTTCTTCATGAACGGATTTATTCGGTAAGTCTCCTTTTTCTTTATCAACATTATGGTGCCTATATCTTCCCTCAATAGTTTCTGCCGAATCCTGAAAATCGCCTTGAACATACTCAAGATAAAAGAGCCTTTCGCAATATACCAACTCATTTAGCATGCGAACAGGAAGCAGATCATTATCATTATTTTCAGAATTATTCTGCAACATTTCTCCTTATACCGCTTATAGGC
>DAHXNZ010000198.1 GCA_027365105.1 Thermoplasmata archaeon
GGTAATTCAGGAGAGATACGGTAATGAAGGAAAGAAGGCGTTACATTATCTGGACAAGATTAAAATGATAGAAAGCCAGTGGATTACAGGTGACAGCGGTCCGGAAAAGGCCTACCATACTTATTACACGAACGTTCAGATCAATCTAATGGGCACTATGAGCGAACTTGCCGATATAATATACGCAACAACCATTTCAGAATCGAAGCTTAACGAATATGAGGATAAGCTAATAGGAATGATGAAGGGAAACGAGGGTGTATTCCTTGGCGATGCCGCAACAAATCTGGATATTTCACAAACTCTTCTCAGGGGATTGGTAAAGAGATCATCTCTGATGCAGATTAAAGGGTACAAAATAGAAAAGGTAGACACAGAGTAAATTTGATGGACGAAAAGAAGGAAATAGAAATACTTCGTATTGGACATCGGCCAGAGAGAGATAAGAGGATAACAACTCACGTTGCTTTAACAGCGAGAGCTTTTGGGGCTACGGGTATTTA
>DAHXNZ010000199.1 GCA_027365105.1 Thermoplasmata archaeon
GCTTCTAAAGCTTCCGTCATTCATAATCACAACCCCATCTCTAATCTCGGCTATTTCTAGCATATTTTGGGTTGAGTTGGGGTTTTTCTTGGGCTGAGCGTTAGGAATATTGTCATGAACTAGAGGACCTTGTGGTGCTGTAATAACCTGTGGGCCATTAATGGGCGTTACGGGCTGATTCGATGCCGAAGATCCTCCATAAACCGGTATTGATCCGATCTGTGCCGACATATTACCGCTTGTTTGCGTATTTGATTGGTTTGGATTCAATTGTTGAGGATTCATATAGCTTCCACCATTAAGTACTAATGCAAATTTATAATAACTTCATTTGCTTCATGTTGAATAGTTGCCACGCTTAAGTCATTGTTGTTGGCAAATTTAAGTATATCAGGGTCGGTAGTCTTTGTCTGTTGTTTAGTTGTTGACTGTGGAACTGGTTGATCTGGAGGATTGGTTGTATGTTTAAGTTTTGGTATTGTTCGAGCCGTGGACTTTATTG
>DAHXNZ010000019.1 GCA_027365105.1 Thermoplasmata archaeon
CTTTCGGGACTCGGCCGGAGGGGTTGAGGAAGGGTCCAAGCCGGCCCTTCGAATATTGTTTCAGCGGAGGGAATTACGTCCCAGAGGATGGAGTTCTTTCCCAGAGTTTCGTTTCATCCCAAAGCCGCATGAGCCGGCCTTGAGAAAAAACCCCCGCAGAATTGTCGATCCACGTGGCGAGCGACTCGCTCGGGGATGAATCCAAGTTGGCCACCCATCGCCGTTCGCAGTGCTGCCGGAGTTGTGCACGAGCTCATGCGAGGGCGGCAAGTAGAACCAGCCGTGGGCCAATGCTATCGCACCCTCGCCCGGGAGCGGGCGGAGGTGCGGCCGCAGTTCCACCTCCCCGAGCGAAGCCCGGTGGGGGAGGCCACCAAGTTGTGTCCCGCCCCCCTGCCCGTTTGTACAACTACGTAGGTTGGACCTGCCCGGGCGGCTGAGGGGGGTTTGGGGGGAGACCGAACCCCCAAGAGGACGAGCGACATCGGACCGACTCGAGGTGGGCGGATGACGACCCACAAGTCCTAGTCGACAGAGGAGAAGCTCCAGATCGTCCTCGAGAGCCTCCCCCTCGTGCCAACGTCTCGGAGAACTGCCGACAGCACGGCACCAGCTCCACGGCGTTCTACGAGTGGAAGCAGAACGCCCTCGCAGGGATGAAGGTCGGACTGCAGAACCGCGAGGGCAGTGCCGAAACCGCCCTCCGGCACGAGAACGGGCGGCTCAAGAAGCTCGTGGCCGACCTCAGCATCGCCAAGGACGTGCTGAAGGAACACCTCGACGGGACGGCGCTGGGAAAAAACGACGGAGGGAGTTCGTGAAACAGATGCAAGAACGAGGGATCAGCAGCCTCTCGCGGGCCGCCCGCTTCAGCGGCCTCGCACGCCACGGGCTCTACTACCGCCCGCGCCCGAGCTCTCCTCGAGCTTCCCCTCGACCGGCCGTAATAGCTCACGATTCTGGCGGGTCGTCTGATGCCTTCATAGAGCGAGTGGCTTCTCTCCTCCTCCGCCCATGGGTCGCTCTTGGGACGACCGAGTCGGGGAGTACGTGAACTCTCCGCGGTTGCGTCAACGCCTGAAGATCGGTCGGACCATCTCCAGTACGGTCGATGGGAACTCGGGTACCTACCGGACCGAGGCATCGGTGAGCAAGTCCACGGATTGTTCTTGCAGCTGTCCTTCCGAGTACTTCCCGTGCAAGCACGTCGCGGCTCTTCGGCTCACCTACAAAGCTCGCCCCCGGTCCTTCGTGGACCTGGACGTCGTGCTGAAGAAGATCGGCACCAAGGAGAAGGCCCAACTCCTCCAGCTCATCCGAGAGATGGTCGTAGTAGCGCCGACCTCGTTGACTGCCCTCGGGGTGAAAGGCTTCGAGCCCCTGAAGGAGGACGACGAGGAAGGCTACGGTGATGATTTCGGGTAGCCCCAGTTCGGGCCGACCAGAGCCTGCATCACCATCGATCGGAATCCCTCGCCTCGTTTCCGACAGGTCCGGTAGATCGTCAACAGGCGCTCCAGAACCCTCGCCCCTGCCCACGTCCGACGCCCCCCACTCACTTTCCTCAGGAGGACGCCTTGGCGGATCGCGTTCTCCGCGCCGTTGTTGTTCCAGGGAACCCCGGGCTTGAGCAAGAACGTGAACAGCATCCCCCGACGACGCCTCAGCTCCTTCGCGATCCGTCGCGCATCGGCGTCTCTCCAATCGACCCGGAGCAACGCGGCCATCGCCCGTCGCGCCCGGCGGTAGGCCGCCCTCCGCTCGGCTCGGGGCACTCGCTCTCGATCCTTCACCACCAGGATCGCCTCCCGGTAGATCGCCCGCACTCCGTCCACGAACCTCAGAAACTCCTCCGGGGGATGCCCCGCGCTCGTCAGCTTCGCCGTCCGTTCCTCCAACAGAGGTCTCGGCTCCACCCGATGCCGCACCTCCGCCCGTTCCAGCCACCGATTCACATGCACCGGGTCGAGCTGGTGGTCCGCGGTGATGATCGCATCGTAGGGGTCCCACGCATCGTGCTCGAGGGTCCCGTCATACCCTTCCAGCACCTCGAGCACCGCCTTCCGACCTCGGGTCGGTGCCAACTGGTAGACCGTCGCGGAGAGGTGCGTGTAGACCCAGAGCCACCCGTTCTCCCCGTTGATTCGGAACGAGGTCTCGTCGGCACCCACCGCCCGCGCCTCCTTGACCTGGGCCTTCAGGGTCTCATAGGCGGGGCTGAGCCGCTCGGCGGCCCACGCCTCCAGCGCCAGCACCGAGGCCTCGCTGATCTCGAGACCAAAGCTCTCCCGGGCGCTGGTCCGGACCTTCTCCACGCTGAGCCCCAGCATCCGCTGGTGGGCGACCCACGAGGCCAGGACCGGGCCGAACTGCTGGTGCGGGGGGAAGGGAGGATCGGCGTGGACCCGTCGATGGCACCCGGGGCAGCGGTACCGGAACACCTCGAGATCGAAGACGAGGAGGGCGGTCAGGGGGAGATCGGTGATGGTTCGGTGGAATGAGTCACAGGGGTCGCCGAGCTTTGTGGTGCAGTTCGGGCAGTGGTCCAGGGTCACGCGAACGGGGGGAGCGTTCGGCGTGGGCCGAGGACGGCCGTGGCCCCGATGGCCGGGTTGACCGCCGGTCGGGCGCCTCTTCCCGGCCGGGGCGGGACGGCGGTAGAACGTCTTGCTGGAAGGAACCCCTCCCGCCTCGGCGGTTCGATCCGAGGCGGCGAGAACGGGAGCGGAGGTCCGCAGTCGCTCGTTCTCCCTCTTGAGACGGAGGTTCTCCTCCCGGGCTCGGCGGAGTTCCTCTCGGGTCTGGCGGAACTCCTCCTCGAGCCTCTCCAGTCGCTCGAGTTTGCGGAGGATCTCTCGGCGCTGCTCCCGATCCAGGGTCAGCGAATCCTCATCCGAAGCCAGTTCGATCTTCAGGTCCCGAGCGACCACAGTGCCCTCGGGCACCGAGGTAATGGGTTCCCGGATTTACAATTTGGGTACGCGAGGAACCCGGCGAGAATCACGCAGTCAGTGACCAGAATCGTGAGCTACTACGACCGGCCGAGCGAAGCACCCGCGGCTCAGTTCGGCGCCTCGCGCTGAACCACGCCACCTACGGATACCGTCGGGTCTGGGTGATGTTCTGCCGAGACGGATGGACGATCAATCGAAAGCGCGTCCATCGCCTGATGCGCGCCGAGGGGCTGCTCCACCCCGCGCACTTCCCTCGGCCCCGTCTTCCCTCGACCGGCGCGCTGACCGCGGCGTGGCCGAACGAGAAGTGGTACACGGACCTCACGTACATCGACACCACGGATCGGGGTCCGTACCCGCTGACGAGCATCCTGGACGGTTGCACGCGCAAGGTGGTGGCCGGGTCGTTCCTCCCGAACTGCGGCGCGGAGGAGGCCCTCGAGGTCCTCGGGGCCGCGGTGTCGAGGGAGTTTCCCGAGACGCTGAGAGCCAACGGGCTCGTCGTGCGGGCCGACGGAGGGAGCCGGTTCATCGCGCACCGGTATCGCGAGGGAGCGAAGGTCCTCGGGATCCAAGTCATAGCAATCCGCAAGAAGTGTCCGGAAGACAACGGCATGATCGAGAGCTACCACGGACACCTGAAGATCGACTACCTCTCTGGGTCCGCGAGCCCACAAGCTTCTCGGAGACCTGCGAGCTGCTGACGGAGGCCCGGCGCCACTACAACGAGGAGCGGCCACACTCGTCCCTGGACTATCTGACGCCAATCGAATACGAGAGGAAGAAACAGGAAGGAGCGAACGCATGAACGACGCAAAGGACCGACCGAGGGACGGACCCCCTCCCCCCGCCACCCCATACCTACCTGTACAAACCGGAAGGGGGCACGTCAGTATGACTCCCACTTCGACAGGCCCCGGGTGGGCGGATTGGCCGGGTCGTACGGGGCCGCGACCAGACCGTATCGGCAGAACGGGCGGCGGGTTCCAGCCAGACTCGGGTGGGAAGGTGATCGGGCACGACCGCCCGGCTGGGGTCCCGGAGATCCCATTCGATCCTCAACCCGAGCCCGGCCGCCCTGCCTCGACCCCGCACGGGACGACTTCGGTACCGGAGGGTAGCGGCCCGCCCTCGCCATTCTTGAGAGCGCCGAGGATCGGGCCCGGATTTATCGGTATGCGAGGCCGGAATACGAAAACAGCCGGCGGCCCAAAGGGGTGGCGGGCTCCTCCTCCCCACCAGTTGGGGGACCCGTGCCGGCGTCAGAATATGAACTCTGCGAGAAGAGCCGCTGGAGGGATTTGAACCCCCGACCTGCTGATTACAAATCAGCTGCTCTACCGACTGAGCTACGGCGGCGCGATCGGGCCACTTCATGGGCCATATTCTACTTTGCCCGGTCCGACGGCCCCGTTCCCGGGCCCACCGGATTCCCGTTTCGGATTCCGGTCGAGCGAAGGAAAGAATTGTAAGCCTCTGGAGGGTCCGGGACCCGTGAGCGATTCCACCGACGCCGGGGAGGCGATCCGGGCTCCCCGGGGGCCCGAGAAACGCTGCCGAGGCTGGGCCCAGGAAGCTGCGCTGAGGCTGTTGATGAACAACCTGGACCCGGAAGTGGCGCGGGACCCGACCCACCTCATCGTCTACGGCGGCCGCGGAAAGGCGGCCCGAACCTGGGAGGATTACCGGAGAATCGTTCGTGCGCTGGAGACCCTCTCCGACGATCAGACCCTCCTCGTCCAGTCCGGCCGTCCGGTCGGCGTATTCCCGACCCACCCCGAGGCGCCCCGCGTCCTGATCGCCAATGCCCTGCTCGTGCCCCAATGGGCCACCGACGAGATCTTCTGGGACCTCGAGGCCCGCGGCCTGACGATGTACGGCCAGATGACCGCCGGCAGCTGGATCTACATTGGGACCCAGGGCATCCTTCAAGGGACCTATGAGACCCTGGCCTCGCTCGCGCGCATCGAATTTGGAGCCCCGGATCTCCGCGGCCGGTGGATGCTCTCCTCAGGGTTGGGTGAGATGGGGGGCGCCCAACCGCTGGCGGCGACCCTGCTCGGCGGGGTGGCCCTGGTCGTCGACGTTGACCCTCGGGCGCTCCAGCGTCGGCTCGATCATGGATACCTCCAGGAGCGGGCCGCGGATCTGGACTCCGCGCTCGCATCGGTCCAGGAGGCGACCGCCTCCCGCTCGCCCCGGTCGATCGGCCTGGAGGCCAATGCGGGAGACCTCTACCCGGAGCTGGTCCGCCGCGGCGTGACCCCCGACATCGTGAGCGACCAGACCGCCTGCCACGACCTCACGGTGGGGTACATTCCGGTCGGCTGCACGGTCGATTCGGCGTCGGCCTTGAGGAGCCGCGATCCCCGCGGATACCGCCAGCAGGTCCTGGCGTCGATCGCCGCCGAGTGCCGGGCGATCCTGACCCTGAAGTCCCGCGGCGCCCACGCGTTCGACTACGGCAACAGCTTCCGGCACCGGGCCCAGCAAGCGGGAGTGGCCGAAGCGTTCGAGATTCCCGGCTACGTTCCCCGGTACATCCGCCCGCTCTTCGCGGTGGGCAGCGGACCGTTCCGGTGGGTCGCCCTGAGCGGTTCTCCGGAGGACATCTACCGGATCGACTCGATGATCCGGGAGGAGTTCCCGGATCACGCCCACCTGATCCGGTGGATCGAGCTCGCTCGGCGCACCGTCCACTTCCAGGGCCTTCCGGCCCGGATCTGCTACATGGGCTACGGCGACCGGGAGCGGTTCGGGGTGCGGGTCAACCAGATGGTCCGGGACGGGACCCTCGAGGCGCCGATCGCGATCGGCCGCGACCATCACGACACCGGTAGCGTGGCGAGCCCGTATCGGGAAACCGAGGCGATGCGGGACGGATCCGATGCCATTGCCGACTGGCCGATTCTGAACGCCCTGCTCAACGCGGCGAGCGGGGCCAGTTGGGTGTCGGTCCACCACGGGGGCGGCACCGGGATCGGCACCTCCATCCACGCCGGCCTCGTGATCGTCGCCGATGGGACCCAGGCGGCGGAGCGGCGGCTCCGACGGACCCTCCACAACGACCCCGGACTCGGCGTGGCCCGCCACGCCGATGCGGGCTACCCGGAGTCCATCGCGCTCGCGCAGACGGCCCGCTTCCGTCTCAGCTAGTGCTCCGGATCCCGTCCCCCGGTCCGTGCGGATCCGACAGGGCATCGAGCGGGGCGCGATCGCTCGGATACTTCAGGCGGGCCCGGCCGTCGGCGAGAGTCACCCACTCGGCACGGTCGAAGATGGGCTCCAACCGGCCCGGCTCGGCTTCGGTCGTCCCGAGAAAGTAGACGGTGACCTTGAAGACGTTGATCTGCCGCCGGAGATCAAAGAAGCGGTAGTGACACTCGGCCAGCTCCCGTTCGACGGTAATATCGGTGAGCCCCGTCTCTTCGCGGGCCTCACGCCGCGCCGCATCGGTCAGCGACTCACCGGGCTCGACATGCCCCTTCGGAAAGCACCAACGATCCTCCTCGATCTCGTGGAGGAGCAGCACGCGCAGGTCGGACCGTCGCTGAAGGATCATGCCGGCCGAAAGCTCGGCCGTGGCCGGAGCCCCCGGGTGGATCGGTTCGGACCTCATGGCGGAATCCTTAGGGGAAGAACTTCTCCCGGAGGAGGGACTTCGCGAACCCCGTCGCCTGGGTCAGGGTCAGGTGAGGGGGCATCGGTCGCTCCTCCGGCCGGGTAAAGACGTCGACGATCGCCGGGCGCCGGTCGGCGAACGCCTTCTCCAACGTCGGGGCCAGCTGGGCCGGCTCCCGGACCGTGTAGCCGGCCCCGCCGCAAGCCCGGGCCCACGCCGCATAGTCGGCGTTGACGAGGTCGGTCCCATAGTCGGGAAAGCCCTCGACCTCCTCTTCGAACTGGATGAATGCGAGCTTGCCGTTGTTGAAGACCACCACCACGATCGGGAGCTGGTAACGGACGGCCGTCACGAAGTCGGTCAGGGTCATCGCGAAGCCGCCGTCGCCCACCGCCGCGGCGACCCGGCGGTCGGGATGGACCCACTGGGCGGCCATGGCCCCCGGGAGCCCCGACCCCATGGTGGCCAGCCACCCCGAGAACAGCATCCGCTGGTCTTCGCTCACGGGGAAATTCCGGGCCATCCAGACCGTGACCGTTCCCACGTCGACGCTGACGATTCCGCGGGGCCCGACGGCCCGGGCCATCTCGCGGGCCACTCGCTGGGGCCGGAGCGGGAGGGCGTCATCCTCCTCGGCGTCGGCCTGGGCGGCCCGCCACTTGGCCATTGCGGCCCGGCAGCTCCCCAGGAACCGGTCGTCGGTGCGGGGGGTGAGTCCCGCCAGGAGGGACTGGAGGGTTTCCCGGGCGTCTCCGACCAGCGCGAGATCGACCGGGTACCGCTTTCCGATCTGCTCCGGGGCCCGGTCGATCTGGATCACCTGGGCCTTCGTGGGCAGAAACTGGGTGTAGGGATACGAGGTGCCGATCATGAGCAGGGTATCGGCCTGGTCCAGGGCGTCCTGGGCCGGGCGGGTCCCCAGGAGCCCGACCCCGCCGAGGGCCATAGGGTGGTCGTCCGGCAGCAGGTCCTTGCCGTGCAGGGTCTTCACGATCGGAGCCTTGAGCCGCTCGGCGAGCTCCAGGATCTCGGCCCGGGCCGCGCGCCCGCCCTTGCCGACCAGGAGGACAATCCGCTCCCCTTTCGAGATCCGCTCCAGGGCATGGGCGACCTGCTGGGGCGAGGCGACCGCACAGGCCTGGGCATAGGGGATCGGCGACGCCCGGAACGTCGGTCCCGCCGGCCCCCGGGCCAGATCCTCCGGGAGATTCAGGTGGGCGACCCCGCGCTCGGTCCGGGCGGCCCGGATCGCGCGGGCCACCACCAGACCGGCACTCTCGGGGGAGACCAGCATCTGGTTGAAGACCGCGACATCCTGAAAGATCCGCACGAGGTCGACCTCCTGGAAGTAGTCGGTCCCGATCATCGGGAGGGCGACCTGGCCGGTCAGCGCGAGTACCGGCACGCCCTCCATCTTCGCCTCGTAGAGGCCGTTCAGCAGGTGGATGCCCCCGGGACCCCCGGTCCCTACGCACGCGGCGAGCCGGCCGGTCAGCTTGGCCTCGTACGCCGCAATGAGGGCGGCGTTCTCCTCGTGGCGGGTGAGGATGAACCGGATCCGGTCCGGCCGGCGACGGATCGCGTCCAGAAGGGCATTGACCGCATCGCCCGGGACCCCGTAGACCCGCTCGACCCCTTCGTCGATGAGGGCCTCGATGACGGCATCCGCGACGGTCGGTCCCATGGGTATTTCTCCCCGTAGGCCCGGAGGCGTAAAAGACTGCCCGCTCCGGACCGGGCGACTGCATTCCCTCCGATTCAACGTTATCTCTCCGAACGGTTGGCCTCGGACCGATGGCCCGAACCGGCGACCGCCCTCACGACCTCGTCACGCTCCTTCGCACCCGGGCGCAGGTCTTCGGGCCGAAGTGCGCATTCCGCTTCGCCGACCGCCAGATCCGCTATGACGAGTTCGATCGCGAGACCGACCGGATTGCGGCCGGCCTGCGCCGGGCGGGCCTCGGCGCCGGCGATCGAGTGGCCACCCTGCTCTTCAACACCCCGGAGTTCCTGCTGCTCTGGTTCGCCCTGGCCAAGCTCCGGGCCGTGCTGGTGCCGCTCAACACCGCCCTCAAAGGGGAGATCCTGCGCTACGAACTCGACGACTCGCGACCGGCCGGGCTGGTCTTCGACCGCCGCCTGGCGTCGGTCTACGCCGACGTCCGCTCCCAGATCCCCATCGCCCACGAATGGTGGACCGGCCCCGCCGGGGGCGACGAGCTCCCCGCGGGGGCCGTCCCCTGGCTGAGCCTGACGGAGGAGCGTCCCGCGGAGCCCCCGACCGAGGTTCCCGACCCCTGGGAGCCGGCCGCGATCCTGTATACCAGCGGGACGACCGGTCCCCCGAAGGGGGCGATCATCCCGCACGAAAAGATGCTCACCACCTCCTGGGAGATCGGCCAGCGAAGCCGGCTCGACGCCGAGTCGGTCCTCTTTACGGCCCTGCCCCTCTTCCACTGCAATGCGCAGGAGATGACCACGCTCACCTCGATGCTGTACGGTACCACCGCCGCGTACGACGAGCGGTTCCACGCCTCGACCTACTGGACGACGGCGGCCCGGTTCGGCGCGACGCACGTCTCGCTCCTCATCTCGATGATCAACGTGCTCTACAAGCAACCGGAGCGACCGACCGACCGGCAGCATTCGGTCCGGACGGCGCTCACCGCCGGGACGACCCGAGCGCTGTGGACCGACTTCGAACGCCGCTTTGGGCTGACGATCCTCGAACTCTACGGGATGACCGAGTGCGGATGCACCACGCTCATGAACCCGCCGGAGGCGGTCCGGGTGGGATCGATCGGAACCCCGCTGGGCTTCGTCGAAGCCCAGGTGGTGGACGACCACGACCGGCCGGTCCCGCCCGACACTCGGGGGGAGCTCGTGGTCCGGCCGCGGGCCCCGTTCACGATGTTCCTGGGCTACCTCAACAAGCCGGATCAGACGGTCGAGGCCTGGCGCAACCTCTGGTTCCACACGGGCGACTACGTCGTCCGGGATGCCGACGGCTACTTCTACTTCGTGGACCGGAAGAAGGATGTGATTCGCCGGCGCGGGGAGAACCTCGCTCCCTACGATGTCGAGTCGGTCCTCAACCGGCACCCGTCGGTCCTCGAGTCGGTGGTCGTCGGGGTCCCGTCCCCCCTGGGCGAGGAGGATGTCAAGGCGTTCGTCCAGTTGAAGCCCGGCGCTCCCGCCGACCCGAAGGCGCTCTTCGAGTTCTGCGCTCAAGCACTCCCCTTCTTCATGGTTCCGCAGTACATCGAGTTCATCGACGCGATCCCCAAGACCGCCAACCAGAAGGCCCAGCGGTTCCAGTTACGGGGGCGCACCGGAGGCCGTCAGTTTGACCGGACCGATTTCGGAGTCCAGCTTCGCAAGCCGTAGCCGGCCGGGGGTGCTGGTCGACACCAACCTGATCCTCCGGGCCACCCGGGCCGGATTCCCGCTCCTCGACGAGCTCGCCCGGCTGACCGAGGGAGCGACGCCGACGCTGGCCGCCCCGGTCCATCGCGAACTCCGCGGGCTCGCGCGGGAGGGGTCCCGGGAGGCCGAGGCGGCCCTGATCTGGACGGCCGACTGGGCCCACGTAAAGGGTCCGGGCGCGGGCGATGACGCCATCCTCGCCGTGGCGGTCCGTCACCGCATGATGGTGGCGACCGCCGATCAGGCGCTGGCCCGCCGGGCGGAGTCGGCGGGACTGCGGGTGCTGGTGCCCCGGGACCGCAGCCGGCTCACGGCCCGGTGGGGACGCCGGACGGCGCTCTCGGCAACGGTTAAGAACGGTGCGGGGCATCGCGGCCGGGGATCGGACCATGCGTGACGACGACCGCCTGCTGAACCTCCCCCACGTCGAGTACGGGAGCGGAGTCATCGGCGTCTGTGACGTCTGCGGCGTCCGGCAGGCCGTGATCGTGCTCCAGAAGGAGCGGTTCAAGCTCTGCGTCCTCGACTTCCTGAACAAGACCTGGACCCACACCAAGAATGCTCCCGGGGCACCCCTCCCGCCGTACCGGAGTGAGCGGATCTGGTACTCGACGACCGCCCTGCCCGGCGGGCGGGCCCCGGCCCTGCTGCTCTCGCCCACCCGACCGGTCCGGCATCCGGTCGCCCTCGTGACCCCCGACCTTTACGGCATCACCACCTCCCTCTTGGACGGCGCAATCCGCCTCGCCCGGGAAGGATTCGAGGTCATGCTCCCCGACATCGCCAAGTCCGACGGGATCGGGCCGGGGACGCACTGGTCCCTGAGAGCCGGCTCCCGGTTCGGCGGGGGCGTCCCCTCATCGTCCCCGGCGGTGCGGACCCTGACCGGCCTGTATGCGGACGCGCTGACGGCCCTCCGGGAGCGGGAGATGGTCGATCCGGCCAAGACCGCGCTCGTCGGGCTTTCGTACGGAGGGTCGCTCGCGACCATTCTGGCGAGCCAAGCGGCCTCGGTCGGCGCGCTGGCCCTGGCCTACCCCGTCCCCCTGAGCCCCCCCGAGCTTCCCCGCCTGGTCACCGCGCCCGTGTTCCTGGCGCTCGGCGGTCGGGACCGGATCGCCCTGCGATCCCGGGACCAGTGGCTCGAGGCCCGCCGTTCGGCCGGCCTTGACCTTGAGCTCCTGGAGCTGCCGGAGGCCCGGGGGCTGTACCTTTCCCGGGATCTTCGGGAGTACGACCTCGCCGCCGCCGAGCGCACCTGGTCGGCCCTGCTGGGATTCCTGAAGGGTCGGCTGCTGCCTCCGCCCCCGAAGCCTCCCGCGCCCCGTTCGGCGCCGGATCCCCTGGCCCCCGTCCGGACCGCCCCGACCCCCGCCGCGGCGGCCCCCGCAACCGCCCGGGCGTGACGGCCCCCGGCTCCCGCGCGGCCCGACCGATCGGTGGGCCCCGCCGAACGGTGCGATCCCCTCAGAGATACTCGTAGAACCCGCGACCGGTCTTCCGGCCGAGCCGCCCGGCGTCGACCATCCGACGCAGGAGCGGCGATGGACGGTACTTCGGGTCGCCGAGGTCCCCCCGGAGGGTTTCGGCGACCTCGAGGCCGATGTCCAGCCCGACCATGTCGGCCAGCTCGAACGGGCCCATCGGTAGGCCGGCGCCGGCCTTCATCGCGAGGTCGATATCCCGGGCGTTGGCGACCCCCTCGTCGAGCAGGAAGCAGGCCTCGTTGAGGATCGGCATCAGCAGGCGGTTGACGACGAACCCCGGCGACTCCTTCACCCGGATCGGGACCATGGGCGACCGGTGATTCCGGAGCCCTCCGAGGAAATCCAGCGTCTCCTGGATCGTCTCCTCCCGGGTCTCGAGCCCTCCGGCGACCTCGATCAGGGGCAGCGTCGACGGCGGGTTCAGGAAGTGGACTCCGAGCGACTGTCCGGCGTGCCGGAGCCCCCGGGCGAGGCGGGTGATCGACAGCGCCGAGGTGTTCGTGGCGAGGATCGCGTGGTCGGGAACGAGCCGGTCGAGCCGCTCCAGGAGGGGGCGCTTCACCTCGAGCCGCTCGAAGACGGCCTCGACCACGAAGTCGACCCGGTCGAACCCGTCGAGGTCGGTCACCCCTTCGACCCGGGCCGAGATCTCGTTCCCCCGGGCCTCGTCCACCTTGGGGGCAAGCCGCCGGCGGAGCCCGGCGATCTGGGCTTCGGTGAGCTCCACCCCGAGATCGGAGATCCGCCGGATCTCACGGTCGGCCCGCTGCGCGTGAAACTCGACGAGGCTTTGGACCAGACCTCGGACCCGTTCGAGACCCCGGTCGACCGCCGGACGGTCGACGTCGGTGAGCAGGACCCGGGTCCCGTTGTAGGCGAACAGTTCGGCGATGGCGCTCCCCATCGTGCCCGCCCCGACGACCCCGACCGTTTGGACCCGCATCTTCCGCCGACCGGGGGGGAATCTCCCGTCGGTAATCAGGATGACGACGTGGGAGATCCTCGGGGCGGGGGCATGAATCTTTATGCCCCCCCGTCTCTCGGCGGCCTCGCGCGGGGATGGCCCAGCCCGGCAAGGCGCTGGATTGCTAATCCAGTGGTGGTTTCACCTCGGGGGTTCAAAGGGTCGCCGGGAAGGACCCGTCGATCGGAAGCTCCCCCTCCCCGCGTCCCGACGCCGCCGGCCGGGCCCGGTACCGGCCGTCCGCGACTTCGACCCGGACCGGTCGGCCGGGCTCCGGGAGCCGCGCGGTGGCCCACTCGACCAGCACGCGGATCCCACCGGCCAGCTCGACCAGGGCGATCCGGTGCGGGGCCGGCCACCCTTCGGCGGGGGTCGAAAGTTCGGTCGCCGCGAGGACCACCGCCTCGGCCGGGATCGTCCGGGGCGTGCGGGCGGTTCCGCCGCAGACCGGGCAGGGCCCCGGGCGCGGCAGGTAGACGGTGGGACAGGATGCGCAGGCGACAGCGGCGAGTACGGCCGGCGGGTCGGACGGCGTCACGGCGCTTCCCCGGGCCCCAGGATCGTCACGAAGTTCTGGGCGCCGAGACCCCCGATCGACTGGGCCAGCCCCCGCCGGGGATGGCCCGAGAGCTGGGTCGGACCGGCATCGCCGCGCAACTGGGCCGAGATCTCGGCAATCTGCGCGACGCCCGAAGCGCCGACCGGGTGCCCTCGGCCGAGCAGGCCGCCCGAAGGGTTCAGCTGCAGCGCCGGGGTCGGCTCCGCTCCCGGCGGTCCGAAGAATCGGGCGCCCCGGCCGGGTTCGGCCACTCCCAGATCCTCCAGGTCGATCAGGGCGAACGGGGCGAACGCATCGTGGATCTCGGCCACCTGGATCTCATCGCGGGAGCACCGGGCCGGGTCGAACGCCTGGCGGGCCGCCTCCCGGGTGGCGGCGAAGTGGGTGGAGTCCGACCGATCGGCGAGCGCGGGCGGGCTGAACGCCTGGCCGATCCCGAGCACCGTGGCCGGACCATGGCCGCGCTCCAGCACGACCGCGGCCGCCCCGTCGCTGATCGCGGCGCAGTGGAGGAGCCGGAGCGGCGGCGCGACCCAGCGGCTCTGCTCGACGGCCTCGCGGGTGACGGGCGAGGTGAACTGGGCGAACGGGTTTCGGGCGGCGTTTGACCGCGCCCGGACCGTCACCTCGGCCAGGGCCGACCGGGCCTCGGGATAGCGCCGGAGATAGCGCTGGGTCACCAGGGCCGCGAGGCCGGGCATCGTCGCCCCGACCGCCTGCTCCGTCGGGGCGAGCGATGTCGCGAGGCGACGGGTCACTTCGGGGGTCGAAAGGTGGGTCATCTTCTCCGCGCCAATCACGAGCGCACGCTCGTACCGTCCGCCGGCGACCGCGAGGGCCGCCGACTGGACCGCGGCGGCCCCCGACGCCGATGCGGCGTCGATCCGCCAGCCGGCGGCCGGCCCCACGCCGAGCCGTTCGGCGAGGTGGGCGACCAAGTGGGCGACCCCCTCCCCTTCGGCGCCGAGCATGTGCCCGACCACCAGGAGATCGATCGGATCCCGTCCGACCCCCTCGAGGGCCGCCCGGCCGGCTTCGCTCGCGAGCTCGAGCAGGCCTTCCGATCGTCGTCCGAACCGGCTCCATCCGGAGGCGGCGACGTGACAGTTCATGGCGCCGGCCCCTCCGGCCGCTCGGTCAGGAAGTGGACCGTATCGAGGAAGCGGACGAGAGGCATTCCGTGTTCCCACCGGAGGACCGCGTGGCCCTCCCGGGTCGTCTCGACCGGGGGGAGCCGGCGGTAGAGGTAGCGGATGCTGCCACCGTCCGGCGGATCGGCCGCTCCGAACAGCCGCCAGGGGTCGCCGCCCCGGTGGCCGATCCGCCGGTAGGCGTACAGGACGACGAGCCCGACCCGGCCGACGGCGGCCCGATGGGCCCGGAGCTGTTCGGCGGCCCGACCGCTCGCGGCCGAGAAGTGGATCAGATCCGAACGGGACGACTTGACCTCCAGCGGGAACGCGAACTCCCGCCGCAGCGCGACCAGATCGAACCCGAACGAGCCGGCGGCGCGGACGACCAGGAACGGCTCGTGTTCGACCCGCTCGACCGTAGGACGGTCGGTGGGGGGCAGCGCCCGGGAGAACCGGCGGATCGCCTCCGGCTGGCCCTGGAGGATCTCCTTGAGTTCGCGTTCGTACCCGGAGCCTTGGCCGCCCACGCGCGGGAGGGGGCGAGGGAGCTATTATAGGTTGGGCGAGACTCCGGCGCCGGTCGGTGACCCCCGACTCCGGACCCCCGCCCGGGGAAGAAACCGAGGACGAACGGGCCGTCGCCCGGGTGCTGGCGGCGATCGTGGCCGATGCGTCCCGTCGGCGGGTCGGTTCCGCGGGCCGGAACGCCCCCGCGCAGTTCCGCCTCTCGGAGCTCCGCGGCCGACTGCTCCGCCACCGGGTCTTCCAGGACCCCGCCAAGCTCCTGACCCGGCTGCGTCGGCGCGGCTTCCTCGAGGAGATCCCCGAGGGCCGAAGCGACCGGATCTACCTCATCCGGGCTCCGGGGGAGCTCCGCCACGCCCTCGGGATCGACGCGGCCGGGGTCGAGCGGATCGCCCCGGTGCCCGACGAGACGGCGGAGGTCCACGCCATGGACACCGCGTACTTCCACGCGCTCAAGGATCTCCTCGACCACCGGCTCGACGCCACGCTCCAGTTCGGGCGGGAGCTCTCCATCGACCGGCTCGCGACCTACCTCAAGGACCTCTTCGGCGAGGAACTCTACCCGGATCTGCTCATCGCCCTGCTCCAGCAGTATGCGCTCAGCGACGTCCCGCTGGTCGCCCCCACCGGGCGGGTCACCGGGTCGACCGGATTCCACCTGGCCCTCTTCGGCCCGCCGGGGACCGGCAAGACGTTCTCGATCGACGACTTCATCCGGGGCAACCCACGGAGGGGCGTGCCCGCCCACGGGCTCCCCGGCCGCAACCGCTACTGCGGCGGCATCACGCCGGTCCAGTTTCTGCACGTCGGCGCCGCCTACACCGGCCGCACCTTCAACTTCATCGTGCCCGAATTCAACGACTGGTTCAAGTACCGCGGCATGGTCGAGCCGCTCAAGCTGGTCATGGAGCAGCGCGAGGTCAAGTGGGAAACCACCTGGGGAACGGTCGGGCCCTACACCTTCCGCTCGTTCTTCTCGGTCAACTACAACGTCCGGACCTCCGGCGGTTCCGACTACTGGACGACGATCTCCGATCCCAACTTCGCCGCGCTCGAGGACCGGATGCTGCTGCGGTTCCACCCGATGACCCGGGCCCGGTTCCGCGCCGTCGAAGAGAGTGCCGAGCGGCTCGAGCTGGGCGAGATCGACTTCGAACTCTCCCCGAGCCTCCAGGACCATCTGCTCCTGGTCCACGCCATCCAGGCCGGCCACCCGCTCGTGCTGGGCCGGTTCCCCGCCCGACCGATCCGCCTCGACCGGACGCTCTACGGGCGGCTCCGGGAGATCTCCGAGCAGGGCCTGGCCCGGTCGGCCCAACCGAACTTCTCGCCCCGGCTCAAGTCCCGGGCGGTCCAGCTCGCCGCGACCGCGGGCCTCCTGGCCTTCTTCCACGGGACGACCGGCGCGACGGTGGAGCTGGGCCCCCGGGAGGTCGAATTTGCGCGGCGGTTCTACGAGGCGGAGATCGAATCCCGGACCGGGCATCGGGGCCATGGCGGCTGACCCGGCCGACCGGGTCCGCCGACGACCCTCGACCGACCGGATCCGCCGGGCCGCGCTCCGGGCCCTGATCGACTCCGGGGGCGCGTTCGATTCGCTCGAATCGGCGCGACGGGGGATTCTCCGGGTGCTGCGACGCGAGCGCCCCGGCTTCGTCCTGGGGGCGGCCCGGCTGCGCCGGCTCCTGGCCCGGACCCCCGGGATCGGACTGCGGGTCCGCTACTCGGCCCGCCGCGGCCGTCCGATCCCGGAGCGCTGCCCGGTCTGCGGCGATCCGCTCTCCGGCCGGAACAGCCGGACCCTCGAGGGCACGGTCGCCCGGGTCGGACGCCGCTGCCGCTCCTGCGGCTACTGGACCGGGACCGTGGCCCGGGTCCCCCGCCGGTACCGGGTCGTCCGGACGGGAATCGACGGCACCGAAACCCCGACGGAAGCCGCACCCCGATAGGAGGGCCCGACCGCGCGAACCGCGGACCGGGCGGTTCAGCTGACGGTCCGGATGACCGTGCCGGTGTGCGCATCGACGAGGACGATCGACTTCTGGCCCTTGCGCTCGAGGAGGAAGTGCCAGATGGGGACATGCAGCAGTTCCCCTTCGGAGACCTCGACCTTGGCCGAAAGGTTGCTCACCATGTGGTGCTGGTGGTGCGCCTCCTCCGACTGGAGCTGGGTCACGAACGCCTGGGCGCTGTGGCGAGCGGCGTCCTCTCCGAGGTCGCCGTTCAGGATCGGCGTGCCGTCGGGGATCGCCTTCCGGTCGAAGAGCCCGCGCTCCTCGAGCGCGAACTGGTAGTCGTGGGGCTGGTAGGCCGTCAGGGCCTTGACCGCGACGACCGGATACTCGTACGACTTCGAGAGTGTCGCCTGGCGGGTCGATCCCACGGTCGGGCCCATCATGATCGGCATCATCATGAACCCCCCGCCTCCGCCCCGGCCCCCGCCCAGCATGCCCCCGAGCATATCGGCCGCGGCGATCGTCCCGACCGTCGACCCGACGCTCGCCGCAATGTCCTGGTACTGGTAGTTGGTCCCCGCGCTCACCGGGAGGACCCAGTAGGGAACGAACGAGAGTTTCTGCTGGCTGACGGTCGACTCCTCGAACGCTTTGCGATGGAGGAGCCCGACGTCCATCGACCGCCGGACCGACTCGAGGGCCGAGGCCGCGTCGACCACCTTGAGCGAGAGCATCGAGTGCTTCTGGATCGCCGTCCACCCGCTGCCCCCGAGGGAGACCGACGCGCCGCAGTACTCGCAGGTGATGACCATCTCCCCGAACACCGGGTGGACCGGGGCCCCGCACGACGGGCACTTGAACTCGCTTGCCCCGGTCGGCGCGAGCGTCGCGACCGGTGGCGCGGACGCGGACAGCGAGGCGGGGCCGGCCCCGGTCGGGATCGACGTGCCGCAGGCCATACAGAACTTGGCGCCGTCGGGCACGGCCGCACCGCACTTGGGACAGAACATGGTCGCCTCCGCCCTACCCTCGAAGATTATAGAGTCTGCGGCCCGCCGGCGTCAACCGGTGAGGCTCGCGCCGCAGCTCGGGCAGAACTTCGACGTCCCCGGCGCCTCCGCCCCGCACTTCGGACACTTCCGGGGCGGGGCCGGCGCGAGGGAGGTGCCGCAGTTGGGGCAGAACTTGGTGCCCGCCGGGGCGGTCGCCTGGCACTTGGGGCAGGTGAGCATCGGACCGGCGGCGGCCGGGGGAGCCGCGCCCATCGGGTTGCCGCAGGAAGGGCAGAACCGGGTGCCGGCCGGAACGAGGGCCCCGCACTTCGGGCAGGGCGCGCTCGGACCCTGATTGTACATTCCGCTCATCTGGCCGGTCATCCCGTAGCCGACGCCCATGCCGGCGCCCAGCCCGACCCCGGCGCCCGCGAGCGCCCCGGCCGTCCCGCCGGTGTTCGAGGCCGCCTCCGTCATCGCCTGGCCGGCCTGGTATTGGAGGTAGTTCACCCCGAGGACCCCCATCTTGGACCGGGTATCGACCGCCTGTTGGACGCTGTCGGGCAGGTTGATCGAAAGGCCTTGGAGCTGCTGGATTTCGACCCCGAGCGGGCCGAAATGTTCCGGTCCGAAGCCGAGGACCGCCTGTTCGATGGTCGTGAGCTGGGTCGCGAGATCGGTGACCCGAATGCCCTGGTCCTTGAGCTTTCCCAGGGTGTTGTAGACGAGGATGACCATCTGGTCTTTGAGCCGGGCCTCGATGTCGGTCGTCGTGGCGGCGCCGAAGGTCCCGACGAACTGGGAGATGAACCGATCGGGGGCCCCGACCTTCCATCGGTAGCTGCCGAAGACCCGGAGGCTGACCAGCCCAAAGTCCGGGTCCCGGAAGGTGTACGGCTCGGTGCTCCCGAACTTTCCATCGAAGATCCGGCGCTGCAGGTAGTAGACCTCGGCCTGCTGCTGGACCCCCGACAGGGACCGGACCAGGCCCCCGACGATCGGGGCGTTGATGCTCGTGAGGGCGTATCGGTCCGGCCGGTCGAAGAAGGCGAGGACCTTCCCGTCCCGGAAGAAGACCGCGGTTTCATCCTCCCGGACCACGATGTTGTCGTTCAGTCGGATGTTGCGGGGGACCCGCCACATCACATTCGGCCCCTTGTAGGCGTCTTCCCAGGCGATCGTCGTGGAGCCGAAGAGGCTCCCTCCCTTGGGCGGTATCGGCTGGTTCGTGACCATGGTGGCTCTTCTCCTTCCTCAGACCAGGATCCCCTCGATCGCCTTGAGGCGGGCCTGGAACACCTGGCTCAGTTGGGCGACCTGCCCTCGGGCCGTGGCGATCAGCCCGCGGGCATCGGCTCCGCCCGACGACGCGGAGGCCGGGAGCTGTCCGAGGGTGCCGTTCAGCTGATCGGCCGCCTGGACGAATCCGTAGTCGTACTCGTACAGCCGGTCGAGCTGGGCGGTGCCGACCCGCACCGGGGCCGAGATTCCCGAGTAGCCCTGCTCGGCGTGCCGTACGCTCCCCTCCAGCATCTGGAGGTCGGCCAGCAGCGGGGCCAGATCGGTGAGCGCGGCGAACTGGCCGGCCTGGGTCAGGGCTGAGCGGACGTTCTGAATCGTCTGGATCCCGTTGGCCAGCCGGTTCGCGACCTGGACCCGAAGGAAACTGTCGGCCTCCCGGATGTCTTCGCCCTGCCGGTAGGCCCGGTAGCCCGGGACCAGCAGCTGGAGCCGTTTGAGCGATCCCCGGTCCTGATCGACGCGGGTCCGCAGATCGACCGGGCCAGGCGCCGGAGCCGCGGCCGCCCCCGACGGCGGAGCTCCGGTCGCGGGGGCGCCGCACTGGGGGCAGAACCGGACGCCGGAGGGAAGCGGGGCGTGGCACTGGGGGCAGACTCCCGAAGCCGGCGGGGGAGCAGCCGGGGGGGTCGCCACTACCGGCCTCCCCCGGGCGGAGGCGGGGTCTGGGAGGGAGGCGCCGGCATGGTGGTGGGGTTGCTGGGCGAGTGGGCGGTCGTATATGAGAATGCAGAGGGGGAGCCGCCCGACTGCCGCCACGCCTCCCGTTCCTGGGCCACCCGGGGCGGCTGGGCGATGGTCCGCAGCCGCCATCCGATCGCGATCACGGTGGCGGCGAGCGCCAGGGTGACCAGGGCCAGCGCAACGAGCTGCCAGGCCGACGAGAGGGTGGAGGCCGGGTTCACGGCGAGATCGGAGTACAGCACGATGAAACCGAGCCCGAAGAAACCCGCGGCCAGCCCCCGCTGGAAGCGGGGGTTGGGGGTGAGGGATCCGACCAGATACGAGGCGAGCGCGAAGAAGAGGGCGATGATCCCGACCCAGAAGAGCGCCCAGAACGGCTGGCCCTTGAGGAAAAGGTAGACTCCCCCCAGAAACAGCCCGCCGATGACGATGAACAGGCCGAACGTGATCCATCCGGTGGCGGTCGGGCGGCCCGGAGGCGAGGAGGTGCCCGTCATGGAACTCCTCCTTCAAGGTTCGGGGAAGTATATGACGGCACGGAGAGTGGCCGGCAGCGGTCCGGTCAGAGTCGAGGTTCGTCGTCGTGCGATTCGGCCCGGGGCCGGGAAGAATGCTCGACCTTGGCCGGCGGGGATGCGGCCGGAGGCGGTGATGGCTTCCCGGCCTTGGGGCCGGCCGGCACGGCCGTCGGTCGGGGCGCCGGAGCCTCGGGGGCCCTTCGGGGCCGGGGGGCCGGATCCCGGGGCGGCGGCGACGACGTGCCCGGGGCCCGTCGCGGGGAGGAGGCGACCCGGTCGGAAGCGGAGGGGTCGGACTTCGGGGCCGGCGGGTCGGGCTCCGGAACCCGACTCGTCGAAGGGGGGGTTGCCGGGGGCCGACCGGAACGGGCCGGGGGGGGCACGATCCGGCTGCCGCACTTGGGGCAGGTACCAAAATGCTGGATGCAGTGGGCGCAGATGGGGGCACCGCAGGAGTGCTGCGCGGTGGCCACACCGCCGCAGCCCAAGCAGCGGGCCGGCGGACCGGCGGCCCGGGCGGCTCGGACCGGTGCGGCAGGGTGCGGTTCGGCCGGGGCCGGCGCCGGGCTCTCGACAGCGAAGAACCGGTCCGCTTCGGCCGCGGGAGGTTCGGGCGCTCCGCTCTGAAACTCCGGGGAGTAGCGTCCGAGATCGAGCCCCGGAAGCGCCTCGTGGCTCGCCGATCCCGCCCGGTCCACCTGCTGGAGCACCCGGGCGACGTAGAGCCCGATCCCGAGGTTCCGGACGAGGCCGAAGAGGGTCCGCTGCTCCGGCGGAAGCTGGAGGGCGCGGCGGACCAGCGGCTCGATCGGAACGGGCGGCGGGGGCAGCTCGGAGGCCGGATCCACTTCGAGTACCGCCTTGAGGTATCCGAAGAGCCGCTGCATCTCCGAAAGCTTGGTCTGGGGAGGCGAAAGCACCGCGACGTCGGCGAGCGTGAGCCCCCGCCGTTCGATCCCGGGCGGCCGTCGCTCGAACGCGGCCCGGATGAGCTGGGAGGAGGCCCGTTCGAGCGCCTCCCACTCGGCCGGAGCGAGGGTACGCAGATCGACGGTCGGGACCCGGCCCAGGGAGTCCATCACCCCATCGAGCGCATCGAGCGGCACCTGGAGCTGGACGAGGAGGTCGTTGCGGGTGACCGGGCGGCCCAGCCTCGCCTCGAGCAGCGCCGCCTCCCGGGCCAGCGACTCGACCCGCTCGTCGCGCCGCTGGGCCTCGGCCAGCCGGGCGCCATCGCGGGCGGCTTCGCTCGTCGGATCCAGGCTCCGGGCCCGTTCGAAGCTGCGGACCGCGTCGTCCGCCCGGTGCTCCGCCAGCAGCGCAGTGCCCAGCGCGATCCACACGCTCGCCCGGTCGGGCGCCGCTTCGGAGGCGCTGGTGAGGAAGGCGACGGCTTCGGTCCCCCGGCCGAGCTTCTGGGAGGCGGTCGCGGCCTGCATGAGCCAGGCGACGTTCTTCGGGTTGCCCTGGAGGGCGCGGGCGTAGCTCCGCCCGGCGGTGGGCCAGTCCTCCTGGGCGTAGGCGAGATCGCCCCGCCGGCCCCAGAGGGCGGGGCCGTCGGGGAACACCGCCAGGCCGGCCTCGACGGCGGCGACCGCGGCGTCCGGGTGGCCGAGTCCGCTCTCGGCTTCGGCCTCCAGGAGGTAGAGCGCTTCGCTGGAGGCCCCCTGGGCGATCTGGGTCTTGAGGAACTCCAGGGCTTCGGCGGCCCGCCCCTCGTCGAGCAGGCTGCGGGCAACCCCCTCCCGCGCGCGGGTCGACGGGGGATCGTGGGTGAGCCAGGCGGTGTACGCCGCCCGCGCATCGGCCGGCCGTTCGAGCGCCGTGAGGATCTCCGCCCTCAAGGCCCACCCGTCGATCGATCCCTCCCCGACCGAACCCTCCTCCAACGCCACCAAGGCGAGATCCGGTCGGCCGGCATTGAGCCGGGCGCGGGCGAGGCGGAGGGCGACCGCCGAACGCAACGAAGGATCGATCCGTGTCGCCTGCTCGAGCGCGGCCTGAGCCGCCTCGGCTCGGCCGAGCGCCAGGGCCAGTTCGCCTTGGAGCAGCAGGATCTGGGCCCACTCGGGGCCCGGGGAGGCGGGCGGTTCCAAGGCGGTCAGCTCCTCGAGGGCCTCGGCGCCCTGCCCCGCCGCCGCTTGCTGCCGGGCGAGTTCAACCAGGGTGGTCCGATCGGCCGGGTCCAGGCGGCGGAGTGCGGTCAGCGAATAGACCAGCTCCTCCGTACGGTCGAGCGCGCGCGCGGCGTCGGCCCGCAGCCGCCAGGCCCGGACCAGGCCCGTATCCTCGTGGAGGAGGTCGTCGGCCGTGGCCAGCGCCGCCGCCGCCTGTCCGGAGAGCAGGAGGGTCTCCCCGAGGGAAAGCCGCCCGTTCCGGTCGTGCGGAGCGAGGGCGAGGCCCTCACGGTACGCTGCGACCGCGTCGACGTAGGCCCCTTGGGCCCGGAGGGCATCGCCGATCGCCCACCGGGTCCGGGGATCCCCCTCGGCGGCCTGGACCGCCCGGCGGAAGACCGCCATCGCCTCGGCCCGTCGGCCCTCTTCGAGCAGCAGTTCGCCCTTGCGGCGCAGGTAGAGGGGGTTCGCGGGCTCGGCCGCGAGCAGGGGGTCCAGCAGGGCGAGCGCCGGCTCCGAACGGCGGAGGTGCCCGAGGGCCTCGATCTCGGCCCAGACCACCGCCGGGTCGGTCTCGCCGGCCCGGATCTTCGGGGCCAGCCAGTCGTCGACCTCGTTCCACGCCGACGCCGCGAGCAAGGCCCGCGCGAACTCGGGGACGATGCCCTCCAGGCGATCGGCCCCCGGGAGACGGATCAGCTCGCGGTAGCGGGCCAGGGCCTCCCCCTCTCGTTGGAGGAGGTGGTCGAGACGGGCGACTTCGCGCAGCGAGTCGGGCGTCGGGGCGCTCAGGGTATGGACCCGGGTCCAGGCGGCGAGCGCGACCTCCGCCCACTCGGTCCGCTCCCGGCTCTGGGGGGCCGCCTCCCGGGCACGGCGGGCGTAGCATCGGGCCCGGGCCTCGGCCACGTCGGCGCGCTCCGGAAAGTGCTCGTACATCCAGTCGACCGGGCCGGCCGACTCGGCGGGGTCGCCCTCGGGGTCGACGAGCCGGAACCGTTCCTCCCGGAGCGCGGCATCGTCAGGATGCTGGGCGAGCAGGAGGTCGCAGTCGTGGCGGGCCCGGTCCGCCAGGCCGGCCTCCCGGAGCGCCTCGACCTCGGGGAGGCTCGACGCCGGCGGCAGTGCCTGGATCCGGGCGGTGAAGTCCCCGATCAGGTCCGACGATCCCGCCGCCCGGGCGAGGGCGAGCCCTCGCGCCAGGGCGCCGAGCGTGGGGGCGGTCGCCGCCACGGCCCGATACGCTTCGAGCGCACCGGTCCGGTCCCCCATGGCCTCCCGATCGGTCGCGAGGAGCTGCCAGGTCGGTCCGTGCCCCGCGTCGAGGGCGAGGCGGGCCTGGGCCGCCTGGATCCGTTCGGCCCGGTCCGGAGCCACGTGGGCGGCCCGAATCCACGCGTCGATATTCGCGAGGTTACGGGGAGAAAGCTCGGCGATCCGGTGCCGCAGCCGGACGGTGAGGTCGGGGCGGGAGGCCTCCCAGTAGGTCGCCCACCGTTCGAGCTCCGGCAACTCGTCCCGGGACGCCTCGGGAACCAGGCGGAGGGTTTCGGAGATCGCCGGTTCGGGCTGGCCGGCCCTCAGATCCGCCGCGATGAGCCTCCACGCCGCCGCCCGCCCCAGGGGGCCTCCGGACTGACGCAGCTCGTCCAGCCCCAGCCGGGCCCCCTCGGGGTCGTCCATTTCGAGCGAGAGATCCGATCGGAGGAGGGTGAGCTCGGGCGACCGGACGGCGGCCGGGGCCAGGCGGTCGAGCTGGGTGCGGAGATCCCCCGGCGGCCGGGGATCGCCGGCCGCGGCCAGCAGCGCGCGGACCGCGGCGGGAAAGCCGGGCTGGCAGCGCAGCGCCGCTTCGGGGAAGCGGGACTCCGAGGGATCGACGGCGGCGCACCGCATCCAGGCTTCGGCGGCCGCCGCGCCGCCCTGCAGCTTCTCGACGACCAGGGCCTGAGCCACGAGCAGCGGCAGGGCCCGGGGGAACGCGCGAAGGGCCTCGGCGAGGGGTGGCTGGACCGACGCCGGATCGGCGCCCCTCTCGAGCCGGAGCTCCACCCATCGGGCGGTGGGCACGGGGGTTCCCGGAGCCTCGGCGCACGCCAGCTCGGCGGCCTTCTCGGCCGCCTCGAGCTCCCCGAGATCCTGGAGACGCCGGCTCCACCGGTCGAGGAGTTCGAGCCGTTGCCGGGTCGGGGGGACGGCGCGGCCCGAGGAGGGAGCGGTCCAGCGGTCCAGGAGCGGTTTCGATCCCGCGACGAACTCGGCGTCGGGCAGCGCCGGGGAGCCGTCGAGGAGCCGGCTCAGCTCCTCCCATCGGTCGGCGGCCCCGACGTCGGTCGACGCTGCACCGGAGGAGGAGACGGTCATCCCGGTAGGGGAACCGCGGGTCTCGGTTAAATAGATTCGGCGGAACCGGCAGCGCACCTTCCTCCGACCGGCCGACGCTTATCCGCCGCCGGGCGCTGCCCTGGTCCGTGCCGAACACCCGCCTCGGGTCCCAATCCCGCAAGTCGATCTTCGATCCGGTCCACGGACCGATCCACTTTGACCCCGAGATGCTGGACCTGCTCGGAAGCGCCACGGTTCAACGGCTGTGGGGAGTCCGCCAGACCGGCTTCGCCCACCTCGTCTTCCCCGGGGCGAACCATACCCGGCTCGAGCACTCCCTGGGGACGTACTGGACGGCCCGGGGGATGGCCGACGCGATCGGCCTGCCGGCCGAGGAGCGGAAGGTCGCGGCGGCGGCCGGGCTCCTCCACGACATCGGTCACCCCCCCTTCTCCCACACGCTCGACGGACCACTGACCGAAGCGCTCGGCACCACCCATGAGGGAATCGGGCGGGCGCTCGTCCTCGGCCGCGCCGGACCGGCCGTCCCGGCCGACTCGCGGCTCCGGGAGGCGCTCGAACGGGCGGGGATCTCCCCCCGGGCGGTCGCCGACCTGATCGACCCGCCGGCACGGTCCGAACGCCGACCGCTGCTCCGGCAGCTCCTCCACGGCGCGATCGACGCCGACCGGATCGACTATCTGCAGCGGGACGCCCATTATACCGGAGTCGCCCACGGCTTCATCGATGCGGCCCGGCTGCTCGCGACGATCGACCAAGAGAAGGGCCGGTTGGTCTTCGCCGCGAAGGGACGCAGCGCGATCGAGGGGTTCCGGGTCGGCCGGGCGCTGATGTACGCGAGCGTCTACTACCACAAGACCGTCCGCGCGGCCGAGACGATGGCCCAGGCGGCGGTCGAGCGGTCCGCCGACTTTCGCTCCGGGCGGAACGCGTGGGTCCGCGCCACCGACGGGGAACTGCTGACCCGGCTCCAGGAGGAGGGGGGCCTCCCCGGTGCGTTGGTCTCCGCCCTCATCGAGCGCCGCCTCTTCAAGCGCATCTACCGCGGCCCGGGTCCGGCCGACCCGGAGGAGTCCGACGCGCTCGGCCGCGGAGCGGAGCGCCGCGAACTCGAGGATCGCTGGGCCGAGCGGGCCGGAGCCCCGGCGGGGTCGGTACTGATCGACCCGGCCGCGTCCCTCGAGCACCGGCGCGGCCACCCCGAGTGGGCGGAGGTCGCGCTCAAGGGTGACGCGGGGATCGAGTACCCGTTCCGACGATCCCCGCCGGTTCCGTTCTGGGGCGACGGGGAGCCTGCGGTCGCCGGCGTGGCGGTCTACGCGGAGGTCCGCTGGCGCGAGCGGCTCCGGGGCCGCGGCCCCGCCTGGAGCCGCCGGCGGTCTCGGGCGAACGGTTAATTCCGCGGTTCGCTCACTGCCGGCGTGCAGGTCGTCCTGGTCGGCACCGGGGTGGAACCGATCCCTCCGACCGGTTACGGCGGCGTCGAACGGACCCTGGCGGAGTATGCCGACGCGCTCCGACGGGCCGGTCACACCGTTCGCCTCGTCCAGACGGTACGGCACCGGCGGTCGATCGACGAGTACCGGTTCGCGTGGGAGCTCGGCTCCCTCACCGTGCGCGCCGGGGAAGAGGTCCTCCACGCCTCGACGCCGGTGGTCGCGAACCGGCTCGCCCAACGGCATCTCCCCTACGTCTACACCACCCATTCCCGGCACTGGTTCCTTCGGAGGAGCCTCACCGACCGGTGGGGCGCGTTCCTGGAGCGTCGGGCGGTCGCCCGGTCGTTCACCACCGTCGCGCTGACCGGGCGGCTGGCCGAGACGATGGCGGCCCGGTTCCCCAAACGCACCCGGCCGCCGATCGCGGTGATCCCGATCGGCGTCGACTCGGAACGGTTTCGCCCAGGGGCTACGCCGGGGGACCCGACGACCGCGCTCGGCGTCGGCACGGTCATTCCGGCGAAGCGGTGGGAGGTCGCGGCCGCGGCGCTGCGCGGCACCCGGATCCGACTTCGCCTCGCCGGCCCGACGCCCGATCCCGGCCTGGCCCGGCGGATCGCCGAGACCGGCCCGGTCGACTTGCTGGGCGAGATCTCCGACGATCAGCTCCTCCGCGAATTCCAGGGCGCCGGGATGCTGCTCCACCCGAGCGGGGTTGAACTCCTGCCCGGGGTCGTGCTGCAGGCGTTCGCCTGCGGTCTCCCGGTCGTCGGGGGGCCCGCCCTCGTCGGACTGGTCCGGGACGGCGTGGACGGACAGATCCTCCCGGGCCCGGATCCGGCCGACCCTGGCCTCGAGGTCGGCCGCTGGAGGACCGCCGCCGTCTCGCTGGCGGACGACGGAGATCGCCGCCGGGCGTGGGCCCAGGCGGCCCGGATTCGTGCGCAGACCGAGTTCAGCTGGGCCTCGGTCGTCGAGCGGCACCTTCCGATCTACGAAGCGCTGCTCCGGGCGCCCCCGCGGCCCCGCAAGCGCTAATAGAGGCCGGCCCCCGGCGGAACGATGACCGCTGCCTACCGAGCCGGTGTCGACCGGATGCGCGCGCTCGCACTGGAGTTTCCGCGTCAGCTCGAGGAGGGCTACCGCGCCGGCCGGGAGCTCGATCTCGGCCCCTTCCATGGTCCGGCGACGATCCGGGCGGTCGGGATGGGCGGATCGGCAATCGCGGCCGACCTCGCCCGGATCCTGATCGATGCCGAAACCCCTCTCCACCTTGCGCTCCAGCGCAGCCCGGTGCTCGCCCGGGGTCTCGGCGAGGGGGACCTCACCTTCCTGATCAGCTACAGCGGCCACACCTGGGAAACGCTCGAGGCGTACAAGGAGGCCGGCCGCCGCCGGGCCCGGCGCGTCGTCCTCTCGTCGGGCGGGGAGCTCTCCGACCGGGCCGAACGCGACCATACCCCGCTCATCGTCCTGCCGCCCGGCCTTCCGCCCCGGTCCACGGCCGGCTTCCAACTCGGCAGCCTGCTCGGAACGCTCGACTCGGCCTTTGCCGAGTCGAACGAGGGCCGGATCCACCGCGCCGCCGAGCGGGTCCGAGCCCAGGGCCGGGCGTGGACGGCCCGAGACGGTCCCGCCCAGCGCCTCGCCCGGGCGATCGGCCGCACCGTCCCGGTCATCTACACCGATAGCCAGTTCTCCCCCGTGGCCCGACGGTGGGCGACCCAGGTCGAGGAGAATGCGAAGCGGATGGCCTTCTTCGACGAGGTCCCGGAGATTCTCCACAATGCCCTGGTCGGATGGGACGCGACCGGGCGGCTCGCCGCCCACCGGTTCGCCCCGGTCCTGCTCCACCGCTCCGGCGTCCCGCCCCTCACCCTCCGGGGATTCACCCACCTCGCGCAGGTGCTCGGCCGGAGGGAGGCGCACCTGGTCGAAACGACGATTCCGGGCGACGACCTTCTCGAGCAGATCGCGGTCGCGACGTCGCTCGGCGACCATGTGAGCCTCCACCTCGCCGAAGCGGCTCGGGTCGACCCGTACCCGGTCGACACCATCGTTCGGCTCAAGGCGGCGCTGGCCCGGCCGAAGCGCCGCCGGTGAACGAATAGTTATTATCTCCCCCCTCTTCGCCACGGCGGTGCTGAGGTAGCCTAGCTCGGCCAAGGCGCCAGATTCGAGATCTGGTGGTGCGTATGCATCGCGGGAGTTCAAAGGGCGCGCAGGACCGACTGCGGACGCCGGAGAGTCTCCCCCTCAGCGCCTCCACGTCGCGGCTCGTCCCGGTCGACCTTGAGGTCACCCGCGCGGGCCGCTCGGTCGGCCACCACCTGGAGGTCCCCTCCGGGACTCTGCTCCGCGACGTGCTGCGAAGGATCGACCAGATGCCGGAAGGGAGCCTAGTCCTCGAGGAGGGGACCTCGATCCCGCTCGATACCCCCCTCGACCGGCCGCGTCGGCTCCTCGTCGTCCCGACGCACTCCGGGGGCTAGGGGCCCCGGCCCGGAACCCCCTCGATGGGCGGCGGGGTCGAGCCGTGGATTGTTTAAATAGGGCGGTGCCTTGAAGTATATTACTTGTCGCAGAACGAGCGTCGTACGGCATCGCGAGTCACGGGTCGGATCCTCGCGATTACCCCGAAGGGGAGCCTTACGGTCCGCTCTGCGGGCCCCGAGTTCCCCCGGGAAGGTACGACGGTCCAGGTCCCCGATCGGTCGTTCGAAGGCAAGGTGACCCGGATCTTCGGGCCGGTCGCCCGCCCGTACTGGAGCGTCCGACCGCGGCGGATCCCTTCGGTCGAAGAGGGCGTCGCCCTCATCGGTTCCACTCTCGAACCGGTCCGGTAGGAGGCACGATCCGTGGAACGCGCCGGTACCATCGACAAGGTGGGACCTCCGGCGGAAGGATCGATCACGGCGCGCTGCACGGGCTGCGGATCGACGCACCTGACCCGGGACTACGAGCGGGGCGAGGTCGTCTGCGACGAGTGCGGCCTCGTCCTCGAAGAGTCGATCATCGACCAGGGGCCCGAGTGGCGGGCGTTCGACAGCGAACAGGCCGAAAAACGCGCCCATACGGGCGCGCCGAGTTCGCTCACGATTCACGACAAGGGCCTTTCGACCGACATCGGCTGGCGAAACCGGGACACCTTCGGGAAGTCGATCCCGACGCGCAACCGCGCCCAGCTCTACCGGCTCCGCAAGTGGCAGCGCCGCATCCGGGTCTCCAACGCGACCGAGCGGAACCTCGCCTTCGCGCTCGCCGAGATGGACCGGATCGCCTCGGCGCTTTCGCTGCCGCGCAACGTGCGCGAGACGGCCGCGATGATCTATCGGCGGGCGATCCAGCGCAACCTGATCCGGGGCCGATCGATCGAAGGCGTCGCCGCCGCGGCGCTCTACGGGAGTTGCCGGCAGTGCAACGTGCCCCGAACGCTCGACGAGATCGCCGGCAAGTCCCGCATCAGCCGCAAGGATATCGGACGGACCTACCGGTTCATCGCCCGGGAACTCCGCCTCAACCTCGTCCCGACCCGGCCCCAGGATTACCTACAACGGTTCTGCTCGGAACTCAAACTCAAGGGCGAGGTCCAGGGCCGGGCCAATGAGATCCTCAAGCTGGCGTTGGAGCGGGAACTCACGAGCGGTCGGGGACCGACCGGCGTGGCGGCCGCCGCGATCTACATCGCGAGCGTCCAGGCCGGCGAACGACGGACCCAGCGCGAGGTGGCCGACGTCGCGGGGATCACCGAAGTCACGATCCGCAACCGGTACAAGGAGCTCACCGACCGGCTCGAACTCCACCTCCAGATCTGAGGGGCCGGTTCCCGCGCGATGCTTCCGACCCCCTCCTTCCGGCCGCCGATCCCTCTGGGCGTTCTGGTCTCGGGGGAGGGTCGGACCCTCGAAGGACTCGGCACGGCGATCGCGGAGGGACGCCTCGCGGCCCGGATCGCGCTGGTGGTGAGCGATCGAGAGCGGGCACCGGCGATCGAACGGGCCCGGAGCCGGGGCTGGCCGGTGGAAATCCTCGTGCCCCACGGGGGTGACCATGAGACCTGGGCTGAAACCCTGACCCGGCGGCTCGAGACGGCCGGCGTCGAACTGGTCGTGCTCGCGGGGTTCCTTCGGGTGCTCCCGGTCTCGTGGACCCGTCGGTGGGCCGGCCGCGCGGTGAATCTCCACCCGTCCCTGCTGCCCGCCTACGGGGGCCGCGGGCTCTACGGGCAGAGGGTCCATGACGCGGTGATCGCCGACGGTGTCGGGGAGACCGGGGCCACGGTCCACTGGGTGACCGGTGAGGTCGACCGGGGACCGATCCTCGGGCAGCGTCGGATCGCCGTCCGCCCGGGGGAGACGGCGAGCGAGCTGGCCGCTCGACTCCATCCGGTCGAGGTGGCCTTGCTGGTCGATGTCCTCAACGGACTCGCCCTCGGCCGCCCCCGCCCCTCGGGGTCCCCCTGAGGCCGGGCGCATCGGGGCACCTCCCGGCGACGGTCGGAGCCGTCGCGAACTCCGCGGTCCGGAAGGCCGGGGTCTGTGAGGCATGGGTTCTGTCGGGGCCGAGGCCGTCCAATCTGGCATGTCGGGTCACCGGCGATCTCCCTCCCTGGACGGCCATCCAACCCCCACCGTCGAAGTGCGTACGAGGGACACGAACTCCGCCGGCGAGCCGGATCGGCCGCGGGGTCTCCACGGCCGGGGCGGGCGGCGATCTGGCTCTCCCGAACGCCCCGGACCGGTTCAGCTAGTGGACCGGCTATGAAGTAACTTCGGCCTTCCTGGTTCGGAGCCAGACCGGGATCCTCGCCTGGTGCCGTCGATTCTTCCGCACCGTGTCCCGAAACCGCTTCCCCCGCCGGATCCGCTCGTCG
>DAHXNZ010000001.1 GCA_027365105.1 Thermoplasmata archaeon
TGCGGTTTGGGGTGGGGAAAACCGTCCGGGAGTGGTCGACCCGACTGACCGAGGAACAGGAGGAGATCCTCTCCGCCCTCGGGGCAACACGCTATCTACCTAGTCCGTAACTCGCATGGAAGACAGGCCCGAGTGGCGCCTCCCGAGGGCGGGTTCAAGGTTGAGAGGGGAGGAGTTCGTTCACGGCGGCGCGCGAAGCACCGCCATACTCCCGTTCAGCGGTGCGACGAACTCCCACCCGGCCTCGAGCAGCTTTGGCACGTCGTCCACCGCGACGGCCTTCTCGGTCCCCTTCTCCGGGCCGATGGCCGCACCGACAGTCTTGATCAGGGCCACAATCTCCTCGTCGGACTTGCCGACCAGATCGAGTCCTTCGAGTTTGGAAGCGGGGACACCTCGAGCCGTGAGCAGGAGGCGAAGCGCCCGAGTCACGGCTTCTTGTGAGTCCTCACCTTTTCCAGCCGTGGAGAGATAGGATTCCGCGCGCTTGTAGGCGGCTCGAGCGTCCCGGAGCATGTCGTCACCCCAAGTCTTGCCGAGCGTGTACCGGCCGGAGTTACCGAGATCGTGACCGAGAATCGCCTCGCGGAGATCCCGGGTGATCTTTCCCGCGCCCTCGGCCATCAGGAGTCTCGAGCTACAGTACGCTCGGAGCACGTACGGCCGCCACCTCACGCCCTCGGGCGCGGACGACTTGAGCGCTTCGTGAATCTCGCCAACGACCGCTTTCGTCACGACAAACCCTGAAGCGAAGCGTGGGTCGCTCCGCCGACGGCTTGCGACTCCTCGCGTGGAACGTACGGCGATAACCGGCGAGGCCGGGGTGAGATACTCGCCGGCCTCGCCCCGCTCGGCGAGGTATGCGCGAAGCGCTGAGGCAAGCTGAGAGGACCCAAAGGTCGTATACGAGGATCGAGTCTTCGAAAGGTGAGCCGGCACCCGGACTACGAACGGTTCCTCAGCAAAGGCGGGTCGCTTCCCCAACTTAAGATCGGGAAGATCGGCAAGCGTGAGCCCTCCCTCGGCCTGGTAGGAGCCAAGGACTCCGGGTCGAAGCCCAGAGTGCGCCATGAAGAGAGCACACACTCGACTTCTAAGGGAGAGCCGGTCGAGGACACGGTTCAATTCTTCTGGCGTCGGGACCCTCTCTCGGACCAGGCTCGCGCCCTTGATGGGTGAGAGAGATGGGAAGCCCTCGAATGGAACCCGGTGGAACCGGAAGTATGAACGGAGCCCCTCGTGGAACTTGGAGATGTACGAGTCGAGCCGTCCCGCGCGCTTCAGCTTCGCCGCATCACGAACGAGCAAGTCGCGGAGACGGTCGGGGTCGCTCCTCGCGAGCGAGACTACGCGGGTCGGGTCGAGCTCCAGCCGCTCGAGCAAGAATCCGAATTGACGCAAGTACTGGTCGGCGGAGAGACGGGAACGGAGCGAACGGGCCTCCCACCATGACCGAACCTTCGGGTCTGAAAGTAAGCCCCTGTGCCTCCCCAAAATCGGACCGAGCGGCAACGGTTGACCGGGCGCGACGTTGGGCTTTCCGGTGGTGATGCGCGGCACGGTCCGAGTTATGGAAAAACGAGTATATGAACTCTCGGGGAGAGTAGCGGGGCATGGATTTGAACCATGGATCTACGGGTTATGAGCCCGTCGGGATTTCAGGACGGCTGCCATCGGCGGCCGTTTTCCTGACTACCCTACCCCGCTACGGGCGGGCCGAGCATGAAACCCTATATGAGCTTCCACCGCCCCCATCGGGATTCCGCGCTCCGAGGGGAAGGGAGGCGGCGGCCGGGCGTCCTCTCAAATTCGCCGGCCGCTTGGGCGCCGCATGTCGGACCACGCGCCCGGGCTGGGACTACCGGTTCCGGCCACCCTCCACGACTACGGAGCGATCGGAAACCTCCACAGCGTGGCGCTCGTCTCGCGCCACGGTTCGATCGACTGGCTCTGCTGGCCCCGGTTCGCCTCGCCGAGCCTGCTCGCTCGGATCCTGGACGCCGAGATGGGAGGTCATCTCGCGGTCCGACCGGAGGAGGCCTCCCGCAGCCGTCAGCGCTACCTCCCGTCGACCAACGTGCTCGAGACCGTTTTCGAGCTCCCCGATGGGCGGAGCCTGACCGTGACCGACTTCATGCCGGTCGAAGTGGGCGTTGCGGAGCCCTCCAGCCCCCGGTTGCTCCGGGCGCTGGAAGCGACCCGGGGAAAGGTGACGGTCGGGGCCGAGCTCCGGCCCCGGTTCAACTACGGACAGGAGGGTCCCGACTGGGACGGGAACGACGACCGCTGGATCGGACGATCGTCCGGCGGCTCGGTTTGGGTCGCGGCCCCGGGTCCCCTGGAGCCGGTCGGCGAGGGGCTCGGGGGACGGTGGACCGTTCGCCCTGGAACCCGTCAATTCCTGCAGTTCGGCTGGGATCGCCCTCCGGCGGAGCTCGAGCCCCCGGAGCGGCTCCTGAACCGGACCATCGGCTACTGGAGGAGCTGGGTCGGCGCCGGGCGGACGCGCAGCTCCCGCCAACGGAGCTCCGAACCTCCGCTGATCGAGCGCTCGGAACTCGTGCTGAAGCTTCTCTCCCACGCGACCTCGGGAGCTTTCGTGGCGGCCCCGACAACCTCGCTCCCGGAGTGGCCGGGGGGAACCCGCAACTGGGATTACCGCTACGTGTGGATACGGGACGCCGCGTTCTCGGCCCAGACGCTCCTGTCCCTCGGTCATATCGAGGAGGCTCATGCCTACCTTCGATGGATCACCGCGCGCTTGCGGGAGAGCGGGCCCCGGCCGCTCCGGGTCCTCTACGCCGCCCACGGAGATCCCGACCTCTCGGAGCGCACGCTCCCCCACCTCCGGGGGTTCCTAGATTCGCGCCCGGTCCGGGTCGGGAACGGGGCCGCCGACCAGTTCCAACTCGACATCTTCGGCGAGCTCCTGGATGCGGCCGCTCTGCTCGCCCAGGTCGATCCCGATGCCCGGGGAGAGGTCTGGCCCGAACTCGCCCCGGCGGCCGAGATCATCGCCGCGCAGTGGGCCGCCCCGGATCGGAGCATCTGGGAGATCCGGGGCCCTCCCGATCACTATGTCCACTCCAAGGTCATGGCGTGGGTTGGACTCGATCGGGCCGCCCGTCTCTGCCGCCTGAACCATGATCCGGCCGGGGCCGAACGGTGGCTGCGCGCGGCGGAGGAGATCCGGCGCGAAGTGCTCTCCCGCGGGGTCGATCCCGAGAGCGGGGTCCTCCGGCAGGCGTTCGGCAACGCGAGGATTGATGCGGCCAACCTCCGGATCCCGATGGTGGGCTTCCTCCCGTTCGACGATCCCCGCATCCGGGCGACGATCGAACGGGTCGAGCGTGACCTTTCCGAGGGCCCCTTCGTGTACCGATATCGAGGCGCGGACGGCCTCGATGGGCCGGAAGGATCGTTCCTGCCCTGCGGGTTCTGGCTGGTCCTCTGTCTCGCCCGGATCGGCGAGAAGGCGCGGGCGCACGAGCGCCTGGCGGGGCTCGCCGAAGCGGCCGGCCCGCTCGGACTGTGGCCGGAGGAATTTGACCCGAAGGGGCGGATCCCCCTGGGTAACTTTCCTCAGGCGTTCTCCCATGTGGCGTACCTCAGGGCTCTTGAAGCGCTGCGCGACTGACCGTACTCGGCTCTCGGGGCAGGGCGAACAGGCCGGGACCGGTCGGGGCCTCGGTCGGTCGGGACCTCTGCCGCCACCTCGCGGTGCAGCGGCATGACCGGTCCGGCCATCGCAGGGCCCCGGTACCCTGGTCCGGGGTCCAATTTTGCGAGCGCCCACCCCGCCGTGACGGATCTCAACCGGCTCGACCTACCGCGCCGGCCCCCGAAACACGGAAATGCCCGGAGGGTTAAGGACCCCCGGATCCGGGACGCTGGCGGCTCGCCGACGTACCCGATCCACCGTTCTGAGCCGACGGCTCAATCGGGACGAACGACCATGATCCGACTGTGCATCAACACCCAGACTCCCCCGGTGCGTCGACTCCCGTCGGCGCGTCCGCGCGGGTCGAAGCCCTGGCGGCTCGGCCAGGAGTACACGGAGCAGGTGGGTGGCGTCGTCCCGATGATGCGGGCCCTGCTCCGCGCGGGAACCGGCCGGTGGATCGCCCCGGAACCGCGCTGGGTGGCCCTCGGCACGGACGAACTCCCGGCCGAACTCCGGACCGACGAAGGGTACCGGCTCGAACTGGTCCATCTGACCGCCGAACAGCGGCGGCTCTACGGACGATTCAAGGAGGCGGTCTGGGCCTCCTTCCACGGGCCCGGGTTCCCCGAATTCGTCCCGGCCGAGTACCGGGCGTTTGTCGAGTACTCCTCGCAGACGGCCCTGCAACTGCTGAACCACCTCGGGGAGTACGACCTTTTCTACATCAATGATTTCCAGCAACTCCTGGTGGGCTCCCTGATCGGGTCGAGCGCGCCCACCCTTCTGCGCTGGCACATCCCCCTCGAGTTCCGGGGCTACCCCGAGCCGGTGCGCCGGTTTTTCCTCCGGTCCATGGAGGGGTTCGATGCGATCGTCGTGAGCACCCGGGCCGCCCTGGAGGAACTGATCCGGGCCGGATTCCAAGGTCGGGCGTTCCAGCTCTACCCGTATGTGGATCCGGCCGAACACCGGCCGGCGCCGCCCGGAGCGGCCGACCGGTTCCGGGAGCGGTTCGGCCTGGGGGACGGGCCGCTGGTGGTCAACGTGGCCCGCCTCGACCCGGTCAAGCGCCAGGATCTATTGGTGGACGCGTTCGTCCCGGTCGCCCGCCGCGACCCCTCCGCCCGGCTGGTGCTGGTCGGTGGGGGGAGCTTCTCCACCCGGCAACTGGCCGGGCCTTCAGAACGCTCGAAGGCGGTCGAATGGGAAGAGCTTCTCCGCCGCCAGATCCGGGCCCGACGCCTCGACCGACAGGTGGTCATCACCGGATCGGTCCCCTCCGAGCTGCGCGACGCGGCCTACGATGCGGCGAGTGTCTTTGTCCATCCCACCCCATGGGAGGGATTTGGCCTGGTCGCGATCGAGGCGTGGCTCCACCACCGACCGGTGGTGGTGAGCCGGGGAGCGGGAGTGGCCGAGCTGGTCGACGATGGGCTCAATGGGTTCACGACGCCCCCGGCCTCGATCCCCCGGATCTCCCAGGCAATCGACTATCTTCTCCGCCACCCGGCCGAGGCCGAGGCGATGGGGAATGCGGGAGCCCTTTCCGCCCGGCGGGTCTTCGTCCGGCGGGCGGCGAGCCGTCTGCGCGACCTCTTCGCGGAGGCCATCCACCTGTACGAACGCGATCGTCTGACTCCCGCCACGAGGTGGAGGCGATCCGGGTGAACCGGAGCACCTCCCGCGGGGGTCTCGGAAGGTTCGGGGCGACGGTCGACTTCTGGCACACCCTGGCGATCCCGAGCCCTGAGGCGACCGACCAGATCGAGGCGGACCGGCGGGCGGCGTGGAACCGGGCACTGACCCGGACCGGAGCCGTCCGCCTCCCGTCGGAGCGGCAGTTCGCCCGATTCGAGCAGTGGTGCGCCCGCGAGGAACGGCGGGGACGGGCGCCCCACATCGAGCGCCAAGCCGAGTGGATGGAACAGCTCACCGGGCACCGGGTCCGGGTGGCCCCTCTCCTCCGCGACCTGGATCGGGGCATTCTGCGCGCACCCATCGGACTGGCCCCGGGGGCCCGACCGGTGCTCGCCCGGCTTCGGCGAGGCGGCTTCAGGCTCGCGCTGCTGTCGAATCTCATCTTCGAATCGCCGCGGGCGATCCGGCGGCTATTACGACGATGGGATATCCTCACCTATTTTGATGCCGTCGTGACATCCCCCGAAGCTCCATGGTCCAAGCCGGATCCCCGTTTCTACCGTCGGGCGCTCCTCCAGTTGAAGGTGCCGCCGGCTCGGGCCGTTCACCTGGGCGACCTCCCCTTGGACGTGGAAGGAGCCCGGGCGGCCCGTATGGCCGCGGCGTGGATCCATCCCCTCCCCGGCACCGGGGTCGGGGACCTCGGTCCCCGGGCGGTCCGCTACGGTTCGTGGGCGGAGGTCACGGTCGAGGATCTTCGCCGGACCATTCTCGCGCCGGAGGAGCCCTGAAACAGTGAAGGACCACGAGCCGTCCTGGCCGGGGGATCTCCGGCGGGTCACCGGATGGTTCCGTCGCCCGACGCTCGGCGGAGCGCGGAGCCTCTACCGATGGGCTCTGATCGGCGTTAGCGTCGGGATCATCTCGGGCGTCGTGGCCATCGCGTTCTTCGAGGCGCTGACCTTGGTCAGCAACAGCCTGCTCGGGGGCCTGCTGGGCATCAACCTTCCGGTCAACGGGGTGCCGCCCGGCGCGGCGTTTTCCTGGAGCACCAACCCGTCCCGATTCTTCCTGCTCATCGGAATCCTGGTTCTCGGGGGCCTGGGCACCGGCGTCTTGATCCGATATGTGGCGCCGGAAACTGAGGGGCACGGGACCGATCAGACGATCCGGGCGTTCCATCGGGGGCGAGGGGTCGTGCGGTACCGGGTGCCGGCAGTCAAATTCCTGGTCTCGACCCTCACCCTCGGGACCGGAGGAAGCGGGGGCCGGGAAGGTCCGACCGCCCAGATCGGATCCGGCTTCGCGACGTTTCTCGCCCGCCCCCTCAGGCTGACCACCCAGGAGCGGCGGGTCGCGATGATGGCCGGGGTCGGCGCCGGAATCGGAGCGATCTTCAAGGCGCCGTTCGGGGCGGCCCTGCTGTCGAGCGAGGTTCTCTACCTCTCCGATTTTGAGCCGGAGGTGATCATGCCGTCGATCATCGCCTCGGTCATCTCCTACTCGATCTTCGGATCGGTCGACGGCTTCGGACCGGAGTTTGTCATTCCCGCGGGCATCGGTTGGACGCCGGAGCAGCTCCCGGTCTACGCCCTCCTGGGCCTGGTGGCCGGGCTCTTCGGAATCCTCTACGTCGTCAGCTTTTACCGGTCCCGCGCCTTCTTCCAGTCGATCCAGGTCCCCCGCGTCGCCGTCCCGGCGGTCGGGGTCGCCCTCTTGGGAACCGTCCTGGCGGGGCTCTACTACCTGGTGCCCCAGGATCAGCACTTCCTGGCCGTCGGGGCGATCGGCATCGGCTACGGCATGGTCCAGTGGATGCTCTACCAGGGCCATCTGCCGCTTCTCTTCCTTCTCCTCGCGGTCGGCCTCATCTTTCTCAAGATCCTGGCCACCTCGCTGACCGTCGGATCGGGCGGAAGCGCCGGGCTCTTCGGACCGGGGATCGTCATCGGCGCGACGATCGGCTTCTCGGTGATCAGCCTCGTGGACCTCGCCCTCCCGAGCCTGGCCGCCCCCCAGGATGTGACGGCCTTCGCGATCATCGGGATGATGGCGTTCTTCGGCAGCGTCTCCAAGGCTCCGATCGCAGTGATCCTGATGGTCGTCGAAATGACCGGATCGGAAGCCCTGCTCGTTCCCGCGATGGTGGCCATCTTCATCGGCTACTACATCACGGGCCACTACCATCTCTACGAGGAGCAGGTCGAAAACCGGCTCGCGTCGCCCTCCCACACCACCGAGTACTTTGCCGAGTTTTTGCGCCACATGCCGGTCTCCCGCGCCCTCGATCCCCAGGTGGAGACGATTTCTACGACCGCCACGGTCGAAGCCGCGGGCTTTGCCATTTCCCACTCCTCGATCCCGGTCCTCGCGGTCCTTCGTAACGGGCGTCTGGTGGGCGAGGTTCGCCTCGTCGACATCCTCGGGGTTCCTCCGCGCCTCCGGCCGACCCAACCGGTCGAATCCATCGTGCGGGAGACGTTCCCGACCGTGACCCTCGACTCCAACCTGCTGGAGGCCGTCGGGCTGATGGACGCCGAAGGCGTCGAGGCCGTGCTGGTGGTCACGCCGACCCTGCCCGCGCAACTCGCCGGGGCCGTCACCCGGGAGAGGGTGGTCAACTTCCAGCGGTCGCCCGTGACGACCAACGGCGGATAGGCCCGTCGGCCCGAGAACCGGTCCGCGGGTCATCCGAAACTCTCCCCCCGGCGGGGATCCGCAGGGAGGAGCGGAGGGCGGGCTCGAGCCACAAGCTCCGCCCCGGGGTGCGGCTCCAAGTCCCCCGCCTCGGTGCGACCCTCGACCCCGGCGCTGGCACGTTCGCCGAAACCGCAGGGGAGCCCCTTCCTCCAGGGTCGAGCCGGCGGGGGATGGGGCGGGGACCCGGTGCTCGTCACCGTCGTCGTGGGTCGGCCGGGTGGCGGCCGGTCGTTTGGTCCTTCACGTCCGCCCTCCGCGAACTGTCGGGGCCAGGTTCAGTTCGGAGTCGCTCCGAGTCCCGACCGGCCGGCGACCGCAGCGACGGCCCTACGCGGGTGAGATTCAGAGGACGGATCCCGCGCGCAGGCAGACCGGGTCGGAGGGAGTGGGTCTGCGGCGCCGGTGCGGGAGAAGCGCGAGCGGATCCTCGGGAATGCGATCGAGGTCAGCCCGTGGTGCGGCCCCGAGGGGAACGCCACTCAGTTGGAGGGCGGTGCTCCTCGGACGCCTTCCGAGCCCCCGCGGAAAAACCCCCGGTCCAGACTCCCACGGACTCGGCGAGGCGTATCCCTCGAAGCCGGAGCCCGCCGAACGAGGCGGGGTCGCTACCAGATATCGACCCGATCCTCGGGGGCCGTCCAGAGGGGGTCCCCCGGACGGACCTCAAACGCCCGATGGAACTCCTCGAGGTTCGAGAGCGGGCCGATGGCCCGGAACCGCACCGGGGAGTGGGGGTCGATGGTCAGTCGCAACCGGAGCGCGGGCTCGCGGTAGGCGCCCCGCCAGAGTTGGGCATACGAGAGGAAGAACCGTTGCTTCGGGGTGAACCCATCGATCGGAGGGTCCGCATCGACGGAGTTGCCCCGTCGTCTCTGGAACGCTTCCAGCGCGATCGAAACCCCGCCCAGGTCGGCGATGTTCTCTCCGAGGGTGAGCTCCCCGTTGACATGAGCCCCCGGCAGGGCCTCGAACCGTCCGTACTGGCGGACCGAACGCTGGGCCCGGGCGTCGAACTCCGCCTGGTCGGCCGGCTGCCACCAGTCCTTGAGGTTCCCCTCGGCATCGTACTTCCGCCCCTGATCGTCGTAACCGTGGGTGATCTCGTGCCCAATCACGGCGCCGATGGCCCCATAATTCACGGCGTCGTCCCGGTCCACATCGAAGAACGGGGGCTGGAGGATGCCGGCCGGAAAGACGATCTCGTTCAGGGAGGGATGGAAATAGGCATTGACCTGCGGGGGGGTCATCTCCCATTCGGTCCGGTCCACGGCCTGCCCCATTCTGCCCCAGCGGCGGGCGACCTCGAAGGCCCGGGCCCGGGCCACGTTGCCCCAGAGGTCGGTCGGGTCGATCCGGATCGACGCGTAGTCCCGGAACCGCTCCGGATGTCCGATCTTCACCCGGAACCGGTCGAACTTCGCCAGGGCCTTCTCGCGGGTCCCGGGGCTCATCCAGGGCACCCGGGACAGACGGTCGCGGAAGACGGCCCGCAGGTCGGCCACCAGCGCCTCCATCCGGCGGCGGGCCTCGGGGGGAAAGTGCCGTTCAACGTAGAGCTGCCCGAGAGCCTCGCCGAGGCAGCTATCGATCAGTTCAGTGGCGCGCTTCCAGCGGGGCTCGGGTTCAGGTTGACCTTGGAGGATCCGGTGGTAGAAGTCGAAGTTCTCGGCCCCGAAAGCGGCCGACAGCCATGGGGCGGCGGCCCGAAGCAGGTGCCAACGCAGGTAGACCATCCAGGTCTCCGGAGCCACGTCCCGTACGAGGTGGTCCAACCGTTCGTAGAATTCGGGTTGCCCCAGCACCACGTAGTCGGGGGTCCCGCTCCCGCGAGCGCTGAGATACTCCCGCCAGCGGAGCGCAGGATAGTCCCGCTCCAGCTCCTCCAGGCTTCGTCGGTGGTAGTTCTTGAGCTCATCCCGCAGCGCCGTCCGGGATCGGCTGGCCCGGGCGAGCTCGGTTTCAAGGTCGAGAACCGCCGGGCTCACGGATCGGGCCTGGTCCGGGTCGACGCCCAGGAGCACCAGATTTCGCTCGAGATGGCGGAGGAACGAACGCCGGATCTCAGCGAACCCCTCGGCGAGGTAGTACTCTCGGTCCGGCAGCGATAGCCCTCCCTGTTCCAGGTACGGGGCGTATCGGGAGCTGTCCTGTCGGTCGATGTCGACGTAGGCCGAGAAGGCCGCCCCGATCCCGAGGTTGTGCCAGTGCCCGAGGAGTTGGGGAAGCCGGGCCGGCCATTCGCCCGGAGCCAGGCGGGCGAGCTCCCCTCGGAGGGGCTCGAGGCCCCGCATCTCCACGGTCGCCTGGTCCATGATCGAGGTGAAAAACTCGCCGACCTGCCGGACCGGTTCTCGAACCGCCGAGGGGTCGGCCCGAGCGGCGGCGGCTTCCACCAGGAGGGCATGGAGCCGACGCAGGTTCGCCTCCGCGAGCGCCTGAAACGATGACCAGGAAGACCGATCGGGCGGGACCGGATTCCGGGCGATCCATCCCCCGGCCGCAAAGGTGTAGAAGTCGTCCTGAGGCCGAACCGACCGGTCCAGGTGGGCGACGGAAAACCGGAGCGACTCGTCCGCTTCGGCACCTTTGCCGCCGGTCGAAGAGGGAGCGTCGGACATCGGGTGCTGCGGAGATCCGGTCATCCCGAGGCGCAGGCTCGCGGAACTATCAAGGCTTCCGGACGGGTCGGGGGGTGGATTCGCCCCGTCTCGGGGCTACCGGTTCGGGGGTCGGAGCGTCGCCCGGCCCTTGGCCTCCCGCCCCAGAGGTGTCGCCATCCGACCGGCCCCCACCCGGCGGAGGGCGCGGAGCGAAGGCGCCCACTCCTGGGATTCGATCTCCCGATCCCTCTCGTACAGGTCCAAGAGGCCGTTCGGGAGCGGGATCCGGGATCGGGTCAGATAGATGTGGGCAAGGTCGGACTCGTCGAGCGGGCCCGCCCACGCGGCTCCGTCCGCCGTGTCCGCGCGATACTGATAGTATTCGGGCGAGGGCAGGAGCCAGAGCAGGGAGTCCGCGGTCGCCCGACCCGGCCGGCCCTCGCCGCTCCGGACTTGGACTCCCAAGTGGCCCAGGACCGAGGTCGGGAGGCTGAAGATGAACTTCTCCCCGAACTGCGCGGACCCCAGGAGGCGGCCCCGGATCGACTCCAGGGCGATCGCCTCCCGGACCGGATAGGTCGCCACGACCCGGGCCACGCCATCTCCGCGGCCCAGGAAGCTGATGGACCGGCTATCGGTCCGGCCCATCGTGACCCCGACCGGAAACCCCATCAGTTCGGCCACTTCGCGGGGGAGCTGGGTGATCAGGCGGCTCGGATGGACGGCCCGCAGGATGACGTACTCCACGTTCGTTCCGGACGGCGGGCGCGCTATATGTACCTGGTGCGGCGGAAGACCATCGTTCAGACCGGGGCCGAAGCCCGCGGACGATCGGCAGGATCGCCGCCCAATCGTCCGCGTCCACCACCGCGTCGGCCGCGGCGCGAACCTCCCCTCGCCGGCTGTTGAAGGCGACGCCCCCTCCGACCCGGGGGAACAGGGCGGCGTCGGCGGCACCGTCGCCGACGTGGAGCACCCGGTCGGCCGGGATCTGGAGGAGTTCAAGGAGTCGTCGGAGACCCCCGGGCTTGTCGGCCCGGACCCCCACCGGCTCGGGAAGAACGCCCGTGGACCCATAGCTGCCGGGCATCACGGCGAAGCCATCAAACCCGAACTGTTCGGCGTACCAGCGCCCGATGTAGGGCGGGTTGTGGGACAGGATGGCCACCCGGATCCCCCAGGCATGGAGCTCATCGTTGGCTTCCCGGATCCCCTGGATGCGCGGTGTGGAGGCCACCAGCGCGAGGACCTCCTCGACAGTATGACCGGAAACCAGCGACAGCATCCGCTCGAGATGACGGTCCTCGGAGACATCGCCCCGCTGAAACGCCTCCATAAGAGCATCGTACTCGCGGCGGCGGCCGACCCCCTCGGCAATGAACTGCCACCCGTGACCCTGGGTGAGCGTTCCGTCAATGTCGACGGTCAACAGTTTCCAGGGAAGGTTCATGGGACGGTCATCGGGACCCGGCGCGCCCGCCCAGAAGGACGCCGCCGACCCAAAGGGCCAGCATGCCGGCGCCTCCGATCGGCAGGAGGGCCAGGAGAGCGGCCGGGTTGGTGGGGAATAGGATGGCGAGAAGGAAAATGCCCAGGAGGCTGAGGAGCAGGCCCAGCCCGAGCCGCTGCTGACGTCGGCGCTCACGGGCCGTCCGCTCGGGCGGCCGGGGGACCCCGGGGTCGGAAGCCATCGCCCCTCACCCGGCCCGCCCCAGATAACCGTGATGCCCGTCGGACCGGTCCAATCCCAGATCCAAAATAGGGGGGAGGCGATGACCCGCCCATGCGTCTTGATGGCGGCGGCCGGGGCGTCCCGCGGATTCGGGACGCGCTTTCGACCTCGGAGGCTCGGGCCGAGCGCCGGAGCCGTTCAATCGAAGAGCCCCTGGCAGTTACGCTCCTCGTGCGGGACCCCTACCCGGCCTTGGAGGTGCGCAACCCTCTTCACCGCACGACGTATCGGGTCTACTTCCCGGAGGGGTCGGCCGTCGGAATCGGACTCTGTACCTGCCCCGACTTCGGGCGGCGCGATCTCGGGACCTGCAAGCACATCGAAGCCGCGGCCCGTCATCTCCGAATGCACCCCCAGGGCCGTCCGGTCGGCCCCGAAGACTCCCCTGACCCCGCTGGCCTGTGGGCGGCGTTGGAGGCGGATCCGGAGCGCCGGGGAGGTCTCGGCGCTCTCCACCGCATGGGCCGCCCGCTCCATCGCTGGCCGATCCGCCCCGTGCCGGGAGGACCCTCCGCGGCCGTGCCGGGACCCTCGTAGCGACGGGGCGTCTGCCCGGGACGCCTCCTGCGGGGCTCGGGTCCGACCAGTTCCTGGGAGCCCGCCAACACGGCGCGCCGGTGACGGTGGTTATCCGTCAGAGGCTTCGGGAATGGCCCCACGATCGGTGACGGCCGAAGATCGAGGCGAAGCGGGGTCCTGGACGCAAGCAGCCCAGCGGCTTCGGACCAGCCAGAGCGCCAAGGGGCCGGACGAGCCGGGGCTGACGGGCGATGGCGCGACCTTCCCCCGCCATTCAGACCGAGGCACACCCGGCGGCTGAAGGATGGATACGTTTCTATATCCCGGGCTGGATGGAGGGAGGCGATGTGGGCGCGGTCCGTTCTCCGGGTGGCGGTTGCGTTGGGCGTTGTCACGCTGCTCTTCTGGTCGATTGGAGGGCAAGGTATCCCCGCGCCGGCCGGGGCGCAGGCTACCGCCTCCTCCTCCCCGCCGTCCGCGAGCGGCCCGACGCTGCTTCCCCCGGGGGAGATCAATTCGTCGGTCGCGGGCGCCTACCAGATGCTGATTCAGAACCTCTCGGGCAACCCGAACAATTATCCCAGCGAGGCCAGCGTCGATAGCAGCATCCTTGGGATGTTTCTCGAGCTCAACGCCACCGATGCATTCAACAGCCTGGTCTCGACCTGGGGTGTGGACAATTTCACCTTCACGCTGAACTACCTAGTCCAGAGCGGAATCTCGAACGCCACCTTCGGAGAGCAATGGGTGGCGTCGGGCCAGGACGGCGGGCTGGCCTACCAGGAGTACTGGGTCGGGACGGTCTCCACCGGCACGCTGACCGGCCCCTTCGAGACCACCCCCACGAACGCCACCTACAATGGGGGATACGCCTACTCCACCAACTGGGCGGGCTTGGCGTACTCGACCCCGTCCTCGTCGTCCAGCATCACCAATGCTTGGGCCTATACGACCGTCGCATCGCTCTTCAACCCTCCCCAGTCTCCGGCCAATGTCCCCTACTATGCCCAAGTCGATGCCTTTGGATCGGTCTGGGTGGGGGTCTCGCCAACCCTAGGGGGAAGCAACGGGCTTCTCCAGGCCGGCTACGAGTACGACGTCCAAGGAAATTTCCACCAAAACTACCAGGCCTGGTATGAGTACTACACCCCGGGAGGACAGAATGCCATTTCATATCCGGGGGCGGCCATCCCGAAACCCGGAGACGCCTACGGGATCGACCTCCTCTACTCGGGTTGGAACGTGATCATCTGCAACCAGAATTGGTGGGGCGCTTGGTCGTGCTCCGGGCCGTTCCAGGTCTGGAACACCTACGTCTGCGACTACACCCAGGGAGCGTGTTCCTCCTCGACGGAGAACGTACCCATCAACTTCGCACCGATCTACAAGACCGAGATTGTGGAGGCGGTTACTACGGGCGGATCGTATTTGATCTTCTTCTCGTGGAGTCACATTATGCAAATCCCCGAGTTCGGAAACATCCACATGTGGGGGGGTAACTTCATCGCGGGCGGCGTGACCTACTCGGATGCCTCCGAGGTCCAGAACAACGACTTCACTCAGATCACCATGACCCAGTCGTCCGGGTCCGTCAGCACATCGGAAGCGTTCACGCTCGCGAACGCTCCGAGCCCGATGTCCGGGTTCGGGTACCTGACCGTGGCCTGGCAGAACTCCAACTACGACTGGAACTACGTATAGCCGGGACTCGAGCCGGGCGTTGATCCCCTGGGACGGGTTCGAGTCTTGGGGGGTCGCCCGCGGTCGACGAGCGGGCCGCCGCGGGTGCGAATCTCCGCTTCCGCAGCGTTCCCGGCGGGTGCCGTCCGAGCATCAGGTCCAGAGGTCCAGCTCCAACCCTTGAGCCGCCGGATCGCGCATTCCTCTTGATTTTCACCTCCGCCAAGGGAACGAAGCATAGAGCCGGGGGGGGCGTGGGTCCGCCGTCCGGCTCTTCCACCCGGTCCGAGAATCCCGGGCGCTCATCGGACCCCGGTCTGCCAAACCACAATGAGCATCCGCTCACCGGGTTCAGTCGGCCCGGAGTGAATGTCGCGCTCTACGGAGACCGACGAGGGCGATCACGATGGCCGCCACCCCCAGCGCGAATACGACATAGACCCCGAGAAGTTGACCGATCGAAAGGGCCGGCGAGCAACCATACTGGGGCCCGACTGCGTGCTCCATCATGGGGGGTCCGCAGGCGGTCCGCTCCAATCGGGTAAACTGGGTGACGACCCACAGCGTCACCACAACGGCAATGCCGCCCCCGAGGAGAGGGTACCACTTCCATCCGCAGGGGGGTCGCACAGCCCCGTCACAATAGCTAGGCACTATTACCACTTTACGTTCCGCGCTGGAGCCTTCCGGCGTCAGAGTGGTGCGTTCCCCCCTGCAGTCGGAGGGCTCTCCGGGCCCCGATTCACCTGGTGGTGGCCGGGCCGATCACCTCCTCGGTCGGTTCGCCGCCGAGTCCCGTGAAGTGGGCAGGGGGGATGCGGAGATCATGCGGGCCTCCCGGGCATCGCCGCCCTCCGGATGAGCTGGTCGAGCAGCCCGGCTCGTGAGGGGAGCATTGTGCGCCTCTTCGCTCGCCGGGCCAGCCGTGTGCGCTTACGCTCGTCGAGCGCCGCCCTCCCCTCCTCTACTTCCGTCCCGTCTTCCAAAGCCCGTCGGCCGTGAACGCGATACGCCACCGTCGTCCCGACGGCCGGCAGCTCACGCCGACCCGGAGCTTTCGGACCCCGGGCCGTCTCGACACCCTCGTGATGCGGCCGGGGCCGGCGAGGTCGGTGCGGACCGTCTCCGTACCGGCCAAGCCCCTCACCGGGCCCCCAGGTACGAGACGCACCTGCCGCGGCGGACACCCACCCGACGGGACGGCGTGTCTCGATCGCCTTTGGCTCCCCTGGTCACGTTCATCCCTCGCCGCCAACCCTCTCTGCCGTGGGCGGGAGCCGTGGGAGAGGTGGAGCAAGAGCGTTCCGCGCTCGTCTCCAGCCCTTTCCGAGAGCTCGCCATCGGGCGGCCCGAATCCGTGCCCGTGGGCGGCGCCCGGTCTTTGGGACAGGCTCCCGCAAGAGGTCCGGAGGATCTAGTCCGGGCCCGTGGAAGCGGGGCCACCTCCCGGCCGAAGGGCGGGCGAAGGACGGGAAACTCCCACGAGGTCTTCGATCACGAATGGAGCAGGACAGCGGGATGGGCCAGGGATCTGGGTGGGTACGGGGGATCGCGTCCCGGAGGGGTGGATCGGGCCCTCGGCGTCAGGCTGGGAGGTCCGTGGCGAGGCCGAATCCCCCTCATCCATGGGCAGCCATCCGCGACGTGCTGCGCGAACCCGTTCGGCCGAACAGGACCGTCTGCCCTTGGGGCAGACGGTCGGAAGGAGTTTGGTTCGTCCCTGGGGAACTCCGGGCTCAGGTTGACGACATGCCCGGGGCGCCCTTGAGCGCCCGGATCTTGTAGTACTCGGGGTCGACGATAACCTCGCCGTTGACCCCCATCGTCTCGATGGTCTTGAGGGGGACCCCCGCGGTGCTCTTCGCGCGTTGCCAGTCCGGGATCGGGATCGAGAACTTCTTCTCGACCTCCGTCCGGTAGATCGGGCCCGAGTTGTACGAACAGAACGGGATGACCCGTCCGTCCGGGACCGCGTAGTGGATATCGCAGCGCATCAGGCGCTGGATATCGTAGTCGTACGCGTCCTGGAAGTGCATGTTCCCGATGTAGAGCGTCCGCCAGGCGAACTTGGCGACGGCCTCCTTGTTCCCCTCGGTAAAGATCGAGGCGATGACCCGGACGCTGTTCTTCTCATTGAGCCCCTCCGGGGCCTTCGTGAAGTCGAAGAACTTGGCGACATCGTGGAGCAGCCGGGCGCCCGCGGCCATGGTGCGGACCCGGGCGAACCGGGCGTCGCGGTACTTCTCGATCATCGACTCGACGTTCTCGAAGAACCCGTCGACATCCATGAACCGGGGCAGCGGCGTGATCTTCTGGCCGTCCTTCGAGATGAAGGCGAAGGTCGCGCACCCGCAGCCCGGGTGGGTGGTCAGGGTCATCTTCTCCTCGCCATGGATGATGCTGACCAGTTCCGAGATCGGGGCGACCGACGGGACCGGGAAGAAGTCCGACTTCTCGAACGGTCCGTCCGTGCAGAGAATCCGCACCAGGTCCGACTGGGTGAACCGCATCTGGAAGCGGTCCTTATCGGGAATTCGCGCGGTCAGGGCGACGGGCTGGAAGTTGACGCCCCGGACGACATCGATGTTGTCGATGGCGAACTTGACCGTGGGCCAGATCTCCTTCTCGTTGAAGCCGCCGACCAGCGTCGGGACCAGCACGACGCTCAGGGGTTTGTCGGGCTTGCCCTGAGCCAGCTCGGCCGGCGAGGAGTGAGTCTCGCGCGCGGCCTGGATCGCCTTCTGCTTGACCTTGAGCAGTGGCACGCCCCGGACCTTCCGGTAGATCTCGTCGTCCAGCCCATCAAACTGGAGGTAGAGGGTGTGGAGCCCCGAATCCCTGGACGCCTGGGCGAATCCGGGTTCATTGGCCATCCGGATCCCGTTCGTCGCGACCTGGATCTGCTTGAACCCGAGATCGCGGGCCATCGAGACCGCATCCAGGAAGAGCGGGCTCAGGGTCGGCTCGCCACCCGAGAACTGGACCGCGACCGCGCCCACGGGCTTCTGTTCCCGCAGGGTCTTCAGCATGAAGTGAATCTGCTCGCGGGTGGGTTCGTAGACGTACCCGGCGGCGTTGGCGTTGGCAAAGCAGACCGGGCACTTGAGGTTGCAGCGGTTGGTGAGGTCGATCAAGGCGAGCCCGGTGTGCGACTTGTGGTGACTGCACATCCCGCAGGTGGTCGGGCAGCCCCGGAACTTGTCGTAGTACGGGTTTTCGTAGCCGACCCCGTCGTGAGCGTAGACCTCCATCCGGAGGTACAGGTCCACATCGTTGGAGATGATGTCCCAGAAGTACCCGTGCGTCCGGCAGGTCTTCTCCATGATCACGCGGTTGTCCTTCTCGCGGACGACCGCCGGAATCACCTTGATACACTCCGGGCAGACCGAAGCCGTCTTTCGGGGGAGGCCCCGCGGGGCCTGGAACTCCTGCATTACTCGCGCCGGCATTCTCGTTTCCTCTCTTTCGCCCGCGTCGTGCGACCCGAGCTTGGCCAACGGAGCAACCCTAGCCTACATAATCCATCTGTCGTCAGGGTAGCTACACTTTCCGCCGTCCATGAGGGTGGTTCTCACGGTTCGTTTCGCTACAACGCCTCCCCGGTCTCGGCGTTGCGGGATGTCGGGGTGCCTCTGACCCGGGGCCGGATCGCTCGGCCCCATATCTTATCATGCCCCGGGGGGTGACCGGGCGGTTTGGTATGGCCGCCCGAAAACAGACCCGAAAGTCGCTGCGACGACCGGCCCCCCGATCGGTTCCGAAACCCCGCCTTGCCGCGAGTTCACGGCGGTTTGTCGGCCGGGATCCCTCTCCGGTCCTGGACCGGTATCCTCCCAAGGCCCTGCCTCCCAGCGTGACCTCCACCGCCCCCGCCCGGAACCCGCCCGCACCCGGCGCGAAGGCCGCCCCCGGGGCACCCACCCCGCTCCTTTCACTGGAACGGCCCTTCGACATCGACGAGTTCAGCCGGCTGCTCGGGGAGACGGCGATCCGGGTCACGGTCCCCCGCGAGAACCTGGCCGAACTGCTGCGTCGGGTTTCCGAATTCATGGGATTCGGCATCTACGTCTACGCCATCTCAGTCCGCCCCGCCGATTCGGACCTCCTCAAAGGATTCCTCGTCGAGCTCCGACGGGTCGATTTCTCCCGGGAGCAGGGCCAGTGGGTGCCGTTCGTCGAGCAGGGCGCGAGCGACAACCCATTCGGTCCCGGGGCCCCCCACTGACTCCCCCGGCGGCTCCCGAGGGCGGGAGTTCATAACCCGGCGAGGACATCGCGGGCCGATGCCGCTCTCTCCCCCCTCGCCTCCGGAGCGCTGGCTTGCGGAGGTCCAACAGCTCCGCCAGGAGCTGGCCGAACTCCGGGCCGAGCAGAAACAGATGGCGCAGTCGATCGGCGAGCTCGTCACGACATTCCGGGCGCTGGCCCTTCAGCTCGGGATTGCGAGCGAACCCTACCGGAGCCGTACGTCGGATCGACGGTCCTCCTCGGAACCGCCGGGATTTGCCTGAGGCTGATCCGAGGCCCGGGGGCTCGGACCCGGCCCCGCCACGGCCTTCAGACCGTACCTCCACTGTCCGTCCATCGGGTAGAGGCGACGGAGCACGGTCCCGATCCGATCGCCGATGCGGATCGTTCCCGGGGGAGCGTCGGCCACGGGTAGTGTCGCGCGAACGCCGGGCGCGAGTTCTACAAGCACGACGTCGTAGCTGCCTCCCGCCTCCACGAGCGCGTCGAATTCGGTCGGCTGCCCCCCGTTTCCGATCGTCGTGACCGCCTCCACCCGGCCCCCGGTGCGGGGCAGCTCAATCCGCTCCAGGCCGTCGGCGGTCCCGCAGCCGCGGCATCCGCCACGGAGAGGGAAGGTGATCGTCCCGCACGTCGGACACCGGTCCGCTGCGAACCGCCAACGGCTGGCCACCGATTCCCGGTAGCGGGGCTCCGGAACGTAGGCCCCCTCGCTGACGGCACGCCGGGCCCGGTCCTCCAGGAGGCGGCCCCCTTCGGGATCGGCGGTCCCCCGGGTCGTCGGGACACGGCCCCATCCGGACAGCTCCGCCCTCAGCCGGCTTCCCGGGATCTGTCGGAGGGCGTCGACGATCGAGGGGGCGGAGTCGAACGTGGCCTCGGTGCCGCAAACGTGGTCCGCGAGCCGGATCGGCGTTGCGGATCGATCCTCCAGATCGAGCGCGAAGGCCGCCGCCCCGAAGTTCGGGAGCGGAGCCGGAGGGTCGAGCAGGTGACCCGGACCATCGACTCCGAAGACGACCGACGCCCCGGGCGCGGCCGCCTCCTTCAGTGCGGCCCTCCAGCCGTCCGGGCCCGGCGGATGTTCGCAGAGCCCGACCGGCCGGCCGAGGGCCGCGGAAAGCCCCCAGCGGAACACCTCGGGCAGCCGCCCGACCCCGTGGAGAGTCGGGGCCGACCGGTCCCCCAGTCGCTCCAGCGCCGCCACCGCCAGGGTGAACTCGTCCTCGTCCGGTGCCGTGAGCCGGTGCCCTCGAGGGTCGGCCAGCCGCCCCCAGACCCGAACGGCCCGGATCGATTCGGCCATCGGCTCACCCCCTCGCGAGGAGGGTCACGGTGGCACTGGCGCCGGATCCCCCCACATTGTGGAGCAGGGCTCGTTCGGCGCTGGGGACCTGCCGTTCTCCGGCCTGGGCCCGCAACTGTACGAACGCCTCGTAGGCCTGGCTCACGCCGGTCGCTCCGATCGGATGCCCTTTCGCCTTGAGCCCCCCGTCGACGTTCACCGGCCAACGCCCGGTCCGGGCGGTCGACCCTTCGAGCGTGAGCGCTACCGCCCCGCCGGGGTCGGCGAACCCGAGGTCCTCCAGGGCCAGGAGCTCGGCGATCGTGAAGCAGTCATGGACCTCGATGAGCGAAATTGACCGACGGTCGAAGGATGCGTGTCGGAACGCGGCGTCGGCCGCCCGACGCGTCGCGGCGAAATGGGTGGGGTCCGGCCGGTCCTGGACGGCCAAGTAGTCCGATCCGGCCCCGGTCCCGACGATCCCGACGGGAGTGTCGGTGTACCGGCGCGCCTCTTCGGTCGGGGCGATGAGCAGGGCGGCCGCCCCGTCGCTCACGGGGCAGCAGTCCAGCAGGCCCAAGGGGTCGGCGACCTTGGGAGCGGCGAGGACCGCATCGCGGGTGAGGGGTTTGCGGAACTGGGCGTTCGGGTTGGCGAGCCCATGGCGGTGGTTCTTCACCGCGACCTCGGCCAGCGCCTCCCGCGCCTCCCGATGGTCGGCGATGTACCGCGACGCCAGCAGGCCGTAGACTCCGGCGAAGGTGAGGCCGCTGAGCCGTTCCCACTCGGTATCCCCCGAGACGCCGAGCCAGTAGCGCCGGCGGGCGTTGGGGACGTCGGTCATCTTCTCGAGACCCGTGACCAGGGCCAGATGGGATCGGCCCGACTCGACCGCGTCGGCGGCCGCCCGGAGGGCGTAGCCGCCGGACGCGCAGGCGTTCTCGACCCGGGTCACCGGAACCCCGACCGTGCGGGCTTCCTCGGCCAGGACGGCCGAGGCATTGCCGATCTGCCATCCGCCGAACCCCAGGGTCGCGAGAACGACGGAGTCGATCGTTCCCTCGGACAGCCCCCGGTCCACGCTCTCCCGGGCCCGCTGGACCGCCGAGCGCAGGAGGGCCCTCGGGCTCTCGGCCAAGGCCCCGAAGCGGGTGTGCCCGGCCCCGACGATCGCGGCCCTGACGCGGTCGGCCATCCGACTCCGAACCCTCTTATCGACCCAGTCGCTCCAGAGCTTAACAGGAAGGTATGGATTCGCCCGTCTCTGACGCCCCGGTCGTCGTCGGCCTCACGGGCGCGAGCGGGAGCGCGGTCGCCGTCCACCTCCTCGAAGCCCTCGCGGTCGATCGGATACCGGTCGCCCTGATCGCGACCCCGGCGGGACGGGCCGTACTCCGGGAGGAGTGCGGCTGCTCGCTGGACCGGTTCCGGCGCCCCGGCCTCGTCGAGCATTCGGACTCCGACCTCGCCGCGACGATCGCGAGCGGGTCTCGACCCACCCGGGGCATGGCGGTGGTTCCTTGTTCGGCCAACACGGTCGCGAAGATCGCCACCGGCCTCGCCGACACCCTGCTCACCCGGGCCGCCCATGTCCACCTCAAGGAACGGCGGCGGCTGGTGCTGATGCCGAGGGAGACCCCGCTCTCTCCGATCCTGCTCCGGAACCTGACCCGCCTGGCCGAACTGGGCGTCGCGATCGTCGATCCGGCCCCGGCCTTCTACCTGAAGCCGCGGAGCGTGGACGACATTACCCGATACCTGGCGGGCAAGGTGCTCGAACAGCTGGGCCTGCCCCAGCGGCTCTACCACGGCTGGAAGGAGGACCGGCCATGAATCCTCCTCGGGTCGCCTGGGGCCGGTACTTCCCCATGCCGTGGGTCGGCATTGCCGTCCTGCTCCTCGCGCTGATCGTCCTCACCCCGGTCCTCTACTCGAGCGGCCCGCCGGCGGCCGGAACGATCTTCACCCAGGCCGAACTGGTGGTCGACACCAACGGGACCGTGACCCACCTCTACCTCTGGGGGGTGAGTGACGTCCGCTACCAGTCCCTCTCGATGGGCATCGCGACCGGTTTTGCGTGGGGCCATCGACCCTCCCGAATCCCGTTCCAGTGGACCAACGGGACGGAGATCCTGGCCCTGGTGGGATCCAGCGATCAGGGGGTCTTTGCGGTGAACGTCACGGCCGTCTACGTCTCCCAGGGTCAGGCCTGCTACGGCGGCCTCGTGGCCTTCAACCTGAGCGCGACGGGGCTCGCGACCCAGAGCTTCACCCCGGGACTTTCGACCCCCTCGTTGATCGGCCTGGGCGCCCTGCCGCTGTCGATCGCCCTGCCCAACCAGGGTTCGGGGTGTTCTTCGTGAAGACCCCGCGGGCCCTCACCGCCATCTGGATCGGAGTCGTCGGGGTCCTCCTCATCATCGAGATCGCCCAGATCACCCACTTCTTCACCCTCCCGATCCAGTCGGCGCTCGCCAACCCGCTCGTCTTCATTTCCGCGTTGGTCTTCACCACGGTCCTCGCGCTGGTCGGCGCGATCTTCATTGGGATCTACATCTCGCACCGCATCCTCTCCGCCGGAGGATTCACTCCCTTCGAAGAGGAGATGCTGAAAATGCGCTCGGAGGTCCGGGAGTTGGCGCGGACGGTCCGGTCGCTGTCGGATCGCACCGACGACGGGACCGACGCCCGCCGGGAGGAGCGCCCGTGAAGATCGTCGTCGTCGACAACGGCGGTCAGTGGACCCACCGCGAATGGCGGGTCCTTCGCGATCTGGGAGCCGACGTCCGGATCCTTCCCAACACCGCCGCCCCGTCCGAGCTCGACGCCGACGGCTACGTCCTTTCGGGGGGGGCCCTCAGTCTCGGGGGGGCCGAGACCCTCGGACGGGTCGCGGAGTGGATCGATACGACACCGGCGCCGGTCCTCGGCATCTGCGCCGGCCATCATTTTCTCGCCCGCCATTTCGGCGGCGCGGTCGCTCGGGGGGCTCCCGAGTTCGGTCGGGTCGACCTGACCCTCGACGCCCCGGATCACCCGCTCCTGAGAGGGTTCCCGAACCCCTGGCCGGTCTGGGCCAGCCACAACGACCAGGTGATCCGGCCCCCGGCGGGATGGACGGTGCTCGCGCACTCGGCGAGCTGCGCCGTCGAGGCGATGGCCCACCCCGACCGTCAGCTCTATGGAGTCCAGTTCCATCCCGAGGTCGAGCCGACCGTCCGGGGCACAGAGCTCTTCGAGAGGTTTCTTGGGCTCTGTGCAGCCCACCGGAAATAAGAAGACCGACGCCCTAGGAGGTTCCCGATGAAGCTGCACCATGCCTCCGGAGTCCGCGAGCACGACCTCATCGATCGGGCCGAACGGCTCCGGGAGTCGGTCGACGGCCTCCTCCCCCGGCTGACCGAGGACGCCGACCGGGACCGTTTCGACAAGCTCCGGGCCGAACTCGAGGCGGTCCGGGAGCACCGGGAGGACCTGAAGCGGCTCGACCGGGACCGCCGCTGGGGCGACCCGATCGCCCGCGCCTACGCGGGTCTCCTCCACTACTACCTGGAACGGGAGCTGCCGGAGGTCATCTCCTTCGCCGTCCCCGGGGGCGAGGTCCAGTTCGCCCCGCTCAGCAAGGCCCCCCGGGAGGTCGAGGCCGCGGTCCAGCAGTTTGACGATCCGCGTCGGCTCCTCCTGGGCTACCTGGATTGGGCCCGTCGGGGGTACCGCTTCTTCGCGATCGGCAAGGAGCTCTGGTCGTCCGGTCGATCGCCGTCGCCCCCGCCGTCGGCGGTACCGGCGAAACTGGCGACCCTGCCCTACCGGCTCCAGGAGGGGCCGGAGGGCGGGCGATGGGCGTGCCTCCACCTGCACCAGCAGGAGCCCCGTCCCTATCTGGAGGTCCGTTGGGTCGGGGCCGGTGTCGCGTTCCGGGTGTGCCGGAAATGCGCGAAGGGGGAGCGACAGCTGCTCGCCAGCCTGACCGAAGGGACCGCCGGCCCCGATCCCACCGAAGAGTTCCCGGTCTCGGCGGCCCTGAACGTCCGGTGCCGGGGCGGCGATGGCTGCGTCCATGCCGCCCTGCCTCCGATCTCGAAGTCGCTTCGGCGCGCCTACGAGCACGGGCGGATCTCGGACGCCCAGCTCATGGACGGCTACCTGGCCGAGATCCGACCCCGGCTCACGGATTCGGACCGGCCCGCCTTCGTGGCCGGCGGCGTCTGCTACGGCTCGGATGCGGGCCAGTTCCTGGACGCGCTCGCCCCTTCCCCTCTCGAGCGGAAGGCGCTCGAGGGGGTCCTCGCCCACCGACCCGGGCTCTTCGAGATCGACGAGCCGTCCGCGAGCCGGGCGCTCGAGCGGCTCTGGCCGGAGGCGGCCGACGAGATCGTCGGGACGATCGTCGCGGACCCCGCCGAGGCCCAGCGGTGGATCCGGGACGCCCGGGCGAATCCGGGCCGGGTCGCCGAACTCCTCAAGCGGGCCCAGCGGAAGAGCGACGAACGGGAGCTTCTCGGGGCGCTGCCCCGGTACGCCGCCTTGACGCCCGAGGCCCGGTACGTCGATGCGGTGGCCCGCTCGTTCCGGACCCAAGGACCGGGCGGCGCCGAACGGACCGCCCTGGAGCAGCTGCCGAAGGAGGGGCGGGAGCGGGGCCTCGCGTACGCCTTCCTCCGGGCGCTCGACCGGGCCCGGACCCACGACTGGCGGTTCTCCCCGACCGAGCGGGAGTTCGGAAGCTCCCTGACCGACGGGGCGCGGGAGCTCTTGGGCGCCCCACCGGAGCGCTACCATGATGCCCTCGACCGGTTTCTGCGCAGCGCCGGCGTCGCCGATTGGGGATCCCGGCAGCCCGGCGGCGCCCGTTAGGTCTTCCGGAAGCGGGCCACGGCCGCCGCCTCCACCTCGTGGAGCGGAGCGGCCGGGACCACCAGCGCGTGCAACGGGGGGCCGAAGTCGATCCGGGCGAGGACCTCGGGGCGTCCGATCGCGGCGTCCGCCTCGTCGGTGCCGATCCGGGCGACCACGGCGAGTTCGGCCCCCGGGGGGAGGACAGGCGGAGGCCCGTCCCGTTCCTGGAGGATCCGGATCGCCTCCCCGGCGGTCAGGAACGCGCCCTCGGACGGGCGCAGATCGAGCAGGACCAGCGTATGCAGCCCCCGCTGGCGGTTCTCCCGGATTCCGTCCAGGAACGAGGTCGGAGCGAAGCCCGGGGCCGGGAACGGGATCGAGACCGTGCGGCCGAACCGGTAGTGCATGAGGCCCAGGAACGAGGCGGCCGCCGTGAGGATGCTCGCGTTCGGGATGTAATGCCAGCGGTGGCCGGCCCGCTCGGCCGCGATCCGGAGGGCCGTATGGGTCGTGGCGGCGAACGGATCGCCGACCACGAGGAGGGCGACCCGGGGGTGGTGGGCCAGCGCCTCCAGTACCGGGCGCTCCGATTCGAGCGCCTCCCGGCCCAGCCGTTGGATGGGCCGGCCGAGCCGGCCCGCGAGCCGGTCGATCGACCCCGGTGCGAGGAGGCTCGTGTACTCCTCGGCGAAGATCGCCGGGCTGCGGCCGAGCAGCTCTTGGGCCCGCCCGGAGAGATCCCGTTCGCTCCCGAGGCCGACGCCGACAAACCAGAGTTCGGCCACCGGCCCCTCAGCTCCGGACCGCGATGACCGGGCACGGCGCGGCCCGGAAGAGGTCCTCGAGGAACCGGCGGGTCAGGAGCGGAACCGCCCCGGTGCGCGCATCCTCGCCGATGAGGAGGAGTCCGTAGCGCTCGCGGGCGGCCATCCCGAGCAGAAACTCCGGCAGGCGGCGGCGCCGGATGAACGGCGTCGCCCCGCCCACGTACTTGTGGCGGAGGGGCAATCCCCTCGGACTGGTCCCGTCCGGGTCCGGCGGCGTCGGCCCCGCGCCCTCCGGCGCCAAGGAAAGGACGGTCAGCGTGACGCCGGGCATCTTGAGGCCGAGCTCTTCGGCGATCTGGAGGGCCCGGGGGGTGGGCATCTCCCCGAAGGCCGGGAGCAGGATGCGGGGGACGCGGCCGCTCGCCAGCGCGAGCCGGTTCACGATCACCACGTCGCACCGGGCGTGATGCAGGACCGCGCTCGCCGTGTGACCGACAAACGGGTTGCGGCTGCGCCGGTCGCCGGCCAGGGTCATCAGGATCGCATCGACCTCGTGGGACTCGGCGCTCTCGAGGATCTCGCCCGGCACATCGACGTTCGCCCGGACCTCAGGCTCGACCCGGATATCGAGCGCGGCCCCGGTCTCGTGCGCGGGCACGACGATGTTCACCGAGGCCCGCCACTCCCGCGTGACCTGGGGCATCCGGGTGGTCGGAATGATGTGGAGGATCCGGATCTCACCGTCCGGCTCGAGGAGCCGGGCCCCGATCTCGATGGTCGGCTCGACCTCCGAGGCCTCCTTGACCGGGATCAGGAGCTGACGGTACATCAGGGTCCTCCCAGGGCCGGGAGGAGCGCCGGGTAGGCGGAGAGCAGGGCGAGATCGAGGCTCAGGACATCGACATAGGCCACGCCGAGCCCGTCCAGGATCGGGGCGACGATCTCACGGTTCACGAGCGCCGTCAGGGTGGCGATCGAAACGTTCTGGCCGGTCACGTTCGAGGCAAAGGCACTGACCCGAGGAATCTGGACCAGCGCGGCCTCGGGCACGAGGTCCGGGTCGACGCCCGACCCCGAGACGCTGATGAGGGAGAGCGGAAGCGTGGCGTTCACGGTCTGGTTCCCATAGCGTTCCATGTAGGAAATGGTTTCGTTGACGAGCGCCCTCAGCGCCGCGGTCGTCGGGCCGGGCGCGGCGTCGTACCCCAGCGTCAAGTTGTAGTCGTTGAGCGACGGCCGGGCCCAGAAGAGGAACGGGGCCGAGATGTTCTGGGCGATCAGGGACGAGCCCACGATCGTGCCGTCCACGATCAGGAGCGACCCGTGGGCGGTTCCGGGGGTGACCTCCTGGGCGATCGCCGTCACGACGGCCGGATACGCCACCCCCGCGACCAGGACCGAGACGGCGACCAGGACCACCGCGGCCCGCAGGTGCCCGGCGATCGCGCGGGGCGAGGGTCGACGCGACCGGGCCCGCGGCGCCTCGGCACGGTCCCCGGGGATCATAGCCCTCCGATCGGGAGGAAGTGCGCCACCCCGGCCGCCGCCGCCTGGGCGACCGGGGAGCTGCTCAGGTAGGCCAGCAGGAGGTAGAGGAGTTTGATGCCCACGAACGCGCTCACGAGTCCCCCGACGCCGTAGACCACGAGGTTCCGGCGCAAAAGGTCGATGGCCGTCCGGGGCCGGAACCGGACCCCCGTGAGCGCCAGCGGGATCAGGAGGGGGATCACGAGGGCGTTGAAGAGGAGGGTCGCGAGGACCGCCAGGTTGGGATTGGAGAGTCCCAGCACGTTGAACGACTGGATCCCGGCGAGCACGACGCCGGCGCTCGTCACGAAGATCGCCGGCAGGATGGCGAAGTACTTCGCGACGTCGTTCGTGATGCTGAAGGTCGTGAGGGCGCCGCGGGTGATCAGGAGCTGCTTGCCGATCGAGACGATCTCGATGAGCTTGGTGGGGTCGCTGTCGAGGTCGACCATGTTGCCCGCCTCCTTGGCGGCCCCGGTGCCGGAGTTCATCGCCAGCCCCACGTCGGCGCGGGCGAGCGCCGGGGCATCATTCGTGCCGTCCCCGCTCATCGCGACGAGCCGCCCCTTCGCCTTCTCCCGCTGGATCACCTCGAGCTTGGTCTCGGGCTTGGCCTCCGCGATGAACTCGTCGACCCCGGCCTCGTTGGCGACCGCGCGGGCCGTGAGCCGGTTGTCCCCCGTGCACATGATCGTCCGGATCCCCATCGTCTTGAGCTCCCGGATCCGGTCCTTGATCCCGGGCTTCACGACATCCTTGAGCAGGACGACTCCGAGCGCCCGGCGGTTCATGGCGATGACCAGCGGGGTCATGCCCTGGCGGGACGCCTCGACCGTGGCGGTCCGCAGCTCCGGGGGGAGGGCCGCGCCGTACGCCTCGATCGCGGCGACCGAGCCCTTGAACGCCTCGATCCCGTTCTTGAGGCGGATCCCGCTCATCCGGCGTTCCGAGGAGAACGGCAGCAGGTCGTAGCTCCCCGGTTCGAGCCGCTGCGCCGGGGCCCCCCGACGGGCGGCCAGCCGGATGATCGACTTCCCTTCGGGTGTGTCGTCGAGGGAAGAGGTCAGCATCGCGGCCGAGAGTAGCTCGGCCAGCGGGACCTCGGGGGCCGGAAGGAACTGGACGGCGAGTCGGTTCCCGATCGTGATCGTCCCGGTCTTGTCGAGGATCAGGACATCCAGGTCACCGGCCGCTTCCACCGCCTTGCCCGACTTGGCCACCACGTTGGCCTTGGAGACCCGGTTGATCCCCGAGATGCCGATCGCCGGGAGCAGCGCGCCGATGGTCGTCGGGATCAGGCAGACGAAGAGCGCGACCAGGGTCGCGATGTTGACGCGGACGACCCCGGTGAAATCCGCGAGGTAGACGAAGGTACCGATGACCGTGATGAGGGCGATGGTGAGCGACGCCAGGAGCACCGACAGCGCCAGTTCGTTGGGGGTCGGCTCCCGGCCGGAGTTCTCGATGAGCTGGATCAGCCGATCGAGGAACGAATGGCCCTGGGTCGCGGAGATCCGCACCCGGATCGTGCCCTGGATCACCTGGGTGCCGCCGAGGACGCTCGTCTTGTCCCCGCCGCTCTCCCGGACGGCCGGCTGGGACTCCCCGGTCATCATCGACTCGTCGACCAGGGCCGCGCCCTGGGTGACGTCCCCGTCGATCGGGACCGGCTCGCCCGCGTGGATCTCGACGATGTCGCCGAGCTTCAGCTCCTGCGACGGCGTCCAGACCGCGGCCCCGTCGCCCTGGATCCGACGCGCCCGAAGGCCCCCCCGGATCTGGCGGAGGCTGTCGGCCTGGGCCCGGCCCTGGGCCTCGGCGATGGCCGATCCCAGGTGGCTGAACCAGAGCGTGAGGAAGAGGATGAGCGAAATCGCGAGGTAGTAGGCCGGATTGTAGCTGGCCGCGATGTCGGGAAAGGCCCGGGGAAAGAGGGTCAGGACCAGGATGAAGAGGAAGAGGACCCAGACGGTGAACATCACCGGCTGACGGATCTCGTGGCGGGGGTCGAACATCCGCAACGAATCGCCCAGGACCCCGCGCAGGCTCGTGTGAGCCGCCCGTCGACCGATCACCGGCCGGGACGCGGCGGTCGCCGCATCGACCTCGGCCGGCTCCGTGAGGGCCGGGGGGCTCAGGGGGGTGGAGGCCGCGGGCATCAGAACCCCAGCTGGGCGAACGGCCCCAGCGCCAGGACGGGCAGGAAGAGGAGCGCCGAGATGATGATGAGGAGGAGCGTGAGGTAGATCGTGAACGTGGCGCTCCGGGTCCGGAGCGTGCCGGGCCCGGGAGGGAGCACCTCCTGCTCGGCGAAGATCGAGCCGATCGCCAGCATGCCGATCATCGGGTAAAACCGCCCGATCAGCATCACGACCCCGCCGACGAGGTTGAAGAAGAGCGTGTTGTCGGCGAGGGATCCCAACGAACTCCCATTGTTCGCCGACTCGCTGGTGAACTCATAGAGGACCGAGGTGAAGAGGTAGGCGTGGCTCGCGATGCCGCCGGAAAAGACGACGAACCCGCCCAGGATGGCGATCGCGAGGGGGACCAGGACGAGGGCCGGATGGAGGAGGAGCAGCCCCGCCGACCAGCGCATCTGCTCCTTGCCCACCTTCTTCCCGAGGTACTCCGGGGTCCGTCCCACCATGAGCCCGCCGACGAAGACCGCGATCACGGCGAAGACCAGCAGCATGCCGAAGCCGGTGCCGACGCCCCCGGGGGTGCTCTGGGTGAACATCCCGAAGAGGAGGACGCCCTGGGCCAGCGGGTTGAGGCTCCCGATGGCGAGGTTGTTCGCCCCCGTATTCGTGTAGATGCTGACCACCTGGAAGGCCGACGACTCGGAGAGGCTCAGGCGGCTCTCCATGCCGAACGTGGGGAATCCCAGCGAGTTCTGCGTGAGGCCGTGGAGGCCCGCCAGGGAGGGATTCGGACCGCCCTGGAAGAGGAGGAAGAGGCCGATCGCGACCAGGAGGACCGCCAGGATCGTCCCGACGAACGGCAGGCCCTCCCCGGGGCGCCGGACGATCTCGGCGAAGGCGAACGGGGTGGACAGCGGAATCAGGAGCATGAGCCCGGTCTCCACCAGGTTCGAGGCCGCCGAGGGGTTCGCATACGGCATCGCCGCGTTGGCGGCGTACCAGCCGCCACCGTTCGTGCCGAGGAGATCGATCGCCTGCCAGGAAGCGACCGGCCCGAGGTAGAGGGTTTGGGCCCCACCGCCCAGGGTGTGGGCGGTCACGTAGGTCGTGAAGGTCTGAGGAAGACCGAGCAGGACCAGGAGGACCGACGCGAGGAGCGACAGGGGCAGGAGGACCCGGGTCATCGTCCGGACGAGATCGACGTAGAAGTTCCCGAGGGTCCCGTCCTTGCGGGTGAACCCCCGGATGAACGCCGCCACGACGGAGAGTCCGCAGCCGGCCGAGAGGAACAGCGCGACCTGGAGGCTGAGGAGCGCCCCCCAGAGGCTGAGGGAACTCTGGGGGTTGTAGTGCTGGAAGTTGGTGTTGGTCAGGAACGAGGCGGTCGTGTGGAACGCGAGATCCCAGGACATGTTCGGGATGCCCAGGACGTTCCCCGGCAGCCCGCTCTGGAGGGTCAGGATGAGGTACATCCAGACGAAGAGGACTCCGCTCGTCAGCAGGAGGGCAAAGGCGTACTCCTTGAAGCGCATCGTCTGACGGGGGGAGGTCCCGAGCAGCCGGTAGATCCAGGATTCGATCGGGGTGAGGAGGCTGTCCCCGAACGCCGGACGGTTGAGATAGACCCGACCCAGGTAGGCGCCGAACCAGGGCGCGATCGCGAGCACCAGGGCGATGAGCAGCGCGACATCGACCAAGCTCGCCAGCGGGAACACGTCGGCTCCTTAGAAGCGCTCAGGGCGGAGCATGGCGTAGACCAGATAGAACATCAGCCCCAGCAGGAGCCCCGTGAAGACGGCCAGCCCGAGATTCTGATCGATGGCAGACAGATCCGACACAGCGACCGGAGGGGCGAGCCGGGCGGCCCGATTTAAGGTCGGCGGCCGAGTCGCGCCGGACCGGCGGGGAGCGTCAGAGTTATGAGGGGGAGACCTCGCGCGGGGAGGGCGTACGGCGCTTCGGCGGCCTCGGGCCCAGGGAGGTTTCGGCCGCGGGATGGCGTGCCCGCGAAAGCCGGCGCACGATCCGACGCATCGACTGCTCCCTCCGGGCCTCGGCCCGCTGGTGGCCGACGTCCCGGGTGTCCTCGGTCAACAGGATCGTCACCCGTCCGACCGACGAGCGTCCGGTCCGGCCGCGGCGCTGGATCGCCCGGATCTCGCTCGCCACCGACTCGAAGAAGATGACCAGATCGACATCGGGGACATCGAGCCCTTCCTCGGCGACGCTGCTCGCGACGAGGATGGGAAAGGCGCCCTGGCGGAATCCCTGCAGCACTTGGGCCTGCTCGGACTGCGGCATCCCCCGATCCCGGGACCCCCGGCTGGCCTGCCCCACGAAACGGCCCACGGACCATCCGTGCTCCTGCAGGGCGCCGCGGATCGTCTCGATCGTATCCCGGTACTGGGCAAAGACCAGGATCCGGGGGGGCCGGTCTCGGGCCGATTCCATCTCCTCGCGGACCACCTCGACCAGGGTGTCGAGCTTGGGATGGGAGGCGGCTCCCCCGCCGGCCGCCAGCGCCTCCTCGGCCACCCGGCGCGCCGCCGCCACCTCCGGATGATTCAGCACGGCCCGGTCGCCCCGGGTCGGTTTGGGCTTGTCCGAGAGCCGACGCAGATAGGCGAGGAACGGCTCGAGCCCCTGGGTCTCCACCCGCTCCTCGAGCTGGTGGAGGTGGAGGAGCACCAACTGGTGGAAGAGCGGGCCGAACTTCCGGACCATCGGTCCGGGGCGGGCAAAGATCTCGGCCCGAAGCTGGATGAGATCCTTCACGCCCAGCGAGGCGATCGGTTTGGTCCTCAGATACCCCATCTGCTGGAGCTTGCGTGCGGTCGCCCGGGCGGCGAGCCGGAGATGGTCGCGGACCGCCCGGGTGGCCGCCGGCAGCTCGACCCATCGGTACTCCACATCGATCGGCTGGATGAACTCCCGGACCCCTTCGTCCTCCCGGCTGCGCGCCTCGACCTGGGGCTGGCCGAGATGCTCGACCACCTCCTCGATGTGCGCGTCCCGGCCCCCGGGGGACGCCGTCAGGCCGAGGATCCGCCGGTCGGCCGGGCCTTCCTGAAGGTACCGCTCGGCGATCGGAACGTAGGCGTACTTTCCGATCGCGTGGTGGCACTCATCGAAGACGAGGAGGGCGATCTCCTTGAGATCATACCGCCCGTTCGCGAGATCGTTGCGGACAATCTCGGGCGTGGCGAACAGGATGTCGCACCGCTCCCATGAACCCTCCCGGGTCGGACGGGAGACGGTGCCCGTGAACCGGGCCGTCTTGAGCGGAATCAGCCAGTCGGCGAAGGAGGCGGAATGCTGCTGGACCAGCGGCCGCGTCGGGGCGAGGATGAGCACCCGGCGATCCGACTGTCGGAGACGTTCGGCGGCGATGAGCGCCGCGATCACCGTCTTGCCGAGACCGGTGGGGAGGACCACCAGCAGGCTCCCGTCGAGCCCCCGGCGCGCGAGGTCGAGCTGGAACGGCAGCGCCCGAAGCCGGCGGGGCCGAAGGAGCGGGTGGACCACGTAGCCGTCCTCGACCTCCCAGATGTTCGGGAGGGCGGGAGGGTGCGGGCGGGACGGCGCTGCCGGGATCTCCCCGAAAGGCTGTCCGGCGCCCTGAAACTCCTCCAGCGACCGCTGCCTCGTCACGAGCCCCCGCCCGCGGGAGGGGCTCGGGGGCCAAAGCGGCTTCGCCGACCTAGAGGAAGTGGATGTCCCGGGGCAGGGGCATGGCCCGCTCCCGGAACGCCGGGGGCCAGCCGTCCGGGTCGAGCCCCTTCTGGGCGAGGAACGCGGTCAGCCAGCGCTCGAGGCCGATGCCGGAGCAGCCGCTCCAGAGCTCCCCCTTCTGTGCCTTGATCGAGAACGCCTTCGTGTACTTGTCCCCCACGATGGAGAGGTTCTGGAATTCGAGCCATTCCGAGTCGGTCCGGCTTCCGCGGTAGGGCAGGTAGGCCTCGAAGTCGATGGTCCCCTTGACCCGGTCGACCGCATCGTCGACCCCGACCTTGCCGCTCTGCTGCATATAGAACGGCGTCACCCAAGCGGTCCGCCATTCGAGCTCGAGGATCCGGTCGAAGACCCGGGAGTACCGCTCGAGGAGCTGCGTCCTCAGCTCGGTCAACTGCTCGGGGGTCCCGAGGTAGACCGGCTCGATGCGGTGGAACTCGTCGACCCGCTCGAGGCCGTGCCGGCCTCCGCTCTCGTAGCGGTTGGAGACCGCCGCCCGGTCGAAGATCTTCACCGGAAGGCTGTCGGTCGCCAGGGTCCGCCCCCCGAGCCACCAGTAGGTTGTCGGGCACTGGGCGTAGCACGAGATCGCGGTGGGGCCGGTGACCATCCGGCGCAGCTCCTCCTCCGGGACCTGGCGGGTGATCTTGACCAGGTCGGTGAACCGCTCCCACGCGGCCGGATCCCGCGTCTTCGGTTCGGCCACGTAGTAGAACTCCCCGGGCAGTCCCTCGAGATGGCCGGTCTTGAGGAGGATGTCGAAGGAGTCGTGGTGCGGCTGGACGACCTCCTGGAACCCGAGGGGCAGGAGGACCTCCTCCCGGGCGATCCGCTCCATCGTCCTCAGGAGGTGGGCGGCGGTCGGGCCGAGGTACCACTTCCCCTTCGTCGGGCCGGAGCGGACCCACCCGCGGGCGAGCATCTCCTCCGTGGGATCCTTCTCGAACCGGATCTCTCGGGGGCCGCTCTCCGAGAGGAGCGCCCAGTACTGCTCCTTGCCCTCGTAGTGCTGGCGCCGCACCTTCTCCTGCACCAGGGCTGCGGCGCGATCCATGTAGTTGTCCCGAAGCGCCTCCTCCGAGAGGTCGAGTAGTTCGAGAACCGCCCGGGACTCCTCCCATCTCAACTCGTGGGGGATCGGGAGGCTCACTGGGGCCTTGGGCGGAGCGTCCAGGGCCAGGGTGATCCGGTAGCGGGGCGAGCGGAAGCCTCGGATCCCGATCTTCTGGCTTCGGCCGAGCTCCTCGGCCAGCCGGCGGACCAGCGAGAGGAGCACCTGGTGGGGTCGACCCCCGTCGCTTTCGAGGACCAACCGGAGAATCGGTCCGTCGACCGCGACCCCGGTCAGTTCGCCCCGCCCGCGGGTGCCCAGCGTCTTGGCGAACGCCTCCTCGGCGACCCGGCGGATGAGCGCCTCGGTGGCCGCGAGGTCCGGGGGCGGGTCGGAGAGCTGGATCTCGACTTCGAGCCGGTGCTCCATGATCATCGCGGGAGCCGCCGGCGCGCATAAAACGGCGCGGTCCGGGGTCGCCCGGCGCGCCCCCCCCCCCCAGAGTTTTAGGGCCCCGCCGCGTGCCGGTCGCGGTGGGATTGAATATGGTCGCGACGGTCGAAGAGTTTGGCCTGTGGATTGACGGACACTGGGAGTCGCCGGCCGGAGCCCAGCAGTTCATGACCATCAACCCCGCGACCCGGGAGCCGATCGCCTCGTTCGTGAGCGCCACCCCGAAGGACGTCGAGCGGGCGGTGACCGCCGCCCAGAAGGCCTTTCCGGCCTGGCGGGATACCCCGGCGCCCAAACGCGGGGAGATCCTGCGGCAGGCGGCCCAGCGGCTCGCGCAGAGGAAGGAGGAGGTCGGACGGTGGGTGACCCGGGAGATGGGCAAGGTCATCGCCGAAGGGAAAGGGGATGTCCAGGAGGCGATCGATTTCATCGAGTACATGGCCGGGGAGGGGCGCCGGCTCTTCGGTGAGACGGTCCCCTCGGAGCTTCGCTCCAAGTTCTGCCTGACCGTCCGGCAGCCCAAGGGGGTCGTCGCCTGCATCACCCCCTGGAACTTCCCGACCGCGATCCCGAACTGGAAGATCGCGGCGGCGCTCATCACCGGCAACACGGTCGTCTTCAAGCCGGCCTCGACCACGGCCCGATGCGCGATCGAGGTCGTCCGGATCTACGAGGAGGCCGGTCTCCCGCCCGGCGTGCTCAACCTGGTCACGGGCCCGGGCGACGTGGTCGGCCACGCGATGATCGACGACCCTCGGGTCCGGACCGTCTCCTTCACGGGCGGGGTCGACACCGGTCGGGAAGTCTACCTTCGGGGCGCGAAGTCGCTCAAGATGGTCCACCTCGAGCTGGGGGGGAAAAACCCGGTGATCCTGCTCGAGGACGCGGCGATCCCGCTCGCGGTGGACGGGGTTCTCTTCGGGGCGTTCGGAACTTCGGGCCAGCGGTGCACGGCGACCAGCCGGCTCATCGTCCATGAGAAGATCTACGACCAGGTCCTGGAGGAACTGGACCGGCGCCTCGACCACTTCCCGGTCGGCGACCCGCTCGACCCGGCGACCGGCATGGGTCCGGTCGCCAGCGCGAGCCAGGAGCGCCGGATCTTGGACTACATCGAGATTGGCCGGACGGAAGCCCGGCTCCGGCGCGGGGGCCGAAAGCTCACCGGCGGCCTCTACGACCGGGGGTTCTTCATCGAGCCGACCATCTTCGAGACGGCCCACGGGACCCGCATTTCCAAGGAGGAGATCTTCGGGCCGGTGCTCTCGGTCCTCAAGGTGGGGAGCTACGAGGAGGCGGTCCGGATCGCCAACGACGTCGACTACGGGCTCTCCTCCGCCCTCTATACACGCGACGTGAACCGGGCGTTCCGGGCGATCCAGGATCTCGAGGCCGGCATCACCTACATCAACGCTCCTACCATCGGGGCCGAAGTCCAGTTGCCGTTCGGGGGAATCAAGCAGACCGGCAACGGCGGCCGGGAGGCCGGGTCCGCGGCCATCGAGGAGTTCACCGAGATCAAGACGGTCTTCGTTGACTTCTCCGAGCGGCTCCAGAAGGCCCAGATCGACGTGGAGTAGCCGATGGGGGGGGGCTACCGGGCCTCCGACGAGGCGCTCGAACGCGAGATCGCGACACTCGAGGGCCTCGCCCGCCTCCGGCTGCGACGGTACAACCGGGAGTTCCGCGACCTCGACCGGGACCTCCGGGAGCTCCGCCGGGAGCGGGCCCGACGCAAGGCCGAGGGCCGGGTCCCCGCGACCGGCTCGAGCGCATCGACCGAAGAGTCGTCGGCCTAACCCGCCACCTGCCCCGGAGGCATGGGCGGTGGCCTTCCCGCCCCCCGTGTGATCACCGAAGGGAGAGGCGGCGGGGGCGTCTCGACCGAGATCGGGCGTTGGAGTTCCCGTCGCGGCCGACGTCGCCTTCCCGGTGCCCCCGGGTCCCCCGCCGAGCGCGCGGACGGGCTCCCGTCGCGGCGACCGCCGCGCATCCCCGCGCGCCGTGGGCCCCCCGTACTCCGCATCGGCCGAAGGGTACCCCTTCGGATTCGGGCATCGACGGAGAAGGAGGTGAGCGGGCGATCGATCTTCTCCGATCGCGCCCGGCGCATGCTCTCAGCCCGGACCGGTCCCCCTGCCCCCGGCCGGTGGGTCGCCAATCCCTCCGGGAATGGGAAGGGCCGCGCGCGCCGACATCGTTACTGGAGCGAACGGGCCGGGTTGTCGAAGTTGGTGAGGAGCGTCTGGTTGCGCATTCGCGGACGGGCGATCGGCCGGAGGAAGGGGTCGTCCTCGAGCGCGGGCAGCGTCTCGTGCAGCGGCACGTCGAGCAGGATCTCCCGGCTCCGGCCGCCTCGGCCCTTGGAGACGATCGTCGCCCGGACGAGGCCCAGCGACTCCAGTTCGGAGATGTGGTTGCTGATGCTGCGGGCGTGGAGGGGCTGAAGCCCCAGCCGGACGATCAGCTTGGAGTAGCTCTCGTAGACCTCGCCCGTGAGCACGCTGGTCCTCCGCTTCTCGTAGGCGAGGAGGATCGCATAGAGGAGGACCTTGCAGTGCTGCGGCAGGGTCCGGCAGCATTCGAGGATCAGGTCCTGTTCGAGCCGGTTCTTCGCCTTGATGACGTGGTCCTGCGTGATCCGCTTCGCCCGGTCCCGCTCGGCCATCTCGGCCGACAGGCGGAGGAGCGCCAGCGCCCGGCGGGCGTCGCCGTTCTCGAGCGCGGCGTAGGCGGCGCACCGTTCCACGACCCCCGCGTCGAGCACGTTCTCCCGGAACGCCATCTGGGCCCGGTCCCGCAGGATATCCTGCAGCTGGAGGGCGTTGTACGGAGGGAAGAGGATCTTCTCCTCGTTGAGTCGGCTGCGGACCCGCGCGTCGAGGCCGTTGGTGAACTTGAGGTCGTTCGAGATGCCGACGAGGGCGATCCGGGCCCGTTCGAGCTCGGTATTGAGCTGGCTCAGGGAGTAGAGCACCCCGTCCCCGCTGCGGGCCACGAGCCGGTCGACCTCGTCCAAAACGAGGACCACCGTGCCGCCCCGGACATCCATGAGCCGCCGCATCGCGAGCTCGACGCGGTCGAGCGCCCAGCCGGTCGGGATCCGGTCCGCCTCGGCGGCGGCGAACGAGTTGCCGATCGTCTGGAGGAGGCTGTAGGGGGTGTCGATCGTGCCGCAGTTGACGGTCACGAAGGTGATCTGGGCGGCCAGTTCGCCCCGCCGCTGGATCTCCTGGCGGACCTGGGCGACCACCGCCGTCTTTCCGGTGCCGATCTTCCCGTAGATGAGGAGGTTCGACGGGAGGTCGCCGTGGAGGGCCGGGGCGAGGATCTCGGCCACGAGCCGGGTCTGCTCCTCCCGATGAGGGAGACGGGCCGGAACGAACGACTCGCGCAGCACCTCGCGGCTTCCCCGGAACAGTTCGCTCTTCGAGGCCAGGTACGCATCGACGAACTCGGTGGCAGTTCCCGAGGCCGGGGGCGGAGGTGTCGGGGCGGAAGCGTTCGAGGCCGGAGGGCCCCCGCGCTCGACCGGAGGGGGGAGCCCGTCCGTGGCGCCCCGGCTGGTCTCCCGCTCATCGGCGGGCCGGCCCGCGGAGGCGTCGGGCATGGAGGACACTGCAACAACCTGCCCGGGTCGCGGGCCCCTGTCGCAGGGGGGGTGGCCATATGTAGCTTTTCACTGCGCGACGGCCATAATCGGGCCGTCCGACCGAACCGAAGCCATTTGAAGGGGCGACGCGCTCCCGGGGAGAATGTCCGGCTACGGAAGCCCGGCCCGGGCCCATGGAGCCCACCCCAAGACCCCCCTCTCGGTGCTGTGGATCGTCACCGCGGCCGTCCTGATCGGGATCGGCCTGACGGTGATGTCGTACTTCCTGACCTACATCACCACCACCGCCGACTGGACGCTGATCCCGGGCGCGGCTCTCCTCGCCGTCGGCTTTTTGATGCTGATGGACCGGCGGGCCGGCCTCGACTCCGGGAGCTAGGCCTCCGGATGAGCCGACACGCCCCCCTCAACGGGCCGGGGATCCGGCCGTGGGCGGTCGTCAAACTCGGCGGAAGCGTCCTCACCCGAAAACGGGGGATCGAAGCGCTCCGCCCCAAGATCCTGGCCCGGCTGGCCGCCGAAATCGCCCGAGCGAGCGGCCGACCTTTGATCGTGCTCCATGGAGCCGGCTCGTTCGGCCACCCCGGGGCTCGCCGGTTCGGCCTTGCGGGCCCCCCGGACCCGCGGACCGACCGGCTCCGGGGCGCGGCGATCGTCGGGACCGAAGTCCGTCGGCTTCACCTCGCGGTCCTGCGCGCGCTGGTGGCGGCGGGCGCGAATCCGGTCTCGGTTCCGATGGCGACCCATACGCTCCAGCGGGAGGGACGCCCGGTCGAAATGGATCTGAAACCGTTCACGACCGCCCTGGACCGGGGGGCGATCCCGGTCGGATTCGGCGACGTCGTCCCCGACGAGGCCTGGGGGTTCTCCATCCTCTCGGCCGACACGCTCGCCGTGGCGCTCGCGACCGAACTGCGTCCGGAGCGGGTCCTCTTCGTGAGCGACGTCCCGGGACTGATTGCGCCGGCCCGCTCGGGCCCGCCGCGGATCTATCCCGAGTTGTCCGACGCGACCCTCCTCCATCTCCGCCCCGGGGCGAGCGGGATTGACGTCACCGGGGGGATCGCGGGCAAGATTACGGCGATGCAGGCGATTGCACGGGCCGGGATCGACGCAGGTCTTATTAGCGGGCTCTCGGATGGCCGGCTCGCCCGGGCGCTGGCGGGAGAACGAGTCTATGGGAGCTGGTGGAGCGCCGGATCCCGCTGACCCCCCGAACGGGGCCGGGATCGACCTGAGCCACCGGAAGGCCGAGCATGTGAAGCTCGTGCTGGATCGCCCGGTCGAGACCCGCTACCGATACTGGAACGACGTGGAGCTGATCCATCACGCCCTGCCCGGCTTCGATTTCGAGGAGGTCGACCCGCGGGTCACCCTCCTGGGCCGGGACCTGGAGGCCCCCCTGGTGATCACCGGCATGACCGGCGGCTACCCGGGCGCCACCGAGATCAACTCCAACCTGGCTCGGGCCGCGGCCGAACTCGGGATCGCGATGGGGGTGGGCAGCGAGCGGGCCGCCATCCAGAAGGGGCAGTTCCCTTCGAGCTTCAGTTGTGTCGCAAAGTTCCCGGTGCCCCTCAAGCTCGCCAACGTCGGCGCGCCCCAGCTCGTCCCCCAGTCGGGTGGAGAGGCGGCCCTCGGACTCCCCGAGGCCCGGTCGGCGATGGACCTCATCGGGGCCCATGCGCTCGCGGTCCACCTCAACTACCTCCAAGAGATGGTGCAGCCGGAGGGGGACCGGCGGGCCCGCGGCGCGCTCGAGCGGATCGGTGCGCTGGCGGCGGAACTTCCCGTGCTGGTCAAGGAGACCGGGGCCGGCCTGTCCGCGCGGGTCGCAGAGCCGCTGCGGGACCGGGGGGTCCGGGCCTTCGACGTGAGCGGCACGGGCGGGACCAGCTTCGCCGCCGTCGAGCACTACCGGGCGCTCGACCGGGGCGCGGCCCGCGAGGCGCGGGTGGGGTTGACGTTCTGGAACTGGGGAATCCCGTCCCCCGTTTCGGTCCTGGAGGTCGCCCCGCTCGGCCGCCCCGTCATCGCGAGCGGCGGGATCCGTTCCGGCCTCGATATCGCCCGGGCGATCGCCCTCGGCGCGACGGCCGCCGGCATCGCCGGCGGCGTCCTCCGTGCCGCGGCCACCTCGTTCGAAGCCACCCGGACCGAGATCGCCCAGTGGATTCACGAACTCAAGGTGGCGATGTTCCTCTGCGGCGCCCGGACCATCCCCGAGCTCCAGCGATCCCGCTACGTTCTTCTCGGGGAGACCCGATCATGGGTCCAGCGCTGAGCCCGGAGACGGGCCGTCGGAGTCCTGCCGGGGACTCCCTGCACCGGGCCAAGCTGGCCTGGGCGAAGGCGCACGGCGGCGCGGCGCTCCCCTCGAACGTTGAGTTCCTCAACACCCTGCCCGACGCGGAGCGGGCCCGGTTCTCGGGCGGGGTCTACCGCAAGCCCAGCCGGACCCTTTCCGGACTCGCGGTGGTGGCGGTGATGACCGCGCCCGCCCCGTGCCCGCACGGACAGTGCAGCTACTGCCCCGGCGGGGTGGCGCTGGGGTCGCCGCAGAGCTACACCGGCGAGGAGCCGTCCGCCCTGCGAGGAGCCGAGTTCCACTGGGATTCGGAGGCGATCACACGGCACCGGCTCGAGTCGCTCGAGGCGATCGGCCACGCGACGAGCAAGGTCGAGGCGATCGTCATGGGCGGCACCTTTCCGGCCCGGCCGGTACCCTACATCCGGTCGACCATCCGCGGCATCTACGACGGGCTGAACGGAGTGAAATCCTCGACCCTGTCGGAGGCCCAGGAGCGCAACGAGACCGCGGCCCGCCGTCTCGTGGGACTCACCGTCGAGACCCGGCCCGACTGGTGTGACGAACGGATTCTGCCGACGCTGCTGGACGCCGGGGTCACGCGGGTGGAGATCGGAGTGGAGTGCCTGCGTCCCGAGGTCCTGGAACGGACCGGCCGGGCGCACGGCGTCGGCGACGTCGCCCGGGCCACCCGGGCGGCCCGATCGCAGGGGCTGAAGGTCGCCTACCATCTGATGCTCGGCCTGCCCGGCGCGACCCCGGCCACCGATCTCGAGGACTTCGTTCGGATCACCCGGGATCCGGCGTTCGTGCCGGACATGCTCAAGATCTACCCCACGCTGGTCGTCCCGATGACCCGCCTCCATGCCGAATGGGCCCGGGGCGAGTACACGCCGTACGATACCGAAACCGCCGTGGCGCTGCTCGCGGAGATGAAGCGTCGGATCCCGCCTTGGATCCGGATCCAGCGGATCCAGCGCGACATCCCCTCCCGCAACCTCGCCGCCGGGGTCCGCGCGAGCAATCTGCGCGAACGGGTCCGCGACCGGCTCCGCGAGACCGGCGAATACTGCCGCTGCCTGAGGTGCCGGGAGGTCGGCCGGCGGGCGACCCCCCCGATCTCGGAGTTCGTGATGGTGCGGCAGGGCTACCGCTCGTCCGGCGGCGTCGAACTCCTCCTTTCGTGGGAGGCCCCCCGGGAGGATGCGGTCGCCGGGTTCCTCCGCCTGCGGATCCCCGACGACGGGGCCGAGAACCCGCTCCCCGCACCGATCATCCGGGAGCTCAAGGTCCTCGGTGCGGAGGTCCCGGTGGGCCGGGCCGGTGACGGCCCCGGTGACTACCAGCACCACGGCCTGGGCCGACAGCTCGTGGCGGCCGCGGAGGCGGAGGCCCGGGACCGGGGATTCGACCGGCTCTTCGTGCTGAGCGCCGTGGGCACCCGCCGGTACTACGAGCGACTGGGCTTCGTCCGGGCCGACCCCCACATGGTGAAAGCCCTTTTCGCGGGACGTAACCCTACCCCGCGCGCGTAGTTTCAGCAAGTTTTATGCCCCCTTCCGACTCGGGCGACTCCGAGTGCACCATGGCCCGGAACCTGAAGGTTGAACCGCTCCGAACGGTCCATATCGAGAAGCAGGACGTCGAACTCGTCGAACGCAAGGGACTGGGCCACCCCGACTCCATTGCCGACGGCGTCTCCGAGTCGGTGAGCCGGGCGCTCTGCCGGATGTACCTTGACGAGTTCGGAAAGATCCTGCACCACAACACCGACGAGACTCAGGTCGTGGGCGGCGCGTCGGTGCCGAAGTTCGGCGGGGGGCGCGTCACCCAGCCGATCTACGTGCTCCTGGTCGGCCGGGCGACAACCGAGGTCAACGGGGAGAAACTGCCGTTCCGCTCGGTGGCCATCGAGGCGGCCCAAAAGTACATCGGATCGGTCTGCGCCCACCTGGACGTGGCGAAGCAGGTCGAGTTCGACTGCAAGATCGGCAGCGGGTCGATCGATCTCCGGGGCGTCTTCGACCAGTCGGCGGTCCTGGCCAACGACACCTCCTTCGGGGTCGGGTTCGCGCCCTTCTCCGAGACCGAACGGCTGGTCCTTGAGACCGAGCGGTTCCTCACCTTGAAACTCAAGAAGCGGCTCCCGGCCCTCGGCGAGGACGTCAAGGTCATGGGCTACCGGTCCGGCAACGAGATCCGGCTCACCGTCGCCGCCGCGCTCGTCGACTCCGAGATCAAGGATGGCGACGAGTACCAGTCGGTCTGTGAGGAGATCCACGACCGGATCGCCGACCTTGCTCCGAAGATCACCCCCCGGAAGGTCTCGATCGATGTGAACACCGCCGACGACCCGGAGCTGGGCCGTTACTACCTCACGGTCACCGGCCTCTCGATGGAGGCGGGCGACGACGGATCGGTCGGCCGCGGAAACCGGGCGAACGGTCTCATCACTCCCTGCCGCCCGATGAGCCTGGAGGCCTCGGCCGGAAAGAACCCGATCAACCACGTCGGGAAGATCTACAACATCCTCGGCAACCTGATCGCCAACGACATCGTGAAGGAGACCGGGGGCAATGTGAAGGAGGTCCATGTCCGGATCCTCTCCCAGATTGGAAAACCGGTCGACGAGCCCCAGGTGGCGAGCCTGCAGATCCTGCCGGCCGATGGCGTGAAGCTCGCTCAGGTCCGGGCCGACGCGGAAGCGGTCGCCAACGGCTGGTTCGAGAAGATCGACACGATCCCCCAGAAGCTCCTGACCGACAAGATCACGGTCTTCTGAACCGGGTCGGCTACTCGGGCCGGGGCGTCGGGAGCTCCGGCGCCCCGAGGAAGGCGTCGAGGGTGCGCTGGTGTCTCAGCCGGTGCAGGAACTCGCTCGCCCCCAGCCACCGGGCGAGCGGGATCTCGAAGCCGGTCCGGACGATCTCGAGGAACTCGGCGATGCTGGCCGCGACGACGGGCCGCTGGCCCAGGGCCGCCCGGACATGCTCCCGGACGTTCCAGACCCCGAGGGGAAGGATCTCTCCGGGATGGACCTCCCGCAGGACCAGGACCCCGGCTTTCCGACCCATCCGGAGCAGGGCCTCGGAAGCCGCCAGCCGGGCCGCGTAGTAGCAACCGCCCATCCCGGCGTAGGTGCTCCGGCCCCGATCCCCCTCAAAGTCTCCGAGCAGGAGCACATCCCGGGGGTTCGGGTTCCAGAGTGTGGCCGGATACCACGCCTCGATCGATTCGTACCGGAACGCCCCGGGCCAGAGGGAGATGATCCAACGGTTGTCGAGCGCGGTCAATCGGTAGACCTGGATCTCGTTGATCTCGGGGAGGTCGCGGACCCGTTCCAGATTCGCCTTGGAGAGCAGATCGTCCACGGCCGTGATGCTCCATCGGGTCGGAACGAGCCGGCGATGGCGGCGCCGGCCCAGGGCCCCGACACTGAAGGCGCGCTGGATTCGGCTCACCCGCACGCCGGCACGATACAGCTCGCCGACCGCGACCCGGGCCCCGGCATGGATGTCCGAGGCGAGGCGATCCAGTCGGGCGTCCACCCGTCGGACGTCCCACCGTGCCCGGTCGATCGGGGCCGACGGGCCGTAGGGCGGGGTGGTGTCGGAGAGCGCGATCGTCCCCCGCGGAGGTCGTCGGAAGGTCACGGACGACTCGACCGACTCGCTGGCCAGCGTCAGGAGCTGGAGCTCCTCCAGGGTGCGGGACGGCTGGGCGGCCTCGGCGACCTTGAGACGGGTGGTCCCGCGGACCAGTCCGGCCCGAAACCCCACGACCTCCCCCACCGAGCGTCCGACCCACTCCTCCGGGGTATCGTAGAGCATCGTGTCGCCGTGGGTCGGGCTCAGCAGCGGCCCGATGGAGACCGAGGGATATCCGAACCGCCCGACGAACACGCCCGGAGGCGTGGTTCCCTCGAAATCGCGGTCGGCCGCCCGGACGAGCGTCGAGCGGACCGCTTCGTAGCGCAACAGGAGGGGGCAGACCGGCTTCCCGCAGAGCCTCTGGGCCGATCGGCACCGAAGGCACATCATCGGATCCTCCTTGAGCCCCGGAATCGACCAAGCCAGGGCCGGGTGGGACGGGGCCACGTCCGCCATCGGGGAGTCGAACCGGTCCATCGATCCTCGGCCGGCCGAGCGGCGCGGGAGACTTTAATCGACCGGGGAGGTCGTGGAACACCCCCGGCGGTCCCGCACGCTCAAATATCGCATCACCGTCCCGCGCCCAGCACACCGCGGTGGGACTGTGGGGTAGCTTGGTCCATCCTTCGGGGTTCGGGACTCCGAGACGCCAGTTCAAATCTGGCCAGTCCCATCGTCCGCCGCCTTCTCTCGGTCCGTTCGCGGGCCTCACCTGGGACTAACGGCGCGGGGCGGGGTCGGGGACCAACACACCTCTCAGAACGCGCTTCCATTCATTGGTATTCAAACCGACGAAACCGCTCGGGACTTCAACTACGCATGATCACCGGGGAGGATTCCCGCGCTCAGGTCGCCCCCATGATGCAAGTGTCACGGAATGCAGGTGAAGGGGCGACGGGAATCGAGACCGGAAAGTTGTTGCAGTCGACAGGAACCAGCCGGAGGCTGCCCAAAGTCCTGAACGACTGCCGCAAACTTTTTACTTCAGTCCAACCATGCCTTCAACCGGCGGCCCATGGCAGAGCGTGGCGTGACTGGGACCAATACGGGGGGGGTAGAAACAAGAGTTGTAGACCGGGTCCCGACCAAACTACGCTGGCGTCGGGGCAGGGCGGTCCGAGTTTCTCGGGTCCGGTGGGCGGGAGTACTTGGTGTTTTGGCTATTGGTGGGATGATGATTATAGCCACGCTCCTGCCGACGGCCTTGGCAACACCGGCCCCTGGAGGGCCAGGCCCGTTTTACCCCCCCATATCGATTCCCTCGGGAGGGTTGTTTCAGGTGCAGTATACCGGGACCCCGATTATTTCGGGAAGCGTCCAGTACACGACCATCTGGGTGTCCTCGGCCGGTTCCACTGCGGCGTCGACCCCGGTGGAGTTGTTCATGAATGCCTCGGCTGCGGGAGTTTCAGGCACCGGCAATAGCATCAATGAGACCATGTGGGGAGGATACACATCGCCACAAAATTTTACTCTCAATGCATCTAGCCAGTACGTAGTGAATGTAGCATGGGAGTTGAACGGATCCTGGGGCGACTCGCTGAGCTGCCCCGGCAGCTCAATGTCAACTGGAATAAGTAGCTACAGCATCAAGATCTTTGCCAATGTCGCGTTGTCTTCTACGATTATCCCTGCAAGCAATTCAACTAGAATACCCGTTCGGGGTTCGCTGGTCTCCAACCCGGTTCCTCTCTTCACCACAGGAGGCAGTCTCTCCACCTGCAACACGTTCGTCACGGGCTCTGTCGGCGGAAAGGTCTTCTCCAACCCCTATTTTTTCAATATTACCACGACGGGCGTTTACTATCTCGAAGCGTATTGGAGCGCCGACCTGACCTCCTATGAGTCTTTCATGCTACCCGCCCCAACCAACACAGTTTGTATCAACCTTCAAGGAAGTTCAACGTTGTCGACCACCTATTGCCCAGCATTTACCAGTCCCCGACCAGGAGCCACGATTAGTCGGGTTCAGGTCCTGTGAGGTGGGCATGCCTTCGGGGAGGGCGCCAGTTGCTTTCGGGCGGTGCCAAGTAGTTCTCATCTCGGCATTGGTTGCCGTCGCCTTGCTTTCTGGGGCGGGAATCTTTGGAGGGACCTCCCACCTCCCAGTAGGGGTCGTTGCCCACGGGTCTCTCCGGACTTCCAATGAGAGCGGGAGTGCGTTACCCCAACCGTCTGGCACCAACCCGATTCAATCGTATGGATGGCAAAACCTCACCACACCCCTTCCCAACAACACGATCTGGGCCAGTGCCTATGATCCGGCCCTCGGGGGCGTAGTGGCACTGAGTGACGGGACTGTGGCGCAGAACGACGGAAGTCCTACGCTCAACTTTAGCTGCACATTTCATAGCACCAATTCTACGTGGGTCTATGCCGCAGGCAAGTGGACCCGCCTCCCTGTAGCTGGCCCCACCCCCGGGCTCTATCGAAGCTTGGCATTCGATTCGAGCTCCGACACGCTCCTTGCCTTCCAAGGGACCGGGCCGCCCTTGTCAAATGTATCATCTTACTGGTCTTGGCCTGTGTGTGACCTCAATGAATACGTTCACATGGGGGAAGTCCCACCGTCGTCAGTCTATTTTGAAGGGCTCGTTCCTTCGCAACACCCTGAGACTTGGGAGTTCACGGGCGGAAGTTGGAGTCTCATATCCACCGGCGAGCCGCTCAATGCCATCACCAACATCGTGTACGACCCGGCCTTGTCGCGAGTTGTGATGTTCACGACGATCAACAATGTCTCGAACGCTCTGGACCTGTGGGAGTTCGCGAATGGAACGTGGATCAATGGAGGCCAGGAAACCCTCCCTTCGAGCATCTCCCCATCACAGCTCAACTTCTCGAATACCGAGGTTCCACCAAACGTCTCTCTCCTCAATTCGAACTATACTGGCCCTCTTTACATGGGACTTGGGTGGGTGCTAGAAAACTCGCAACTAGTCTATGATCCAAATTCCCGCCAGTTGCTTTGGGAGGTTATGAATACCAGCTTCGGGATACCCTTTGTGTTAGGGTTCAACGGGAGTTGGCATGTTGTATCGGACCGTGAATCTCAAGGGACTTTCGCCACGGCCTTGACGTACGACGGGGCCACATCCAGCCTTATCGGGGCGGCGAATCTATGGAACGGACATCCGTACACCCGTGCCTACACTCAAACTAAGATTTTGTATCCGAACTGGAACGCTACCGGCATCTTTTCGAATGGCAGCTATAGCTACCTTAATGTGTCGCCCCAGCCCGCCCTCATTATTCCCGGGTATGTGCAAGACCTGTGGCCGGAATCTATCACCATGGTATATGATCCCAGTGACGGGTATCTGATCATGTTCGGTATGGCGGAGTATACCGGGCCCCCCGATTCTCTCGAACTCGGCTCGAACGCCACTTATTTTTCCCCGAGCACCATGTGGATCTTCGGTCCGCCAAGTGAATTACGTCTGAGTGTCTCCGTCACTCCGAGCACCATCTGCAGCCTGGAATCTGTCGCGTGCAATTCGGCGGAGACCACCGCCGAAGTGACGGCATCGGTAAGCATGTTCCTCATGAACGCTTCGGCGTCGTTGCCAGCGCCCCGGGCAAATGTGGTGGAGTATGGCCCGACCTTCTGGGATGTCGGACCCGAGTTGCAATTCGTCCCGGCCCCCGACATCGAAATGGACTGGTCGGCAGGCTTTGCCGCGAGTTGTTCCTCCCTTTCGGGACCGGTAACCCCGTGTGCGAGTGTTCCGAGTGTCGATCGCACCGGCACCGGTCCCCCGGAGTATCTCTGGTCTTGGGGCAATATGAGTTCGGCCCTCGAAGCCGGAGGGGTATGGTCGGTCACGTTTGGAATCGAATCGAACTTGGCTGGAAACGCCACGATTCCGGTCGATCGATGCGCTTCGTGGCTCTGCGGAGGAGCGGCGACGGGGGACTTCTCCTCGCTGATCTCGAGAGCCCCGAACGGAACGGGGAGTTCTCCGTATTCGTGGCCGATAGCCAAGGTGTCGGTATTGGATCCGACAGCCCCGGCGGTTCCGCCCAGCCCCCCCCCCACTCCCACCCCCGCCCCTCCTCCTCCCGTCCCCCCGGCGATCCCGCCCGTTCCCACACCCATCTCTCTCCCGGTAGGCCCCACCCCCATCCTGATCGGATCCCTGGGAAGCGCGGTATCGTTCGTCGCGATCGCCGCGGGTGCCGTGGCTGCAGGGCTGACTCGGGCTCGGCTCAGCCGGCCGATAGCCCAGCGGGCGATGGCCCTGGCGGTCCGATCGCGAGGGTCCCCGTCGGGCTCTCGGCGGCCCGTCTCGGATTGGGACAAGCGTCCATACCTGCGTTCCACGCCGATTACGTAACTGGTAGCAGGCGGGTCACGCCGAGAGCACGGTAGAGCGTCTCTTGGTCACCGTTGAGCTGGGTCGTCCAGTCCCGAATCCTTTTCCCGGAGGTAAACCGCACCCAGGAGATTCCATCGAGGAGACGCAGAGCCTCCCACAGCGTCAGGGACGGGTATTTCTTCCGGAACTTCTGCGGCATGCGCGGTAGCGCCTCCGCCAGCCGCCTCTCGCCCCACGTCCACAACAGCAGGGCCAGGTAGACCACCGTGGCATACGCCTCCAGACGGTCCTCGCGACGAACACGGATCGGTCCCAGGTCCAGCTCGCCCTTGGCCGTCTGGAAGCATTTCTCGACCACATCCCTCTCGAAGTACATCCGGAACATCTCCGGGGCGTCCAACGAAAGGTCCGTACTGAACATCAAGAACCTCCCGTCCCGAGCCTCCTCCTCTCCCACCGCCTTCCGGTCCACCTCGAACCCCCACCGACCCCGCGCCTTCCTCACCACCGGCTTGAGCAGCTGGCGGAGGTAGGGCCTCCGCTCGTCCGGCACACTTCCCCCCTCCAGTTCCCAGAGGAGCAGGTCCCGGGCGCTCTTCTCCTCGGCCCGCCAATCCGGGGCCTCGACCACCGCCAGTCGCAGTGGCCGCGCGTAGAGCGGCGCCGTGAAGGCGCGCGCATAGAGCCCCTCCCCGGTGGGACGCTTCACCAGCCACCGCGATCGCGCCAACTCCTTCCCGGGCCACCGAGCCAGATACTCCCACGCCCCCTTCGGCTTCTCCCGGTCGATGGCCCGCACGATCCCCACCTGGTGGTAGCCCGCCCCTACCACGTCGTTCACGTTCTCCTCCGACACCATCCCCCGGTCCATGATCATGGTCAACCCCCGGAAGTCCATGGCCTCCAGTTCCTTCACCGTCTCTCGCACGGTGATGACATCGTTCCTTCCCCCCGGCAAGGGTCGGCAGAACAAGGGGTGGTGGTGCTCTCGGGAGACCACCAGGCCGAACCCCACCACGGTGGAGAGCCCCCGCTCGCTGTCGTGCCCCATCTGAGCAAGGGAGCAGTGGGTCCCGTAGTACCGTTGCTTGGTGATGTCGTAGTAGGCTGCGGCCGGCTCCCGGGAGCTCCCCCGCCAGGCCCGGTTCCACGCGTCTTGGAGAACGGGGCCGCGGTTGTCCATGTGCCGGGAGATCCGGTCGTGATGACAGACGGCGGAGAGAACCCCATCGTAGGTCGTGGGAGTGAGGGTGTCCGAGGGGATGGAGAGCCAGACCGGCAGCGGACTGGCTCGGACCCACGAGGCCAACCGTCGGCGCGCGAGGCGCTCGATCATCTGGTTGAGGGCGAGGCAGAGGAGGTGGCGGACCACGAGTCCGTCCAAGCCCAACTCCTCGGCGCGCTCCACGATGCGGAGCTCCTGGGCGATGGCCGTGAAGAGGGCGAGGCGGCCCATGGGGAAGGCGGACTGGACATGGTCGACACGAGGTCGAGGCTCGGCGAGGAGGTTTCCCTTCTTGTCGCAGGGTCCGAGGTAACGGACCACGCGCTGCTTGCGGGAACGGGACGTCGCATCCCGATAGGACTCCTTCTCGTAGAGGTAGTGCCGTTCGCGAATGTGGGTGATGCTACGGAACGTCACGTCAATCGATTACGTAATTACGTAAGTCAGTAGATGAGCTTTCCTCTCGACCGGACAAACCGCCTCTGACGGGGAAAGGGCGATCAGCGAGCAGAAGTTACGTAACAGGCCCGAAACTCAGGGTCCATAGTGAGCTTGAACTTCTCCCCGTCGGTTCCTCCAATCGATAGGAACATCGCCTTGCCTTCGACGTTCACCTTGTCGAAGATCCGCTATAGGATCGCTCGGAGGCTGTTCCCGTTGGTCGGCGCGTCCAAGCCGAGCTCCTCCGCCAGATGGAGCGCAGGAAGCCCGACGTCACGAGCGCTCAACTGCTTCAGTGACGGCTGTGCGGCGCTCCACCGCTCGAACAGCTTCTTCAGCTGCTCCACGCCGACCTTCGTTCGTGTCGATCGCGTTCGGCGTGCATTCCCGACTTCCAGGAACGGCAGTCCCGGAACGGTGGGTCGCTTCCCAGTCGCTTGGGGCGCTACTTTGGTCATGTTTTCCTCCGTTTTTTCGTAAGGACTCAGCTCGCTGGCCCGGCTGACGGAGGACCTGCCGCGGTCTGAGGAAGCGCGCCGAGACGGTCTGCCACCACTCCCCAGAACGGCTGCTTTCGCTTGCCGAACGTCCGCCCTACGGTCAATAACCGCTCGAGGACCTGCGCCCCCCGCGCCGTCCTTCGACCCCCGCTGATCTTCCGGTGAACGACCGCGACTCGTACCTCGCGCTCCACCTCGTTCGAGTTCCACGACACCCCGGGTCGTCGGACAAAGGTGAACAGCGTCGCGAGCCGCTGATCCAGCTCGTCCGCGATCCGCGCCGCATCCACATCTCGCCACCTCTTCGCCAGGAACCGTCCCATCGATCGCGACGCCCGAGCATACCGACGCTCCCGGGCCACGGACGAGGCCTTCGGATACCGCTCGACCCACCGAACCTCGGCTCGCAGCCGGGACCGCACCCCCGCCGCGAACCGCAGGAACTCTGTCGAGGGGTGCCCCGCCCGCTCGTGGGTCGGCCTCCGTCCCCCCAAGGGTGGACCGTTTCGGGGACCCCTCAGTGACGAGCTGCACGAGAACCCTCGCGGCGCTCGGGTCCCGGTCCATCGCCCCGCCGCTGCCTCCGCAGTACGGATCCGCTCGGCCAGCGCGAGCATCTCCGGAACCCGCCCCGGCTCCGGGCGGGCCGGGATCGTTCCGATGCTTCGGGGCGTGACGACCCGTCGCGAGCCATTCCCGGTGGCCTTCGCTTCTGGCTTCTGTCGAACTCTGACGCATCGGCAGGCGGAGGGGCGGGCGAGACGCCGGTCCCGTACCGGGTTTTCGCCCGTCTGCCGTGGCCGGGGGAAGGGAGTCAGGGCGGCGGCCGAGCACCCGATTATTGAGGCGGACGAGGGAGCGGTCGCCGCGCGGTCGATTTTTCGCCCCGCGGGGCTTTCGACTGCGTGGACGGCCCCGATGCTGCAGGCGACGCCGGGCCGAAGCCCGCGTCGTGGAAAGGACAAGGCATATCAGCCTGCGCGCCGATGGCCGAGACCGAGCCGTGAGGCCGACCGCCGTCGCCGATTCCCCCGGTCCGGCCGCGCTCACCTTGGAGTCCTCATGAGCCCAACACCGAACGCCGTCCCCGAGGGAGGCCCCCGAACGGGGGGGCCGGAGTCGGCCGACCCTCGGCCCTCCGAGGGACCCGCCACGGCTCGCCAGCCCCGGCGACGGGCGGTAACCGCCACGGCCAACGTGCCGTTGACGCCCACGATCCACGTACTGACGTTTTCTCTCCCGCCGAACGACTCAATGGAGTTCGTCCCCGGCCAGTATGTGACCTTCTTCTTTCGTCGGGACGGGAAGTCAGTGACGCGTTCGTATTCGATCTACTCTTCGGCCAACCTCCATGACCGGTTCTCGCTCCTCATCAAGCGGGTTCCTCAGGGATTTGCGTCCAATCGACTCTGTGACCTCACACCATCTCCGGCCGCCACGGAAACCATTCTCGGTCCGCTGGGGAAGTTCCTGTATCGCCCTCCCGGGGATCGGCACGTGGTGATGGTGGCCACCGGGGTGGGGCTCGCGCCCTTCATCCCCATGCTCGAACGTCTCCAAGCGGAGAGCCCGGCAACTCCGACGTGGCTCGTGTGGGGAAACCGGTTTATGGAGGATCTGGTCGGGCGCAGCGATCTCGAACGGAAAGAACGATCCTGGCCGAACTTTCATTTCGTCCCGGTGCTCTCGCGCCCCCCTCCGGATGGAAGCTGGTCGGGGGCGGTAGGTCATGTTCAAGCCCAGGTCAGGGCCCGGTTCCCGGACCTCAGTCATGCGGATGTCTACCTGTGCGGCGCTACCCCGATGGTGAACGAGATGCAGGATCTGTCGCTCGAACTCGGCTGCCCCAGGGACCAAATCTATGTGGACCGCTGGGGGGAACACTCGGGCTGAAGCGGCACCATCCGTCTCGGGCCGGCGGGCGGCACCGCCCTGACGGGGCCATACGCCCAGGCCGAGCCCCCGGGATTGCGCGGGCCTCCCTCCGAGGGCTCAGGGAGTTTCACCTGGGCCGGGAAGACCCGGCCGGTCGAATGATGGGGATGGAAGGGACCCTGGGGGGCTCGCGGGGGGTCGAGGGTCGAGCCTCCCGGGGGAACCGGGGGCTGGGCGCGACGGGGACCGCCGCGGCGGGGTCCGGCCGGGGACCGCGCCCCGAGAGGGCCGGCGGGGGTGGACCGCGAACGCACAGCGGGCGATCCCGAAGCCGCGCACGACCACCTGACCGAGCAGTTCCGGCCAGTGCCGGACCCCTTCAGCCTTAAATCATCCGGAGCAACGTTCCCGGTATGCGATCCCCGAAGACGTCCCGGACTGCACGCCCGCGCTGGAGTACGACCGGGTGGCTGGTCGTGGCTGTGGCGTTCTTGATGCTCCTCCCGTCCGCCTCGGTCTTCGCTTCCGCTCCTGCGGCGCGGTCGCCGACCGGGGCTCCGGGCGCCGTGGCCGCCGCCGTGAGTGGCCCCCGGATCTCGGTCCCGACCCTCGCCGACGGCGCCGCACCGCGCTCGGGGGGGACCCCGTTCCGAGGGAATCTCTCGGTCTTTGTCAGCTTCCGACTCCAGAATCAGAGCGCCCTCGACCGGCTCCTCTCCGGGCTCAACAATCCGCGCAGCCCTGACTACCGACATTACCTCACGGCCGGCGAATTTACCCGGTGGTTCTCCCCGTCGACCGAGACCTACAATCAGGCCCAGCAGTATTTTTCCGGGCTGCCGGGACTTTCCCTCTCGACCTATTCGGACCGGGTGGGCCTCATGGTCCACGGGCCGGCCGCCTCGATCGGGCGCGCCTTCGGGGTCAGCCTCGATCGTTATGCTTCCCGAACCTCGGCGCCGTTTGTCGCGCCGATCGGGAGCGCCACCCTGCCGGAGTCGTTCGGCCTCCAGGTCCTGCAGGTGACCGGGCTCGACAGCCGGCCGACCGCCCAGTCGGACCTCCAGATCGGGGAACATGCGGTCGTTTCCGGGGCCGTCGCCGGGATCCGCACGGCCGGCTATCCGGCCCCCTCGACCTGCTACTCCGGCGGCCAGTGCCTTTGGGGCAGCGATCTCCAGGTGGCCTACGATGAGCTCGCCCTGTTCAACGTGACGTACCCCACCCACGAGGTGGTGGCCACGATCCTCTGGTCCGGAAGCAACAGTTCCGGGCAGTCGGTCGGTCCGTTCGTGCCGTCGGACATCTCGGCCTACTTCAACCAGACGATTCCGGCGGGGGAGCCCCATCCCCACTTCTACGGGGTCCCGGTCAACGGCGCCCCGAAACCCGGGATCTCGGCCAGCTACGACCAGAGCGGCGCGAACATCGAGAACACCCTCGACCTCGAGATGGTCGGATCGACGGCCCCGGGAGCCTCCATCTACAATGTCTACGGGCCGTCGGCCACCTACGCCAACCTCGACAACGCCTTCGCCTACATCCTGAACCCGAACGCCTCCGTCCCGGGGCTCAAGAATGTGAGCGTCATCACCAACTCCTGGGGCGGAAGCGACCAGAACGACTCGTCGTGGTACCAGTACCTCCAGGAGGCCCAGACTCGGGGGATCACGGTACTCGCCTCCTCCGGCGACTCCGGCGACAACCCCAACAGCAGCAAGTGGACCGGCACCGGCCCCGAGTTTCCTTCGACGATGGCCTACGATGACTTCGGCGTCACCGCAGTCGGCGGAACCACGCTGGTCGTCCATGACCACCCGAACACCGACCCCGCCCAGTACCTCCATATCCAGAGCCAGATCGCCTGGAACGTCTCGGCGACCGATACTTCGGACAACGGCCCGGCCGGGAGTTCGGGGGGGATCAGCACCGTCTTTTCCGAGCCGTCCTGGCAGAACTCGACCGAAGCCAACTCGGTGATCCAAGGGAAGGGGCGGGGAGTCCCGGACATCGCCGCAACGGCCAACAATACCTGGATGTACGCGAGCTCCGCCGGGAGTCTCCTCCAGTACGAGGTCGCCGGCACCTCGATCGCCTCTCCCCTGGTGGCCGGCCTCGTGGCGGAGGTGGATGCCCTCCTCGCCCACACGGGCCAAGGCGCCCTCGGATTCGCCGATCCGGCGATCTACACGTGGGCCAACCAGATGATTGCCCCGATGAACAGCACAGCGACCACCGGATTCCTGCCCACCGGATCGTACAACTCGACCCTCCCGACCCTGCCCTTCTACGATGTGACCCAGGGGCAGAACTTTGTGGACCATGCCCTGTACGGCTACGACCTGGTCACCGGTTGGGGAAGCCTGGACGCCTACAACTTCACGATGTATGTCCTCCACCAAAACTACTCGGGCGCCGCGTTCTCCCTCCAAGGCATCCGCGACCGGCTCGATCTGGCCGCGCTCAATGTCACCTCCTACCTTTCCGGGGGCAGCGTCAATACCGCCTACAACGCCTCCATCCAGCAGAACTTCTTCCTGGGCAACAGTCTGGGCGCCCCGGTGTATTGGGTCCAGAACGTCGTCTACATCAACGGGAGCCAGGCGACGGGGTGGACCCTCAACTACACCGGATGGGTCGTCTTCCCGTTCTACGGACTCTATCCGACCCAGTCGGTCTACGAATACAACTTCCCGGCCGGCACCGTCCTCCAGATGCCGCAGACGTTCACCATGACCAGTTGGATCTCCAACAACTCGACCGGGGCGGCAACGATGAATTTTGAGGTCGACAGCCAGCACCTGACCCTGCCCGTCCCGGGCGCCGAGTACATCATCGGCGGGCTCAACAACAGCTTCTTCTGGCAAGGCACCCAGTACACCAACGGGCCCTACCCTCCGGGCCGCCCCGGTGGCCTCGCCCCCCAGTTCGGACTGGTCGGCGGCCCCTCGGGGGGTCAGGGGCAGTTCGGAGCCCCGACCCAAGGTTCACTGACCATTTCCATCGAACCGACCGGGAGTTCAGTCTACACGACACCGTTGGGGGCCGAAACGATCGCGGCCGGCACCTCCCAGACCGGGGAGACCGCCCGGAACCTTGCCTGGCAGGGCTCCGGGGCGAACTGGACCCTGGGAATCCAGTCCGGCTCCACCGAGCAGGGCGTGCTGGCCTTCGCCGTCTTCCAGGGGGGCAACCCCGCCGCCGGCCCGAGCTTCCCGGTCAACTTCCAGGAGACCGGGCTTCCGCCCGGCCAGACCTGGTCGGTCCTGCTCGCCGGGGGCCTCGGGACCTCCAACTCCTCGACCATCCAGTTCCTGGAGGGGAACGGGAACTATTCGTTCGTCGTCCGGCCGTTGCCGGGGTACCGCGTTTCGCCTTCGTCGGGGACCGTCACCGTCAACGGGAACTCCGTCACCGTGTCGATCGTCTGGACCGCCGTGACCTATCCGGTCGCGTTCCAGGAGACCGGACTCCCCACGGGAGCCGCGTGGAACGTTTCGGTCTCCAGTGGGGGTTCGGCGGAAGGGAGCGGCGCGATCCTGACAGTGGCGGTTCCGAACGGGACCTTCAACTATACCTTCACCCCTCTCCTGAACGGGTACGCGACCGGACACGGGGTCCTGGTCGTGAACGGGAGCGGCGTCAACCGGACCGTCGTCTTTGTTCCGGTCCGGTATGTGATCACCTTCCGGGCCCTCAACCTCACCCCGGGGGTCGAATGGTCGGTGACCCTGGGCGGCACTCCCGAGTCGACGACCAACGTGAGCCTGCGCTTCTCCGAGCCGAACGGGAGCTACCCCTATGTGATCGGCGAGGTCCCCGGATGGGCGACGACCGCCTATTCGGGTCAGCTCCGGGTGCTGGGAAGCTCCGTCGAGGTCAGTCGGACCTGGAGTCGGTTCGTCTATGAGGCCACCTTCACCGAGACCGGCCTCCCGGTCGGAGCCTCCTGGTGGGTGGTCGTGAACGGGACCCGGTCCAACGCCTCCGGCGACCAGGCGGTCCTGCCCCTGGCCAACGGGACGTACCGATACTCGGTCGGGGTCGAGGACTCACGGTATGCCGCGGCGGGAGGACTCCTCCCGGTCCAAGGGTCGGCTCCGGTCGTAGAGGTTCCCTTTCGGCTGGTGACCTACCTCGTGACGGTGGTCACCGCCGGGGGACCCGCGGGCGCCGCCTGGTCGGTGACGATCAATGGGACCACCCAGCGGTCGACCGGCACGACCGCGGCCCTCGCCGAAGCGAACGGGAGCCACCCCTATCGGATCACGCCCCCGTCGGGCTACGACGCCCGACCCTCGTCCGGGACCCTCATCGTGAACGGGACCCCCACCGATCTCCCGGTCGAGTTCTCGAGCGGTTCGTCCGCCGGGGGCCTCTTCGCGGGAAGTGGAGCGGTCATCCTGATCTCCGGATTCGTTGCGGCGGCGGTCATCCTGGTCGCCTTCGGGATCTCGTACGGGCTCCGCCGCCGAGGTTCGGGCCGACCCTGACGAGCCGCTTCGGCGGCCGACGGAACTCGTCGGTTCAGTTCGAGGGCGGTGCGGGAGGGGAATCCGACTCGGGCGGCTCTGCCGGCGCCTCCGGCGGGGCGGACGTCGAGACCGGACCGGCCTCGGGAGGGGGCGCCGCGGCTTGGGCGGCCTCCCGCTCCAGCCGCTCGACCTCGGCCCGGGCCCGTCGCACCCGGGACCGTTCGACAAGGCTGCTCACGGCCGAAGCGACGATGATCCCGGCGATCAGCAGGAGGACGTAGGGCGTGTACGGAGCGAGATACCCGTTGAGGAAATCGTAGCCCCGGTGCAGGAGGTCGATCACCTGCTGGACGAGCCCCTTCGAGGGCGCGGCAGTGAAGTTGACCGGGACCGGGGGAGGCGATGCCGAGGCGACCGTGAAGTTCCCTCGCCCCGGCGAGCCGGTGTAACCGGAGGGGGCCAGGGCCACGTAGGCGTAGAGGCCGCTCGACAGGTTGACCGTCAGGTTCCCTTGGGTGGTCGTGAAGCTCTGGCCGATGATCACAACCCCCCAACGGGCGCCGCCGGGGAGGCCATGGGAGACGAACGTGACCGCGTAGACCGGGCCGGTCACCGTCAGGGCATAGATGATCGGGGCCCCCCAGCCGGTGACCAGATCGTAGCCCGGGAGGGCCGAATAGACGAGGTTGCGGCCGGAGGTGATGTCGTAGAAGGAGGGAGTCGGCGAGAGTCCGCTGAACTGGGAGTTGCCCCGCTGATAGAGGAGGGGATTCAGGAATCCCTCCCACGGATGGCCCAAGGCCGAGTTGTACGCATCCATCTCCGCCACGAACCCCCCGAGCACCGGAGCCGCGATCGAGGTGCCCCAGACCTCGTAGAAGGGGGCCCCGGCCACGGAGGCGTTGGTGGCCAAGTAGAGCCGCCCGTCGACGGTGATCGTGATGAGGGTGTTGTTCGCCACCAGGGCGAGGTCCGGGACTCCCCGCCCCTTGCCCTGGATGACCGCATTGGCTTCGGTCGTCCGCTGCCAGATCGGGGTCGGGAACGAGCTGCTGATCCCGCCGGTGGTGCCCGCCGGCCCGCCGTTTCCCGTCCCGGTCGAGATGTTCCAGACGACCTCGCTGGTCCGTTCGAGGTAGGCCGGGCTCGCCGGGTCGGACGCGACGGTCAGGGTCGTGCCGCCGACGGCCGTGTCTCCGAAGCCATCGTAGGCCATGGTGGCGGGAAACTCGACGCCGGAGTCGATCCACTTGCTGCTGGCCGGGTTGTTGCCGGAGTCGCCGGAGGAGGCAAGCACGGTGATCCCGCGGGCCTGGGCCTCCATGAGGTCGGCGTACCAGACCGAGTTGTTGCCGTCGCTGGCGCCCCAGGAGTTGGAGATCACGCTCACATTGGCGAGGGCCGGGTCGCTGAGGATCGTGGTGAACGCCTCGTCCAGGTACGTGACCGCGCTCGAAGGCCCGTAGACGTTGTAGATGGAGGCCCCCGGGGCGGTCGATCCGATCATTTCCAGGTCGATGGTGTTCTCGGTCGACGCGCCGGTGACGTCGTAGCTCGCCGAGGCCCCGGGCGGTGGTGCCCCTCCGATCGGGATCCCGAAAACCTGGGACGCCGGCTCACCGGCGGGCAACGTTTCGTTGAGGTAGCTCTCGATGTCCGACGGGACGAAGGGGCCCACCGGAGTCCCGGACTCGTTGCTCCCCGACCAGAGGATGGTCGCGACCACCGCATGGACCGGGAGCACCTGATCCAGGAGCGGAAGCTCGTCGTACGCCACCTGGAACTCGGGGGCGTAGAGCATCTGGTTCTGACCAATCTGAACCGGGGGCAGGATTGTCCCGACCGGCGCTCCCGCCGCGCCGACAGTGCCTCCCGAGGGAGCCGCTCGAGCGGCGGCGCCGCCCAGCAGGTGCCCCTCCGCATAGTCGTTCAACCCGACCACCCCCGCGATTGCGCCGGCCAGGGAGCCGGGCAGGGTGGGAACTCCCGATACGGAGTAGTACGTCCCGCGGACGGGGTCGGTGCGTTCCTCGAACGTGGTGGCGAAGGCGGCGCCGACCTGCGAGGAGCTACCGGTCAGGGCGAGGGCGGTGCGCCCCGAAAAGGTCGTCACGTGGAGGCCGAACGACCGGAAGTAGCCGATTGCCGCCTGGTAGGTGGCCGCCGAAGGGCCGTAGAGCGCGTTGAACTGGGCACGGGTCAAGTAGCGATGGTACTGCGAGCTCGAGGGGTTTTGAAGGTCGGCCAGCAGCGCCGAGAGGCCGGCCGCATGGGCGAACTGAAGCTGGACCATCGCGGTGACCGTACCCCGGTAGGGTCCCAGGACCGGATCGGACGCCGGGCCGGGATTCGCGATGGGCAGAGCCACTCGGCCGGTAGGGACAAGGATCGCGGCGACGGCTCCCCCGGTGCTCCGGGGTCCCGCCGAGGCGAGGGCGGGGCTCGTGACAATCACCACGGTGACGAGGAGGACGGGCAGGATCGAGGCGATGCGCCACCGTCGCGTCGAGGAATCTTCGGGGTTCGCCGAACCGGCGCCGCGGCGGGTCTCCTTCGGGCTACCCACGGTAGGTCTGTGAGCGTGCCCGCATGATAAGGGTGTCGTGTCCCGGAGCCCTCGCCTCGACGCCTCGGGAAACCGACCGGAGCCACGGATCGCCGGAGCGCCGCGGTCGGGTCTGTCGCCTCCGGTAAAGCCCGTTCGGAAATCGGCGGGAAGCTGGGCGGCCCGACGGACGCTCACGATCGCGGCCGGGGAGTCGATCATGGACCTCATTGGGATCGGTCCGGCCACGGCCTCCCGGGTAGAGAAGGGGCCCCTCGCGGAGTGCCGCCGGCCCTCGCGGACCGATATCGCTTCGCAGAGCGCTGCAGGGGGTCCTCCGGTAGGGCGAATCCCCGTGCCCGGGAGCGGACCCGGCCCAGGACGCGTAGCTCCCGGACCGACTTCAACCCCGAGGACCCCCCGGCCCCGAGGGATCGGGCGGGATGAGGGGAGTCGGGCCCTCATGGCCAAGGTGGGCGGATCCCTCGCCTTCGTCATCGCCCGCCGGAGTTCTCGGTCAACCCGATGACGCCAAGACCGGTCCAGGCGAGGGCCGGCGCGCAGTCGTTCACCCCGATCGACGTGCGGCATGCCAGGTTCGGGGCGCCGCTTCGACCCCGTCAACGCGGGGATGCGGCCCGCCCCATCCCCAGCCTGGGACCGTATGGCCAGCCCTTCACCCCCCGTGGGCCAAGCTCCCGAAGCGGAGCCGCTTACCCGGGAGCCGGGGCGGCCTCGGGGGATCGGATTCGACCGTAGCCCCGGATTGAAGCGTCCACCTCCGGAGGCGGCAGCCCGCCGAAGTCCAGGATGCCGAGAATCTCATCGACCCCCAAGGCTTCGTACTCGTCGAGGCGTCGCCGGACCTCCTCGGATGAACCGAGGAGGGCGAGGCCGGTCTCCTCGATCTGGCGGGCCGATGCCGCCGTCGGATCGGCGTTCACCTTCTGCCGATAGAACGTGCTGTAGGTCGCGAGCCGTCCGTCAAGGTACCGCTGGAGGGCCGTGCGGGCCAGGGCCGGTCGATCCCCCACATAGATGTGGACGGCCACCGCCACCTCCCCGTGAGGGGCGGGTCCCGAACGGCGGTACTCCCGGATCGCCTCCCCCAGCTCCCCGAGCGACCCGACCGTGGCGTAGGGGATCAAGGCGGCCGACGCGCCGGCCCGGGCCACGTACGGGATGGCCGCCTTCCGCTGGACGGCAATCCAGATCGGTGGGTGCGGCCGCTGGACGGGTTGCACGTTCAGTCGGACGGCGGACGCGCCGGGCACCGGCGACCGGACCTCCTCCCCCCGCCACGCGGCCAGGATGGTGGCGAGGCCGGCATCGAACCGTTCGCGCTTCGACTTCGGGTCGACCCCGAACCCTTCGAGCTCGGTCGGGATGTAGCCGCTCCCGACGCCGAAGTTGAGCCGCCCCCCGAGAAGCTGGTCGACGACCGCGTACTGCTCGGCGATGGCGACCGGGTCATGCAGGGGCAGGACCGAGACCATCGACCCAAGCCGGAGCTTCCGGGTGACCTCCCCACAGGCGGCCAGCAGCGCCGGCGGGTGGGGGCAGAGCCCGCTCGGCTGGAAGTGATGCTCGGCCGTCCATAACCCGTGGAGGCCGGCGCGCTCGGCGGCCCGGGCGAGGTCCACCACCTCCCGCAGCCGGGAGCGGGCCGGGTCGGTCCCCGGGGGAAAGCCGTCTACGATGGTGAACGCGCTGAGCTTCACGGCCTCGGGAGCCGGGGAACCCCTAAATCGGCTCCGACTCCCAGCGGCCCGGTCCGGCTGCGGGCGGGGTCGCCCCGGCCGAGACCCGGGTCGACGGGGTCCCAAAGTATAAGGCCCGAGAGACTCCGGCCGGTCGGCGGGCTGGTAGATCAGTTGGAAGATCGCCGGTTTTGCAAACCGGAGGCCTCGGGTTCAAATCCCGACCAGTCCATCGACCCCGATGGGCGGATGCCCCGAGCGGCCGGCGGACTCTGAAGGGGCTGGATCGCATGAACCCCCGAGGACGAGCCGACTCAGGGCCCCACCGAAGCCGCTCCCCGAACAGTGGACCCCGGTCCATCGCCCAAGCCCCCGAGGCATCCCGACCCCGCGGCTCGCAGGCGGGCCCTCGGTGCACCCGGCCCTCGGAACGGGCGGAGTTCCAACCCCCGGTAAAGCCTTTAGCCCGAACCGCTGCGGGAGGACCGTGGACGAGCCCCTCGATCCGATCCTCATCCAGGTGACGGTCCCCCTGCCGATCCCGATGATTTTCGCCGCCTTCATCGATCCGGAGAAGGTCCAGGGCTGGCTCGCCGACCGGGCCGAGATCGTCCCCGAGGTCGGGGGCCGCTACCTGCTCGAATGGACCGGGGAGACCGGGTTCGTGAGCCGGGGATTGATCCGGGCGCTGACCGCGGATCTCGACCTCGACTTCACCTGGGAGGCCCCGCCCCCCTTTGCCGACCTCCTACGCTCGGCCCCCTCACCGAGCCATGTCTACGTCCGCCTCCAGGAATCCCCGGAAGGTATCGACGTGACGCTGGAGCACGATGGCTGGGGCGCGGGGGAGGACTGGGAGGAGGCCCGTTCGTGGCACTTCCACTTCTGGGATGAGCGGCTCCACCGGCTGAAGGTGTACCTGATCCGGGCCGCCTACGGCTGACCGGGCCCGGGAGCATACCGCGCGCAGGCGGCGGGGCCGCACAGGGCGCAAGGGCCGGTCGGGTCGAGCCGAAAACCCCCCGTGGGGCGGAGGGGGGCCACGACCATGTGGTGGGTGGGCAGATGGCCGCACCGGCAACGGACGGAGCGGTTCTCGATGGAGGGGGGAGGCGCGGACCGGACCGCCATGTCCGGGTCGTACGACCCGTCGGCCAAAAGGGTATCTGCGCGAGCCCCGTGCGACCGGTACGGGGGCCCCCATGGAGGTCGAAGACTGCCCGCTGCCGGAGGACCGCTGGTACGATCGGAACTTGGAGCTCTGGCTCCGACCCGAGCCCGATGGAACGGCCCGGATCGGGATGACCGCCTCCTGGTCGGCGTTCCTGGGGCGGATCCTGCGGGTTGAATTCCGGACCCCGCGCGGGGTCCAGAGCCGGGGGTGGAGCCTCGCCACGGTGGAGTCGGCGCGGACCGCCGTTCCGTTCCGGCTGCCCCTGGATGCCGAGATCATCGCCCCGAACCCGGTCCTGGCGGAGCGCCCCCGACGCATCAACGAGGATCCGTACGGCGACGGGTGGATCGGCCACCTCCGTCTGCCTCGCCCGGTCGAGCCGGAGATCGGCCTCGCGACCGCCGCGGAAATCCGGGAACCCCTCATCGACCAGATCCGCCGGCGGCACATCCAGTGCTGGCCGCTGCCCCCCGAGCAGGAGATGGTCGAGATCGGCCTCGAGTGCTCGGCGATCTTCGCCAAGCTCGACGAGGCGTTGGCCCGAATCGCCCCGGGCGAGGCGATCGTGCTCGTCACCGACGATCCGACCAGCCCGATCGAGATCGCCCGTTGGACCGACCGGACCGGTCACCGGGTCCGGGCCGCCCGGCGCGGTCAGGGGCTCTTCAAGTTCCTGGTCGAGAGGGTCGAGCGGCCGGCGCCGCGGCGCCGATCGGCCTCGGGCGAACTCGAGCCCGACCCGGGATAGTCGCCGATCGCCGCCTACGGCTTTTCGATCGGACTTCTCACCTGGTTGCCCCACTCGGTCCAGGAGCCGTCGTAGTTCCGAACGTCGGGGTAGCCGAGGAGGTACTTGAGCACGAACCAGGTGTGGCTGGAACGCTCCCCGATCCGGCAGTAGGTGATCACCGGCCGTTCCGGCACGATCCCCCGGGACCGATACAGCTCCTCCAGCTCGGCCCGCGGCTTGAAGGTCCCGTCGTCGCGGACCGCTTGAGCCCATGGGATGTTCCGGGCGCCGGGGATGTGACCCGCCCGCTGGGCGTGCTCGGTCGGGTACTCCGGCGGGGTGGATATCTCCCCGGAGAACTCCTTCGGGCCGCGGACATCCACGAGCCCGATCCGGCCGCTCCGAACCTCCTCGAGCGCCCGCCGGACATCGTCGTAGTAGGCCCGCAACCGGGGATCCGGTGCCGAGGCGGTGAACCGCCCGGCTCCGACCGGCGGGATCTCCTGGCTGACCGGCCGGTCCTCGGCGATCCACTTTTTCCGGCCCCCGTTCATCAGTGCCAGGTGCTCGGCCCCGTAGTAGCGGAACGCCCAGAAGGCGAACGCCGCGAACCAGTTGTTGAAGTCACCGTAGAGCACGACCCGGGTATCCGGGTCGATCCCGCAGCGTCGGAACAGCGCCGTGAGCGCTTCGGGGCTCAGGATGTCCCGACTGACCGGCGCGTTGACGTCCCGCTTCCAGTCGACCAGGTACGCCCCCGGGAGGTGGCTCAACTCGTAGTTGGCCGCCGGGTCATAGTCGACCTCGAGAATCCGGACCTTGGGATCCGTCAGATGCTCGGCGACCCACGCTGTCTCGACCACGGCCTCAGGATGTGCGTACTCCGACATGGGCGATTCCACCGGCCGGAAGGCTTTCGGAATATAAGCTCGTCGATGTATCTAAATCCAGATGCCGAGGCCGGCCCGGGAGCCCGGCGGACCGGCGAGGGAAGCCCTCCGGGCACCCGGTCTCAAAGGGTCTGGGCCAGGGTCGGCCCGGCCCGTAAACGGGGTCGTCCGCGTCGGGGATCGCCGAGGGGAGAGGAGTCGGGCTCAGCGGATCCCCAGCTCAGCTCCGGGCTCCGCAGGAAGGGCAGAGGGTCATCGCCCGGATGGGCGAAGCCGGCGGGCGCATGCCCACCCCGGCGCTCGACCGGCACGGCTTCCAGATGCTCCGCCGACCAGGGGCCCCGACCATCCCACCGGATTCGCGGAGGCACCGCGCAAGGAGTTCGGGACGGACGGGGGGTCTGCGGAGGCTGAGCGCCGCCGTCCACGGTCTTGGGACGGGATCCTTCGGACCCGATGCGCGGCTGGGAGGCGGGAGTTCCTGGAGGCGGAGCGGTCGAAATTTCCCCTCAATCCGAGGGGTCAGTTCATCCAGGACGGGTCCGGCTATCCCCGACGGCCACGCTTCGGGAGCGGGGCATCGGAGATCTCGATCATTTCCGGATCGAAACCGAGTCGACCGAGTTCGGCCCGGATCCGGGTCCGGTGGTCGCCCTGGAGGTAGACCTCCCCGTCGACGACCGATCCCCCGGTCGCGAGCCGGTTCTTCAGCGCCCGGGTGGTCTCGGCGAGATCGACCCCCGGGGGGAAGCCGGAGATGACGGTCGCGGGCTTGTTGTACCGTCGCGGTTCGGCGCGCACCCGGATGCGGGCGCTCTCGCGATCCAACGCCGAGAGAATCTCATCAAATTCGTTGTTGCTCATGGACGGTTCGCCCGCCGGTTTCGACCGAGGAAATGGCGGACTGGAACCGACCCCACCCGCGCGGGGCGACGGCCTTCGAGGAGTTCGGGGCTCGACCGGAAAGGGGTGGGGTGCGGACGCACTGGAGAAGCTAGGCCACGCCCCCCTTTAGGCGTTGTGCTCGGTCGGCTCACCCGGTCCTCCAGCGGTAGAGCCCCAGGGCGAGGCCGATCCCGAGGCAGGCACTCAACCCCAGGAGGGCCGCGTATCCGGCCATCGTGACCGGGCTCGCCGGAGTGATCCCGAGCGCCGCCTGGATCAGGAGGGCGGCGTAGGTGGTGGGCACGAAGCGGGCCATCTCCTGCCAGACCGGCGGGAGGTAGGAGATCGGGTAGTAGAGGGGAGCGAGCATCCCGAGCAGCGTGAACGAGAGGCTGCCGACCGGCCAGATCTCCCGCTGGGTCGTGACCCGGCTCGAGATCGCGATGCCGATCGACGAAAAGAGGACCCAAAGCACGCCCAGGCAGGCCACGATGATCCCCCAGGCGGAGAGCGGCACCGGGATCCCGCGGCTGTACTGGGTCCAGGCCAGCAGACCGGAGAGCACCGCGAGCGCCGGGAGCATGGCGATGAGGTTGCTGAACGCGATCCCGAAGAGGTAGCGGAACCGCCCCATCGGGCTCGCCACGAACAGGTCCTGGATCGAGCACTCGATCCGCCAGGTGGCGCTGTCCCCGAGGACCCAGCTGCCGATGTTCTGCATCGTGAAGAGCATCGCGCCGGCGATCTCGAGGGGGAGCAGGCTCGGGGGCGAGATGAGGCTCAGGAAGTAGAGGAAGATGAACGGCAGCAGGATCGGGGCGACCGCCACGGCGGGGTTCCGGCCGATCCACCGCCAGCCGATGATCGCAAAGGCCGGCAGCGCACGACCGTGGGGCGGAGTCTCCGGGAGGGGGCTCAGGTTCCGGATCGCCACCGTCACGCCTCCCGGGAGGTCCGGCGGGCCCAGAGGATCGCCCCGAGCAGGATGAGGGTCACCTCGACCGCGAGGCCCCCGGCGGCGAGGGCGATCTGGGCTTCGGAAAGCGAGGTGGCCCCGATCGACGACTGGAGGAGGGCGGCGGCCGCGCTCGGGGGCAGGAGCAGGGCGACCGATCGCAGGTCGGCGGGGAAGAGGCTCAGCGGGTAGAAGACCGGGAAGAGGACCCCGAAGAGGTTGAAGAAGAGACTCGAGTACGCCCAGATCGCCCGGTTGTCCCGGAAGAAGGTCGAGAAAATGTAGCCGGTCGACGCCGAGAAGAGCCAGACCGCGAGCGCGAGCAGAAACAGCAGGAGCACGATCGCGGGGGTGTACGGCACCACCCAGATCGAGAGGAGGCCGATGACCAGGACCGGCCCGACGTAGACCACCAGGATGCCGATCGCCATGCCCAGGAAGTACCCCTCGGGGGTCATCGGCGAGGCGAGGTAGAGATCGTTTGCCTTGTGGTCGATCCTCAGGTACGCGGCCTCGTTGAGCACCCGCTGGCCCATCGTGAACATCGAAAACAGGATCGCCCCCAGGAAGGAGACCGGGAGGAGCGACGGGTCGAGGATCCAGACGAAGACCAGGAGGACCCCCTGGACGACCATCGAGGTGCCCATGGCGAGCCACTCGTGGGCCTGGACCAGGATTTCGGTCCAGAGGAAGGAGCCGAGCCCCCGGAACGCCCGGGACGGGGCCAGGGCGAGCTCACTCCGCATTGATCGATCGTCCCACGACGCGCAGGAACGCCTCCTCGAGGGTCACCGGCCCGACCCCGGCGGTCAGCTTCCGCTGGACGGCGATCTGAAGGAGCTCGGCGAGCCGCGGGGGGTCGACGATCACCGTGAGCGCCGAACCGTCGGAGACGCAGGCGCCGAAGCTCTGGAATTCGTCGGCGACGATCCCCGGCCCCTGGAGGGTGACTTTGAGCGTTCCGCCGACGCTCCGCTTGAGTTCCTCGGCGGTGCCCTGGACCAGCACCCGGCCGCCTTCGACGATGTAGAGCCGGTCGCTGAGCACCTCGGCCTCATCGAGGTAATGGGTCGTGAGGAGCAGCGTCGACCCCTTGCGGGTCAGCCCCCGAAGGGAGTCCCAGACGTCCCGACGGGCGAACGGGTCCATTCCGATTGACGGTTCATCGAGGAACAGGAGCGGGGCCTCGGTGGCGATCACGGTCGCCACCATCGTCCGTTGCCGCTGCCCCCCCGAGAGGGTGATCGCGAGCCGGTCGGCGACCGACTCGAGCCCCATCTGCTCGATCGCCGACTCGGTCCGCGCGCGCGCGGTCTCCCGCGCCAGCCCCCGGGCGCGCAGGTAGGTGTAGACCTGTTCGCGCGGGGTCAGATGGAAGAACGGCTTCCCCTCCTGGGGGACCACCGCGATGTAGGGCCGGACCCGGTCCGGTCGTCGGTCGACGTCCTCCCCGAAGATCTCGATGCGGCCGGAGGTCGGCCGGAGGAGGGTCGAGGCGATCTTGAGAAAGGTCGTCTTCCCGGCGCCGTTGCGCCCGAGCAGCGCGACGCGCTCGCCGCGATGAACCTCGAGCGAGACCCCGCGCAGCGCCTCGACCGGGGGCGCCCCCCGGGTCTCGTAGACCTTTCGGAGCCGATCGCTCCACAGGGCCTCGCCGGTCACCGGTGATGTGGTCCTATGGGGCCGGCCGGCTGCCGGCCACCCGGCGGCCCCGACCGGCCGCGCCCGGGGCTGGGGGGAGCGTCCCGGAAGACCTCAGTTCCCGCCGCACCCACAGCCGCCGCCGTTGCCCGAACTCTCCCCGCAGGAGCCGCAGCCCCCGGCCATCCCCGCCGCGTCCGGGGTCGGGAGGTGGGGGTTGGTGATCTTGAAACCGGACTCCTCCAGGTTCTCCACGTAATCGACGACCGCCCCGTCGACCATCGGCACGCTGCCGGGATCGACGATCACGGAGAGGCCCTGGACCTGGACCACGACGTCGTCCGCGCGGGGCTTGGCGAACGCCATCCCGAACTCGACCATCCCCGAGCCGCCGCCGCAGCAGCCTCCGCCGCCGGCCTGGGCATAGACCCGGACCCCGACATCGGGCTTCTGTCCGCGGATGAGCGTCTTGATCTGGTCGAGCGCCGCCGGCCGAACCTCGAGTTCCACCATGGGATTCTCCGAAACGTACTAGTTCGAGCCGGTCTTTAAGCTATCCGCACCGCGGAGCGCGACAGAATCGGGACCCCGGGGGCCCGCGCCACGCGCTCGCATAGGCCTGGGCGCCGAGGTTCATACCACGCCGCATATAGCTCCCGGGACTCCCCCCCAGCGGTACCTGACCGTGGCGGCCACCGAACCTACGGGCATTGTCGTAGCCTCATGGGCGCCCGCTGCCGGTGTTGTCCCCGTGGCCGGCACCCCTCCCCCTCTCGAGCCGCTCCGGCTGGTCGGCTTTGAACTCAGCCTGCGGACCGCGCGGATCGAGACCCTGGAGGCGGCCGCCCGGAGCCTCGACCCGGCCTGGGCGGAACGGGAGTTCAGGGAGCGACCCGATCTCGAGGAGATCGTCCTGCTCAAGACCTGCCACCGGGTCGAGGTGTTCCTCCTGCTGCGCTCGGCCGCGACCGTCCCGCTCTGGCGGTCCGAGCTCGAGCTTCGGGGAGGCGGATGGACGGAGCGGACCGGGCTCGAGGCCGTACGCCACCTTTTCTCCGTGGCGAGTGGGCTCGAATCGCTCGCCGTCGGGGAGCGGGAGGTGCGGCAGCAGATCCGTTCGGCGATCGGCACCGTCCAGAGCCGGCACCCGAGGCCGGTCCTCCGGGAGCTCCTCGGCGCCGCCGTGGCCGCGGCCGACCGGGAGTTCCCCCGGGTCGATCCCAGCCGTTCGATCGCCGCGGTCGCCGTGAGCCGACTCCAGCAGCTCGTCGGGCCGCCGTTCCCCCGGGTCGTCGTCGTCGGGAGCGGCATCGTCGGACGTGAGATCGCCGAGCTGCTCGCCCCGAGCGCCCGGGTCACCCTCGTCTACCATCGCCGGCCGCCCGACCCCGGCTTCCTGCGCTCGATCGGGGCGCGCGCCGCTCCGATCGTCCGGTTGGTCGAGGAGCTGGCCGTCTGCGATGCCGTCGTGGCCGCGGCCAAATCGGGTCGCGCCGTCATCACCCCCCCGGCGATCCCCCGGGACCGACCGGTCGTCCTCATCGATCTGGGGGTGCCGCGCAATATCGCGCCGGAGGTCCGGCAGCTCCCTCGGGCCCGCCTCCTCGACCTTGGCGATCTCTACGGCGACATGCCCCCTCCAGCCCACCAGGCCCCCCCCGGCGTCGAGGCCGCGGCCCGGGAGGCCGCCCAGGTGCTCGAACGGCGGGCGCTCGAGCCCTGGGTCGCCTTCCTCCGCCGGGAGGTTGAACGGGTCCGACAGGCCGAGCTGGCCTCGGCCCGGCCGTATCTGGGTGACCTGACCGAGGCACAGTCGCAGGCGGTCGAGCGGCTGACCCGGCGGCTCGTCGGCCGGCTGCTCGACGGTCCGACCGAACGGATCCGGGCACTCTCCTCCTCCCCGGAGGACGAACGGATCCGCCGCTGGGCGCTCGAGCTGCTGACCCCGGACTCGCCCGAGCCGTGACCGTCCCGTCGTTGCGGGTCGGGAGCCGTCGGAGTCCGCTCGCCCGGCGCCAGGCCGCGGAGATCGTCCGGCGCCTGACCGCCCACGTCTCGACCTCCCGCGCGCTCGAGATCGTCTACCTGACCCCCAGCGGCGACCGGGACCGCCGCCGACGTCAGTCCCCGGACTTTGCCGATGCGCTCGAGTCGGCGCTTCGGGGCCGGGAAATCGATCTTGCCGTCCACAGCGCCAAGGACCTGCCGGCGCCCGTCGACCGCGATTTCGTGCTCATCGCCGGCGCCCGGCGGGCCGACCCGCATGAGGCCCTAGTTGTCGGCCGGGATCGATCCGGGGAACCGCTGCCCATCGGGAGCCGGGTCGGGACCAGCAGCGTCCGCCGCCGGGCGCAGCTGCTGCGCTGGCGGCCGGACCTCAACGTCGTGGAGATCCGGGGCAACGTGGAGCGTCGGGTCGCTCAGGTACTCGATGGGCGACTCGACGCGGCGGTCCTGGCCGCCGCCGGCCTCCTCCGCCTCGGCCACCGCGACTGGATCGGTCGGCTCCTCCCCCTGGACGGTTTCCTCCCGGCGCCGGGCCAGGGGATCCTCGGTCTCGAGATCCGCCGGGCCGATCGCGCGCTCGGCCGGATGCTCCACCGCCTCGAGCATCCCGCGACCGCGCGGGCCCTCGCGGCCGAGCGGGCGGTCCTCGAAGCGTTCGGGGGCGGCTGCGAGCAGCCCCTCGGGGCCCTGGCGACCGAGCGGGGGGGAAGGTTCACGGTCCGGGCGGAACTGCTCGATGCCGACGGGCGTCGGACCGTCCGTTCCCGGCGGGTCGGGTCCCCTCGGGACGCGAGGCGGATCGGCGCGGCCGTCGGCCGGGACCTGGTCCGGATCTCGGGACGGGTCGGCTGATCCATGGACGCCGCCGCCCGACGCCCGAGGATCCTGCTGGCGGGGTCCGACCGCGCGCTCTCGGAGATCGAGGCCGCCCTCGGACGATCCGCCGATCTCCGTCGATGGGTCACGGTCCGATGGCGTCCGGTGGCCGTCCGGAGCCTCCGCCGCCGCCTCGCCGGAGTCCGTCCGGTGGACGGGGTGATCCTGACCAGCCCCGCGGCGGTGGAAAGCTTCCTCGCCCCGGTGCTGCCCTACGTCTGGCCCTCCGAGTGGCGCCGGCTCCGCTACTGGGCGAGCGGCCCGGCCACCGCCCGGGCGCTCCGCCGTCGGGGGGGACCCCGCGCGACGGTCGGATCGCCCGAAGGCGCCGAAGGCATCGCGCGGGCGATCGCCGGCTCGCCGCCGCTGCGCCTCCTCTATCCCCGGTCCGACCGGGCCGGCCCCGGCCTGGCCCGTCGCCTCCGTCGCGCCGGCCACCGGGTCGTCGAGGTGATCGCCTACCGACATCGTCCGGCCCGCCGGGCGAGCGACCGCGATCGCCGGTGGGCGCAGCGGGCCGATCTGGTCGTCGTGACGAGCCCTTCCGCCTGGGAGGGCCTTCGCCGGGCACTCGGGCCGGGCGGCATCGCGGCGCTCCGGCGCTCGGCCCGGTTCGTGGCGCTCGGGCCGACCACCGCCCGGTCGCTGCGAGCGGCCGGCCTCCGGGCCCTGACCGTGGCGCCGGGGAGCTCCGCACAACGCTTTACGCGGTTTTTGCTCCGGAGGCTCGACCATGTCCGAGGCTGACTCCGAGGTTCCTCCGAGCCTGCGGCTGCGTCGCCTCCGGCGGACGGAGGATCTGAGGGCCTCGCTCCGGGAGACCCGCGTCGATCCCGAGCGGCTCGTCTATCCGGTCTTCGTCCGGCCGGGCGGCGGCACTCCCGACCCGATCGAGAGCCTGCCGGGAATCGACCGGTACCCGCTCGAGGGCCTCGGCGACCGGGCCCGGGGGTGGGCCCAGGACGGGGTGCGGGCGGTCCTCCTGTTCGGGGTGCCCCGGGTCAAGGACCCGGAGGGCTCGGATGCGGTCGACGATCGCGGCCTGATTCCCCAGGCGATCCGGTCGATCCGCCGCACGGTCCCGACGCTGCGGATCCTGACGGACGTCTGTCTGTGCGCCTACACCGACCACGGCCAGTGCGGGCTCCTGCGCGACGGGGAGGTCGACAATGACGCCACGGTGGAGCGGCTGGCCCGGATGGCCCTCGCCCACGCCCGGGCCGGCGCCGATATCGTCGCCCCGAGCGCGATGATGGACCACCAGGTCCGGGCGATCCGCACCGGCCTCGATCGCGCCGGATTCACCGCCACGGCGATCCTGGCGTATGCGGCGAAGTTCGCGAGCGCGCTCTACGGCCCCTTCCGGGAGGCCGCCGGTTCGGCGCCGAAAGGCGGCGATCGGGCCAGCTACCAGCTTTCCCCCGCCAACGCCCGGGAGGCGCTCATGGAAATGGCGGCCGACGCGGCCGAAGGCGCCGACCTGCTGATGGTGAAGCCGGGGCTCCCGTACCTGGACATCCTCGCGCGGGCCCGCCGGCGGTTCGACCATCCCCTCGTCGCCTACCAGGTGAGCGGGGAGTACGCGATGATCCGGGCCGCCGCCGCCCGGGGATGGATCGACGAGGCCGCCGTGATCGACGAGAGCCTGCTGGCGATGCGCCGCGCCGGCGCCGACTGGATCATCACCTACTTCGCCCGGGAAGTGGCCGCCCGCGCCCGGGGGCTCCGTCCGTGAGCGATCCGGCCCCCGATCCGCCCCGGGTGGTCTCGACCCAGGCGGAGGAGCTCCAGGATTTCGTCAAGTACACCTTCTTCCACCTGCGTCCCGAGTGGCGTCGGCTCGGCGACGCGACCCGCCGGGCGGGTCGGGAGGAGTTCGCGGACCGGCTCGACCACCCGGCGGCCGGCACGCTGGTGCGCACGTACTCCCTGGTGGGGCTCAAGGCCGACACCGAGATGCTGGTCTGGTCGATCTCCCCACGGATCGAAGGGATCCAGGAGCTCCACGCCCGGCTCCTCGGGACCAAGATGGGGGGGTACCTGGACACCGCCTACTCCTACCTCGGCCTCGGCCGCCGGAGCGAATACCTTGCCGGCCACACCCACACCGACGGGGAAGGGCGATCGTCCCGGCGTCGGCCGTTCGATCTCCCGTACCTCTTCGTCTACCCGTTCGTCAAGAAGCGGGAGTGGTACGGCCTCCCGTTCGAGACCCGACGCAAGATGATGGGGGAACACTTCCGGGTGGGCCACCGGTATCCCGGGGTCCAGATCCACACCGGCTACTCCTTCGGCCTCGACGACATGGAGTTCATCCTGGCCTTCGAGGGCGACTCGCCGGCCGAGTTCCTGGAACTCGTGGCCGACCTTCGGCCCTCCGAGGCCAGCCGGTTCACCCAGCTGGAGACCCCCATCTTCACCTGCCGGCGTACCGACGCGCGAGAGATGCTGAGGCTCGCCGACGGCCTTCCATGACCTTCGACTCGGCCGGGCCCCGCTCCCGGGCCCTCTTCCGTCGGGCAGAACGGGTCCTCGTCGGCGGCGTCGACAGCCCGGTCCGGTCGTTCGCCCAGGTCGGCGGGACCCCGCCCTTCATCGTCCGGGGCGAAGGGGCCTGGATCGTCGACGCCGACGGCCGCCGCTACCTCGACCTGGTCAACTCGTGGGGCGCGAACCTCCTGGGGCACGCTCCACCGGCGGTCGTGGCCGCCGTCCGGGCCGCGGCCGGAGACGGCCTCAGCTTCGGCGCGCCGACCGAGCGGGAGCACCGGCTCGCGGAACGGATCCGACGCGAAGTCCCGACGATGGAGCGGATGCGGTTCGTGACCTCCGGAACCGAGGCGGTCATGAGCGCGATCCGCGTGGCCCGGGGCGCGACCGGACGGCGCCGGATCGTCAAGTTCGCAGGGGGCTACCACGGCCACCTGGATGGACTCCTGGTGCGGGCGGGTTCCGGCGTCGCCTCGGCCGGCCGGGCGGCCTCCGGGGGGGTGAGCCCGGCCACGGCCCGGGAGACTTCGGTCCTGCCCTACAACGACCCGGCGGCCGCGGAGCGGTTCTTCCGGCGCCACGGATCCGAGGTCGCGGCGGTGATCGTCGAGCCGATCGCCGGCAACATGGGGCTCGTGCCCCCCCGCGACGGCTTCCTTCCGACGCTCGACCGGCTCTGCCATGGGGCCGGCGCGCTCCTCATCGCCGACGAGGTCATCACCGGCTTCCGCCTGAGGCGGGGGGCAATCCACCCGACGCTCGGGGCCCGGGCCGATCTCGTGACCCTCGGCAAGGTCATCGGGGCCGGACTTCCCGTCGGCGCGTACGGCGGCCCCCGGCGCTGGATGGACCAGGTGGCTCCGCTCGGGCCGATCTACCAGGCCGGCACGCTCGCGGGGAACCCGGTCGCGATGGCCGCCGGCGAGGCGCTGCTCGCGGCCCGGACCGCCCGCACCTACCCGGCCCTGGATGCGGCCGGGGCGACGCTGGCGGGCCTTCTCGAGAGCGAGGCGGCTCGGGCCCGGGTGCCGGTCACCGTCCATCGCCGAGGATCGATGGTCGGCCTCTTCTTTACCCAGGGTCCGGTCACGGATTTCGCCAGCGCCCAGGCCGCCGATTCCGCCCGGTACGCCCGGTTCTTCCACGCCGCGCTGAGGGCCGGCATCTACCTGCCGCCCTCCCCCATGGAAACCCTCTTCGCCTCCACGGAGACCACGCCCGAGATCCTCGAGCAGCAGCGCGTCGCCTTCCGCCGGGCCTTTGCCGCCGTGGCGGGGGAGAACGACTGATGCGGGATCGGATCCTGCGGGCCCTCCGGGGAGAACCGGTCGACACCCGGCCGATCTGGCTGATGCGCCAGGCCGGCCGGTACCTACCGGGGTACCGGGCCCTTCGGGCCCGCCATGCGATCCTCGAGCTGGCCCGCACTCCCGAGCTGGCCGCCGAGGTGACCCTCGAGCCGGTCCGCCGGTTCGACGTCGACGCCGGTGTCGTTTTCGCCGACATTACGCTCCCGTTCGCCGGCCTCGGGATCGACTTCTCGATCGATCCCGGGGTCGGCCCAATCATTCCGACTCCGATCCGGAGCCGGGAGCAGGTCGACGCGCTCCCCCCCTTCGACCCGCAGGCATCGGTGCCGTTCGTCGGGGAGGCGATCCGGCGGTTCTGCGACGCCTCCGATCGCCCGCTGATCGGGTTCGCCGGAGCGCCGTTCACTCTCGCCGCCTACCTGGTCGAGGGGGGCCCCTCCCGGGAGTACGCGAACGTCAAGGGCTGGATGTACCGGGACCCGGAGGGATTCGGCCGGCTCCTGGACCGGCTGACCGAAATGACCGGGCAGTACCTGCGGATGCAGGCCGAGGCCGGCGCCTCGATCCTCCAACTCTTCGACACCTGGGCCGGAGTGCTCGGGCGGGCGAGCTACGAGCGGCACATCGCCCCCCGGCTGGTCCGGCTCTTCGAGCAGCTCGCGGAGCTCCGTCGGCCGACGATCTACTTCTCGACCGGATCGTCCCACCTGCTCGATGCGATCGCCCGCCTCGGGGCGACCGCCGTCGGGGTCGACTGGAGGGAACCGCTCGGCTCGGTCCGGAGCCGGATCGGGCCCGGGCTCCCGCTGCAGGGCAACCTCGACCCGGGCGCCCTCCTCGGGAGCCAGGAGCTCCTCGAGGCGGAGGCCGCGCGGGTGCTCCGGGAGATCCCGGACGGAAGTTCGCACGTCTTCAATTTAGGCCATGGGGTCCTCCCCGGGACCGATCCGGACCGGGTGGGACAGTTGGTCGACTTCGTGCACTCGGCCGGGGAGGCCCGACGGTGAGCGGCCGAACGCCCCCGGACGCCGTGCTGCTGCTCGGCTATGGGAGCCCCCAGAGTGCGGAGGATCTGCCGGGGTATCTGGCGGAGGTCCTGCACGGGCGGACGCCGAGCCCCGAGATGGTGGCCGACTACGTCGCCCGGTACGCCCGGATCGGCGGCTCCCCGCAGCCCCGCATCCTGCGGTCGATCCGGGAGAAGCTCGAACGGCGTCTGGCGTCGGAGGGCCGGCCGCTGCCCGTCTACCTCGCCACGAAGCACTGGCACCCCAGCATCGCGGAGGTGCTGCCGCGCGCGGTTTCCGAGGGCCACCGGTCGTTCGTCGCGGTGCCGGTCTCCCCCTATGCCTCGACCTGGATCACCGAGCCCTACCGGGCCGGAATTGCCGAGGGCCTCCGGGCGGTTCCCGCGGGGGTCCAGGTCGACCTCCAGGTCGGATGGCACCTCGACCCCGACTGGATCGGCTACTGGGCTGACGCCGTGCGCTCCGAGCTCGACCGCCTGAACGATCCGACCGCGTGGACCCACCTCTCTGCCCACAGCCTCCCTCAGCGGTTCCTCGACCGGGGCGACCCCTACCCCGGGCTCCTCGACGCGACCGCCCGGAAAATCGCCGACGCCGCGGGGCTCTCCCGCTGGTCGTTCAGCTTCCAGAGCCCGGGCAACACCACCGAACCGTGGCTGGGGCCGGCGATCGAGGATCAGATGCTGGCTGCCCGGGAGAAGGCGGGGGCCGGCCCCCAGCTGATCGCCTCGTTCGGCTTCGTCTTCGACCATCTCGAGGTGCTCTACGACCTCGACGTGGTGGTCCGGGAGTTCGCCCAGTCCCGGGGCCTCGACTACCATCGGGTCCCGATGCCCAACGACGACGACCGGGTCGTCGCGGCGCTGGCGCGTACGGCGGGGCGCGGGTTCCCGCCCCGCCCCTAGCGGTTCGGCGGCGGGGCCTCTTCGAGCGGTTCCGGGGAGGGGCTGTCGATCGCCGGAAGTTCGGCGATGCCCGAGAAGGTCTCGGGCAGCTCGGTCTGCCGGAGCCGGGCCGCTTGGAGGGGCGGGATCGACTCGATCTCCGGGTGGGATCGCCGCCAGCAGATCCGGGCGATCCGATCGATCCAGGCCCCCCGGAGCCCGACGGAACCGGCGAGCGTCCGCACGTCGTCCTGGGAGAACTCTCCGAGGAGGGCCAGGACGAGGAAGTAGACCAGGAACCCCATCCCGACCCCGAAGAGCAGCTGGTAGTAGCGGTTGATCGGGAGGACGTCGTTGATCTGGGAGATCGCGAAGAAGGAGGCGGCGGCACTCAGCCCGATCGTGCCGATCGGCCGGAGCCGGATCCGCACCGCCATGATGCTCCAGAGGAAGTAGGCGTTGATCGCGAGCGCCATGATCGACGAGGCGAAGACCGCGAGGGCCGCCGAGGTGAGGCCGTCGGACGCCGGAAGGACCGAGACCGGCGGCATCAGGAGGAAGGCGGTGCCGAAGAGGGCGGCGGTCTGAAACGCGGTGATATAGAGCTCGAGCCGTCGGTACCCGACGGCCGTGAGCGCCGTGAAGATGATCGTGCTGAGCGACGCCGGAATCACGCTCAGGACCAGGATCGCGAGCGGAGTGGCCCCGGAGAGATAGCTCGCATTCGCCAGGATATAGAGGAAATTGACGCGGTAGATCGCGAGCGCGAGGACGCCGGGCACGACGATCATGGCCGTGAAGCGCAGGGTCCGCCAGGTGCTGGCCCGCACCTGATCGTACGCCGCCTTCTTGTGGAGCCCGGAGAGGAGCGGGAAGAGCGGGGTCGACACGGCGGCCGCAAAGCTGAGGGCAAGGATGCGGAACCCGTTCGCCGCGTTGAAGATGTTGAGCTGCTCGACGCCGAGGATCCCGCTCACGATGAACGGGATCGAGTTCGTGACCAGGTAGGCGAGGGCGAGGCTCCCCATCAGCGGCCAGGCAAACCGGAACATCTCGACCGCTTCCGGCTTCCGGAACCGCTTCAACTTCGGCAGCAGGGCCGGCAGGCAGAACGCGGCCCCGGCGATCGCCCCGAGGGCGTAGGCGAACGTGATCCCCCCGATCGTCGGCAGGAGGAGCGCCGCGACGATCAGGAGCGGGGTGCGCACCAGCGACTCGATCAGCAGAGGCGACTGGGCCTTGACCGAGTTGCCCAGCGCGATGTGCATCTGATTGTAGACCGCCTCGACCGACCAGAGGAACGGCAGCAGCAGGAAGATCCCGAGGATGGTGAGGACCGGCCCGGTCGCCAGCTGGTGGCCGAAGATCGGGACGGGAGCGATCCCGAAGAGGATCGCGCTCGCCCCCCCGACCATGAGCAGCCGCAGGAGGAAGTACGTGCCGGTCGAGATCCGGGGATCCTTCCCGCGGGCGACGAAGTAGGTGTAGGCCGATCCGATCCTGAGGTCGGCGACCCCGTTGATCGAGGAGCCGATCAGAAGAAAGAGCTGGACCGTACCGAGCAGGGCCCGCCCGTCGTTGGAGATCCCGACGTACTTGTACAGAAAGAGGCTCGCGACGAACCCGATGAGCTGGGTCAGGACGCTGGCGATGAAGACCCCGGCCGAGTTGATCGTCAGCGAGTGCTGGGCCACCGGTACGGGACCCTCCGATGCCTGGGCCCCGGGATCTGACCGCGCCACGCCTGCCCGCCAACCCCACGCCGGGAGGCGGCCCCCTCTTCTTATCTCCGTCGTTGGAGGGCGCCGGTCAACCGACGGCTTGGGAGGTGGGGGGGTCGTCGCCGCCCGGCTCCCCTTCGAGAAGCTCGATCCAGACCCCGTCGGGATCGGAGAGGAAGGCGATCCTCAGTGGGCCCTCCTTGAAGGGAGGGATCCGGAGTCTCGCCCCGAGAGCGGTCAGCCGGGGGATGAGGGCGTCCATCCCGCGAATCCGGAATCCGAGGTGATCGAGCTCGTCGCCTTCCCGGTACGGGGGGCTGTCGGGATAGAAGTTGAGCTCCAGGATCGCCCCCGACTCGGGATCCTTGAGCCACTGCCAGACCCCGCCGGATGCCATCCGCCCGGTCGGTCCGACCGTCAGTCCGAGCCCCCGGGTGTAGAAGACCCGGGCCCGTTCGAGATCCCGCACCCGGATCCCGGTATACTTCAGCATCGACCCCACGAAGGGGACGTCTATTTCCCGTTTCCGCCCGGACTAGATCTGGACATCGCGCCGTTAGATTCATCTACTCGGCCCCTCCCCGTCCCTTCCCATGGGATCGACGCTCCCGGCCCCGAACCACCGCCCCTTCCCCTGGCGGACGGCGTTCTTCGGGTTGGTGGCCGCTCTGGTCGTGCTCGTCCTCGTCAGCCAGGCCAGCGCGTTGGGATTCCAACCCGGATCGGTCTCCCAGACCGCCAACTGGTACCAGGTGAACTTTCCCGGCACTCCGGCGTTCCCGACCTTCCCGACGGTCGCTCCGAAGCTGCCCGCCGCCGCGGCCACCACCTGCACCTCCGGAACGCAGACCGTCGCCAGCGGAAGCACCTCGACGTTTTACCTGAACGCGACCAGCCCGACGAGCACGGTCTGCGGGAGTTCCACGCTCAAGACATTCTATATCGACGTGGCGCTGACGACGAGCGCCAAGGCCGCGGCCGGAACCTACACCGTGACCTTCACGGGTCGCTACACCCCCTTCGGATCGACCTCGTCATCCCCGTATTCGGTCACCCTGACCCTCACGTGGACCTCCACGTTCACCTCGTCCGCGAAGATCAACATCTACCTCGACTTCGGGGTCGCCAAGAACGCCGCCAGCGAACCCACGGTTTCCCTCGTCAACGCGCAGATCAGCTGATCCCGCCGCGATCCTGAGCCGTCGCGTTTGGGAGGGGTTTCATGCCGTACAAGCATCCAACCCGGGGATGTACGCCCGGCGGCGCCCGGGCCCCTTGATCTCGGCCATGCTCAAGGCCCGGTCCCCGCCTCTACAGACCGGGCATCCGCATGGGAGGACGTCACACGGGACGAATATGTCTTTATACTCGACGTGACCAAAACAAAACCCATGGCGGTTGCGCGGCACTCTCGGCAGAGGCTTCGGTTCCTCATGTGGGCCGTCCCGACGGTGGTGATCGTGACCGCGATGATCGGGACCGCGGTCGCCTCCGGCTTCGTCCCAATCTCCGTTTCTCAACTCGCGTCCTGGTACCAGGTCTCGACCCAGAATCCCTCCGATTGGCCGAACGCTCCCACCGTTCAATTGGCAACCAACAACATCACCGCAACGGGGAGCACATCCTGTACCGCTTTGTCCGGTGGAACGGTGGTTGGCTCCCCGTTCAGCGGCGGTAGTTTCTACTGGGTCTTCAATGCCACCCAGACAACCAGTAGCACCGGCACGACGGGGACCCACTGCTACCCGGGCGATTTCGCGGAGGAGTTCATTATTGTCTCCAACAGCACCCTACCGGTCGCCCACACCGTCACCATCACCATCCTCGACGCGTACGCCCCCGGAGCGAGCCCCACCACCTACATCTCGGGCTCGACGGTCTTCTCTTTCGGCACCACCACGAATGCGCCCACCTTCACCTTGCACATCTACATCGACTTTGGGACCCAGGGCGCCAGCCCGCCTCTCAACGGCATCGCCACGCTGAGCGTGCTGCTGGATGAGCATTAGGGGTTAGGCGGGCGCCTGAACGACCGGGCCAGGCCTGCCGGTGGCGGAGACGAGATTCCCGAGTTCAATCGGCTGCCGGGGTCTCCTCGCCTTGAGCGTCGGGTCCTTCGCGACCGCCCGGACGGAGGTCGTACCGGGCCCACAGGATCACCAGGACCAGGAGGGCTCCGGCAGCCAGCAGCAGGATCCAACCCGGCCCGGGGCCCCACTGGGTCCCGACCCCTCCCGACTGGACGGAGCCCGCGAAGGAGGCCCAGGGCCCCGGCCCGCTCCCGGAGTTGGGGAAGGCCAGACGATCGGCGTTGACGTCCCGGGGAAGGAAGAAGAAGGTAAGCACCAGGGGTAGCAGCAGGGCCACCGCCCCGACGACGCCCGCGAACCACTCGCCCCGGTGGGCACGAGGGGAGTCGGAAGCCACCCGAACCCCATCGACCACCAGCGCCCCGCCCAGGGCGACGATTCCGGCCAACCAGAGGGAGGCCGACAGCAGCATGAGACTGCCGACATGCGGCATCCGCCCTGAACTGTAGGATTGCGTGAGAGAGGAGTTGATGCATTGGATCGGGCCGGAACACCGGGTACTGTTCTGGAAATTGTTCCCCAACAGGTAGTGCCAGGCCATGTGCTGGGAGATCGAACCGGCCGAGACCGAGGCCGTGATGGTATAGATCGGGAACACGAGGGCCAGCACGGCCATGACAATGGCCAGGATGTACCACGGCCCTCGGCCCCGTAGCCATCGATGGCCGAAGCTCCGCATCTCCTCGGGTCCCCGAAGACCCATGCGCTCGGACCTTATGCCTGTTCGGACAACGGCCATCTCGGAACCCCGCCAGTCGCCGGGGTGGGCCAGAAGATCCTCCAGAGCATTGGCGAGCCCCGAACCGTGCTCGAAGGGTTCGCAGGGTCCCTGGCCTTCAACAGATCCCCCGGCCCGGTTCACTTCGGGCCCACCTTCTCACTCGGGCAGGGGGCTCCCAAGCTGTTAGGAGGAGCTGGATGGCGATCGTGAAAAGTCCCTGATTGTAGCGCCGACCCTCTAAGCAGGGTCCCCGCCGAAGGGAACCGGCGCGCCCCGAAAGGAGCCACGGTCGACGTGCCTACCGGCCTCTTTACCGTCGGTCAGATGGCGATTTCGGCGAGCCTGCCCCCGGACAGAACTGGAGGGACGACCTGCCGATATTGATCGGCGGCAGGTGAGGAATGAGAGCGGAAAAGCCCGGTAGCCCTCCCCGGCACGCTCTGCAGGTTCCGCACCGCCTCCTGGCCAACTCCGATATTCGCCAGGTCGTCGGTGAGGATCTCCACCTGGCACTTATAGAGCGCCCCCTCCTCGAGCAGAAGCGCCATCCGCTGCTGCTCCGATTGGTTCCGTGAACTCGACACTCTTCAACCACCGCAGCGCCTGCGCGCCAGACAGGTCGTCGTACTTGGTCGCCTCGCGGTTGAGGTGGTGACCGACCAGCAGGCCTCTCAGCTGGTTCGTGGTCCGCCGGAACTTGTCGACCTGCTCCTCGCGCATCCGCACCACGTCGCGCAGACGCTCGATCTCCTCGGAGGGGAGGTAGGCCCTCGGGAAGTAGTCGAGTCGCACGAGGTGGGCGAGCGTCCGGGCCTCATTGCGGTCGGTCTTGGTCTCGGAGGCGGTGATCGCCCTCAGCGCGCGGGGATGGGCCATCCAGATTTCCCAGCCCCCATCCCGCAGCTGGCGGGCTACCGCGTTCCCCGCGGTCGACGCTTCGAGGCCGACCGGGACCTTCCGAGCTCCGAGCCGCCTCCACTCGCGCGCCTTGAGGTCGAGTCCGTCGGAGTCGGTGCGCACCTAAGCCCTCGCCGACCACGGCCCCCGCGACATCCGCGGGACACCAGGCGCATTTGCCCTGGTGGACATTGATCCCGACGTAGTGGTCCCCGCCCATCGTCTCAACTCCCCGTCGTCACGTTCATCTGTCTCCGCATGCTCTCCCTCGCCTGGCCACGGGTCCCGGCGGGAGGGGCGAGCCGAAGAGCTCTCCAAGCTCCTCGACAGGTGTCCGCGCTCAGGGGAGTGCGTTCCCAGAATCTCTCGCCGGTGAGCGGCGCCCAGTCTTGGGTACGAGCTCCTGTCAAGGGGCCCAAAGAGTGTACCGGGCGCCGCGGACTCGGGGCCATACCCCAGCCAGAGGGCGAGCCCATTGACGATGAACTACCTCGCACCCTTGGTTCTTTGACCCGGCTCCGTGCCCCAACAGCCGCCTGTCCCTACTGGCCGGCCGATGAGGTCCATTGCGCTGACGGACCCGCCGTCCGTGCGACGACATTGAAGGCCGTGTCCGGGGTCGCAGTCCGTTCGATCACCCGGCCCTTTTCAGGACCCGGGGAGCACATCACAGGAGATGACACCCTCTGCGTCTGCCAGTTGGGATCCGAAGTCATGCATGATGACCCCCCATCGGGACCGTTCGATGGCACGGACTCAAGTCGTAGGGCCGGTTCCGAGGGAGGTGCCGGCGGAAACCCGGGTCGGTTCGCCGCAACACGGATTAGTTACGATTATTAAGCTTAATATGGACGTGTCAAACCCAGACACTGATGGGTCGAATATAAATACTGGAACAAACCAGCGGTGCTCGAGCATCCATGCGGAAAACACATCGGCTCGCCTCAAGGAATCCTGCCCGACTGTGGTTCGTTGCGACTGTGGTTGCCATGATAGGCATCACCATCGGCGCCGTATTTGCCGCAAGCGCCTTGGTCCCGCACACAGTCAGCCAGCAGACGTCGGGCTTCCAGAGTAAATTTGTGGACGTACCGGCCTTTAATTCCAGTTCCGCCGCTTTGTCAGCGGCCTTCGCCCCGTCCGGGAGCACCAGTTGCACCACCCCGGGAACTTCGAGCGCCCCAATCGCCATCGGAACGACAGCCATTGTAAACTATTACAACGGCACGGCGAGCACCGGAAAGTGCCATGCTGGCAATTTCAGCGAGGTGTTCAACGTCACCACCGTGGCCGGTGTGGCCGGTTCCTGGAACTTCACATTCTTAATCAACGTGAGCTCTTCAAGCAGTGGGTCTCCGGCCCAGCCGGTGTATACGGTGTACACGTTTTCGACCGTCTACTCGACATCATCATCTACCACCAAGGTCGACCTCACCATTTACCTGGAGTTTGGAACCTTCATCCCGGCGAATGGAATCCAGTCCATCAACCTCCTGGTGAGCCCGGCTTAAGCCGGGTTTCTTGTCCATCAGCGGACCGGATTTCGGTCGGACGGTTGGACCGCCGGTGCCCGATGTTCGGGACTTGGGTCCGTCTCGGGGGCCCCATGGAAGGTCATGGGCGGCCGATCCCGGCCGTCAAAAGGGACCGGCTGACCTTCGGCGCGGCACTGGAGCGCTTCGTCCGGGTGGCGCCTGTGTCCACCTTGGCACTCCTTGGGGCCGGCCTGGTCCTCTCCGGGCTGACAGTCCTGACCTGGATTTGGAGAACCCCATTCGGATTCTCGAGTTTTCCGGTCTGGGTCATCTTTGCCATTAACGCCGGCGTGTCGCTGGCGGGGGGCCTGATGCAGATGGCGGGGTCGGGTCCTCGGGTTAGGGCTCGAGCGAGACGGGCCGGCCGTTGACGACCGCAGGCGGGTTCCAGCGGCTGCGGGCGAGCCCCACCAAAAGAGCCGTGACCGCGCCGATGAGCCCGCCGATAAGGGTGTCGACCACCCGATCGATAGCCACGGTGATCCCGGCCGGGGCCAGCAGGTTGAGCAGTACGACGACAAACGGGGTCAGGAACAAGGCATAGAGAAGATAGTTGGCCCTTTGCATGACGATCGCCGCACTGATGAACACCCCGAGTATCGGAAGACTGAACGAGGCCGGCAGGAGCAGGGAGGTGATGATTCCACCCAGCCCAGCGCCCAGAATCGTTCCCGTGATCCGAGATCCCATCCGCTCCAGTGTGGCGTTCAGCGAGGATCGCATCACGACGATGATGGTGAGGAGAACCCAGTAATCTCGGGGAAGCCCCAGGACGACCCCGACCAGCAACCCGATCGAAACCGCCGCACCCGTCGCAACCGCGGAGGCCCACTGGGACCGGGTGATCGCTCCGGTCAAGGCCTCCCCCCCGGCGTCTGGAGGCGGGAAGGAGGCGGGCCGGACGCGACGCCAGCGGGTCGCGATCGCCACCAGTACGAGAGCCCAGGCGCCCCCCAGAAGGAACAAGGCGAAGACGACCGAAAGGGAGGGGGATCCGCTACTGCGGAGGCCCAGACCGATGACAAAACAGGCCGACACAACGATCATCAACTCCGGGAGCGCCGCCCGGTAGCTCATCACCTCGATACCCAGGATCGCGACGCCAGAGAGAGGTACCGCCCAAAAGACGGGGGCCATCCCGAGTCCCGCCCCCGCGGTGAACGCGAGCGCGTTCAGGATCGCGGCGAGGCCCAGCACTTTCCACCACCGACCGGGATCGGCGGTCAGCAGGACCAGCAGCACGTTGAGGGCGCCGATCGACGCCAGGACCGACTCCCCCAGCTCGCCGAGGAGGACTCCAACGCCCAGCGGTAGGACAATCCAGGCCCCCACCGCAACGGCGGGTCCGACGGAAATCAACTCCCGACGAATCGAGAGGGATGGGAGGAGGCTCCGGAGACCGACACCACCAGGTCGGTGAGGGGACGCCGGTTCCATCGCGTCCTCAATCCCGCCCGGGTGATAGCCCCTTGCGCGGAGCCACGGGTCTACCCGGCCTGGTTCTCGCCATCCAATCACCCATGGTGACCGACGGAGCCGTGGTCGGGAACGCGGCGTCGGGAACCCCCGGGCCTTACTCGGACCCCGCGGATCAGGGCGACCCCGGCGGTCCCGAGATGAAGACAGAGGGGGGCTGCACCTCACCGGCACGCCCGGTAGAACGCCCGGCGCTGGCCTCTGCTCGATCGGCGCTCTCGACCTGCGGGACCACCGGGAACGCGGCCTTCTTTCTGCCCTCGACCTGGGGCGTCCTCGGATCGCCTCCCCAACCGAGGCTCGGGTCAACCCCTGGGCGGGTGGATCACGGTGAGGAGGATCGAACGCGGCAGCGCATATTTTCCGTCACCATGGGGAACCCTCTCGGCCCGTCAGTCCTTGGCGATCCTCCCCTCCGACCGAAGGGAGGGTGGGAAGGGGTGGGAGCACGGGGGTTCAGGGAACACCCGTGGCAAGCCTGTGCCCTCCCCTGCTGGATTTGGCCGTGTGGGGGCGTGGCTAGATGGCAGCCGCGTCTCGATCCATCGAGCGTCAGCGTGTAACTGGCTCGCTGACTGATCAGGCCCGGGAGAATCTGGAGGCTCAATGGCTCGGTCTTAATCGACGGCCGTCGGACTTCCCCATCCTGTGGGACCTCTACTGGCGCGTTCTCGGCCCGCTAGCGCCAGTACCCACAGACATCCACGTCCTCGAGGAGGTGCTCCTGAGATGAGGGCCTCACTGTCGCCCCGGATCCACGCACGAGAGGAGCGGGCACTCCCGTTAGGTCAGGCAGATGCGCGAAAGGTAACTCCGGCCCCATCAGGGATCTGTCTGACGCCCGCCATTACAGCCCTTTGCGGGTCGTGTCACTCGAGAATCCGCGTCAACGAGATACTGGGGATCTCGTTCTGCGAGATCCACGGTCTCGGCGTTGCATTCGCATTCCCCAGTTTGGCTATTCGGGGGGCCTAACCCCATGCTTTGCGCTTTTCCTTCCACCTCTGCCGCTCTCGCCCCCCAACCCATCCCATCCCATCCCCGGTCCGCCCCGCGTACACCACACCACCACCCACCCACCGCAACGGCACCGCACCTAACCACCCCAGCTAGCTCACGTCAGAGAAGCCGAAAGACATGGTCCCAACCGGGGTTGAACCCCGGTTCCCCAACCCCGGTTGCGAACCGGGGTTCACGTCAGACGGAGGGCTTCCTTGGACGCTGAATCCATGGCCCCAACCCCGGTTGGGACAGTGCCTAAGGGGCTAAAGGGACACGTTCCCCACGGCCGAGAGAAGGAGTGGGAAAAGGTCGGCCGGACGGTCTCAGTTCAGCTGACAGCACCGGTAGAGTTGATCCAATGGCTCCGCTCTAACGGCTACGTCCTGTCGAGGGTGTTCCAGGAGGCTGGGTCTCGCCTCATGAACGGCGGGGATCTGGACCGTATCGGCAAGCAGATCGAGTTTCACCGCGAGCAGGTAACGATCCTTGAGGCCGCGCTATCGAAGCTGAAGGAGCGGCGTGATGAGATGGATGCCGTCGCGTCAGCGGAGAGGGCTCGCCTCGCCGAAATCCAGGAGTTGACGGCGTTATTTTGGGAGGAGGGCCGCGGCGACTCCCGCCATTACAGCAGGCGAGCGAACCTCGCATGGTTGGAGGGGCGGGTCTCGAGTTCTAAGTCGCTGAGGGGGTCGAGTGCGGAAGACATTCTCGACCTCGTGCTGGCCGGTGGGGATCGCCCCGACGGGAACGTCCGCAGCGGCCAATGCTCCAGGGCAGCGGAGGGATCGCGATGACCAACGGCACTCTGGGAGACATCGTGCCTGTTTCTGGCAGGGGGTCGAGGGAGTGGGTAAACGGCTGGCTCCGCCGGTACCACTACCTCGGGGCTCTCCCTGGATGGCGGTACGCAGCTGCCCTGCGAAAACCCGAAAACGACCTCCTATGGGACGGTGTGGTCGTCGTCGGAACGCCTGCCAGCTGGGTGCTCGCCAGTAGAGATTTCCTCGAGGTGCGCCGACTCGCACTTCATCCGGGTGCCCCGAAGAACGCGGGATCCTACCTACTCGGTCACGTCAAGCGGTGGGCAGCGCGCAATGGGGTCCCTCGCCTGGTCTCCTATGCCGACCCTGCGGCGCGGGGCCCGACGAACTGCCCGGGGAACGAGCACCGAGGAATGGTGTATCTCGCGGCGGGGTTCCGTTCCGATGGGCCATCGAGCGACCACTCTCGGGAGAAGATCTCGGGATCCCGAGCCGGGCGTCGGGGAGCGGCTTACCTCACGGGTCACTTGGGCCCGAAGCTTCGGTTTGTCTGGGAAGCAGCCCCAAACGGGCAGGATGGCGGTGCCCCATGACACGCACGGTCTGCCTCTCCGATCTGACCGATAGGGAGAAGGACAACACTATCCTCGTCCTTGCCGGATACGCCAGAGCCCTGAAGGCCCTCGTGGAGGAGGCAGCCGCGACAAACGGACGGCTTGAGCGCCAATTGGACCAGCTGCTCGAGGACTACGGGCCGCGTCTGGCGTTCCTCGAGACCAGCTACCGTCGATCCGTACTCAGCAAGCAGGACGCGGCCGCTGAGGCGACGCGGAATGACCGCTTCTGGGGGCGGTTGCGAGGGCCAGGAGGGGGGCAGTCATGAGCCTCGAGTGGATCCTCGCGGCCTTCGAAGGCGTAGCCCGGGGCGGCATCAGCGACTGGGCGGCCATCCTGGCCGTGGATGGAGCTCTCCTCTTAGGGGTCTGGGCCGGGTATCTGTTGGGTCGGAACGGCTCGGGACGGAACTACTGGAGGCCGGGGGCATGAGTCGCCGCACCGTGACCGCCGTGGACGCGTTCTGCGGAGCCGGTGGTGGAGAACCCCGACCCCGCCGCGACCCGATCCCCTTCCACCCGCGATTCAACGAGGCGATCCTTCGGGGCGAGAAAACGGTAACTCGCCGCTTCCGGCCTCGACACGTAGATCAATGGCTGCGAGCGAAGAACCCGGTCGAGGGGAGGCGCCCCGACAAGTGGCCGGGGTTTGCGGATCTGGTTGTCACCGACTGCAGATCCGTTCGGCTCCAGTCGATCGACAAGCAGGAGGCGAGGCTTGAGGGTCTCGGCTCGGTCTACGAGTTTGAGCAGGTATGGCGCCAGCTCTACGAAAGGGACCCGTACCGCCGGTGGGAGCGTAACCCGCCGGTCTTCCGGATCGAGTTCAGGTGCGTTTCGCCCCCGGCAGTGCGGTTCGTGCCGCTGGAAGTCGAGGCGTGAAGCCTCTAAGACAACCCGATGTGTAGAGAGCTGGACGGGGCGCCAATCGGCCCGAACGAATCGCGAAAGCGAGGTCTTGGCGGACGTAGGCGGCGTTCCTCCTCTCACGCTGTTCTGAGCCGCCCCGGCGCCCCGCCCCTAGGCATCCACTCCATGCGGAGAGTTTTTCCCTACGAGTTTCATCAACAGGACGTGTGTGGCGGGCGGATACGCCACACACACCGCCCGCCCCGCACCCAGAGAGAACGATGCGGGAACGAGAGTTGAGCGGGGGCCTGCGGTGAGTGAGAAGGGGAAATCGAAGGGGCAGCGGCTGTTCATCTTCGCTTTCGCGGCGGTGATCGTGGCGTTGGTCATGGTCCCGGTCGCCGCGTCGATCGGGAGCTCGCTGGCGGCCCCGTTCGACAACAGCGTCGTGCTCAGCGGGCAGAGCGGTGTCACATCGATCTGGGCCAACGATACCTATCAGATTCCCTTCACGCAGAACACCACCAGCCACGCCTACGAGTTCTCGTACCCTGCCACCTACTACTCGGCCTACCTTGTGACGAATCTCACTGTCGAGGAGCTCCAGGCCTACTCCGTGGGTTCTCTCGTCCTGGACACCTCGGACAGCGGTGCAGGTAACGTCACATTCGGTCTCGGAACCAACGCGGCCACATTCACGCCGTATGCCCTGGTTCCCGCCAGCAAGATGTCATCGGTTACGATCGCGCTCTCTCCTGCGTGGCTGCTCGGGAACCAAAGCGAGCACGTGATGCTCGAGGTGGCCACCTCCGTGGTGACCCTTTCCGTATCCGTTGCCGCCCACGGTAACACTGGGCTCTCCTCGTGGTTTGGACCCGCGCTCGCCGAGAATGTCGGCTACATTCTGGGAGGTATCGCGATCTTCGGGTTCGGGCTGCTCGCGATGCCCTGGGCTGACATCGACATCCGCAAGATCAGGGGGACGGCCAGCATGCTCACGCGTCGGCGCGCCACCCGGAGGTCCCGCTGATGGCTCGGATCCGCATTGCAGGAGCCGCCCGGAACTGGGACCTTGGGGCGATCATCGTTGCCGTGATCGCCAGTCTCCTGTTCGCGGTCTCACTGCTCTCGCGCCCCCAGGTGGTCATTCTGAACCACACGGTCGTGATCAGTCAGGGTCTCGTTGTTCCCGCCATCCTAGTCGGGGCGCTCTTCTGGGCCGCGATAGAAGTGATGACGCCCCCGGGGAAGGGGATCGCCGACCTGCTGATCCGGTCGTTGGTGGGGTTCATCATCGGTGGGATTGTCGGTGGTATCCTAGGCTATTCGTTCAGCTTCGGCGATTACCTCCTCGCCCCGGCCTTCGCCGGGAATGCGGGCGCGATCTTCGAGCTCGTCGCGATCCTGTTCCTCGGCATGGTGGTGATCTGGGACGCGGCCTGGTCTCATCGCCGCCAATACGTGAGGTGGCAGTAGGATGTCCAGCAACATCGGCCAGACGATCTTCAACTCGATCTGGCAGCTCCTGCTGGGGTTTCTGCAGACGATCCTCGGCGGGGTTGCGAACGCGTTCACCGGCGTCTTTGGAGCGTTCGCCGGGGGCCTGGACACCATGTTCGAGGGCTGGGGCTACGCCCTCGGGGCATACGGGATCTGGGGCCCCCTGATGACGGTAGTGAGCCTCGCGATCGCCGGCCTCGTGGGCTACCTTTTCCTCGATTTCATGGACGCGGAGAAGGACCTCTCGGAAGACGAAGAAGAGGCATAGGGGAGGTCCGTGAGCTTCGTCTACGAGCTACTGCAGCTGCTCTACGGGTTCGCCAGCTCGTTCATGGCACTCGTAGCCGACACGTTCAATGGGACCCTCTACGCGGTCGACGGAGCGCTGAGCGCCATCCTGTACCAGTGGGGCTACACTGTCGGGCAGTATGGATTCTGGGTCCCGATCCTGATCGTGGCGGGACTCGGCGTCACAGCGACGGCTTCGTACGCGGTGCTCGACCTTACTGACGGAGCGCGGACCGCCTTGGGGTACTGACAATGTCGTGCGACCCTTCCAACCCCTTCACGTGGCTCCAGTGCGTTACCGGGGGGGTTACCCAGGCCTTTCTCACCGAGTTCGAGAACGCGGCCCTCTACGTCACCGCGAGCCTGCTGAGCACGATCCTTGGGGTGATGCAGTCTCTCTCCACAGTATGGTTGGGAATGATGTCGGAGCTCCTGGGGCTGTGGGAGAGCATCGCGGAAGTTCTCGGGCCTCTCTCTGCCCCGGTGTTTCTGGTCTTCCTCGTGATCACGTCTGCGGGGCTGATCCTGGCACTGGATCTCGCGAAGGACACTCCCGTCCTGGACATGTTCGTGTGAGGGTGTCAAGATGCGCGTTCGGCTGCTCGCCCTTCTCCTGGCTTCCTCCGCGGTTCTGATGGGTCTCGTGGTAGTGCCAAGCGCCTCGGGGGCGACTGGGCCATGTTCTGGGGCGACCCCGCCGGTGTTTGCCGTCTACGCGTCGCCGAATCCGGTGCACGTGGGCGCCACGACAGTCCTCTCGTTGGACCTCACCGGCCTTGGGAGCAGCACCCCGGACACCGTAACGTGGTACGTCCAGAACGGAGGCAACGGATCTCTGACCGAGGTCCAGACTAAGACGGTCGCAAGGGCCGCCAATTACACGTACAACTGGACGGCTCTGGGAGGTTATCCGGACTGGGAGGGCACCGTGGTCGGCGCCACGGGATGCGCGGTAACCCATCTGACCGGTATCACGGAGATCGGGGGCATCTCCGTCTCGCTTTCGCAGTCCAAGGACCAGGTAGACGAGGGAGCCACCGTTAGTTACAGCGCAACAGTCTCTGGCGGGTCGTCCTATACGTATCGCTGGACCGGGTGCTCGTCGAGCACGGCGACCTGCAGCCATACCTTCACCTCTACTGGGTCCTTCTCGGTCACTGTCCAAGCGACTGACTCGGCGGGGAGCACCAACGCCTCGAGTGTGACTACCCGAGTGTTCCCGGCCCTGTCGCTGCGCCTCTCTGCGATCCCCAACTCCGCCGACGTGTCGACAGTCATCGAATGGACGGCCGCCGCCACCGGTGGCAGCGGAGCCTACGAATTCGGAGGTGCCCCGGGGGGAGGGGCGATCAGCTACGCCGGTACGCAGGGCGCGGTCACCGTATGCGGTTCCCAGTCCTCCTACACCGCGCCGAGCGAGCTCAACTGCAGCGCGGTCATGGGATCCAATGTCCAACCGGGAACCATCCAGTCCACGGCATGCGTGACGGACGCGACAGGTGAATCGGCCTGTGGGAGCGCCTATGTGGACATCCATGCCGACCCGTCTGCGGTCATCGGTGGCCCGATGTACGTCGACGTCGGGACCCCGGCGACCTGGCAAGGATTTGCGATCAACGGAACGGCCCCATTCAATTACACCTGGTCCGCGGGGGCCGGGACAATCGGGACTGCCGAGAACCTGACCTATTCTTTCGCGAGCCCGGGCCAATATACGCTCAGGCTTCAGGTCGCCGATTCGGCAACCAGGACGGCTGAGGCGAACCTCTCGGTTACCGTCTTCTCCGATCCGGTCGTGTCGGCAACCAACAACCTCACCTCGACCGGCGGGAAGGCCGACATAGGGTTCCCAGTCGGGTTCTCCTCGACAGCGAGTGGCGGGGTCGGCGGCTACACGTATCGGTGGGTCCTCAACGGGGTGGTCGTCGGCAACTCGTCCAGCCTTTCGCGGAGCTTTGGGTCCCCGGGGACCTACACGCTCATCGCTCGAGTAACTGATTCTGCGGGGACGGTAGAGTCAGCGGATACCACCGTCACGATTGTCGCCAACCCATCCGTTACCGCTTCGTCGACTCCTTCGGTGGTCGACAGCGGCTCGACAGCGCAGATTCAGGCCACCGTCACCGGCGGGACCGGGGCGGTGAGCTATTCGTGGTCCATCGCAGGCGTAGAAGTTTCCACGAGCCCGTCCTTTTCTCACGCGTTCGGCAGTGTCGGGAACTACTCCGTCAGCGTTACAGTCACCGATCAGGACGGCCACACCGCGTCCTCGCAGATCACCGTCCAAGTGGTACCGGACCCTTCCGTTACGATCGGGATCACACCCGACCCTGCGGATGTTGGGATTGCCGTCGTGTTCGTCGGTAACGCCTCCGGCGGTGTCGGCCCCTACAACTGGACTTGGACCATTGGGAGCCATACCCGATACGGGCAGCGCGTGGTCGTGGCCTTCAACGCGTCCGGAGCCCACTCGGTCCGCCTCGAGCTGTCTGACTCCGAGAGTGTTACCGCGACCTCCAGCACCAGCCTCGCCGTAAACGCGGACCCGCAAGTGCAGGTGTCGGCAGAGTTCGGAACTGTCGACCAAGGGGTCAACGACACATTCAGCGCCGAAACGCTGGGCGGCTCTCCACCGATCAACTACACCTGGTCGGTCAACGGATCAGTTCGGGGCTGGGGATCCCAGTTCGTAGCGGCCTTCGGAGCGGTCGGGCATTACAACGTGTCGGTAGTGGCCACGGACGGTCTCGGACTGGTTTCCCGAGGGTATCAGGTCGTTACCGTCACGGCAGCCCCCGAGGTGGAGATCATCGGACCCACCAAGGTCGACTACGGAGTGGCCGCGAGCTGGATCGCCAACGGATCTCTCGGGACTGCGCCCTACAACTACACGTGGGAGGTCCAGCAATCGGTGGCGGGCTACGGGGCCATCTTCCGCCACTCGTTCTCCGCGGTGGGCTCCCTGACACTCGGCCTCGTCCTCACGGACTCCCAGGGCGGGAGGGCCTGGGCGAACGTCACAGTCGTCGTGGCGGCGTTCCCGACTGCGGTGGTAACCGCCAATGTGACAGCCACGGATCTCGGGATACCGGTCGCGGCCACATGTCAGGTATCCGGGGGGAGCGCGCCCTACCAATACGAGTGGATCGTTGGCGGATCCACTGCCGGGAGCGAGTCTTCTGTGACGTTCACCGGATCCCGAGCCGGCAGCATCGTGGCGGAATGCATCGTCACGGACGCAGCCGGTGCCCGCGCTACAGCGAACGACACCACGCAGATCAATCCCTCCCCCTCGGTGTCGTTTGCGATTCCATCTCCCAACCTCGACCCCAACACCACCGTTACGCTCACCGCCAGCGCCTCCAACGGGACACCGGCGTACTCGTACGTCTGGATGGTAGATGGTTCCGTAGTCTCCCGATCTCGGACCGCGAACCTCACGTTCGGCGCCCCGGGATCCTACACGGTCGAGCTCGAGGTAATCGACGCCGTCGGAGCAATCGCGACGGAGACTCGGTCGGTTGCGGTGCAGCCCTACCCGACAGTGGCCATAGAGCCGTCCTCGACGCACATTGACGTAGGCATCAACGAGTCCCTGAGAGCCCAGCTGCGGGGAGGAGTGGGGCCGTACTCCTACTCGTGGTTGGTGGGAGGGACCGCCTACAACAGCACCGCTGTCTCGTTCGCTTGGGCGGCCGCTGGAAACTACACAGTCACGCTCGTGGTCGGGGACGTATTCGGGCACGACGCCAGCGCCACCGTCCAGATCAGCGTGTACCCGGACCCCACGATCGGAGTCGAGCACGCATCGTCGCTGCCGGTGGTTTCGGTGCCCTACACCCTTACGGCAGTGGTGTCCGGTGGCTATGGCCCGTACCAGTATCTCTGGACCTTCGGAAGCGGTCAACAGGCCAACGGCAGCCAGATTTCGCACGTGTTCGAGACCGGAGGTCCTCGGACCTACCAGGTGAGGATTACCGACGCGGGCGGCTTCACCGGGGTCACCTCCTTCGACGTCTTGGTGCGGCTCTTCGTCTCGGCGTCTGAGACCGCTGGCAGCGGCTCGGCGCCGCTTACCGAGTTCTTTCTGGCATCGGCGCTGGGCGGAGCCGGCTACGCCTACAATTGGTCCTTCGGCAACGGAAACTACTCCGTCTCGCCGAGCCCCCAGGAGACCTTCGGCGCCGGGAACTGGACCGTAGAACTCGAGGTCCGTGCCGCTAACGGAGCGGTGGGATTCGCCAACCTGACGGTGATCTCACTTCCGCCTCCGGTGGTCGTCACGTGGACGCCCGCACAGAACATCACGGTAGAGACTGAGGTGAACTTCACCGCCGCCCCCAGCTGGGTCGCGGGCCAGAACCACACGTCCACGTGGGTGTTCCCGAACGGGGTCCAAGCCACTGGGGATAGGGTCCAGCACGAGTTCAGGCAGTATGGAGAGTTCCAGACCGTACTGTTCACCTTCAGCTATTCGGGGGGCAACTACTCCCTAGACATCACCGTGGAAATGCGCCCAGGGGCCCCTACTGCGGTGATCGGGGGACTCGCTTCGGATGAGCCCTCAGGCACCCTGTTGGCCCTCAACGGCGCAAAGTCGAGCTCGCCAGACGCGAACATCACTACCTGGCAGTGGTCGGTCGATAGCCCGACTGCGTCACTGGCCTACTCTGGCACGACCGTATACCTCTACGCGAACGCGACCGGGCGCTGGAATGTGTCTCTGACGGTCCTGGACTCGCTGGGCGCCACGGGAACGGCCTCTGTGACGTTCCTCGTGGAGATTCCCGGGAGCTCCCAGAACATCTCGATCCTGGTGCAATCGCACGCCTTCGCGGACTCGATGCGGTACAATGTGACCGTAAGGTCCGCCTCCTCCCCGATTAGCGCGGTCGATGCCCTACTCGGTGGGTCCGTCCTGCCGATCACTCGAGTCAACGGATCTGGGAACTGGCAGAACTATAGCCTGACGCTCAGCTTCGGTTCCTACAACGCTGGAACGTACTCCCTGGAGATAGTCGCGTTCACCCAGAACGGCGGCTCGAACTCCACCACTCTCTCGCTCACCATCTCTCCCGTGTCCGGGGTCGGAGGGTTCGACCTTGTCTCCTTCCTCGGAGGACCGACCAACTTCCTGGTCATCGTCCTGACAGCAATGGGATCCATCGCTGCTGTCGTGGGTCTACGACAGCGGGACACCACGAACATCGACATCGACGGGACCGTACTCACAGGCCGGCCGGGCGGCGAGTTGCGCCTCAGCAGGCGCAGTAGCACCCCGGGATCAACAAGGAAGGGAGAACAGTAGATGGGGCTATTCGGAGGACCGGGAAGCCGAAACAAGGTACGCAGCGCAGACAAGAGGACAGCGGAAAGGGACACCCGGCAGATCATGACCGAATCGAAGGAGCTGCGTCGGCAGATCAGCAGGGATATGTTCCAGCCCGGGCGTGTCACTGCCCGTCAGATTTCCGCGAACCTCGGCAGAATCGATCGGCAGCTCACCGCGCTTGAGAAGCTTCGAGGCGCCGTGACTTCGAACCACGACAAGTATGCCGAGATCAGCGCGGAGAAGGCCAGGCTCAAGGAGCAGGGCCGAGCTCTCAAGCTCGCGAAGAAGGCGGAGCGCCTTGGCGCCTCCCCGAAAGAAGTCGCGAAGAGCGGCGGCATTCTCTCGCTGCTGGCGCGGAGGAAGAGGTAGATGGGCTGGCTGTCCGATCTGACTGGGGCGATCCTGCTCATCGGGGCGGCGGTGGTGGTAGCCGCGTACTTCGGGATCACTTGGACGACTGTCGTGCACTCGGCATCACAGTTCTGGGGAGGGCTGCCATGAGGCGTTATCCGGACTGGATTGCACTCGGCCTTGTAGCCGTCATCCTGGTGAGCGGCGTCTATGTCGCTGCCGCGAACCAGTCACCTCCAAACGATCCCCACGGGGGTCATCCCATTCCCGCGGGGGTCGCGCTTCCTACTGTGACGGGGCCATTCGAAGGATTGGTGAAATACAACCTCACTGCCGAACCCCAACGGGTCGCCTATGACCCAACGACTGGAGAGGCCTTCGTCTCCACTTATGGCCGACTGGAGGTTCTCAACACGAGCAACGGATCGGTAGCGGGGTCTATCACCACTGCTGGATCCGCCCCGCAGCACTCCGCTGACTATCCGGTAGTTTACGACCCCCGGGATGGCATAGTGTACGAGGGGATCTACGGGAACGCGACGATCGAGTACGTCTATCCCTCCAATCTCACCCACGGCACAATCCCGGTGTACGGGGCTGACTACGCGATGCAGCTACTGTACGATCCGATCGCCGGCAAGGTCATGATAGTGGGGCCAGCTGGGCACGGATTCTGGACACTCGACGGCCTCACCGCGACTAACACGACGACCCAGTTTGGAGTCGCGGCGAATGCTACCCTGGGCGACCTCTACGCAGCATACTTTGGAGCGGCGGGAATGGTATACGTGGCGTCAGCCAATGCGATCGCATCCGGCCATCCGGTCTGGGGACTGAATGCCTCGACATTATCCGAAGTGTCTTACACGGTCGTCCCTCTTACCTGGCAATGGGGAGATTTCATCCCGGGGAATGGAACCGAGGTTGGTGTAAGTTATGAGGGCTACTTTTCGGCAGTCAACCTGACATCAGGAAAGGAGACCAATTGGACCTGGACCGCCTCAAGCGTCGGGTCTCCCTACTACTCGCTGGCATACTCTCCCGCGTCTAAGACTTTTGCATTGGCCTCGAAGCATGATTACGTTCGGCTCTTCTCGCTGACGAATGGGACAGTTTGGGAGGCGGACGTCTCTGGGGCCGTACCCCAGGTGGGCTACTTGGGGGGCGCGATCAATGAGTTTGCCGCGAGTTCCTGGAACCCTCCCCAATCCCCTGGAATCGCACTGTTCCTCATCAGTACCGCGGGAAAGGTCCAATCAGTGACCACCGGCATGGACACATTCAGCCTGACAGTAGTCGGCAACACGGTTTGGGTCGGAGGATCACAATACGGGAGCTATCCCGATGCTGATGCCATTGAGTCATACACACTTAGTGCTCAGACAAGGGAAGTGGTATGGTCGATCATCGGCCAACTACCGCAGTTCGGTTGGGGCATAACCGTGGGTGGGGCGAACCATCCGGCGCCGATCGGCAATCGCTCTCTCACAGTAGAGGTGACGTCCAACTATGCTTACAATTGGACTGCGACGGCCAAAGACTACCGCCTCAGCCCTTCAGAAGGGATGATCCCGGCATCCAATCAGACCCCACCTCTTCTCATCAATCTGACGGCAACCTTGAGCCGGCCGATTGACTTTGCCCAGTCTGGGGGGAACGCGTCAGGGGCCGACCTGAAGTGGGTCACTCCACCCGGTACAGTGAATGTGACCCTGTTAGAAGGGACCAAGACTGGAAGTGGTGTCGGGTGCAGCGTTGTATCGAGGGTATCCATCGGGAATGTCTCGTCTGGATTGGATGCTGCATTTGGTTGCGTGGCGGTAGAAACCTGGAACTCGTCAGGAGTTTCCGGGCAGACTCCTTTCATAAACACAACCCAGTTCCTCCCGGACATGACCTACTTTCAGCTCCCCGGGTGGAACAACCTGTCTGCCTATGCGTACGACAACGCCTGTGCGTCTAACGCGACCTGTGGCGCGCAGCATCCCCCGGGAGGGATCCAGCAACCACTAATCTCCTGGACGTCGGACGGCGTCTATTATGTCAACGCCACCAACCGACTGGTGTACTATTCCTTCCTCAACCGATCAGTCACTCACCACTGGCCATGGATTCCTCTCTACCAGCAGATCATGACCTATCCCGGGATCGAGAACACCGAATGGATTACTCCTAACGGGGAGTGGGTCTACACGTTTGGGACGATTAGCCCCGGTGGCACTACGATCACATTCTTCGGCGTGAACATATCCTCGGGAAAGACTGCAGAACACAATTTCTCGGGGCCGTTCAACCTCTCCTCCAGCGGTCTTTCCACGAACATCCAAGTGAATGTCATCGGCATAGACGGGGAGTACAACACAGTAGCCATGCTGTGGGCTCCGGGGCCGTCATTCGTGTTGTGGTCGCTGGTCAATGGCTCTCAGTGGGTGGCGGGGAACGGGGCCATGTTCGGCCACCTCGGGACCGCGGGTGTTGAGGCCAACAACATCTACTGGGTCCCCGAACTCAATTCTCTGATCGAAATTTACGCCGATGGAGTTCCCACGTCGGGTTGGACTCAGTTCCTCTGGAATGGCAGTGGATTCCAGAACATATCGTGGGGGCTGATACCCTCACTCTCCAATGGGGTCCAGGGTCTATTCTTCAACCTGACGTCCCATCGGCTGTACTCCGATGTTCAGGCGAGCCCAACTACGCAGTATACCTTCTTTTGGGACATCAACGGAACTGCGCTGGGTTCGATCCACCTCGTGTCGCGATCAATAGAGGTGACGGCTCCTGTGCACCGAATGATGGAGTCTGCCGGGGGCGAAGCAGTAGGCGGAGACAATGTCCCGGGCTATCCTGATGGGACAGGGCACTGGGCGACAGCATTCACCGCCAATGGCTCCGTGGAGGCGGCCTCCCCGTACACTATGCTCGGGAGTTGGACATGGACGCCCCAGTCGTTAGAAGGCCTTGGGTTCGATTCGTCGTACCAGCTGTATCCGCTTCTCAGCGACTGCTATCGCAATCCCTGTGCAATTAGCGGAACGAACGCAAACTGGAGTGGAGCGGGCAATGTGGCCCTGGTGGGGGCTGACTCGTTCCCCGCTGGTGCGCCGCTTGTCCTCGGCCCCCCAGCCCCTCCGCTTCTCACCGTCAAACTAACCGCGTACACGGCGAATCTATCTTGGTCCGAGCCGGCATCCAGTGAGGCCCTGAACTATACCATTTGGTGGGGTGTGGCGGGGAAGCCATTCACACATTCCGTTTCGCTTCTCCCCACTAACAACTCCTACACCATCGCAGGGCTCAACTCATCCACCCACTACGAGTTTGAGGTCATCGCTCACAACCTCGATTGGTACGGCAACGGATCTATCTCGGGGCAAACCGCGAACACGTATTCTGTTACCTTCAAAGAATCCGGCCTGCCCGCCGGGAAAAGCTGGTCCATCACCTGGAACGGTGCAAATTACACGTCTCAGAACGAGACGCTGGCCTTGAGCGCGACGAATGGATCCTACTCGTGGGATATCCCCGCCGAGGGGTCCCTAACACCGAGTCCCTCTGCAGGTATCACGAACGTCTCGGGAACTGACGTCAGTATCACGGTGACATTCTCCTCATGGTCACCGCCAGCGACACCGAACAGCATCTCCTCCTCCGTCGTAGGGTCGACCTACGCGATACTTCAATGGGGGGCAGTAGCTGGTGCGCGGAACTACAGCATCTCGGAGGGAGGAACCTGCTCGAGCTTAGGAGCCTCCCAATCTCTGGGCAACGTTCTCCAGGACAATCTGTCTGGATTGACCCCTGGAACGGGATACTGCATCGGGATTCGCGCCTGGAACGGGACAGTAGGGGTCAACCTCACCGACGACACCCAAATCTTTACTGGTGCACCCGTGGTTGCCTCGGTCAATGCCGAGTCTATTGATGTGGACGTCAACTGGCAGAACCCAACCGGCGAACCGGCAGTGGTGGTAGACGCGGTCTACCTCTACGCGGCAGATGGCTCCTATCTGGGATCTTCTGGTACCGGTGGACCAGCGACCTCGATCATTCTTGCGGGGCTGAGGTATTCGACGACCTACTCTGTCAGAATCAAGGCAGAGTATTCCGGTGGAGGGAGCTCGATGCTCTCGGCGCCAGTGTCGTTCACGACCCCCGGCTGTACGCAAGGCTGCGCGGCATCGGCGCAGCCCGGCTTGTTGGGGTGGCTATCGGTTCCGATCAACGCGGCGATCCTCGTCGGTTTCGCCTCATCTGCGGTATTGGGAGCCGCCGCAGCCACCCTCCTTAGGGGCCCCAAGAAGAGGCGCCGGTGAACGACTCGAGCAGAGCTCTGGCGACTGGAGCCGTCATTCTCCTGCTCCTCGCTCTTGGACTCTCGTGGGGCCACCCCACTTCGTCGCCCACCCCGCAGGGGAGAGCGAGCCCAGCTGCGGGCCCGGCGACCAATCAGTCCACGTCCGTGAGCACCATCAGCGTCTACACGACATACCCGGGCCAGAATCAGTACCTCGCGTTGCCGTTGAATGCGAGCGGAGTGATCATCTACCCGCACTGGGTCGTGACGTTAGTCTCGTCAATCAACCAGACCTACTCGATCTACGTCTCCGGCCTGGAGATCACCCAGGGCGCCTCAATGGGAGTCCACGAGGTGGAGTTCGGCGTCGTTGGAGACGTCGTCAACGTGTCGATCGGGTTCGGGCCGACCACGTATCACTACGACCACGAGTACCTGTCGAATGTGCCGCTTAGCACCTACTACTCTGCTCCCCCAGCTCCACCTGTGGCTACGGCGCTCCAGGTGACGTTTGACGAGCTCGCCATCGCATTCGCGTTCGTGCTGAGTCTCGGCGGTGCGATGTTCACGGCCCGCCGAACCGTGATCGAGCGAAAGAAGCGCCAGATTCAGGTGGTGGGATGAAGATCGAAGCCGCCGACGAGGGCAACGTAGCCATCGCGGGGGCACCCTCCGATCAGCCCGTCGACGACGTGGAGAAGGGGGCCGATTCCGGGAGCGTGGACCGTCGCCGTCTCGCGAGGCTGATGTCCTTGCGAGCTCGCCTCGTACCGTTGCTGGCCAACTATGCCGCCGCGATCTTGGTGTTCGTTGTCGCGTACTTCCTGGTCGGCTTCTACTGGGCTGTGGGGCTCGCCATACTCGCCAACGTAGTGATCTACATCTATACCGAGAGGATCTACGTGCCTCCCGGCTACCTCGTCTGTGTATTCGGCGAGGAAAACGGGACTCTGGTCTGGCGGGTCTATAACATCCCCAAACAGATCTTCGAGTGCGTCAACAAGGTCGGGGTCAGCAACTCCATCGACACGCGGGCCGGCATGGCCTACCTCGCCGAGCGGATTGACTGGGACGAGGACGGTTTGCCCGCCCACATCGAGTTCGCGTGGATCCACTACAACACCCTGAACTTCGTCCAGAAGGCCCAGCTCTTCGGTGAGCTACGGGTTGTCACCGAGAAGCTGATCGCGGCGAACAACCGCTATCACTGGTTGATGGAGTCGATGAGCCTTCGCAAGGCAACCGAAATCGCCCGGCGGAACACCGCCATCGTGTCTCGAGCCAAGCGCGAGCCGGACCTTGCCGCTGCCGATGAGATCCACCTCTCCGAGGAGGTCGCGAGGATCGAACGCGAGATGCGGGATCTACAGGGGCTCACGGCTCAGGTGCCGATACGAGAGGAGCACGTCGAGAGCAGCGGAGTGGTGGTGTAGACATGGCAAGGGAGGCGTCAGATGAGAGCCGGATCCGCCGAGCTCTCAGCCAGGACGTGGCCACCAACCTGCTGGACACGATGGGGGACAACGCTGTAGTCCCGGATCCTTTCGGCCGAGACCCGCGAGTCTTCTTTGTCTCCGACTGGCGGACGGAGAATGCGTTCCGGGACATGCTGTTCGAGGCTCCCGAACTCGCGCAGAACGACTGGTTCCGCCACCAGTGGGATTCGTTTCGGACAGCAGAGGTGTCCCGCGCCGCTCTGGCTAAGTCCGACGTACTGACGTTCCTGTCGATGGTCAATCCCACCCGGCAGGACAGGTCGGTTCCGTCGGTGGACGCAACCCCGGGCCTGCAGTACTGGGCGTACTTCGAGGGACTGGGAACCGAGCGATCGGGCCAGCTGGAGGAGGTTGTCGGCCCTATGGGCAGCGGCAAGAGCAACTACCTGGTTTGGAAGGTCCGGACAGCCGTTAGCCGTGGACACGCCGTACTGGCCAATTTCAAGGTCGAGGTAGAGGAGGGACCGGGCCGGTTCCGTGAAGTCCACCGTCTGACGGACGCCGTCCTGCAAACCGTAGAGTGGCGGATGTCGGGATACGACGGGTTGGTGTTCTGGATTGTCGACGAGCAGGGGGCGAACCTGGGGGGCGCCTCGGGAACGACCAACACGCTCGAGGGCCGTTGGGCCGCCGCGATCCTTACCAAGATTCGCAAGCTCGGAGTGTTTGTAACCCGCTGCCGCCAGCAGGAGAACATTCCTCCGTCGCAGCTGCCATGGGTGTCGATCCTGGTCCGAAAGACGATCGCTGACCCGGCCCTGGTAAGGGGGCAGTATCTCAGCGGCCCCCGTGGGGGGGGCGCCTTCGCGTTCTCTCTGCCATCCATGGGAAGGTACTACGACACAAACTCCCCTGCGAGCTGGGCCTACGATTTGGATGTGGAGTCGATGGACAGCTGGCTTTCCCGCCATGAGGGGACCGAGGACGCCCTGACCTTGATCGGTCGGTATGCCCGTGCCGCCCATTCCGGTGTGGATCTGCTGGCCGATGAACTGGAGCGGGAGGCCGAGGAGCGCAAGCAGGCGGCCTCAACAGGTGCCTCGAGCGGCCAGGAGGGTGGACAAGGGGTGGAGGAACCCCCAGACGAGCCTAAGGGCATGCTCCTGCGCTGTAAGTGTGGTCATGAATGGACATACCGCGGGCGGTCCATCCTCCCTTGGGCGGCCTGTGGAGTCTGCGGACACCGGGTCCGCAAGGCGCCGTACGTACGGTCGTCGCGGGCTGGCAACCACTCTGAGAGACCTGTAGGGGAGGAAACGAGCCGTACGGTGCCTCCAGAGCCGGAGGGAGCTGAGGATGGGTGAGGATGTCCAGAAAGTCGGCCTAAGGGCCGTCATCTACGCCAGGTGCTCGACCTCAGAGCAGGATTACACCCGCCAGCTGACAGAGCTGCAGGGGGCTGCGGACAGGCTCGGGTGGCGAGTGGTGGCCACTCTGGGATCCACTGTCTCTGGGGGGTCGAACGAATCAGATCTATCCCGCCTCCAAGCCGCGGCCAGGAGGGGGGAGTATGACCGTCTCATGGTATGGGAGTTGTCGCGACTCAGCCGTCGGGGGATTGGCCCCCTCCTACACCTGATCCAGCAGTTCGACGCCCAGGGAGTCCGAGTCTACTCGATCCGAGAGCCGTGGGTGGGCGACGACGGGCCAGCTCGTGAGCTCCTGGTAGCCATCCTTGCCTGGGCCGCCCGATGGGAGCGTGAGATGATCTCGGCGCGAACGCGATCGGCTCTCGCCTCCCGCAAGGCCCTCGGGATCCACGTCGGACGCCCCAAGGGATCCCGCGATCGTGTCCCCAGGGTGCGCAGGGCAAAAAGGGGGGGGTCCTTTGCCATCGAGGAGCCGGCCCCGCTCTAAAACCGACCCCTTTTAGCGGCCGCAGGGGAGTGCCCCGGGCCACTGAGGCACCTCCCAGGCCCGGAACAGGGCACCGTCTGGACTGTTTCAGGACCCCTCGTCCCGCCCATGAAATACCCCCAGGGCAGAGTCCATGCGGTGAAACCATGAACAGGTTCGACGAGACCTACTGGGAAGGAGCGAGAAACGCGGCGCTGGCGGTCTACCGTGTGGTCAGGGAGAGAGAGGACGTCCCTGACGACATCCGAAGATTCGCCGAACAGCTGCTCGGAGCCACCGGGGACAAGCGGAACTCCTCCTTCCTGGAGCAGCTGGGAATCCGATCCCCGTAACCCTCAGGTCTTAGTCAGATCTGCGGAAGATCCGGTGGAGAAGGCCCAGCAACTCGCGAACGCCGCTGGCGGCTACAGGGGAGAAGCGTAGCCATGACTTCCGAAAGCGAACGTGAAGCAGGTGCGATTTGACCCTGATCGGGGAGAGACCCGAGCGATCGTGCGGAAGGTCAACGACACACTCGCCCCTGACTTGAACATGGCCTCCGAAGCTAAGTATCCTTTCGTTAGTGTAGTGGAAGCATGGCAAAGTGGTTGTTCCGGTTGAATGGTAGCCCCTACCTGTCGGAAGGGGCGCCGGACGCCCTTTACAATGCCCAGACAGTGAGGGCCGGGAGCGCACATGGAAAGCCCACGGTCGGGCTGTACACGGCGAGCAATCCGGCGCCTTTGGCCACCTTCGCCCACAACGCGATTTTCGGTTACATAGTCGAGGGGCAGCAAATCAGAGTATGGAGGCGAGACCCTACTCAGATCGGCACGTACGAGCAGGAGGTACACGCAGGGGTGTTCGTCGAGCCCGGCGAGCTGGGCTCCCTCATCACTTGGGACATTCTCGAACGGCACGGTGACCAGGGCTCGCTTATCGGGCGGATGTTCGCGGACTGGGTGTCGGAGTTCAAGAACTGCTCCTCCCCCTAATGCTGAAAGGACGAAGAGCGGCAAGGCCGATGGTAGTAGATCACAGACGGTCGGGTATCCCCGGGCCCGCTGCCACCTCCTAACATCTGACCGGCCGTGAAGGTGGACTTCACGTGTCTCCGCCCATCTCGTGTAGAAGAAGACCTATCCGTAACTCCTTTCTTCCCCTAGTCTCTTCCCAGACAGGAGAGGCAATCCGTGGAAGTCGAGGACCTTGACGCTAGCCGCATGGCGGTGCTCCTTACGCTGGACGCCCTCCCGCCCGCCAAGCAAAAGACCCGGCTCATTTTCGAGAAGATACTCTTCCTCCTGACGAAGAACCTCCCGGATGAACTCAAGGACCTCAACGCCACCTTCGAGGCCTACCGGTTCGGACCTTACAACGAGTACGCCGACGAGCTGATAGACGGCTTAGACGCTGCTGGGCTCGTTGAGGACGGTGTGCCCACCGACGAGGGAGCCGCGCTGGCGCGCAAGGTGCGCGATTCTGGCCGGGGCGCACAGATCGCGCACGAGCTGGAAGGTATCGTCAACGCGACGCGCGAGATGAGCACCGACGACATCCTCTATCTAGTTTACAGCCTCTACCCGGACTATGCACAAAGCTCAGAGATTCGAGGGCGGATACGCTCCTACCGGCTCGAGCATTTCTCGATAAGCGTAGACGAACTATCCGAGGGTGAGGTGATGGTCGTCCGGTCAGACAAGGGGTCTCGGCTTCGCGTGGAGAAGCACGGGAACCGGGTCCTTTTGGGGCCCGCGCCCGACTAGCGTCAGATTCCTTCGCGGTTCTCGCGGCGGGCCACAGCAAGGGCTTCCTGGATCCACCTGCGCTCTGAGAGCCTCTTGGAAAGAACCCCGGCCGCAGCCCATCCATGAATCTTCCGGGCCGAGCCGGTCATGGCCTCCCGCTCGAATTCGCCTCGGTGGTGGAGTGCCTCAACTTCCCCTTTCTTCCCCTCTTGAGCCCGACGGTCCCACCAACTGATTAGCGCAGAGGTCGCGCCGGGCACTCCAACTTTGGCGAAAGCCAATTCCGTTGGCACCACAACCCGCCCTGGGCTCGGGGGCTTATGGGGAACGTTGGGCATGCGGATGTGGAGGGTGTGGCGCTTCCCGAAACCGTTTACCGGGCCGTCAAGTTGCAGAAGACCCAGGGCAGGGACATACTCTGCTCGGCCACGGTAGGGTTTCGAGTCGAAGGCGTAGATCGCCCAAGCCTCTCCGTTCTTCTCCCGCAGGGAATAGCTAGACGATCCGCGGGTCCCGACCAAGGCGCGTATCTGGGCGCTTAGTTGTTGCGTCGTGTTACCGTTGGCGTCTACGATCGCGAGCGGTGCGCTGACGTCCCTATACGCGAGAAGGAGAGCCGGGACGTCACGGTGGGAGGTATTGACCGGCATCGTAATCCCGAAGCGCCGAGTCCCCGCGCTTGCGCTCCCCTGAACGAAGGCCGTTACGAAGGGAAGATAGACCGACATGTCCACCGGCTTTAATGTCACCGTGCGTGGTGTCAGGTCCTCTCTTTTGGGTCTTGACATCCGGTATCGATAGACGAGTGGGGTGGTGGCGATGCTGAGGTTGGGTGGAGGTAGCAGGTGACTAAGATACTCGACATCCGGCTGCTCAATTGTCTCGCCCTCCCCGACAAGAAGCCGAAGAATGGGGATTCCGGTGGCACCCACTTTCGGGGTAAGGTTGCGCCGGACAAATGCCTGCTGTTTCTTCGCATCCCCGTCGATCTCCCGCAGTTCAGTTAGCGTGATTTGACGATATATTTCGACAATGGGTTTCCAGGAGGCGTCAATCGTCGGAGGTAGCGGCCGATCGTTGTCGAGCGCGGGGAGGAATCGCCCCCACGGTCCCGACCCAACACGGAAGTCGACCGTACGAACGAAGTCGTCCCCCTCGCGGTACTCGCCCGCCTGCTTGATCTCCATTCTCAGGACTCGTCTCGGGGGAAGTGGCGGACCAGTTCAAGTCGCCCGCGTTCGTTCGTCCAATGGTAGAACGTCGGCTCCCGAAGAGGGCGGCTGTGAATCTCTGTCTTGCAGTGCCGAGCCTCGGCCTCGGTCACGTTCCCCGACAGGTCGGTTTCGAAGATCACGACGTTCTGCGGCAAAGTCGGGCCGTTGTAAGCTAAGCGAGGGGACCTCTTCAACCCTTGGACGGGCCAGAGGCGCCCCTTTCACACTTTGGTTCTCCCGGATTTGTCGGGGGTAGCTTGAGGTAGAGCCAACGCCTTCCCGCGTCAGGGGGAGTCGATGGTGAAGGACACCGAACTCTACCGCCGCCTGCTGGGAATAGTCGCGCCGTGGACCGTCGGTCGGGTCGAAATGGACTCGAAGGAACGCCGGGGTGACGTCTGGGCCGCCCACCCCGCAGGGGAGGGTGGCCTTGCCCGGACTGCTAGCAGTCCCTCTACCTCTTCGACCATGCCGAGGAGCATGTCTGGCGCCATCTCGACAGCTGCGCCCTTCACACCCTCCTCCATGCTTGGGTCCCCAGCGTGGAGTGCCCCCTGCATGGGCTTTGAATCCAAACCCCCCCTGAGCCCCCGCTTCCGATTCACGACCTGGGGGTTTCGATTCACGCGGAACGCCCACTGGGCTTTGAAAAAGGATGGCCGCTCCTGATCCGATTCGATTTCAAGCTGACCTATTTGATTTCACTACGGTCGGGCTTCGCGGTAGCTCCGCTCGACGTCTACTTGACCCATTCGTTGAGTATGTCGAGAACCATCCCAACGGAGGCAGTTGCGTCGGGCATCGCAACCGGGGTGTACTTTTGATGGGAGCCCGTGTTTCGGAGGTACAAGAATGAGGCCGTCAGCCGGTGCCAAGCCGCCAGCCCCAGATCGGCCTCTAAGTGCTGCCTGACTGTCGGGTCGAGTAGCACCGTCCCTAGAGGCTTCTCGTCCAAGGAACTGGGCCACCACGAGCCATTGCCCTTCACCTTCAGAACCCCGTCCAGGACCTTGCCCGCCAAGGAGACGGTGGCCGACGGCAACTGGTGCCGCAGTACGGTGAGCATTTCGTCCACATCGTAGAGCACAAGCTTCCCAAGCACTGTCGAATCGAGGATCGCCAAGGCGGCTTCCGCCAGGGCGAACTCTTCCGCGGCGTTGGTCGCGCGTTGCACTGGGACGTATGTCACGGTCTCGGGAAGCAGCAGACCCGGCTGCGCCGGTCCGAGCGTCAGGAAAGTAACGCCTTCCCATCGGACCCGCCTTGCGTCGAACCCACCGGCGGACACCTTGAGTTGGAACTGAACTCTTACCAGCGCGGGGAGGGGGCGTCGCAGGTCGAAGACGGCCGAACCATCCGCGGCTGCTGCCTTGGTGACCGGCTTGGCCCCAAGGTGCCGGAGCCGAAGGACCTCGAACGTCCATCCTCCCTCTGAAACCCTCCCGTCCGGCAATACGGCAAGGAAACGAACGGGTTGCACGGCTTGTCGCTGGATCATGGTCGAAAGGGGATGCGACCTCACTCTATAGGCCTGCGGTCCCCAAACTCCGCGGAGATGCCGCTCTCGAACATCTCGTGGACTACGACCGTGAGGGTGTAGCAGATGAGCTTGCACAGAATCTCGTTAACCTGAGCGACGTGGGTCCGGGAACGGACATGCTCCCCGAACTTCCGCTTGAGCGCGGAGAAGGCCGACTCCACGTTGGACCGGGGGTGGTACCGGCAGTCGAACTCCTCCCGGTTCGCTTGGAAGAGGTGGTAGGCCTTGCGCCACGCGGCCGAGCCCTGACCGGCGCCGGTCGAGTTCGACTTGAACGGGATGAGCGCCGGCGCCCTGCCGTGGCTAACCCAATCGGGTCACATTGCGTTGCACGAAACGTAGGTTAGGAGTCTATTCATAACAATGTGAATAGACTCCTTAGTCCCCCAACGATCAACCTTTTGGTAGACCCACCCGAAGGGTATTTCCTGATGAAAACCATCTGGGTGCATGGACGTCCCTGATTGTATCCACCAAGCCGCCGAGGAATGCATGAAGAAAGGAACTGGGTCGCTCTTTGCCATCGTGCTTACAAACCCTGAACTCGACAACTGCCCAAGTGCCAAGATGGGATGCCCCACTTGCTCACTTGCAATTGCCTACCTTCGGGCGCGACATCTGAATCTGAACGACGGCCCCAATGGCGCGAATCAACTGTTCAGGAACCTGCTAGCGCAGCAGGGGAGACCCTGCAACCACTTGTAGCCTTTCAGGCCAGTAGGGCTTTTACTGAGAAGGGGTCCTTCCTTGGCTTGGCTGAATGCCTCCCGACCTTACCTGGACACCTTGAGCGTAGTTTGTTTCGGGGCCGCCGGACTGACTTTGTGGGCGGGACGGCGTACAGGGGCGCTGAGCCGTTCGAATCGGAACCTTGAGCCTCGAAGGTAATCCTCACGAATCTCAAAGGCCAGCCATCGCCGGTTGACGGCCTCGGCCACCTCCCCGGTTACATTGCTCCCCGCGAAGGGATCCAGGACAACGTCCTCTTCATCGGTAAGGAACTCTATGAAGAACCTGGGAAGCCTCGCCGGAAACCGGGCCGGGTGAGGCTTCACCCCTTCTCGCGTGCAAGCACGGAGGTACCAACTGTTGGACTCGGTGTTAGCAATCTCGATCAGATTGGGGGGTATGGCCCCGCCGTTGTCCTTCTGAAACTTACTGGAGATGTCCCAGCCTGACGGTCTCAACTTCGCCTTGTAACCGTTTCGAATGAGTTGGACCATCGAGTCGCTGTACTTCTCGAGGACATTCCTGTTGCTGGCTTTGGGGTTGGAAGATTTGGACATCCACCAGATCGGGTCGACCGCATCCTTGACCCGGATCCGTCGAACGTTTACCCACTCTGCCGGGGAGGGAAGACGCGAAGGGTTGTACCAGAAGAAGTCCTGACAGAGCTTGAAGCCCATCCTGGCCAGGTCGAGGAGCAACTCGTATTGGTACAGCGACCGGGTCGGCTCCCCAGGGTTCCAGCTTCCACCGATGTCCACGACCAGGCTGCCGTTTTCCTTCAGGACCCGCTTGAACTCCTGAGCGAATGGGCGGAACCAGAGGACATACTCCTCCGCAGGGACGTTACCGTATTCCTTCTTCCGCCTCAGTGCAAACGGCGGTGAGGTCACGATCAGATCTATCGATTCAGCAGGAAGCTGAGCCAACAGCCTCGTGGAGTCGCCGAGGACGGCTGAACCCAGGTCGGTGCTGTAATAGGGCTTGGGCAGCCCCATCTCCTGGGCCAAGCTCTCGCCGCCCTTTGGGCTCACCATCGCGTGGGCCTAGTTACCCAGCGCTTTAAGTCTCATCGCACGCTGAGCATGCTGCCGAAGCACTTGCCCGATGGATGACGGGTCCCTGACTATCCGAGCCAGATCCCGTCCATCAAGAAGAACCAAAGTCGTGGACGAGCGGCCCATCTCACTCTCGGCCAGGTCAGACGCGGGTTTGGCGAATCTCCCTGTCGTCACGATCATTACCACATTTGCCCTTGTGTGGCCCACGATGCCAAGCTCTCGGGCGACGTCGTCATGACCTACCGTCGGGGTGTTCTTGCACTGTATCTGCCACCGGGTGAACACGTAGTTCATCCCATCAGCCAGAACATCGACCTCTGCGCCCCCGGTGTCCGCCGCCCTTCTCCTCCAATGAGTCACCCTAAGCCCCAGTAGGCGGCACAAGTGGATGGCCAGCATCTCCAAGGCGAGTCCCTTCTTGTGCCGATCCGGGTCTCCGAGGTCGATCATCACTCGGTCAATGGGCACGTCAAGGCGCACCCGTGGGAAGCCTCCCGAAAGGGCGAGTGCATCCAGGATTGGCCCGATGAACTCTACCCGAAACTTTTCGGTCGTTCGGATGAGGTGAGCCTTCGCCCCCCGCCCCGCGGTAGACTTTTCGACCTCGATGTAACCGAGATCACGAAGCGGGTAGAGGACCTGTTCCCTCAGGTTCTTTAGATCGAACTCGACATGCGACATCGAGGTCGCGTGCTCTCGGACCTTGGACGACGGAATGGCGTCCTGGGGATTGATGGCTGCCAGGGCTCGGATGAAAGCCCTCATCTCTGGTCGGAACTCGTCAAGTCGGTCCACATCGTCGAGCCCGTAACCGATCAGGTCGCGAACCCTCCCGTCGTCGATGATCATCCGGTCATCGATCACCCCGGCTTGTTGAAGCCAGAGCTTCATGGTCGAAATGTGGACGGCGGAAGGAGGAACGTGGATCCCGACCGATTCGAGTTCCTTCGCCAGGGCCTGTAACGTAGGCTCGATCTTCAGATGCTGAAGGTGCCGTATTGCTCTTAGAAGATCCAGACCCCTCAGATGGAGAAGGATGTGCTTCGCCAGTATCCGGTAAAGGTCTGTGGCGGATGCCCGAGCTTCGAAGAGCTCGCGGCCCTTTGCCGTGAGTTGTTCATCAGATCCCGTCAATCCGTAGGCTCGCAGCGAAAGACGTACATTCTTGGCGATGTCTAACTGGGCATCCCTGTCGAGTCCGGCGTGTTTGGAGAAGAATTCCAGCCTAACTGCCTCGGTAAATTCCGGGGTCGTTCCTCCATTCTCCTTGAGAAGCTCGAGGATCCGAGGAAGCTGGACCTGACTGGGGCTGAAGTTGACCCCGAATGGGAGATCAGACTTACGCTGCTTCGCCACGATCGTCCTGCTGGATGGCCCCGAGCCAACGCCGCGAGGCGGCCCCCTCAGCGACTGCCTGGAGATGCTCGCTCACCGAAGCCATCCTCTGACGGTGGACCTACTCTGAGCCAGGAACGGTAGGCAGACCCCGCAGGTACGGCGGGAGGTCGGTGCCGAATGCGAGAATCAGCAGTGGATCCCTCCACTACCTGTCCCCCTCCCTGCGCTTCCGCTCCGGCATCGTCACCGTGCCGGGCGGCAACGGGATCTGGCCGCCGTGCGCAGCCTTGTAGCGCTCCAGCTTCTCTCGAGAGGCTTCGCGAATGAAGTCGATCGAACTCAACCAGCCGCCGTCAGCTCTCACGACCTCACCAATCTCTCGGTAGAGCGTGGCAGGCAAAGTTACGGTCACTTTCTCTACCGGCACCCGCGTTCTAGTCGGAGCCGGCATGGGCCGCCTACTGCGCCAGCCATCTTTTATATGAGTGATTCTGTAGCCTACTACAGATGTCTGCTGATGGCGATAGGGAAGGATCGAACACGAAGAACGGTGCTACCATCGTTGTCCCACGGAAGCTGAAACTCCGACTTGACTCCATCCGCGACGGCCGCCCCCGCTGGGTGGTCATCGAGCACCTCCTCGATGAACACGAGCGTCACAGTGCGCCCAGAACCACGACAGCGGAGGTCTGCCCATGAGTGGCAGAGGCTTCACGCCCTCGAATCTCAGGGACCCAATCTGCCCGTCCTGCCGTTGCCCGGCCGACCCTCACCCGCGGGTCATCTGCGAGCTGTGCGGCCGCGAGTTTAGCCATGTCAACTCGATTCGACTGCACTCATCCATCGCCCACGGGCTCGGGCCACTGCAGGCCAGCGCCCTTGCCCTTAGGGCAAAGCACGCCGCACGGGGCTGGCCAGTGGGCCCGCTCCCCTCCTCACTTGCCGCTGACTCGGGACGCCCGTCGCACACCGGGCGAGCCCTGCAGGGGGGCTCCGCACCATCCCGGCCCTCCTGCCCCAAGGGGGAGGCGGTCGCATGAGCTCCCCCGAAGCTGAACTCGTCCAATCCCCCATCGAACGGCTCGCAGAGGAGACCCCCCACAGACGGCCAACGGCTGGCGAGTTGCTGGTCGTCGGCCTGATGGTCGCGTTCACCGGTTTCGCTGCCATCTGGATCCTTCCCTACATCGCACTCTCGGACCGACTTCGACGATATCGCGCCCGACTCGGAGGCCCTCACCGATGAGCGGCGCTACCCTCCCAGGCCGGCCAACCAACTACGGAGCAGGAGAGCCAGGCGAGCGCCTGAACGGCCCCGCAGTCTCAGGATCCTGCGAGCATTGTATCCACCCTCTCTCAGACCACTTCGTTACAGCCCCCCTGGCGGGTGGCGAAGGCCACCTGCCGGCAGTGGAGTGCAGGGCGTGCGAACAGGAGAGACACAGGCTCGGGATTCGTGTTGGTTTGGCAATCTTCTCGTTCCTAACCTTCCTCGGTATCTTCAACGAGTTGCGCCTGACCTTCGGCTCGTACGCCTTTGCGGCGGTGAGTGTCTTCGGCCTATCTCTGGGGAGCACGTTAGCACTTTGGACTTTCCTCCTCGACCCGCGCTCACCTGAAAAGTTTGAAGTCGGCGATCACGAGAGCCAACGAGGCGCCGCTATACACAGTGGGAAGCGAGACGAAGCCAAAGGCGAGTCGGCTGAACACCAGGGGAACGAGAAGCGCAGTGACGATCCCGAATACCGGGATCACGTTGAGAGCAAGATCCTCAGACTGTACCGCTGCAACGGAGGCCCTCACCGATGAGCGGCGCGATGCTATTCGGCCGAGTCACCACCTACGGGGATTGGGAGCCTGAAGAGCGCCCGGGCGACCCCGCAGTCATCGACTCCTGCGAGGACTGCAGCCACCCGCTCTCATCCCACTCCGTCACAGTCCTGGACCTCGAAGGTCGGTTGGTTGTCGCGACGGTCTGCCACACCCCGGTTGCGATCGACGGTCCAGGATCCCGCCCTTGCTCTGCGGCCAGGGCGACGGGCCAGAACCCCAGCGGCGCCTGCGGGGTGCTCGCATGACCGTTCGGGTCGCCCTGACCTGTGTGGACTACCCGCCTCACAGCAGCATGGCCCGGCACGCCGACGTCACTCGGCGAGCCCTGGACAGCGCAGGGATCCCGCACCGCACGATCCTACTACCTCGCCTCCTCGGCTCCAAATCTGGCGCCTACACTCGGCCGCTACGGTGGCAGGCCTCCACTGGGCTGCGGTTGGAGGACGGGGAGATCGGCCACGCGCTCCACCTCCAGGCTGCGGTCAGGGGGGCGTCGATCGTCCACTGCCACGGCCCCGTGCGCGTGGATCTACGGCCCAGCCTCGACCCGGAGGACATCCTATCCCACACGGTGGCCCGGATGGCCCTACGACGCGCCCGGGCCATCGTAACCAACACGTGGCAGGAGGTCGGCGAGCTGGGGCGCTTCTGCGGGAGGGGGGTCAGGGACAAGTCGATCCCGATCGGGACGGCCGTAAGCGAGGAAGACTGGCCCTACCGCCCCGGGGCCGACCGGGACGTGGATGCCCTCTGGGTCGGCACGTTGTCCCCCCACAAGCGTCCCCTGGACTTCGTGGCGCTTGCTGGCCGCCGCCCCGACTGGACCTGCGCGATGGTTTGTTCCCCGCACATGCGATACCCTGAGCTCGCCCAGCAGGTCGAGCAGGCACGGCCTCCCAACCTCGCGATCATTCGGTCGCCAATCTCGGACGAGTCGCTGGCCCGAATCTACTCCCGGGCTCGGTGCTACGTCTCCACGAGCTCGGCGGAGGGTTACCACCTCCCGCCGATAGAGAGCTACCTGAGCGGGTCGGCTGTAGCGCTGCCACGGATCCAGCCGTATCCCCAGATCTGGGGCTCGTGTCACGCCCGGGTCTACTGGTACGATCCCGCGCACTTTGACGCGACGGTCGCGGCCGCGATCGCTGCGGGTCCTGGGAGCCCGGACCCGGAGCTCGTGAGTCACTGGTCCGTCAGAGCGCTCGGGGAGAGACTTCGGGACGTCTACCAACGGATCGAACGAATGGGAGCGTAACGGGATGAACAACGACATCGAACACTGGAGCCCGCGAGTGACACTGGCCTCCGCGGCTGTCGCCTCGGTCGAGGTGATCTTCGCCACCCTCGGAGCCCTAGCGAGCCGACTGAGATCGATCGCGGGAGGGCGCTGATGGCGATGCGCCGAGACCTGGAGTTCTGCCCGGTCGGCCACTACGCCGTCCGGCGACTCGAGGAGGGACTGCTATACTGCGCAGCCTGCGGAGGGGCTCCCTGGCCGGCCGGCGAGGTAGAGATCGACGTCCGGAGGATCTGCCAGGGCCACCGAGACCGGAACGGCAGGCAGCACTACGCGCCCTGCCGAACGCTGAAGGAGCACCACCAGCGGTTCCTGAGGGAGGCGTCAGGGGGATGGTGACCCGAGGGCTCCTCCGCACCGAAGCTGGGCTGGCGCGGCTCGTTCAGGCCCCGACAGCCCCGGACGAAGTCGCGACCAAGGCCTACGGACGCTTGGCGAAGGAGGTTCCCGGTGGATACGCGTGGCGCGAACTTCGGGACTGGGCCCGCCTGCTCGCCAGGGGAGGGGCCGACTTCCGAGGCCGGAGAGTTTTCACCGATGCCGGTCGCGCAGATTGCCGCTACCTGGCTCGAGTCGCCCATCGCGCCTACCACTCGTGCAAATTGCCTGTGGGGATTCAATGGGGCCATCTGCGAGAATCCCTGCGACGGACCCACCTCGAGCTGGCGGGGGGAGCGCCATGGCAGTGAGATCCACCACGCTCCTCCAGTGGAGCGGCCCTGTCGAAAATCCCGAGTTCGCAGTCATTCAAGGGCGGATGGCTCTCAGCCGGCCCGAGGAATGGGAACGGCTTCGAAGTGCTGCGGTCACATTCGCCGTCGGAGCTGGGGATCGGGGATTCACAGCCGAGGAGGTGGCCGCATACCTTGGGCGCGGAACGTTCCGGCCTAACACCCTCGGCGCTGTGATCTGCAACCTCTGCCGGAACGGCCAGATCACTGCCATCGGTCGCGAGCGGTCTCGCCACCCTGAGGCCCACGGTCGATCCGTCTACCGATTCGTGCTCGCATCTCGCCAGAGACCTCCCCTCGGAGGCGCCAGATGACGGACAGCGCAGCGGATCCACTGCTGGTCGCGCCGGTAGCCTCAGTTCGGCAGTTGCAGGACGCCCTCCGCCAGCTCGAGGCGGCCGAGGCCAAGGTCGACTCGGCGATCTGGGCGCTGGAGGAGGGGGGCTGGGACTCCTCGGTCCTCCGTCAGATGCGAGACGCTCTACGATTCGGCATCGGGAGGGCGCGGCGACTTTCGGCTCGGATGGAGGGCCCATGATCTCAGCTGAGACGCAACAGATCCGTTGCGAGTGGTGCGGGCGGCCTCTCGGGTCGCATTACGTGATCGCCCGCAACGAGACCTACGTGACGATCGGCTTCCCTGGCTCCACGTGGCACATGGTCCGCACGGTGTCAGAATTCGAGGACATGCTCCAAGGCGGATCGCTGCCAGTCGCCCCGGAAGGAACCGCATAGGAGAGGCGAACATGGTAATCAGAGCGCCCAACGGAAAGACGACGTACGCGGGCACCAAAGTGGCCGCAGACCACAGGATTTCGGCCGCCGCTAAGATCCAGCTCTCACGCGAGGCGCTCCACAGGGCGCTGGCCTACCTCGAGTCCACCCGCAGGTTACTCCAGTCCCGTCGCACAGGTCTCGCCGCATGGGGACCTCGCCCCGAGGTGGTCGTTGCCGCCGAGGAGGCCGAGCTCACCATCCAGGACGCCGAGGCCGCCATCGCCATGGGGATACGGTCGATCGAGATGGACCTGCAGGCGCTCGGCCGTCATGGGAACCACCCGGGAGCCGGCCCATGATCGTCACTGTTGACCTTGTCGAGGAAGACCGGCAGATTACGGAAGCGTATGCCCGGCTACAACTCGAGCGCGAGCGGCTCTGGGACTTGCTCGACGCCAACAACGACGAGATCGAGCGGGTGGTAGACAGGCGGATCCGTTGGCGTCAGGCGGTTCGCCCCGCCGCAGAGGGTGGGGAATGACGGAGCCCGAGAAGACCCGATGGGTCCGCTACGCCGCCGACTGTGCGGAGCAGGTGGTTGACCTTGCCGGCATGTTGCGGCCCGAGGCTTGGACAGCCATTCGAGCGGCGCGGGGATGGGCCGACAACCCGACTCCAGGGGGAGCACTGGCTGCCATCAGCGCCGCCTTCCGAGCCGAGTACGTCGACACATCGGCCACCCCCTACGCGGTCCACTACGTCCTTCGTGCAGCCGCTTCCGCGGCTCGAGCCGCCGTTGCCAGCAACGCGGCGCCCTTGGCCGGCTACGCCGCCGACTACTCCATTCGCGCCGTCGTCGCCTCCGGAAACGGAAGCGCCGTCGAATCTGTGCGTGCGTGGCAGGCCGAACGGAGACGGCACTACGGGCTGGAGGGCCGATGAGCGTGGGCAACGCGAAGCGGACCGGGTGGCACCTGCTCTGTCCTGGATGCGTCCGGATGGATCACGAAACGGTTGCCACCCCTGACGAGGAACTCGCCTGTGTCCAGTGCGGGGCGCGTTCCGCTTACCTCGCCATCGATAGCCGCGAATACGACGCACTCTCCAGAGTGACGGTTACTGGGCCAACGGAGGAGAATCCCCCTCATTGCGCGAAGTGCGGGGGAGTCGGTCGCCTCGTGGAATCCCGACTCGGCAGGGATTGGATCCACCGGGACGGCCCCGGTTCACCGGACTGCATTATTTTCGAGCGGAGGGGGGCCGATCCGTGACCTTCCGATCTTGGAACGGCCGGGCCGTTCTCCCCATCGTGGCGCCAGCCGGAAATCTCTACTGGGTTCGCACAGACCGACGGTTCGCCTCGATTACCCTGAGGGAGGCCAGTGTGCTCGAGCAGGCGGGCACCAGGAATGAGATCGCCTATGAGGTGCCCGAATGAGCGAGTGCCCCGCCTGCCTGCGATTCGACCAGGATCCGCGCTCGTACGACCTTGGCTCGCTTGACGATAGATCGACCCGCCTGCTGGAGCTTCACCACGCCCTCATCGCCGAGCTGACCACGGCGATCCAGGGGCACTCTTGCGGTGGTCAATCGATACGCGGATGGACCGCCCGGCCCACGGGGGACCGCCAATGACTGCCCCCGATCTTTCGAAGTACCGCGCCTGGTGCCTCGCCCAAGGACATGGGCTCAAGACCGTCGACAAGAGCGTCCGGTATCTGAGGCACTTCGAGCGCAAGGGCCTGGACCTCGACCCCGCACATTTGACCGAGGACGCGGTGATCGCGTGGATCGCACGTGCGCGTGAGTCCGGGACCCACCCCAAGACCCTGAACGGCTACGTCCGAGAACTCAACCTCTGGAGCCGCTTTAACAAGCTGGGCTGGCACCTGAGCTACTTCCGTAGATACCAACCCGTGCTGGTCGACCTCCTGAGCGAAGAGGACGAACGTCGCCTTCGGTCGGTCAGGTTCTCAGACCCATCGATTCACGCCCGCAACACGGCGATGCTCCTCCTTTCCCTGGATCAGGGACCGCGGAGGGAGGAACTCATCCATCTACGACTCTCGGACCTGGTGGACACGCCTGGGGGCGGGAAGGGGCTGCTGGTCCGCCGCGGCAAGGGAGACCGGCCGAGGCTGCTCTACCTATCCGAGGAAACCCGACAGGCGATTGAGACATACGTCGACCACTACCGGATCCGATCTGACCCGTCAGCGCTCTTCACCAGCCGAGGGGGACCCATCTCCTACGGCATGATGGGCAAGATCGCCAAGGACATTGGTCGCGCCGCCGGACTGAAGCACTTCTCATGGCACCGAGCTCGGCATCGCATGATCGATGCAATGCTGGACAAGGGAGTCTCCCTACCTGCCATCCAGGAGGTCGCCGGACACTCACGAGCTGAGACAACCGTCGCCTATGCAAGTCGTAACGCGCTAAGAACTCTTACAGAGCGGGAGATCCGGAACTTCCAAAAGCGACGAATCGTCGAGCCGGAGAGCCCTCCCCACCTCGAGGACCTCACGTCAGTAGTGGCAAATCCACCTGGTAGTATGCGAGAGAGAGGTGGGAGCACGGGGATTTGAACCCCGATATGCGGGTCTCTCCGCGCGCTCCAGTCACTCGTCATCGGAGTCCGTAGGACCCCTCCGCAGACCCGAATCAATTCCCAGGGCGTCCGTAGACGGCCCTGACTGGAGCCCGCTGGTCTGCCAGATTAGCCTATGCTCCCTCCGCTCGGCCGGTGCCGTCCGGGCTCATAGCCTTTGTTGTGGCTCGCGGGGGCGGGCCCCCCGACGGGGGCGAGATACGACAAGCGCTATATGCAACCGTGTTTGATTCCAATCCAATGTCATTGAATCCCGCCGCCCCCCAGCCTTCGCGCCGACGTACCGTTTCCCTGACCGTCCTGATCGTCCTGATCGTCCTCGTTGCCGGCGCGGCCGCGGGTACGACCGCGGTCTACTACGCACTGCACCCGAGGGCCAGCGGCAACGCGGGAGGGAACTCGACCGTCACCGTCATTGACGATCTGGGCCGTAGCGTCACGGTCCCGCTCCGTCCGACCCGCGTGGTGGTCCTGGGCCCGTCGATCGTCGACTCCCTGGTCCTCCTGGGCCGACGCTCCGCGATCGTAGGAGTCGACTGTTCCAGCTCAGCCTTCGGCGGCATTCTGGGCGACTACACTCCGGCCCAGGTGGCGGCCTGGAACCTCTCCAGCCGCATGTGCATCACCGCCTACCCCGCCCTCTACCCCCCGCAGATCCTCAACCTGAGCCCCCAGCTCGTCCTGGCGGCGTCGATCGTTTCGGAGAGTGCGATGGAGAGCTTTCAGGCCACGTACGGGATCCCGGTCGTCTTTCTCGCCCCGTCCACCATCGGAGGAATCACCTACGACGTCCAGGTCCTGACCACGATCTTCGAGCCCGGTCCGATTGGGACCCACCTGGTGCAACAACTCCAGCGCACCATCCAGCAGGCCACCAACTTCGTCGCCAACCTGACCGACAACGGCACGCCGCTCCGGAGCGTCCTGCTGACGTACTACGTCGTGCCCAGCGGAGGCTACGCCGGCTACTCCACCTTCGGGCCCGGGTCGTTCGGCCAGTCGTTGCTGGACCTCTCGGGCGGCGTGAACATCGCCGGGGGGACCGACCAGGGGCAGTACCCGTCCCTCTCGGGGAGCCAGGTACTCAGCGCCAACCCCTCCGCGATCGTCGCCGGGTACGGGTTCGGGGTGACCAACTCGAGCTACACGGCCGGACCCGACTGGTCCAGCTTCCCGGCGGTGGTCCACGGGAATGTCTCGTTCGTCGATGTGACCTACATGACCGAGGCCGACCCCACGATGGTCCTCTGGATCCCGACGCTGGCGGCGCTGCTGTACCCGGGCATTCCGTTCGCGTGACGCGGACAGGCGGACCGGACCGATGCCTCCGACGGGCCCGGGCGTCCGGTCCCGCTGGAGGTCCCTCGCCTACGGGGCCCTCCTGGCCGGCGGCTTCGTCGGCCTCTTCCTGCTCGCCGGCCTCATCGGGCCCGTGGCCATTGCGCCGCTGACGGTCTTTCACATCCTCGGCTACGAGATTTCCGGCGGCCTCATCGGGGGATCCCCCTGCGGGGGCTCGGTCGAACCGGCCCGATGCGCCACCCTGGTCCTGATCGTCTGGGAGTCGGTGGTCCCCGAGATCCTGCTCGCGTTCCTTGCGGGGGCCCTCCTGGGGGTCTCGGGGGGGCTGCTCCAAGGAGTCTTCCGTAACCCGCTGGCCGATCCCTACCTTCTGGGAATCTCGACCGGGGCGGCCATCGGCGCCTCGATCCTCTTCGTGTTCGGCGTCGGCCTGGCGCAGGCCAACCTGACACTGCCGCTCCTTGCCTTCGTGGGCGCGCTGCTGACCGGCCTGGTCATCCTGCTCGCCGCCCGCAGTCCCCGAAGTTCGATCGAGACCCTGCTGCTCACGGGGGTCGCCCTCAATGCGTTCCTTTCGGGGGGACTCGTCTTCACCCTGCTCTACAACCCCATCGGGAATCTCCAGCTCAACTTTTGGCTCCTGGGCGGGGTGTTCGGCGCCACGTGGAGTCAGGTCGGGCTCCTGTTCGGTGGACTGCTCGTTGTCGGAGCGCTCGTGGCCCTCCACGGGCGGGCGCTCAATCTGCTCCAGCTCGGGAGCGACGTCGCCCAGAGCCTCGGCCTGGACTCCCGGCGGGTCGTGATGCGGTCGATCCTGCTGGCGTCCGTCGCGACGGCGCTGGCGGTCGCCTTTACGGGAGTGATCGGATTCGTGGGGCTGATCGCCCCGCATATCGCCCGCCGGCTGTTCGGCTACGACTACCGGCGGGTCCTTCCCCTCTCCGCCCTGGTCGGGGCGATCCTCCTCGGCGGCGCGTTCGACCTCTCCTTTGCCATCCTCCCGTCCAACGAACTTCCGATCGGGGTGCCGATGGCGTTCCTCGGGGGGCCGTTTTTCGTGTATGTCCTCTACCGATTCCGGTCAACCGCCGGTTCGGGAGGGATCGCATGACGCGTCCGGCCGCCTGCCTCGAGTTCGACCAGGTGTCGGCCGGCTACGAAGGCCGGCCGGCGCTCCACCGGGTCTCCTTTCGGGCGAATCCCGGGGAGGTCGTCGCCCTGACCGGGCCGAACGGCTCCGGCAAGACCACGCTCCTCCGGGCGGCCCTCGGGCTGCTCCCCCTGACGGGGGGCCGGGTGACGATCGGGGGCCAGCCGACCGACCGGTTCAGCATCCGGGAACGCGCCCGGTGGTTCGGCTGGATGCCGCAGTCCGAGCCGCTCCGGGAGAATATTCGGGTCCGACAGTACGTGCTCTACGGTCGCCACCCCTGGATCGGTCCCTGGGAGTCGGAGGGACCGGAGGACCTTCGGGCGGTCGACCGCGCGCTGGCGGCGGTGGATCTCTCGGTCGGCCCCGATCGCGGGATCCTGGAACTGAGCGGAGGGGAACGTCAGCGTGCCCTGATGGCTCGGGTCCTGGCCTCGGAGGCGCCGTTCCTCCTGCTCGACGAACCGACGGCCCATCTCGACATCGGCCACCAGATCGACCTGCTCGAACGGGTCCGATCGCTCTGCCATCGGGAAGAGATGGTCGCGCTCGTCGCCCTCCATGACCTCAATCTGGCCGCCCGGTTCGCGGACCGGATCGTGACCCTCCACCGGGGCCGGCTCGTCGCCGATGGTCCGGTGGCCACGATCCTTTCGGCCGAGCTCCTCCGGGAGGTCTGGGGAATCGTGGCGGAGCTCCGGCACGACCCCCGGTCTGGCCTGCCCTACCTCCTGCCGACCCTCCCCGGGCCGAAGCCCCGGGCGGCGGCTTCGGAGATCGAGGGGGTGATCCACATCGTGGGGGGGGGTGGGGCGGCCCAGCCCCTGCTCCAGCGTCTTCACGACGAAGGGTTCCTCCTCTCGCTGGGCGCCGTCCACCTCTTCGACTCCGACTCCGAACGCGCCCGAGACCTCGGGATCCCGGCGGTGGTGGAGACTCCCTTCGCTCCCCTCGGCGACTCGGTCCGGGAGCGACATCGCGAGTTGATTGCCGGTGCCCGGGCCGTCCTCGTCGCCCCGTTCGCGGTCGGGCCGGGCAACCTCGCGAACCTCGAGGATCTGATCGGCACGGTGGGCGAGCGGCCGATCGCGCTCTACGAACCGGTGGGACTACCCCCCCGAGATTTCACGGGGGGGCAGGCGGACCGGATGATCCAGGATCTCCGGCACCGGGGGGCCGCCTCTCTTGCGACGCTGGATGAGGTGGTCGGGTGGGCCGAACGGATCGTCTCCCTCCGGGGGCCGGATCGGGCCCCAGGGAGGTCGGTTCGAGAGGCCGGACCGTCACCGGAGCCGATCCCGGATCACTGAATGGACCCAGCAGTCGAGGGAGCTCCGTCTCCGAAACGAACAGCAAGCACGGTACCCCCAGCTGGGACGACTCCCGCGCGGCGGCGGCCAGCCCGAACCGCCGGACGGGTGTCGAAGTGACCGAGCGGAGCAGCACGACCGCCTCGAGACCCTCGGCCCCGATCCAGCCGTGATCGGTGGCGTCCATCGCCCGGCGGGCGGCGGCCTCCAGACGGCCGAGAGGGTCCCGACGGGGAACCGTATAGATCGTGACCGCCCCCGGTCGGATCGGAACGATTCCCGAGAGCTCCTGGACCTCGACGATCTCGCCCGGCCCACCGCCCCGGACGACCCTCCCCACGGAGCCGGATCCGCCGCCGGGAAACGCCGTCAGGAGGCCGTCCCGCATGGCCAGGCGGACGCGGGCGGCCGGAGCCAACCGGCGTCCGGCCAGCGCCCGGGTCGACCGCACGATGCTGAGCCTCCCCAGCCTCTCCCCCATATCGACCACCAGGGCCTCGAGATGCGAGTGCAGCCAACCGACCCCGTGGACGGTGGGCCGGTAGCAGCCTTGGCGGAACTCGGCGAGGTCCCGGCGGGCCAGGCCCCGGTACAGATGCGAGGTCGCCTGGACGGTGATGCCCATGGACCGGGCGGCATCCTGGAGGCGGCGGACCGGCTGCGTCGCACATTCGTACAGGAAGAGCAGGTCCGAAACCGCTCCGCTGCGACGCAGTTGCCGGAGGCCGACCGCGACCGGGGTTCGGGACGAACGGCGGGACCGAGGCTCCTTCCGACGCCGAGCTCGATCCATCTCCCGCGCCTCCCTGGGTCTCCCGATGAAGGGAGACGGAGCCCCCCTAATTAGCCGCCAGCCTCGGATACCCCTTAAGTTGGCCCAGGGGCCAACGGGCGACGGCACGACCTGGGAGCCCGAGGAACCTCGCGTCCCGTCGCTCCGCTCGGGCCCGACGGACGACTCGACGTCCCTGGGGCGGGCGTGCCGCTCGCGGCGGGCCGCTTCCGACCAGGTTCTGGGCCCCAAGGGGCAAGGTTCGGGGGTACCCGCGGCGGGCCGCCCCGAACGGTTGCCGGGCCCCATCCACGGGAGCGTTCCCGGGCCCATCGACCCGACCCCACCCGAAGACCGCGACCGCCGGTTCCGGGCCCGGCCCGAGATTCTGCGGGCCCTCGACCGGGGCTCCGAACGGCCTCGGGCCGGTCCGGCTCACCGCGCGGCGGACAGCGGACTCGGGGGACCGGGGCCGGGAATCACCTAGGGCCCCGGCCTGCCTTGGGTGGGGCGGTCGGCCTCTGGAGGGCTCGAAGACGGTCCCGGATCCGGGCCGCCTCCTCGAACTCCAGCCGTTCCGCCGCCAGCCGCATCTCCTCCTCGAGATTCGCGATGACGAGCGGCATCCGCTCCTTCCAGGCGCGCCCGGAACCGCGGGCGGTCGCCTCCGGGGTCTCCGTAAGATCCTCCTCGGAGAGGATCGAGGTGACCTGCTTGCGGATCGACTCCGGAACGATCCCGTGGGCCCGGTTGTACTCCAGCTGGGCCTCGCGCCGCCGGGTCATCTCGGCCATCGCCCGGGCCATCGAACCGGTCACCCGGTCGGCGTAGAGCACGACCCTGCCCTGGACGTTCCGGCTGGCCCGACCGCTGGTCTGGATGAGCGAGCTCTCGCTGCGGAGGTAGCCCTCCTTGTCGGCATCGAGGACCCCGACGAAGCTGACTTCGGGCAGATCGAGCCCCTCCCGGAGGAGGTTGATCCCGACCAGAACGTCGAACCGGCCCAGCCGCAGGTCCCGGAGGATCTCGATCCGCTGGAGGGTCTCAATATCACTGTGGAGATAGCGGACCTTGAGCCCCTGCTGGAGGAGGTACTGGGCGAGCTCCTCGGCGGTGGCCTTGGTGAGGGTCGTCACCAGGGCACGGTCCCCGCGGGCGATGCACGCGCGCAGCTCCCGGAGCAGATCGGCGATGTGGCCCTCCAACGGACGCACCTCGACGGCGGGGTCGACGAGGCCGGTCGGCCGAATGATCTGCTCCACGATCCCGCGGGACATTTTCCGCTCGAAGGGGCCGGGGGTCGCCGAGACGAAGACCGCCTGCGGGATCCGGGCAAGGAACTCATCGAACTTGAGGGGGCGATTGTCCCGGCACGACGGGAGCCTCCAGCCGAACTCGACGAGGTTGTCCTTCCGGCTCCGGTCGCCTTTGAACATCCCCCCCAGCTGGGGAATGGTCACGTGCGACTCGTCGATGAAGACCAGGAAGTCGGGGGGGAAGAAATCGAGCAGGGTGTAGGGGGGCTCGCCGGCGGGGCGGCCGGAGAAGTACCGCGAATAGTTCTCGATGCCGCTGCAGTAGCCGGTCTCCCGGATCATCTCGAGGTCGTAGTCGGTCCGCCCCTGGAGCCGCTGCGCCTCGACGATTTTCTCGTGGGCCCGGAGCTCGGCGACCCGTTCCTCCTTCTCCCGCTCGATCGCGGCCAGGATGGTCCGCAGCTGCTCGTCCACGGTCAGGAAATGGGTCGCCGGGAAGATCGAGAGCCGGTGGAGCTCCTGCCGCTCCTCGCGGGTCACCGGGTCGAGTTCGGTGAGGCCGGCGATCTGGTCCCCCTCGAGCCGGATCCGGTGGACCGCCTCCCCCGCGCCCATCACATCGATCATCCCGCCCCGGACCCGGAACCGGCCCCGCTTGAGTTCGAGGTCGTTGCGGGTATAGCGCATCTTGACCAGACGTTCCATGAGGTCGCGTCGGCCAATCGCCTCGCCGACCTCCAGGTCGATGACGTTGGCCCGGTACTCCTCGGGCGAACCGAGCCCGTAGATGCAGCTCACGGAGGCGACGATGAGCACATCCCGTCGGGTGAGGAGCGCCTGTGTTGCCCGGTGGCGGAGCCGGTCGATCTCCTCGTTGACCGACGCGTCCTTCTCGATGTAGAGGTCGATCTGAGGGACGTAGGCTTCCGGCTGGTAGTAGTCGTAGTAGCTCACAAAGTACTCCACCGCGTTGTGGGGAAACAGCGAGCGGAATTCGCTCACCAGCTGCGCCGCGAGGGTCTTGTTGGGGCTGATCACCAAGGTCGGCCGCTGCACCCGCTGGACGGTGTGGGCCATCGTGAAGGTCTTCCCGCTGCCCGTGACGCCCAGGAGCGTCACGAGCTTCTCCCCGCGGCCGATCCGCTCGACGATCTCCTCAATCGCCCGGGGCTGGTCGCCCTGCGGCACCATCTCGGTTTCGAGTTGGAACCGGCCCGGCAGCTCCCGAGGTCGGGGCGGGGGGGGTGCGTCGTTCATTTCCGGGGAGCGCCGCTCCCGCCCCGATACCCCCGGGGGTCGATCGTGGCCGCGCGGAATCCTTGAGCCTTCACGGCGGCTTCGACCCGCCCGGCCAGAGGGGCGGAGCCGAACCGCGCCAGCTCGTCCGCGCCCACCTCCACTCGGGCCGAGTCGCCCTGGACCCGGACGCGGACCTGACGGAACCCGAGGGCCCGGAGCTTCGCCTCCGCCGCCGCAACCCGGCCAAGGAGGTCGGCCGTGATCGCCTGGCCGTGGGTGATCCGGGAGGCGAGACAGGCGTCGCTCGGGGCGTCCCAGTGGGGCAGGCCGCGCTGACGGGCCAGCTCCCGGACCTCGGCCTTCCCGAGGCCGGCGACGAGGAGAGGGTGCCAGAACCCGGCCGCCTCCATCGCGCGGATTCCCGGTCGGTCGTCCCCCAGGTCGTCCGTGTGGATCCCGTCCAGGTACTGACGGGCGCCCACCTGATCGCCCCGGGCCCGGAGGGCGGCCCCTTCCACCGTCCGGCAGAAGAAACACCGGTTCGCGGGATTGGCGCGGTACTCGGCGAGCTCCAGGGGGTTCGCCGGGAGCAGTTCGTGCGCGACTCCGATCGCCCGGGCTGTCGTGACCGCCCGGTCGATTTCGGCGGCGGAGACCGCGGGTCCGATCACCGTCAGGGCCCGGGCCTCCCGGCCGAGCGCCTCAAACGCCAGGGACGCGACCACCGCCGAATCGACTCCGCCCGAGAGCGCGACGACGGCCGGCCCCCCCGCCCGGATCCGGTCCAGGACCGACCCGAGGGAGAACGCCGAGGCTGCCGGCGTCTCGGGCAACGGTGCGGAGGCCATCGGCGTCACCGAGCCGGGCGGTCCCCTTGACCGTTTCGGCCCCCGGGCGCAATCTGATAGGCCGGGGCCGACTCCTTCGAAGCCTCGACGATCATGCCCGACGGCGAACGGTTCCTTGAATCCCTCGATCCGCGGCTCCGGGAGGCGGCACGCCGCCGCGGGATCGAGACGACGACGGAGATCCAGGAGCTGGCCGCTCCGGTGCTTCGGGGCGACTCCGATGCGCTCCTCCTCTCGCCGACCGGGACCGGCAAGACCGAGGCGGCGCTCCTGCCCCTGCTCGATGACCGTCTCCGGAACCCTTCGCCCCCGATCTCGATCATCTACGTCACCCCCCTGCGGGCGCTCAACCGGGACCTCGAGCAGCGCCTGACGGCCCTGGGCGGCGATGTCGGGCTGACCGTCGCGGTGCGTCATGGGGACACGTCCGCCGCCCAGCGGACCCGCCAGTCCCACCATCCTCCCGACCTCCTCCTGACCACACCGGAGACGCTGCAGATCCTGCTCGTCGGGCGACGGCTCCGGGACACGCTTCGGGAGGTCCGGAGCGTGGTCGTCGACGAGGTTCACGAACTGGTCCCCTCCGACCGAGGGGCCCAACTGGCCCTGACCCTCGAGCGTCTCGACGCGTTCGTCGGCCGTCGGATCCGCCGGGTCGGCCTCTCCGCGACGGTCGGCAACCCCGAGGAGGTCGCCCGGTTCCTCTCCCCGGCGCCGCGTCGGTGCGTCGTCCGGGCCGCCACCTCGACCCGTCGGCTCGTCCTGACCGCCCGGACTCCGCCGGCCCACTTCGATCCCATCTCCGACTCGATGCGGGCCGAGCTCAAGTCCGACGAGACGATGCTCCGCGCGCTCGCGGAGGTGGTCCGGGAGATTCGGGAGCACCGGACGACCCTCCTCTTCGTGAACACCCGGCCGACGGCGGAGGGGCTCGCCGCGCGGCTCCAGCGGTTGGCGCCGGATCTTCCGATCGCGGTCCACCACGGCTCGCTCTCCCGGGAGATCCGGGAAGAGGCGGAGCGGCGGTTCCGGACGGGGGAGCTCCGGGCCCTCGTCGCCACCTCCTCCCTCGAACTGGGCATCGACATCGGGTTCGTGGACCATGTGATCCAGTTCGGCTCGCCCCATCAGGTCGGCCGGCTGGTCCAACGGGTCGGGCGGTCCGGCCACCGCCTCGGACGGGTGGTCCACGGGACGGTCCTGGCCCTGGACGACGACGACCTCGAGGAAGCGGCGGTCCTGGCCCGCCGGGCGATCGCCGCCGAGATCGAGCCGATCGGCTGGCGTCCGCGCAATCGCCTCGCGATCGCCCAGCAGATCCTGGGCGCGCTGCGCGCCGAACCGTCGGTCGATCGGGCCGAACTCATCGACCGATTCTCCCGGGTTCCGGCCGCCTCGGGGCTGGCCCCTCCGGAGTGGGCGGCCCTCCTGCAGTACCTCGAGGATCTGGGGCTCCTTCGCGCCGACCCGGCGACCCTGCGTCCGGGCCGCGCCACGCTTTCGCGGTTCTACGCGACGCTCTCCCTCATCCCGGACGAGCGGACCTATCGGCTCCGGGACATCGCGACCCGGCAGTGGATCGGCACCCTGGATGAGCGGTTCGTGCTGACGCAGATCCTGGCCCAGCCCGAGCAGATCTTCCTGCTCCACGGGAGGACCTGGAAGGTCGTCGAGCACCGGGACGACGAGTTGCTGGTCGAGACCGTGGCCGAGATGGGGCAGGAGCCCCGCTGGGCCGGGGAGGATCTCCCGGTGCCCTTCGACGTCGCCCAAGAGATCGGCGCGCGACGAGCCGACGGAGCCTACACCGACTATCCCATGACTCCGGAGGGAATCGAACGGCTGCGGGCCCGGCGGGAGGGGGCCGGAGCGACCGGGGACCTGCCCACCGACCGGCGGATCACGCTGACCGCCTCCGGCCGGCTCGTGGTCGTCGGTGCCTGCTTCGGGACCCGGACCAACGAAACCCTGGCCTTGGCTTTCGCCGGTACGCTGACCGCCCGGCTCGGGGGGCTGGTCGAGATCCTGGCCGTCGAACCGACCTGGATCGTGCTCGAACTACCTCAGGCCCTGGACGGTGCGGCCCTCGCCGACGGGTTCCGGATCCCCCCGGAGGAGCTCGAACCCCGGGTGGAGCGGCTGGTGCCGACCGGCCTCGACTACCGGTTCACCTTCCTCACCGTGGCGCGTAAGCTCGGGATGCTCCCGCCGTCCCTCGACGCCCGGGAGCTCCGGCGGCTCGAGCCGCTGCTCGAGTCGGCGCGGCCGACCCCGGTCGGAGAGGAGACCCTCGAGAAGACCCTCTACGACCGGCACGACCTGGCGCACGCCCGTCGGGTGCTCGAGGACGTCGCGTCGGGCGCGATCGAACTGCGACCCGCGCCCGCCTCCGCGCTCTCGGACGGCGTGCTCTCCCGACTCCGCTGGCGGGCCGTCCAGGAGGTCCCGCCGCCGACACTCCTCAAGGCGGTCCGCGAACGGCTCGCGGCCGAACCGCTCTCGCTCGTCTGTCTCCGATGCGGATTCACGCGGACGACGACCCCGGGCCGGTATGGTGCCGAGGGGGGGAGCCACTGCCGGCTCTGCCGGGGATCGCTGTCGGCCGTCCTCTCCCCCAAGCGGCCCGACGAGATCGAGCGCCTGGCCCGCTACGCCCGGGCGAAATGGCGGGCGGGGCGGGCGCCGGCGCCCGGAGGCCGACGGCGTCGACGCCCGTCCGTCCCCGCGGTTCCCGAGGCCGCCGTCCGGGCCGGGTACACCTCGGCCGAGCTCGTCGCCCACTACGGCGAGCGGGCGCTCTATGCCCTCGCCGCCCGGGGCGTCGGGCCCGAAACCGCCCGTCGCCTTCTCGAGCGGCTCTACCGCAACGACGAGGAGTTCCTGACGGAGGTCCTCAAGGCCGAGCGGCACTACGCGCGCACCCGATCCTTCTGGGACTGAGCGGCCCGGTCGGCGTCCCGGGCGAGCGCGAAGACCACCGAACGCGGGGCCGGGGTGCGGAACCCTTCGGGACGCGCGTGGGTCCGGGCGGCCGGAAAGCCGAGCGCCCGCAGCCGCTCGACGAACGCCTCGGGGGACCAGGGCATCGAAAGGCCCTCCCGGCCGCAGATCTCGTTGGGCTCGTAGTAGAACGGTGCGTCGGCGCGGGATTCCGCCCGGAACCGGTCCAGGAACGTCGCGATCCGACGGGGCTCGGCGGCGGTCGACGGAGGTCGGAGCCCGGCCACGAATCCGGCGTCTCCGAGCGGCCCGACCCAGAGCGGGCCGAACGGCCCGCGGCCCTCCAGCGGGGGACCGTCCCACTGCTCCGGGTCGAGGAGCGCGATCGGCGGCGCCGGCTCCGCCCCGGTCCGGGGCTCGACCGCGACGTACGCCCGGACATGATGATCCCCGACGTAGGCCAGGAGCGGTCGGATCGTCCGCTGCCGGGCGGCGGCCGTCCGTTCGAGGTAGGCGAGGAGCAGCCGCAATCCACCTTCCGGCCCCAGCCGGCCGCGCACCGGCCGGCCCCCGTAGCGGCGTTCGCAAACCCCCGGAGAGGCCCCCGCCAGGACCGGCATGTCGGTCGCCGCGACCCCGAGGAGACCTCCCGGTGCGAGCGAGTCGAACGCGGCCGGGAGGTACGGGACCGGGGTCCCGTACGGGTCGAGGTCGACCCAGTCGACCCGCGGGCCGGGGCGAGGGCTCCGGGCGTCCCGGGACTCGACCCGAAGCCCCCGGTCCGGGTACCGAGCGATGTTCTGTTCGAGCACCCGGAGGGCCTGGGGATCCTGATCGTTGAGGGTCAGCGCCTCGAACCGGCCGGCCTCGACCGCGCACCGGAGGCCCCGGACGCCGGTCGCGCTCAGCATCTCCCAGCCGGTCCGCAGCGGTCGGCCGAGTTCCCGGGCGCGGGCGATGACGGCGACCGCGAGGTCCCGGTCGAGGGCCATTGAAGGGTTGTAGAAGACCGGAGCACGTCGGCCCGGGCCCCGGACGGCGCCCGTCGGCGGGAGCCAGAGTTCGGTCCCGCCTTCGCGGGCGAGATCCACCGCGGCCGTCAGTGAGCGGTCCCCTGGATGAGACCCACCACCTTGAACGGGAGGAGGTTCTTGTTGACCGGGGTCACCTCGAGCAGACGTAACTCATCCCTCCGCCGGATGTCTTGGAGCAGAGGGTTGCGGGACTTCTTATGGAGAGTCATCAACGTGGTCTTCGGGGTCTCGAGGGTCGCCACGACCGCCTGGGTGAAGATCTCGCTGTCGACCTCGAGTTTGCCCACCTCGTCGATCACGATCACGTCGGCCGACGCCCGGGCATCGGCCAGGGCCCGGACCCCGAGGTCTTCGAGCACCTCGATGGCGATCCCGTACCGTCCGCTCCGGTGGCGGGATTTGAGGTTCTCGTGGGCAAAGACCCCCTGTTCCTTGGTCGCCCAGTGGACGATGCGGAAACCGACCGGGCGCCGCTTTTCGATGATCGGCTCGGTGACCATCCCGCCGACCACGATTCCCTCCTCCTCGAGCAGCTGGATGATCCGGATCAGCGTCTGGGTCTTGCCGGACCCCGGCAAACCGGCGATCCCGATCTTAACTGGGGCCGACAACCGACGAGGCACGTGCGGAATGCTCCTAAAACATCGGCGATACCCCCCCTTGGAATAAGAAGCCATCGCGCTTAGGCGGGAATCGAATGGTCCCCGATCGGAACGACCCGGCGATCTATCCTCCTCGGGAGGACACGATGCTCCTGCGCCCCTGGGCTGAAGTGGACCCCGGGAGCTGGTTCCTCGACATCGGTACCGGCAACGGCGTCCTCGCGCTCACGGCGGCCCGCCGCGGGGCCCGGACGGTCGCCACCGACCTGAACCCGGCGGCGCTCCAACGGCTGGCCGCCCGGGCCCGGGAGGAACGGCTCCCGCTGGTCGCGGTCCGTACCGATCTGACCCAAGGGCTCGGCCGCTTCGACCGGATCGTCGCGAATCCGCCGTATCTGCCCACCCCTCCGGAGGGGGCCGACGCCGACCCCGGGGATCGGCTCGCTCTGGACGGGGGACCGGACGGCTGCCGGGTCACGGCCCGGATCGTCGAACGGCTCGACGCCCATCTGGCCCGAGGCGGGCGGGCCTACCTGCTGGTCTCCTCGCTCCAGGCGGACACGGCGCTCGACCACGTTCGACATCGCTACACCTCCGCGGGGGGGCGGATCCGCCAGGTCGCCGAACGCCGTCTCGAAGGGGAACGGCTCTGGGTCTGGGAGTTCGCTCCGCCGAATCCGACCTAGTGGGGTGGTTCCTTGTTCGGTGACCCGAGGTTCGGACATGCCCTTGCCGGGACATGCGGGTCGCCGAGGCTAGCTCGCTCACCCCAGAGGAACGCCAGCAGCTCGTAGAGTGGTCACGCGAAAGGGCTCTTCCCCCTCGGCTCGTCGAGCGGGCTCGCATCGTTCTGGCGGCTGCTGAAGGCGAGCAGAACAAGCAGATCGCGGAGAAACTGGGGCTCGATCCCCACACGGTCGCCCTCTGGAGAAACCGCGTCTCCCTTCTGCGCATCCCCGGCACCCAGAAGGACGCGCCCCGTCCGGGTCGCAACCCCAGATCACGCTCGAAGCGGACCACGCCGTCGTCGTCGAGACCCTTCGGACAAAGCCTCGAGGGCGCACCCACTGGTCCACCCGCGTCATGGCCAGGGAGGCAGGGCTCGACCACGTCACCGTGCACCGCATCTGGAAACGCTACGGGCTACGGCCCCATCAGGCCCGGTCGTTCAAGCTCAGCCAGGACCCGAGGTTCGTGGAGAAGCTCATCGACGTGATGGGGGTCTACCAGAACCCTCCGGACCAGAGCGTCATCTTCAGGGTCGACGCGAAGCCCGAGACCCAAGCACCGGAGCGCACCCCGGCCCTCCTCCCGATGGGGAAGGACTGGCCGGAAGGACGGCCCCACGACGACCGACGTCATGGACCGTAGACCTCTTCGCCGGCCTCACCCTCCGGGACGGTCGGGTGATCACCGAGTTCTGCCCGAAGCACCGTCCGAAGGAGTTCATCGCGCTCCTCAACACCCTGGATGGCAAGGTGCCTCCGGGGCTCCATGTTTATGGGGTTTTGGACAACCGGGACGTCCACCCGGCCGCCCGCACGCAGGCATGGCTCCGCCGACACCCCCGATTCCACTTTCACTTCACGCCCATGAGTTCCTCGTGGGCGAGCATGGTCGAGGGTGGGTTGGGTCATCTCGAACAGCACGCGCCTTCCCGAGGGAGCTTCAAGAGCGTCCCCGAGCTCAAGCACGCCACCCTCGACTTCACCGAGTCGTCGAACAGCGTGGCCAAGCCCTGGACCTGGACCAAGGACGCCCCGGAGATCGGCCGAAAGATCGAGAAGCTCCGCCGGAGGGTCTTCGGTCCCGTCATCGACCCGGCGACCGGGGCGAGAATGGGATATCTGTCAGAAACACCCCACTATCGCCGACGCCGCGCGTAGTCGACGACGGCGGCCAGGAACCGGGCGCCGTCGGCCCGCTCCGGGCCGGGCGAACGCCGGCTCCAGTCGGGGGTCTGCCAGCGGTCGAAGGCCCGTTCAGGGTGCGGCATGAGCCCGAAGACGTTGCCCGAGGGGTTCGTGAGGCCCGCGACATCCCCCTCCGACCCGTTCGGATTCCAAGGGTAGACTGGGGCGCCCCCATCGGGGGCCGCCCAGCGGAACAGGATCTGGCCGGCCGATTCGAGCTCCCGGAGCCGGTCGCCCGGGGCGCCGGGGAGCACGAGCTTGCCTTCGGCGTGGGCGCTGGGAAAGAGATACGAGGTTCCCGGCGGGACCTCCCGCAGGGGACCGAATGCGCCGCCGGGCCAGGCGCAGAAGGTCGGTCGGCACTCGAAGTGGCCGGAGTCGTTCGGCATCAGCGCCGCCTCGGGAGGCCCGAGGCGCGCATCGGGACGTCCCGGCAACAGACCGAGTTCGATGAGCGTCTGGAAGCCGTTGCAGATGCCGCCCACCAGGTGACCGTCTTGGACGAACGCCTCCAGGTCGGCCCCGATCGTCGCCCGGACCCGGGCGGCGAAGATTGCCCCGGCCCGAACATAATCCCCGGCCGAGAATCCTCCCGGGAAGAGGAGCAGGTCGAATTCGGAGAGACGACGGCGCCGGCGGCCCGCGTCCGGGCTGAACCGCTTGAGATGGATCACCTCGGGGCGGCCGCCGACGGCCCGCACGCCCCGGGCCAGCTCTTCGTCACAGTTGGTGCCCTCGATCGCCAGGATGGCGGTCCGGACCGCTCGCCCGACCACGATGCCATCAGATTCGGTGGCGCCTTAACCGTTCGGGGCGGGGAGGCCGTGGCCCAGGGGAGGGAGCAGGTACCGGACCCGGACACGCTCCTCCCGCACCACCGACCGTCGCCCCGGAGGAAGCATGGTGAACGCCTCCGCCCCGGCGAGGCTCGAGATTGCCGACGAACTGTGGAAGGTCGAGTAGACTCGACCATCGGCTCCGACCCGCAGCGGAACTACGGTCGAGAGCCCCTCGGTCAACGCCACGGTCCGCTCCCCCATCCGCGCCCATCCTTCGATCCAACCGGGGCCGGGTCGTCCCGCGGCCTTCCGCAGGACGGGGAGACCGAGCCAGAACATGTTGAGCAGGCAGGAGGTGGGGTGGCCCGGGAGACCCAACCACAGCCGTCCGTCCACGCGGGCCGCCAGGGTCGGCTTGCCCGGCCGCACTGCAATCCCGTGGAAGAGACGGTGGCCTTCGGAGGCAAAAACCTTGGGGAGCAGGTCGCGCTCGCCGACCGAGCTGCCGCCGGTGACCAGGAGGAGATCGCTCGCCCGGGCGGCCGCGCGGAGGGAACGGACGAGCCGCCGAGGATCGTCCGGGGCCGGGGGATGGACGATCGGCTGTCCTCCCGCGGCCCGGACCACGGCGGCGAGGGCGGCGGAGTTCGATTCGAAGATCTGTCCGGGGCCGAGACGGCTTCCGGGGGGCCGGAGCTCGTTCCCGTTCGGGACGATCGCGACGATCGGTCGGGCCCGGACGGCCACCGACGCGTGGCCGAACATCGCGAGGGCCCCGAGGCGGGCGGGCGTCAGAGGCTCCCCGACCCTCACGAGCCGGTCGCCCCGGGCGAAATCCTCCCCGGCCCGGGCCACGCGGTCCCCGGCGGGAATCGGGCGGGTCAGGAGGATCGCATCGCCGCGCCGGTCGACCTCCTCGAAGATTGCGACCGCATCCGCGCCCGGAGGCAGCGCGGCCCCGGTCGCCACCGCCCAGGCCTCTCCGGGACGCAGTCGGCCCCGGCCTCCGCCTTCCGCGAACCGCTCACCCCTCACCTCCAACCGGCACGGGCGGCCCGCCGACGCCCGGCGGGTGTCCGAGCTGCGGAGCGCGAAGCCGTCCCAGCTCGCCCGGTCGGTTCCCGGGATCGGCCGATCGGCCCGGAGCGTGGTCGCCGCGATCCGATCGGCGGCATCCTCGAGACCGACCCTCTCGGTCCGGGCGACCGGCCGGGTCGCGGCGAGGAGGCGGCGGAGCGCCGCCTCGGGCGGGATCAGGGTCCCAAAGGCGCGGAACTTCATCGTCGGCCCCGCCGGGGGGCCGGACCGCCCCGGACCCAGCGGGCCGCCGCCCGGTGGCCGGCCACCAGGCAGGCCCGCAAGGGAGCTCCCGCCCACCAGCCGAAGTAGAAACCGGCCCGGAACGCATCGCCGGCCCCGACGGTCGTCGCGGGATGGGCGACCCGGACTGCGGGCACGGAGACCCGCCCGGTGCGGGCAAAGGCCGTCGCCCCCCGCGCCCCTTCGGTCCGGATCACCAGCGGCACCCGGGTCAGGAGGTCGTCGACGCCCTCGGCCCCGAGGAGCGTGACGATCCGTTCAATCTCCGACCGGTTCCCGAAGAGGATCTCGGCTCCGTCGAGCAGCCGACGGATCTGCTTGCCCGTCCACCGGTAATGGACCTCCTGGGCCGGATCCACGGCCACCCGGAGGCCCGCGCGCCGGGCCGCTTCCTTCCACGCGAGCTGCCAGCGGGGATCCCCGGTCGTCAGGTGGAGCCAGCGGTACTCGGCCAGCAGGTCCCTCGGAGGGGTGACCCGCGGGGGGGAGTCCATCGGTCCCTGATCGATGAGGACCTCGGTCTCGCGCGCGCCGTTCTCCAGGATGTAGCAGGTGGGGGTGCCGACGCCCGGGACCCGTTCGACCCCGCGAAGGTCGATGTGGGCCTCGCCGAGACGACGGACGAACTCCTCGGGGAAATCGGCGCCGACCCGGCCGACCAGGCCGGTCGGGATCCCGAAACCGGCACTCCCCTGGGCGAGGTTGGCCGCCGGGCCGCCGAGGGCCGATCGGGACGCCCGGATCGGGACGGTCCGGTCGGGGGAAGGAAACTCGGGCAGAGTGAGGATCCGGTCGACGTTGATGTGGCCCGCCACCAGAAGTCCGCGCGCGGGCGCACGGAGCTCGGGCTCCCGTCCGGGGGTTGTCATCGGCTCGGGGAGGAGGGCGGCTCCATATCCCGATTTCGGCCGCGGGTGCCGGGCCCGCCGGGCTCCGGCCCCTTAACTAACCGGAGTCCGTGCTCCGCCCGGATGATCGTCGAGGGGGCGATCTTGGACCGATCGGGGGTTCGAGCCGGCTACGTGCGCGTGCGCGACGGGCGGGTGGTCGAGGTGGGCCGGATCGGGTGCGACTCTTCGAGAGGGCGGGAACGGAAGATCCGGGGCATCGTGACGCCGGCCCCGGTGAACGGCCACACCCACCTGGCCGACTTCCTTTCGGTGCGCGAACCCCCATCCGGGACGCTCGCCGACCTGGTCCGGCCCCCGGACGGCTTCAAGTTCCGCCTGCTCCAGTCGGCCTCCGCGGCAGCAAAACGGGGCGCCATGCGCTCGGCCCTGCGCTGGATGGAACGGCAGGGGATCGGCGCGGCCATCGACTTCCGGGAGGAAGGGGTGGACGGGGCCCGGCAGCTTCGGGATGCCGCGCAGGGGATCTCAGTGCGCCCGGTGATCCTGGGCCGGATGCCCCCGGGCGAAGTCGATCGGACGGCGCTCGATGCCCTCCTCTCGGTCGCCGACGGTCTTGGAATCAGTTCGGCCCGGGAGGAGGGGCGGGACCGCCGACGATCGCTCGCGCGGGCCTGCCGTCGGGCCGGGAAGCTCTGGGCGCTCCACGCCAGCGAGGCGGTCCGGGAGTCGCCGGAAGACTACCTCGATCCAATCCCCGACCTGATTGTCCACCTGACCCGGGCCACCCCGGACGACCTGGCCCAGGTCCAGTCGGCCGGGGCCACCGCCGCGGTCTGCCCCCGGTCGAATGCCCTCTTCGGTCGCCGGCCACCGCTCGCCGAGATGGAACGGCTCGGGCTTCCGGTCCTGCTCGGTACCGACAACGGCATGCTCCGGCCACCGACCCTGTTCCGGGAGGCGGAGTTCGCCTACGTCGCGAGCCGGCTCGCGCACCGGCCGGTCTCGGCCGGGTTCATCGCCCGGTCGCTTCTCGTGACGCCCTGGGAGTTCCTCGGCCTTCCCGACCGGGCCGCGATCACGGCCCACGGGCCGGCGACGCCGCTCATCCTCCGGCTGCCCCCGGAGGATCCCGAGTACCAGATGGTGACTCGGGCGAGCGAACAGTTTATCGTCCGCCCGGGGTGGCCAGGCCGCCGGGGTCCGGACCCATGACGTCGATCGACGAGCTGTTTGCGACCCTGCGGCGCCGGGGGGTCCTTTGGCCGTCGGCCGAGATCTACGGGGGGATCCAGGGCCTCTACGACTACGGACCGGTCGGCGCGGCCATCAAGCGGAGGATCGAGGAGGCCTGGACCGAGTGGATGGTCCGCTCCTCGGACGACTGTTACCTGATCGAACCGGCCGAACTGCTGCCGGAGCCGGTCGTCCGGGCGTCGGGCCATCTCGAGAACTTCACCGATCCCGAGGTCGCCTGCGCCGACTGCCGCACGTCGTACCGGGCCGACACCCTCCTCGAGGCGTCCCGACCCGAAGGGGTCGATGGGCTCCCGCCCGGAGAGATCGGCCGGCTGGTCCAGGAGGCCGGCGTCCGATGCCCCCGGTGCGGCGCCCGGCACTGGACGGTCCCCCGCCCGTTCAACCTGATGTTCTCGGTCGACTTCGGGGCGACCGGCGACGAGAAGGCGTACCTGCGCCCCGAGACGGCGCAGAGCAGCTACCTCGCCTTCGCCCGCATGTGGGACGTCGGGCGGCACGCACTTCCCCTCGGGATCGCGGTGATCGGCCGGGCGTATCGGAACGAGATCGCGCCGCGGCAGGTCCTCTTCCGGAGCCGGGCGTTCACCCAGGCCGAACTGCAGATCTTCTTCGACCCGGCCGACGCCCAGGTGCCGCTCGCAGCGGTCGCCGCCGAACCGCTCCCGATCGTGCGGGCCGATCGGCGGGCGGCCGGCGACGTGACACCGGTCGCCCGGACCCCCGTGGAGCTGGTCGACTCCGGGGAACTGCCGGCATTCTATGCCTACCACCTCGCCCGGTCGTACCGGTTCTATCGGGAGGTCCTCGGGTATCCGGCCGAGCGGATCCGGCTCTACGAGAAATCCGCGACCGAGCGGGCGTTCTACAACCGGATCCAGTTCGACGTCGAGGTCGATCTGCCGAGCCTCGGCGGCTTCCGGGAGATGGGGGCGGTCCACTACCGCGGCGACTACGACCTGACCCGGCACGGGGAGGGGTCGAAGAAGGACCTCTCGGTCGTCCGACCTGACGGCCGCCGGGTGATCCCCCACGTCCTCGAGATCACCTTCGGGGTCGACCGGAACCTCTGGGCGCTGGCCGACCTCGATCTGACCACCGACGGGGAGCGGACCGTCTGGCGGCTGCCGCCGTACCTGGCGCCGATCGCCGGCGGGGTCTTCCCGCTGCTGCGCAAGGAACACGGCGAAGCGGCCCGACGCGTCTGGCGGACCCTCCGGGCGGCCGGGATCCCGGTCGAGTACCACGCGACCGGATCGGTCGGGAAGCGGTACGCCCGCATGGACGAGATCGGCGCGCCGTGGTGCATCACCGTCGACCACGAAACGCTGGCCGAGGGACCCCTTCAGGGCACCGTCACCCTCCGCGCACGCGACAGCCGCGCCCAGGAGCGGCTCGCCCTCGGCCCCTTGGAGGAACGGATCCGGGCCAGCCTCCGGCCCCCGTCCCCGTAGGCCCGCCTCCCCCTGCGACACAACGGCTATATTGACGGGACCCGATACGCCCGGCGTATGTCGACTGGTGACGGAACCCCTCCGGGCGCGCCCCCGCCTTCTCCCCTCCATTTCCGCCAGAGCCGCTGGCGCGGGGAGGGGTACGCCGATGTGACGAAGCTCCGCGAGATCGCGGCCCGGCACCAGCAGGCCGCGACCCGGGCCCATGAGCGGGCCGCCCGGCTGACGACCAAGATCGAGCGGATCCGCCACCAAGCGACCGTCCTCCGGGAGAAGGCCCAGGCGAAGCGGGCCCAGATCCCCGAGGTCGAGCAGGAGATCCAGCAGCTGGAAAAGGACCTCCAGGGCGCCCTGCAGAACAACCCGAACGTCCACTCGGACGCGACCAACCTGCAGTTCCGGATCCGCAAGCTGCAGCAGCGGATCGCGAACCTCGAGAGCTCGGCCGGCCATATCGAGCTCCGGGCGACGGTCCGGACCCAGAAGACCGCCGAACTCAAGGTGAAGGTCGACCGGTTCCAGGAGGAGGCGACGCTCGAGACCCAGGAAGCCGAAGCGTTCATCCGCCGGGCGGACCGGCTGCAGCAGGTCATGGAGAGCGAGGCCGCCGGTTCGACGACGACTTCGGGACCGGCCGGCGCCCCTCCATGAAGCTCATCGTCACGGTCGGGATGCCGGGCTCCGGAAAGGACGAACTCGTCCAGCTGGCCCAGGAGACCGGCCTCGCGACCCTCAAGATGGGCGATCTCGTGAGGGACGAGACCCAGCGGCGCGGCCTTCCGCTCACCAACGCGAACATCGGTCGGATCGCCGCCGAGGAGCGGGAGAAGCACGGACCGGCGATCTGGGCCCAACGAGCGTTGCCGAAGCTCACCGAGACCCGGATGCTGATCGACGGGTGCCGATCCGACAGCGAGGTGACGGTCTTCCGCCACCACTTCGGCGACCTCTACGTCCTCGGCATCTTTGCCCCCCCGGAGACCCGGTACGAGCGGCTGTCCCGACGGGCCCGCAGTGACGACGACCTGCAGGAGTTCTACGACCGGGACCGACGCGAGCTCAAATGGGGCATCGGCAACGCCTTTGCCCTGGCCGACGGCATGCTGGTCAACGAGGGCTCGCTGGAGGAGTTCCGCCGCCAGACCCGCCGGCGCCTTGAGGAGATCCTGCGCGCGTAGGGCTGCCTACGCGGGCCCGGCGGCCCAGAGGTCGCGAATCCGTTCGAACCGCTCCCGATCGACGATCACCGCCGCGGTTCGGTCGGCGGGGGCCGCGCGGCGGAGCGAATCGATGAGGTGGCGGTCCCGGGCCTCGTGGTAGCGCCGGGAGCCCTGGCCCGCGGTGACCCGGGCCTCCCATTCGAGGGCATACGCGTCGGCCGTGCTCGGCGCCGGGGGGCGGCGCGAGAGCGAACGCTCCCGGACCGTCCGGCGGACCAGTTCGAGGTAGCCGATCGATTCGGTGAAGAGCGTCGCGGTCCGGTCCTCGGAGGGGTCGAGGGCGACGACCGTGACCCCGGTCGACCGGCACCAGGCGAGGCTCTCGACGAAGGTCGGGTTCGGGATCCGTACCTCGCCGAACCGGGTCAGGCCCTTCACTTCGCTCCGCTCGATGATGGTGAGCGGTACCACCGGCTCGGCCCCGGACCGGACGAAGTAGCGGTCGAGCCCATCGAGCTCCTCCGGAGCCAGCCCGAACCCGACCCAGCCGACCGACCGGTCGTGGAGCTGCCGGACGACCCGACGGGCGTCCTCGACGAGTCCCCGGACCGCACCGATCAGTGTCCAGGGCGTGCCCGGGATCGGTGCGTCGATCACGGTGCTTCGCGTTCCGAGAGGACTTCGAGGAGCTCGTCGTGGTCCCGGGAGCGTCGGAGCTCCCGGATGGTGAGGATCGGGAGGCCGTCGATCGACGAAGTCCGGCTCTCCTCCCGGACCACGAACATGCCGTGGCCCTCGATCACCCGAACGAGCCCGTGGAGGATCGGGGCCCGGTGGTGGGCGGCCCGGAGGCTCCCGACACTGGTGAGCAGGATCTCCGGCCGGGCCTCGGGGGTCCGGCTGAAGGCATCAAACGGGGCCCGCATCGTTACGGTCACGGTGAGCCCGATGTCGCCGAGGCGCCGGACGACCCCATCCCGGAGCGAGTCCCCGGTCGGTTCGGGCCCCGCCCCGGCCTCTTCGGGAGGCTCGCCCCCGGGCGGCGGGTTCGGCTCGTCGCTCCGCCGGGCGAACAGGTCGATCGGTTCGGCGACCGGCTCGCCGAGATAGGTCTCGATCCGCTCGACCACGGTGATCTCCGCGCCGGCCCCCTCCTCGTAGAGCTGGATCGTCCGCCGGGAGACGCCGGCCGCCGACGCGAGCGCCCCGAGGGAGAGTCGTCGTTCCTCCCGGACCTCCCGGAGCCGGGGCCCGTTGATTCGCGCGAAGATGCCGCCCGGGCTCGAGAAGAGGAAGGGCGGAACTCCGTCCTCGACGTACTCCTGGAGCGTCTCCTCGGTCAGGATCGGGACCCCGTAGCGCATGTAGACGACCCCGGCCTCCAAGGGGCTGGTGCCCGAGGTGGCGCCCACCACCAGTCCGACCGCCGGGATGAGCCGGGCGAGCTCCCGCAGCCGCTCGGCCTCGCTCGGCCCGAGCGCGTCGATGTTCTTCAGGACCTTGACGAGGAGCAGGAGCGAGTCCCGACGGGCCGCCAGGTCGAAGCTGGAGGGGCGGATGTTGTGCGTGCCGGTGACGTGGAACCCGGTCCGTTGCAGGGTCGCCTGGATCCGCTCGATGGTCCGGTCCCGGTGACCTACGGTCGTCATGGCCTCCCTCAAACGATGCCGTCGGTCGTATTTGAGGACGGATGCCGGTCCCGGCGGCGCTCCGGCGGCGGGGTAAACGGATATCCCTGGGCCCCCTGGTCCGGCCGAAGCCCGATGGAGCGCCCCACGATTGCCCCGCTGCCCGGCGTTCCGGCGCTGGTCGTGGCCGACGCCCCGGGCCGATCGGCCACCTCCCTCGTGATCGCCGACGTTCATCTCGGCTATGGCGCCACACGCGACCGCCCGGAAGGCCCGCCTCCGGCGTCGATCGACGACCTTGCCGACCGGATCCGGGCCGCCGCCCGGGCGGCCGGGGCCGGAACCCTCCTCATCGCCGGGGATGTGAAGCACCCGATCGTCGGGACTCCGGCGTCGCTCCGGCCCGGGATCCGCCGGTTCTTCGCGACGCTGCTCGGAGAGGGGCTGCGCGTCGAGATCGTACCCGGCAACCACGATGTCGGCCTCGGACGCTGCCTTCCGCCCGAGGTGACCCTCCACCCGCCCTCGGGCGTCCTGCACCGGGGGGTCGGGATCTTCCACGGCCACCGATGGCCGTCGGACCCGATCGCGAGCGCGCCCCGGGTCGTCGTGGGCCACCTGCATCCGGGCGTCCGTCTCGCTCCGACGGCCGACGATCCGACCGGTAAGCGCCGGTGCTGGATCCGCTCGGACGGCGGTGCCCCCCCGGTCCGACACGGGTCGCCACGGGCGGCGGCCGGGCGTCAGGAGGTCATCGTGTTGCCGGCCTTCAATCCGATCGCCGGCGTCGAATCCCTGAACCGCGAGAGGCCCCGGCGCGGGCGGTCCTTTCTGGTCCGACGCTTCCTGAGCTCGGCCCCCGCGAGGGGCTTCCTGCTCGACGGCACCGACCTCGGGATCCTGGTCGGCCTCATCCCGAAGGAGACGCCAGGATCCGGGCTAGTTCCCCCGGCGCCGTAATGGGGGCCCGGCAGGAGACTCCGACGCAGACCAGGGCACGGGCCGTCGAGCCGCCCGAGAGCGTCCGGGCGGCCGTCGGGAGTCGGAACGGCGGCGGTGGGTCCCCGCGGAAGACGACCAGGTTCGTCCGCGGGGAGCTCCACGCCGCCGTCACCAGCGCATCGGCCGGAGCCCCCTCCCCCTCGACGATCACGGTCGTTCCCGGCCGATCGAGCTCCGCCCCGGCGAGGGCCACGCCGGCCGAGAAGAGGCCGCCGGGGGCGGTCCGGGCCGCCATCGGTGCCCACAGGCGCCGGGCCGCGCGATCGAACTCCGGCGACTCGAGCGCCCGCGCCCATCGATTCAGGGCCCGGACGGCCGCGGGGCCGGCGGCGAGGTGCGGCTGGTCCTCCACGGGGTAGGTGGGCCGGAGCTCCCCGCCCACCGCGCCTCCGTCGTACAGCCGGGGGGCGATATCCCTCAGCCGCCCGTCGTCGTCGGGGAACTCCCGGACGATCCTCTCCAGGATCGGCCCCACCGCCTCCGCATATCGACGCGCCCCGGTCCAGAGCGCCAGATCGATGAGCCCGAGCGCGAACTGCGCGTTGTCCTCCAGGTGGCCGAAGCCGTGCCCGCCGTGCGCATCGATCCGGTGGGCCACGCCCCGGTCGGGGTCGACCCCGAGGCTCAGCCAGCGGTCGGCCGCGCGGACCGCGACCGGGAGGAGCGAGGGGTCGCCGCGCTGGATTCCGGCCCGGACCCACGCGCCGATGTACCGCCCGTTGAGGTGGCCGTACAGCGCGGGATCGACCTTCGGGGCGGTCCGACGGTCCCGAGCCGCTCTCAGCGCGGCAACCACTTCGAGCGCCGTCCGGTCCGGGTCGCGGTCGGGAGGCAGCACTCCGGCGGCGGCCTCCGACGGAGAGAGCGCCCGGTAGAGCACGTTGCGCTGCGGGTCGTGCGGCATCCGACCGTCCGCCCCGACGCCGAAGAGCCGGACCGCGAACCGGGCTTCGGCGGCCGGAAGGACGGCCTGAATCTCGGTCCGACTCCACGTGAAGTAGGTGCCGTCGTCCCCGGGCGCCGCGTCGGCGTCCTGGCTCGAGGCGAATCCCCCGGCCGGGTCGAGCAGCGTCGTCCGGGTCCAGTCGAGGATCCCGTCGATGGTCGTCGCCCAGGCGGCCGAGGGGGCATACCGGGCGGCCTCGAGGTAGAGGTCCAACAGGGCCGCGTTGTCGATCGCCATCTTCTCAAAGTGAGGGATATGCCAGGCCTCGTCCACCGAGTACCGGTGGAATCCCCCGCCCAGGTGGTCGTAGATGCCGCCGTCGGCCATCTGCCGAAGGGTGTGGAGCACCGGTTCGGCCCGATCCGGTGCCCCCATGACCTGCGCCTGGAGCAGGAGCAGCCGGTGCGCTGCCGGGTGAGGGAACTTCGGTGCGAGGCCGAACCCTCCGTGCACCGGATCGATCCGCTGGAGAATCTCGGCCTCGACCTGGGCGACGTACGGGGCCGGCGGGATCGACCCGGTCCCGGCGGACGGAGACAGCTCGATCCGCGAGAGCGCGTCCCGGACCTGGAGGGTCGTCTGCCGGACCCGGTCCGCTTCCTCGCGGTAGACCCGGGCCATCTCCCGCAGGACCCGACGAAAGCCCGGGCGGCCGTGACCGTCGGTCGGCGGGAAGTAGGTGCCGCCGAAGAAGGCCGCGCCGTCCGGGTCCAGGAACGCCGTCAGCGGCCACCCGCCCTCCCCGGAGAGGGCGCCGACCTCCTGCTGGTAGCGACGGTCGACCTCGGGCCGCTCGTCCCGGTCGACCTTGATGGCGACAAACTCCCGATCGAGGATCTCGGCCACCTCCGGGTCCGAGTAGGTCTCCTCGTCCATGACGTGGCACCAGTGGCACCACGCCGCGCCGATGTCCAGCAGGATCGGCCGGCGGAGGCGCCGGGCCCGCTCGAACGGTTCGGAGCCCCAGGGATGCCAATCGATGGGCTGTTCGGCCGCCGAAGCGAGGTACGCCGAAGGGGCGCCCTTCAACCGGTGCCCGCGTGGGCCTCCGCCACGATCCTCGGCCATCGGGCCGGGACTCCGCAGATCGGGCAAAACGGTTAGGGGTCGCACCCGCCCCCGTGACCCGGAGGTAATCTGCTCGCGCCGCGCCCTCCGGCGCGCGCTTGCCTTATAAGGGGAGCATCGGTGACCTGCCCGAGGGATTCCCATGGAGATGCAACCCGGCCAGATGGCCTACGACCGGGCGATCACGGTCTTTTCGCCCGACGGACGGCTCTTCCAAGTCGAATATGCTCGGGAGGCCGTGCGCCGCGGGGCGACCACGGCGGGGGTCGTCTACGAGGACGGGGTGGTTCTCGTCGCCGACCGCAGGATCCCGAACGCCAAGCTGGCCGAGCCGGCCAGCCTCGAGAAGATCCACGCGATCGACGAGCATGTGGGCTGCGCGACGGCCGGCCTGGTGGCCGACGCCCGGGTCTTGGTCGATTTCGCCCGGCTCCAGGCCCAGCTCAACCGGGTCACCTATGCCGAACCGATCGCCATCGAGCTTCTTGTTCGCAAGATCTGCGACTACAAGCAGCAGTACACGCAGTATGGGGGCGTCCGACCCTTCGGGACCGCGCTGCTGGTCGGCGGCTATGACGATTCGGGAGTCCATCTCTTCGAGACCGAGCCCTCGGGCTCGCTCAACAGCTTCAAGGCGACCTCGACCGGCGGCAACAAGGGGCCGGTGATGGAACTGTTGGAGCAGAAGTACAAAGACGGCCTGGACCGGGACGCCGGCATCCTCCTCGCGCTGGAGGGCCTGCGGGCCGGCCTGGAGGATCCCGCCATGCTCGCCCAGGTCGAAGTTTGCACGATCGACCGGGGGGCGGGCGGACTCCGCCGGCTGGCGCTCGAGGAGACCCAGAAGTACGTCACCCGGCTTCCGTCCCCCGGGACTTCGGGCCGGACCGCCCGCTCTTAGGGGGGGACCGACTTCGGAGGTCTCCGATGGTCAATGTCGACGAGGCGGTGATCGCCCGGTGGGAGACCGGGGGCTCCCGATTCGAGGTGCTCGTCGACCCGGCCGCGGTCCAGGCGATCAAGGACGGCCAGAAGGTCGACCTTTCCGACAAGCTCGCCCTCGAACAGATCTTTAAGGATGCCCGGAAGGGGGACAAGGTCTCCGACGAGCACCTCCAGCGGACCTTCCATACCCTGGACCTGGCCGAAATCGCCACGCAGATCATCCAGAAGGGGGATGTCCAGGTCACGACCGAGCAGCGGCACCAGCTGCAGGCGGTCAAGCTGCGCCAGATCGTGACCACCATCGCCCGAAATGCGATGAACCCGCAGACGGGAGCGCCGCATCCGCCGGCCCGGATCGAGGCGGCGATGGCCGAGGCCAAGTTCCACGTCGACCCCTTCAAACCGGTCGACCAGCAGGTCCAGGAGGTCCTGGCGAAGCTCCGTCCGATCCTCCCGATCCGGTTCGATACCGTCCGGGTCAAGATCCACCTTCGGGCCCAGGACTACCCGCGGACGATCGGCGATCTCAAGGCGCAGGGCAAGCTGCTCGAGGAGATTTGGCTCTCCGACGGCTCCTGGAGCGGGATCCTGGAGATCCCCGCCGGCGTCCAGAGCGACCTCTATGCCCGGCTCAATGCCCGCACGAAGGGAACGGCCGAGACCGCTTTGGTTAAATAGCGTGCCCTTGTCCGAACCCCCGGTGCAGAAGGAACAATGGGCAGAAGTCATCGACCCCATCGTCGGGGCGACCGCCACGACGAATCTTCCCCGGACTCCGGGGAGAGGGTCCTAGTCCTCCCGGGGGATCAGGTCGCCGGCCACGGTTGGAAGCCGGGCCGCGGCACCTACCGGGTCGGCGATCGGGTGTTCGCGAGCGTCCTCGGCCTCTACCAGCCCCGGCCCCCCCTCGCCCAGGTGGTGCCGCTCAACGGGCGGTACATCCCGAAGGAGGGCGACGAGGTCATCGGCACGGTCGTCGATGTTCAGGGCACCTTCTGGCTGCTCAACATCGGGGCCCCCCGCTGGGCGCCCCTCCACATGACCGGAACCCCCTGGTCGATCGAGATCGGCGAGACCCAGAAGTACCTGCATGTCGGCGATGCCGTCCTGGTCCGGGTCGAAAGCCTCGACCCGACCGGCCGCATCGGAGTCACGATGCTCGGCGACGATCTGGGCAAGCTGGAGGGCGGAACGATCATCACGGTGAGCCCGGCCAAGATCCCCCGGGTCATCGGTCGCGGCGCTTCGATGATCCAGACGATCACCCGCCTGACCGGCGCCCGGGTGGCGGTCGGCCGCAACGGCCGGATCTGGATCGACGGCCCGCCCGAGGCGATCCAAAGGGTCGCCGAGTCGCTCCGGCTGATCGACGACGAAGGCCACCGCCCCGGCCTGACCGAGCGGGTCGAAAGCTACTTGGCCGCGACCGCCTCGTCGGCCGACGTGCTGATGCGCTCGACCCCGCGCTCGCTGGTCGACGCGGCCCCCGAGCGGGAAGGGCCGGAGCCGGACCGGTCGGGCCCGGAAGATCCGTAGGTCATTCCTCATTCCAGTCCACGGAGAAGCAACCATGGGAAGTGTCGGAGCAAAAGAGGTCCCGGTCCTGATGACGCCGGACGGACGCCGGATCGACGGACGCCGGTGGGATGAACTGAGACCCATCCACATCGTCGCCGGTCCGCTGCGGCAGGCGGACGGTTCCGCGTTCGTCGAGTGGGGGGCCAACAAGGTCATGGCCGCGGTCTACGGCCCCCGGGAGGTCCACCCGCGCCACCTTCAGGAGAACCACCGGGCGATCGTCCAGTGCCGCTACAACATGGCGGCCTTCTCGGTCGACGAGCGCAAGCGACCCGGGCTCGACCGGCGATCCCAGGAGATCTCCAAGGTCATTGCCGAGGCGTTCGACTCGGTGGTCTTCGCCGAGGAGTTCCCCCGGACCAGCATTGACGTCTACATCGAGGTGCTCCAGGCGAACGCCGGGACCCGGTGCGCCGGGCTCGTGGCGGCCTCGGTGGCGCTCGCGGACGCCGGGATCCCGATGGTCGACCTCCTCCCGGCGGTCGCGGTCGGCAAGGTCGCGGGTGAGGTCGTCCTCGACCTCAAGAAGGAGGAGGACAACTTCGGTGAGGCGGACCTCCCCATGGCGATGGTCCCCCAGTCCGGCCGGTTGGTGCTCCTTCAGATGGAAGGCCACATGACGCGCGAAGAACTCTCGAAGGCGCTGGATCTCGGCGTCAAGGGGTGCCGGGAGGTCCACGAAAAGATGAAGGAAGCGCTGCGGGCGCGCTACACGACGACCGACGCGGGGGCCGACGCATGAGCGGCGAAGTCTCGGCCGAGATCCTGACGACCCACCTCCTCGACCTGGCGTCGAAGGGCAAGCGGCTCGACGGTCGCGGGATCGACGAGTACCGACCGATCCGGATCGAGCCCGGGTTTGCCGCCAACGCCGACGGGTCGGCCTTCGTCCACCTGGGCGACACGAAGGTGCTCTGCGGGGTCAAGCTCGAGCTTGGCAAGCCGTTCCCGGACACCCCGAACGCGGGGGTCCTCACGACCAACGCCGAGCTGATCCCTCTCTCCTCCCCGGCCTTCGAGCCGGGCCCCCCGACGACCACCGCGATCGAGACCTCCCGGGTCGTCGACCGGGCGATCCGGGCCGCCGAGACGATCGACCTCACCCAACTGTGCGTCACCCCCGGCGAAAAGAGCTGGGTCTGCTACGTGGACGTCCATGTGCTCGACCACTCGGGCAACCTGATCGACGCCGCGCTCCTCGCCGCGGTCGCCGCCCTCGCGCACGCGACCCTGCCGAGGAAGCGCTTCGGCGTGGCCGAGACCGACCTTCCCCTCGACGTGGTCCATTTCCCGATCGAGTGCACCTTCGTGCGGCTGGGCGACGCCCTCCTGGTCGACCCCACGTTCGATGAGGAGAAGGCCGCTCAGGGCCGGATCACCGTCGCCACCGACGAGACCGGCCGGATCGTCGCGATGCAGAAGGGCCTGGTCGGGGCGTTCTCTCCCGAAGACATTAAAGAGGTCGTCGAGCGTGCCTTCAAGCACGGCGACCGGATGCGCGCGCTCGCCCGGGGGGAGAGACCGTGAGTCAGCGGACCAAGAAGGTCGGATCGACCGGATGGATGGGTGCCCGCTACGGGCTCCGGATCCGCCGGCGCGTCGGCGAACTCGACCGGATGCGGTCGCTCGACTCGGCCTGCCCTCGATGCGCCACCGTGACCGTTCGAAGGGTCTCGAGCGGGGTGTTCGAGTGCCGGCGCTGCCAGACCCGGTTCGCCTCGGGCGCCTACCTGTTCACCCCGGCGCCCCCGATCGCCCGCACCGAGGACGTGACTTCGGCGAAGGCCAGCGGCAAGGCTTAAGGGGTCCGCGGAGCCATTCCACGCCATGTTCCGGTGCATCCGTTGCGGGGAAGCGCTCCCCTCCGACTCCAATCTCTTCGGGGTCCGCTGCGACAACTGCGGCGGGAAGATCTTCACCAAAGAGCACCCCAACGTGAAGAAGGTCCTGAAGGCCCGGTGAGACGACTTTGGCCGGACGGCACCGCCCACCCCCGGGCGAGCCGTTAAACCCCGACGGCCGGTTCGCGACCCATGGCCCTGCCCGTGCTGCCGTGGGGAGTCGCGAGCCTGGACCGGCTCCTGGGGGGCGGGCTGGAGACCGACTGCGTCACCGAGCTCTACGGCGAGGGGGGAAGCGGGAAGACCATCCTCTGCCTCCAGGCCACCGTCCAGGCGACCCGGGACGATGCCTGGGTCATCTACGTGGACGCCGAGGGGGTGAGCCCGAACCGGCTCGCCCAGGTTTCGGGCGACCGGTGGTCCCATGTCCTCGAGCACCTGCTGTTGTCGACCCCCCGGAGCCTCGACGAGCACACCCGGGCGGTCCGGGCCGCCGGGGTCCTGGCCCGGGACGACCGCCGGAAGGTCGGGCTCGTGGTCGTCGATTCGGTGACCTACTTCTACCGTCTGGCCCTCTCGGGCGACACCGAGGAGGCTGCCCGCCAGTCGCTCGCCGTCGAGGTGGCCGACCTGGTCTCGGTCGCGCTCCAGAAGGGCATCCCCGTCCTGGTCACGAACCAGGTCTGGCGGAACCCCCGCGACGGCACCCTCGAACCGCTCGGCGGAAGCTTCCTCCAGCACGCGGCGAAGACGATCCTGCGGCTCGACCGGGGCGACGGCCCGTACCGGCGCGCGGTCCTGATGAAGCACCGCTCCCGCCCGGAAGGGGCCGCCGAGTTCCGGATCACCGACACCGGCGTCGAGAGCCTCGGTTGAAACCGAGATAAGCGCCCGAGGGGTCCGGGAATCGTGCCCGACGACCGGCTCGAGGTGGCCGACGTGCCCACTCCGATTGGAGCGTTCCGGATCGTCTACCGAGGGCGGGCGGTCTTCGTGGTCGACTTGGTCGAACGTGGGGCCCCCCAGACCGGGACCCCGGTCGAGGCGGTCCGACGGCGGCCGCCGTTTCCCTCGGGGAGCCCGCCCCGTCAGCTGGCCGAGTACTTCCGCTCCGAGCGGGATCGCTTCGACCTGACGCCGAAGCCGGTCTCGGTGTCGGGCTTCGATCAGGCGGTCTGGGCCCGCCTCGAAGAGGTGCCGATCGGCTCGACAATCACCTACGGGGAGCTCGCCCGCCGGGCCGGCTTCCCGGGTTCGGCCCGGGCGGTCGGCGGTTCAATGCACCGCAACCCGCTCCCGATCGTCATCCCCTGCCACCGGGTGATCGGCCAGGACGGCTCGGTCACCGGCTACGGGCTCGGCCGGTGGCGCAAACGCTGGCTGCTGGAACGGGAAGGGGCCTGGCCGTTGCGGGCCCGATCGGTCGAAGGCCCGAAGGGCGGTCCGGCCCAGCGGACCCTGGACGACCTGGCCGGCCGCCGCCGGATCGTCGGGCGCCGGCCCCGACCGGGTCGCCGGGCCCCTTCGGCGTGAATCGGCCGGCCCCGCCGGGAAGCCGCCTACCCGGAGTAGTAGGCGGCGTCGTACGGCTCGGGCTTGAGGCCCCGACGCTGGCGGACCTGGGCGACCACGCCGCCCTGCATCTCGGTCGGGACCGGCTCGAAGCCCATCGACTCGGTGGACCAGAGGACCTTCCCGGCCGTGGCGCTTCGGATGTCCGAAGCGAACCCGAACATCTCCGCGACCGGGAGCTTGGCCACCACGGTCTGCAGATCGCCGACATTGGTCATGTCGAGGATCTCCCCCCGCCGCCGCTGGAGTTCCCGGGTCGCCCCCGAGAGGACGTCCTGCGGCACGTTGACCGTGACCTTCTGGAACGGCTCGAGCAGAATCCGTCCCGCGAGAACCATCGCCCCATAGACGCCCGACCGGGCGGCCGGAATCGTCTGGGCCGGTCCGCGGTGGATGGAGTCCTCGTGGAGCTTCGCATCGACCAGGCGGACCTTGACCCCGTAGACCTTCTCGTTGGCGAGCGGACCCCGGTTCATCGCCTCCTTGAAGGCGTCGATGACGAGTTCCATCGTCTCGTTGAGGTACTGGATCCCCTTCGTGACGTCGAAGAGGATGTTGGTCCCCTCGACCGCGACCAGTCCGCGGCCCTCGTCCCGCTCGATGCCGAGGCTCTCGAACTTGGTGACCAGGCTCTTGAGGTCCTTGAACGACTTGCCCTGCGGGATCTCGCCGTCCTTGATCGCCTGAATGACCGGCTCGGGGAGAGGTTCCACCTCGAAGTAGAACTTGTTGTGCTTGTTCGGCGACTTGCCTTCGAAGGGGCCGCCCGGTCCCTTGACCGATTCCCGGTAGACGACGATCGGCTTCGACCCCTGGATCTCGACCTTGTAGTCGTTCTGGATCCGGTATTGGGTGATCTCGAGGTGGAGTTCGCCCATGCCGGAGAGGAGGTGCTCCCCGGTTTCGGGGTTGATCTCGACCTTCAGGCTGGCGTCCTCTTTGGCGATCTTGCGCATCGTCTCGATGAGCTTCGGCAGATCGCCCATATGCTTCGGCTCGATCGCGACGGTCACGACCGGTTCCGACACGTGCCGGATCTCCTCGAAGGGCGTCATGTCGGCGGTCGTGCCCATCGTCGTTCCCGCGTAGGCGTCGCTGAGCCCGATGACGGCGGCGATGTTGCCGGCAGTCACCTCGTCGACCATGAGCCGTTCGGGGCCCATGAAGAGCGAGACATGCTGGACCCGGTTCTTGACCTTCGAACCGGCGACGGAGAGCTCCATCCCCTTCGCGATCCGGCCCGAGAAGAGCCGCCCGGTGGCGATCTCGCCGGCGCTGGGATCCATCGTGATGTCGGTGACCATGAAGGAGGTGGGGCCGTCGGCGTCGGTGGTGAGCATCGCCTGGCCGATGGGCGAGGTCACATCGCCGCGCCAGATGTTCGGGATCCGGTACTTCTGGGCGACGTGGGGGCTCGGCAGATGACGGACGACCATATCGAAGACGACGTCGTTGATCTTCGCCCGTTGGGCGATCTCCTTGGTCCGCCCGGTCGAAACGTACTCGATGATGTCCGGGAACTTGACGCCGGTTTTGAGCATGTACGGTACGCTGATCGCCCAGTTGTCATAGCCGGAGCCGAACGCCACCGAACCGTCCCGGGGATCCACGCTCCACTCGTCGACGAACTCGTCCGGCGCCATGCGCCGGATCAGCTCGTTGACCTCGGAGATGATGGTGGTGAACCGCTTCTGGAGCGCGTCGGCGGTGAGCTGGAGCTCCTTGATCGCCCGGTCGACCTTGTTGATGAAGAGGACCGGCTTGACCTTCTCCCGGAGGGCCTGCCGAAGGACCGTCTCGGTCTGGGCCATGACCCCCTCGACGGCGCAGACGACGACGATGGCCCCGTCGACGGCCCGCATCGCCCGCGTGACGTCTCCGCCGAAGTCCACGTGGCCCGGCGTGTCGATGAGGTTGATCAGGTACTGCTCCTGGTTGAACTCGTGGACGATCGTCACGTCGGCGTTGTTGATCGTCAGCAGCCGGGCCTGCTCCTGCTCGTCAAAGTTGAGGTAGAGCTGCTTGCCGGCGAGATCGTTCGAGATCATGCCGGCCGCGGCGAGCAGGTTGTCGCTCAGCGTCGTCTTGCCGTGATGGATATGGGCCACGATCCCGATGTTCCGGATCCGGTCCACATTGTGCATCATGCCGGGGATGGCCTTGGCCAGTTCGCTCCGGATATGGGTCATGCTGCGACTCCTCGGTCCCTACCGGGCCGACTGGGCGACCCGTTCGAGTTCCTCTTTCCGGCCCACAGCAAAGCTGGTGGCGTCGCCCTTCGCGGCGAGTTCAATCTCGCGCGCGAGGCAGCTGTGGATCGCCTTGGTCGACTTGTGGGAGGCCTGAATCGAGCCCAGGGCGATGTTCCGGAGCGCGACGTTGACGCGCCGGCTCGGCGAGGCGTCGACCGCCCGGGGGACCGAAATCCCGCCGAACTGGAGCCGGGTGACCTCCTCGCGCGGGGCGGCGTTCTCGACCGCGTCGACGAGCCGCTGGAGCGGGTTCGTCGGATCGGAGGCCGCCAGCTCGTCGAACGCGCGCCGGATCGTGGTCATCGCCTTCGACTTCTTGCCGGTGAACCGGGCGCCTTTCATGAGGCTGTTGGCGAGGCGCTCCACCAGGTGCATCCGGTTCTTCTGGAACGGACGGCCCGACAGACGGCCCTCGGTGTGCATCGCGTAGGACGGATGGAGGTAGAGGTACGGGGCGAGCCCGGGATCGTGGACCTCCACGCCCTCGAAGGGGTACTTCCCGAAGAGGGGGGGGATGGGGAAGGTCGGTGCGGGCGGGGCCTCGGGACGCTGGATGACCGGGCCGTGTTCGCCCTCGTCGGTCGGCTCGTCTCGGGGGCGGTACGACTCTGGACCCTCGCTCATCGTTGCGCCTTCTCCTTCCGGCCCCGGACCAGCTCGTCGAGCGAGATCCCGTTCACCTGGATGACCTTGTACCGGACCCCGGGGATATCGCCGTAGGAACGGCCCATCCGTCCTCCGATCCCCTCGACCATCACTTCATCGTGCTCGTCAATGAAGTTGATCGCGCCGTCTCCGACAGCAAAGGCGGTGACCTGGCGGCCATTCTTGATCAGCTGGACCTTGACGCACTTTCGGATCGCCGAGTTGGGCTGCTTCGCCTCGACGCCCACCTTCTCGATGACGATCCCGCGTCCCTGGGGGGCCCCTTCGAGGGGATCCGCCCGCTCTTTGAGGTGGAGAGTGCGGCGCTTGTAGTAGCGGTCCGACCAGCGTCGCCGCTGGCGAAGCTGCTCCAGCTTTCCCGCAGTATTGATACCGGACGGCGGAGTCATATGGATGGAAGGGTCGGAGCCACATGGCCGTGCTATATAAGATTCGTCCCGAGAACCGGGCCCGGCCGACGCGGCCGACGGCCGTCGGGTCCCGGCCACCGGACTGGGGGGAGGCGTGGGCAGAGCTCTCGGCGGAGATTGCCGCGTGCCATCGCTGCCCCCTGCAGCGCGGCCGGACGGTCATCTTCCGGGGATCCCTCACCCCCGAGATCGTCTTCATCGGGGAGGCGCCCGGTGCCTCCGAGGACCGGGCCGGCCTCCCGTTTGTCGGCCGGGCCGGGCGGATCCTGGACGGCGCCCTTGACTCGATCGGGATCGGAGCCGAACGGTATGGCATCCTCAACCTCCTCAAGTGCCGGCCCCCGATGAACCGGTTCGACCCGGTGGCGGCCCGGGCGTGCGCCCCCTTTCTCTCTCGGCAGCTCGACCTCCTGAGGCCCCGGCGCCTCGTCAGCCTCGGAGCCCACGCGCTTCGGGCGCTTGATCCTTCGGCTCCCGCGATCCTGGAGGCGGCCGGGCATCCCCGGACGGCGCTCGGCCGCCCGCTCTTCCCGATGATCCATCCGGCGGCGACCCTCCGATCGGGCCGCTACTCCGATCGCTGGGGCCGGGATCTCCAACGGCTGGCCGGGTGGCTGGAGGCCGCCGCCGACCGAACCGCTAAGACCGCCCGTCCCCTGAGGGAACCGTGACCGACTACCGGCTCTTCCTGCTGGGGGGGACCTACCGGTCCACGCCCGACGGGGTGGTGATCGAGCTGTTCGGGAAGACCCCGGAGGGGTCCTCCCTGGTCGCCCGATACTACGGATTTCGGCCGTACTTCCAGCTGACCGACCCCACGCCCGAGGAGCGGGATCGACTCTCGAAGGACCCCGAGGTGGTCCGGATCGAACCGAAACGCCTCTGGTTGGACGGGGGCGAGAGGACCGTACTGGAGGTGACGATCCGATCGCCCTGGAAGGTCCCCGAGTACCGGGAGCGGTATCGGCATCCGGGCGAACGTCCCTCGGTCCTGGCCTGCGACATCCCGTTCGTCCACCGCTTCCTCTACGACAAGGGCCTCGGGCTCACCATCGCGTTTGAAGCCGAGGACGAACCGGAGGAGATCCGGCGGCTCTACACCGTCCCCACGGTCGTCCGGGTGATCGAAGGTCCCGGGGGAGGGATCCGCCCCACCGAGCCGTTCCGGCCCCCGCTACGGATCCTCGCCTTCGACATCGAGAATGCCATCCGGGAGCGGACGATCTTCACGATCTGCGGGGTGGCGGAGGGCGGAACGACGCCCCGAAGGACCTTCCAGTTGGAAGCCCCTCGGGAGGCCGAGATCCTGGCCCAGTTCGCCCAGATCCTGCGGGACGACGACCCCGACATCATCACCGGCTACAACATCGGCGGCTACGATCTCCCCCTCCTCCTGGAGCGGGTCGAGGCGACGCGGGCCGGCCCCTTCGAGGTCGGCCGCGACAAGAGCCCGCCTCGGGACGCGGGGGAACGGCTCTTCCGGATCACCGGTCGGGTCGTGGCCGACGCCTGGTGGTCGGTCCGGCGGGACCTCAAACCCAAGCAGGAGACCCTCCAGTTCGTCGCCCGCACCCTGCTCGGCGACTCCAAGCTGGACGTCGACCGGCGGAACATCTCCCAGGAGTGGGCGCGGGACCGGGACCGGGTGAAGGAGTACTGTGAACACGACGCCGAACTGGCGCTCCGGATCCTCCAACGGCTGCGCACCGTCGAGCGGGCCGCCGACCTGGCGACGGTCGCCCGACTTCCCCTCGAGGAAGGTCTCAACGGCCGGACCTCGCAGTTCATCGACGCCCTGTTGGTGCCTCGAGCCGACCGGGAAGGGGTCGGCGTTCCCCCGAACCACATGGGCCGTCGCGAGAACCCGATCGAGGGCGGGTACGTCCATGCGATCCGTCCGGGAATCTACCGGTGGGTGGCCGTCCTCGACTTCAAGTCGATGTACCCGTCCATCATCATCTCGAAGAACCTCTGCTTCACGACCCTCTCCCCCGAGGGGACCACCGTCGCCCCCGGGGGCGCCGCCCGGTTCCTCGCCCGGGAGGTCCGGCGCGGTCTCATCCCCGCGATCCTCGAGGAGCTCCTGGCCGAGCGGGACCGGTTTCGGGGGCTGGCCCGTACGGCTTCGACGCCCGAGCTCCGGGAGTACTACGACGGGCTCCAGAGCGCGGTCAAGGTCCTGATGAACTCCTTTTACGGCGTCCTCGCCTCGAGCTTCTACCGGTTCACCGACAAGGAGATCGGCGCCGCGATCACCGCCTTTGCCCGGGAGGCGATCACCCACATCATCCGCACCCTGGAATCCGACGGCCACGAGGTGGTCTACTCCGACACCGACAGCGTCTTCGTCCGCTCGCCCGAGGCCACCCTCGAGGGCGCCCGACGGTTCGGCGAGCAGATCGCCCAGCGGTTCACCCAATCGGGGGTCACGTTCGAATTCCAGTCGGTCTATTCGGTCTTCTTCTCCCACGGGGCGAAGAAGCGGTACGTCGCCCGGCAGGTCTGGCCCAAGGAGGAGACGATCGTCCGCGGGTACGAGACCCGTCGGACCGACGCGTTCGACTACCAATCGTCGGCCCTCCAAGAGATCTTCGAGCGGGTGCTCGCCGAGGATATCGACGGTCTCCTTCGCCGGTCCCGGGAGCTGGTCGCGGCGGTCCGCAACCGGCAGGTGCCCCCGGCCCAGCTGGTGATCGCCCGGTCGGTCCGTCCCGAGGAACAGTACAACGAGGCGACCCGGGAGGCACTCCCGTTTCTCCGCGTCTTCCGGCAGCTCAAGGAGGAAGGCTACGACGTGATCCCGGGAATGAAGGTGGCCTGGATCGTCACCGACTCCCGCCAGAGCCCCCAGGCGATCGAACCCTGGGTCGAGGGGCGGCCGCTGACCCGGGAGCCCGACTGGGAGTACTACGCCGACCGCGTCGCCCAGACCCTGGCCCGCGTGACCGAGGTCTTTTCATGGGATGCCGCAGCCCTCCTGCGGGGCAACCACCAGCGGCGGATCGACGGCCCCTCGCCCTCCGCCCCGTCGAAGGTTCCGACTACCCTCGACACCCCCTTGGACCAGGTCGACCGCCCCGCCCGCCGGCGCACCCGGTCGCTGAACGATTGGAGTTAAGGGCCGCCGCCCGCGCCGGGATCGGCCCCGGTTCGCGGCGGCGCCTGTTCGACCGCGGCTGCGAGGGCCGCCCCCACGATCGCGATCGGAACCCCGACCAGGGCGAGCCACGACGGGAGCCGGTGGAGGAGCCCCGCCGTCAGGCCCAGGGTCACGATCGGGATGACGACCATGAGGAGAGCGGGAAGCACCAGGCCCGCCCGCTGGATCGCGTGGAAGTAGAGGTACGGGGCGATCCAGAAGGTCGTGAGGCCGGTGATCGCCAGCAGGATGAGATCGGCCGGGCCGATGGCCCCCAGGCCGGCCCAGCCGCCCGGCCCGAGGAGGGTGGCGGCCCCCACCAGGGCCGCGGCGCCGAGCATCGTCTGGCTGACGACGGCGACCGGGGCAATCCTCCGATTCGCCCGGGCCGTGACCAGGAAGTAGAGGGCCACCGTGAGCGGGACGGTCGGAGCGACGAGGAGCCCGACCCCGTGGGGCGAGAGCAGGGCCGATCCGCCGACGACGGCCAAGGAGCCCCCGGCCACGCAGAGCAGGACCCCGCCGACGAAGGCGCCCGTCGTCCAGAGACCCCGGTGCTCCCGGAACAGCAGGGTCGCGAGGAGGGGGGTCGCCACCACGTCGCCCATCAGCGAGAGGAGGGCGGCATCGACCGGGCCGTCGAGGAATGTCGCGGCCACGACGGAGGCCTGCATGGCAATGATCAATAGGATCCGCCCCCAGGCTCCCCGATCGGTCCACAACGCAGTCCAGCGGGCGGCGTGGCCGTTCCGGACGGCCATCACGGAGTAGGCCAGACCTCCGAACAGGAACGGGTAGAACAGGATCGCACCGGTCGGTGTGCCCGGGGTCAGGGAGAGGATCAGGAGATAGTAGAACGCCCAGAGTACCGCCGCCAGGACCGCGGCCAGAGCGGCCGTCGCGCGGCGGGAGGAGAGAGGAACCTTCATACGTCGGCCGGCCCGCCCTCGGCGGCGGGACCGGCAGGCTCGGGAGGGTCTAAGAGTATCCTTCGAAGGCGAGGTGGCGGTCGGGGATTGTGACCCCGCTCCCGCGGGTCACCCGACCGATGACCCGAGCGTCCCGGGCGCCCGCGCGCTCCAATCGCCCGATCCAGGCTTCGGCGGTGCCCCGCGCCACTGCGAGCACGAAACCGATGCCCATGTTGAAGGTCTGGAACATCTCTCGGTCGTCCAGGCCTCCGAGCTCCCGGATCCAGCCGAACAGCCCGGGGGGCCGGGGCCAACGGTCGAGGACGAAGGCGCGGGCGTCGTGGAGCCGGACCAGGTTGCGGACCCCCCCGCCGGAGAGGTGGGCGAGACCATGGAGCGTCGGCTCGTCGGCGACCCGGTCGACGACCGAGGCATAGATCCGGGTCGGTCGGAGGAGTTCCCGGGCGACGGCCGTGCGTCCGCCGGGCCGGGGGGCCCTGAGGTCCACGCCGCGCTCCGTCACAAGGCGCCGGACGAGCGTGTAGCCGTTGGCATGGAAGCCGCTGGAAGGAAGTCCGATCAGATGGTCGCCCGGTCGAAGGGCGCGTCCGAGGATCGGCCGGCGCCCCTTCGGGAAGTACCCGACCGCGGTTCCTCCGAGATCCCATCCGGCGACCTGGTCCCCCACGACCGCCGTCTCGCCGCCCAACAGGTGGCAACCGGCCTGTCGCAGGCCGCGGTCGATCCCCCGACCCAGCGATCGGAGGATGGCGGTGTCCACGTCCCGGCAGACGATCGTGTCGAGCAGGCCGACCGGCCGCGCCCCCACGGCGGCCAGGTCGTTCACATTGACCCCGACGATGTCCTGGCCCACCTCCTCGAACCGGCCGACCGCTTCGGCCAGCGCGACCTTGGTCCCGACGGTGTCGGTCGTCAGGGCGAGTGTCTCCGCACCGACCCGGACGAGCCCGGCAAAATGGCCGCGCGCCGGGAGCAGCCGTCCGGCCGTACGGGGGGCCCGGTACCGGATCCCGGCCAGGAGGGCGCCGAGGGCCGACGTGATCGCGCCCCGGTCGACTCCGCTCGACGCGTAGGTCCAACCGGATCCCGAGGAGCGGGCCACGGGCCGGCGACCTCGCCCGGGGAGATAGGGTTATCGAGCCCACCCCCGGCACAGGGGTCATGTAGCGGCGTCCGGTCGCCCGGCCGTGCCGGCGCACCGTTTCCGCAACCCCGCCCCGGCCGCGCCGCCCTCGGTGGTCCAGATCGTCGCGGGGCGGACCTGGCTCCATGGGCGCCTCGAGAGCATCGAGATCGGGATCGACGAGGACGGATGGATCCGACGCGTCGCGAAGAGCCTGACCGGCGCTCCCCGCCGCGACTTCGGGGAGGCGGTCATCCTGCCGAGCGCCGTCGACCTCCATGTCCATTTCCGGGAACCGGGCGGGGACCCCCGGGTCGAGTCGGTGGCCGACGGGACGATCGAAGCGGCCCTCGGGGGGATCGGGCTGGCCGCCGACATGCCGAACACCCGGCCACCGACCGATCGGGTCGACCGGCTCACGGAGCGGGCCGACCGGGCGCGGGGCCGGGCCGCGATTGATCTCCTGCTCTACGCGACGCCGACGCGGCCGGACCAGATCCCGGCCCTCGGTCGCGCCGCGGGCGCCTTCAAGCTCTTCCTTGGGCCGACGACCGGGATCGGGAGCCCTCCCGATCCGCTCGAACTCCCGGGGCTGCTCCGGGCGGTCGCCGACACCGGCCTCCCGCTCACGGTCCACGCCGAGGATCCCGAGGCGTTCCCCCCGGGGCCGGAGCCCGCCGACACGGTCGACTGGGATCGCCGGCGGCCGAAGGCCGCCGAGGCCCGAGCCATCGACCGGCTCGGATCGGGCCCCGCTCGGTTACGGCTCCACGTCGCCCACATCACCGACCCGGAGTCGATCCCCCGGCTCGCCGCCCAGGGCGTCTCCTTCGAGGCCACGCCCCACCATCTGCTGCTGGAGACGAATCCCGGCGACGGCCCCCGGCGCAAGGTCAACCCCCCGCTCCGGAGCCCGGCCGATCGGGCGGCGCTCTTCCGCGCGTTCCGGGAGGGTCGGATCCCGGTCCTGGCGAGCGACCACGCCCCGCATTCGATCGCCGAAAAGGACCGACCGTTTGCCCTCGCCCCCAGCGGGGTCCCGGGCGTCGAAACCATGCTCCCGCTCCTCCTCGAGGAGGTCCGCCGCGGAGAGCTGGATCTCGGGGTCCTGGTCCGCGCTGCGATGGAACGGCCGGCCCGCTGGCTCGGTCAGCCCATGGGCCGGATCGCGCCCGGGCACCGCGCCCACCTCATCGTCGTGGATTTCCGGGACCGACGGACCATCGCCTCCCGTCGCCTCCACGCCCCGTGCGGCTGGACCCCCTTCGAGGGCTGGCCCGCGATCTTCCCCGGGACCCATCTCCTCTACGGGGTCCCCATCGTCGAGGACTCCGAACACGTCGGCCGCGCCGTCGGCCGCGTGCACCGCCCCGAGTTCGCCCCCGGCGTCCGGCCGCCGTCCTCCTGAGCAGGGCCGGCCCCGGGGGCGGGAGATCCGCCGGGTCTCGAAGGGTTCACTCCCGAAGGTCCGAAGTCGCCGGTGCCGACCGCCACCGGGGACCCCGGCGCGGTGGCCAGCCGAAGGAGACCAGTCCGGCCGCGATCAGGATGACGTAGAGGACCGCGACCGCGATGAGGCCGAGGAGAAGGTCGTTGGCCACATTGAAGTAGCTCGAGACGACGGTCCAGTCGGAGCGCAGCAGGTAGCCGGCGTAGATCAGTCCGACCGTGAACGGAAGGGAGCCGACAAAGGTGTACACCCCGAAGCGGCCCGCGTTCATCCGCGCGGCTCCGGCCGGGTAGCTGATGTACCCGCGCAGGACCGGCAGGACCCGGCAGACGATGACCGTGATCTCCCCGTGCCTCGAGAACCATCGATCCATCCGGTCGAGGTGGCTCGCCTCCAGGTGGAAGGGGCCGATCCCCAGCGTGGTCAGGCGGTCCCGGGCCCATCGGCCGATGCCGTAGGCGATGAACGAGCCGGCGAGACCTCCCACGAGGGCGGCCCCGATGGCCCCGGTCGCCGAGTAGGTCCCGTCAGCGATCAGGAAGCCCGCGAACGGGAGGATCACCTCGCTGGGCAAGGGCGGGATCCCGAAGCTCTCGACCGCCATCAGGGCCAGCAGGCCGGGCAGGCCCACCACGGTCATCACGGTCGTGATCCAGCTCACGAGCGTCTGGATCAGGGGGAGGTTCACGAGCTCGACCTCCCCGGGGCCGTCGGGGGTTCCGCGGGGGGGAATATCAGGCGATACGGGGCCTTCAACCGGACGTTGGTCCGCGCCGGAATCCCCTCCACCTCCAGGGGGGTCTGGCAGCCGCCGCAGCTGACCGACGGTCTCTGGCGGCCGAGCGCGATCGAAAGCGCAATCCCGACCTCCACGCCGACCGGCTTCACCGGAGCCCTCCGAATCGCGTCCGAGACCTCCCGGAGGAGAGCCTCCGCTGTTCGGTCGTGAGCCGCGGTCATGAGGGTTTCGAGACCCCCCGGAGCTTTAACGGATGCCCCCGACGGGCCGACCCTTCCGGAGACGGGTGAGGGGGCTTTGGCCCGCATCAGCCCGGCGGCCGGGCCAGCGCCGCCACGCGTCGGACCAACGGGATCCGTCGGCCGATCATCTGCTCGATGGCCACCAGAAGCAGCCGGTCCCCTTCGTCGATGCTCCGGGTCACCAGCGTCATCCCCACGAACAGAAGGGCGATCCCGAGGCCGATCGGGGGGAGCCACCAGACCGAGATCGTCCGGGGAACGAGGAGGAGCAGGAGCGCCGTCGGAACCGCCGTCGCGAAGAGCGGGGTCACGAAGTGGCGGCGGAAGGGGTGGACGCTGCCGAGCATCTCGACCTCGATCAGGGAGAGGGCCGGATAGACCGCGTTCGCCGAACACCACGCGATCGCGGCGCCGACCAGGCCGAAGTGCGGGATCAGGAGCCAGGCGAGCCCCAGGTCGACGGCGCCGGCGACGATCGAGTTGTAGAGCAGGAGCCGGGTCTGGCCGAAGGCGACCTGGGCCGCCGCTGCCGGGCCGACAATCGTCGAGGCGAACGCACCCAGGGTGACCACCTGGAGCGGCAGCGTGACCGACGTGTAGGCCGAGCCGTAGACCAGCCCGAGCGACGGGCCCGGCAGGAAGACGAACAGGAGAAAGAGCGGCAGCGAGGCGAGGACCATCCACTTGGTGGCCGTCACGTACAGGATCCGGACCGAGCCCATCTCCCGGTCCCGGATGTACTTCGTCGCGACGGGCAGGAAGATGTAGCTCAGCGCGCCGATCCCGAGGGTCAGGAGCCGGGCCATCGTCAGGGAGGCGACGTACGTCCCGACATGGAGGCTGTCGAAGGAACCGAGCACGAGGGTATCGCCGTAGCTCGTGAAGTAGGCCATGACCCCCACGGCGAAGAGCGGGGCCGTGAAGGCGAGCAGGATCCGGGCCGATCCGGCCGCCCGGGGGCCGGGAGCCAGGTGGTGGGGGAGCTTCCAGAGCGCGTAGATCAGGATCGCCGAAAGGCTGGCGCCGGCGGCGGCGACGTACGCATAGACCGCATAGAGGTAGGTCAGCCCGAACTCAGGCAGTACGAGCATCGCCGACAGGAAGAAGACGAAGAGGAACGGGTTCAGCGCCTGGAGAAAGTAGGCGTTGGGGCGGACATCCTCGTAGCCCTGAAAGACCGACGCGACCAGCCCCCCGAAGATCATGAACCCGGTGGAAAGGGAGAGGAGCTGCAGGGTCTCGGCCAGCGCCGGAGAGGAGACCGCCCGGGCGATGTCGGGCCCGAGCAGGTAGAGCAGGATCGTCGCGACCACGGACGCCGCCCCGCCCACCACGAGAGCCGTCCGGACAATCCCGCGCCGTCGATCCTCGCTGTCGGCATACGGCAGGCACCGGGCGACCGCCGAGCCCAGGCCGAGCGATCCGAACGACGAGAGCAGGCCGGCGTAGGCGAAGCCCAAGGAAAGGGCCGACCAATCGGCCTCCGAAAGGCTACGGACCAGGATGACCCGGGTGACGAACGTGCCGCCGATTGAAACCAACGTGCCGACAAAGAGCAGAAGCGAGCCCCGGGCCACCGAGCCCATCCCGTCGATGACGCGGGGCTGTGGGACCGCCATCGTCGCCGGCCCGCGGTGGAACCTGATCCTACTTAATGGTTCCAATGGCGAAGCACTCGAGGCGTTCCATCCAGAGCTCAGACAAACTCGTCGAGCACCGACTCATGCCCCTTGAGGCCGGCCGGCTGCTGGGCGAGCGGTCCCTGGGTCAAGACCTCCTCGAGTTCCTCGTAGGTGGGCCGGTCGGCCTTGTAGAAGAGCCCGATCGGGATCTTCTCCCCCCACTCGAGCGCACGCTGCCAAGCGGTCACGATGTTGGTGGGATCGTGTCCTGAGCTCTCCAGCTTGTAGACCCGCTGGCGGAAAAAGTCGAAGGTGTTGATCTTGTTGTAGGTGACGCACGGGCTCATCACATCGACAAATGCGAATCCCCGGTGCCGAAGGCCGTTCGCGACCAGGTCGGCCAGGTGCTTCACATCCCCGGAGAAGCCGCGGGCGACGTACGTCGCTCCGCTCGCGAGAGCGAGTGCGATCGGATCGATCGGGTTCTCGATGACCCCCCGGGGAGTCGACTTCGTCTTCTGGCCCATCATCGACGTGGGACTGGCCTGGCCGGTCGTCAGGCCGTAGATCTGGTTGTCCATCGTGACGTAGGTCAGCTTCACGTTCCGGCGCATCGCGTGGACGAAATGGCCGGCGCCGATCCCGAACCCGTCCCCGTCGCCCCCGGTTCCGATGACCGTGAGGCCGTGGTTCGCCCACCGGATCCCCTCGGCGACCGGGAGGGCCCGCCCGTGGATCGAATGGAAGCCGTAGGAGGACAGGAAGTGCGGGAGGTTGCTCGAGCAGCCGATCCCCGAGACAATCACCACGTCGTGGCTGGGCAGCCCGAGCTTCTTCACGGCCATCTCGACGGCCGCCACCACCCCATAATCCCCGCACCCCGGGCACCACGTCGGCTTGGTGTCCGACTTGGTGATCAGGGGGAGCGAGGTACCTACGATCGACTTGGAGGCCGCTACTGTACTATCCGCCATGGTTCATCACCTCGACCGCTTTCGCCACGATCTCGAACGGGAAGAAAGGCTCTCCGTCGTACTTGAGGAGCCGGGTGGACAGATCGAAGCCGGTCTCGGCCCGCACGAGCCGTCCGAACTGGCCGGTGTAGTTGAGCTCGACGAGCAGCGTCTTCTTCGCGGGGGACAGGAGCTGGAGCAGCGCCGGACCGTTGAGCGGGAAGACCGTCGGGACCCGGACCAGGTTGGTGGCCCGGCCCTGGGCCGCGAGGATCGCCATCGCATCCCGGACCGCCCCGATGGTCGACCCCCAGGCGACGAAGGTCAGGTCGGCGTTCGCCGGGCCCTCCCGGACCGGCGGTTCGCTCGCCGCTGTGAGGCCCTTGAGCTTGCCCATCCGCTTCTCCATCATCCGGGCCCGCTCGGTGACCCAGGTGGGGACCCCCGATCGGATGTCGGAGATCAGGTGGCCCTTCTCGTCGTGCTCGTCCGAACCCGCCACGTACTGGAGTCCGGGCTGGCCTGGGATCGACCGCGGGGAGACGCCGTTGGGGGTGTAGGCGTAGCGGTGATACTCGTGCCCGTTCGGGGTCACCGTGAAGAGCGACTTCACCGGCACGTCGACGGGAATCTCGTCCCGGTCGACAGTCATGAAGTTCTCGGACAGGTGAAGATCGCTGGCGACGAGGACCGGAGTCTGGTACTCCTCCGCCAGTTCGAAGGCGCGGATCGTCTGGCGGTACGCCTCGGCGGGGTTCGACGGCGCAAGGATCGCCCGGGGAAAATCCCCCTGGCCGGCCCCGAGCATGAGGTTGAGGTCGCCCTGCTCGGTCTTGGTCGGGAGGCCGGTCGACGGTCCGGCCCGCTGAGACTCGACGACGACCAGCGGGGTCTCGGTCATCCCGGCCATGCCGAGCGCTTCGACCATCAGGGAGAATCCGCCCCCGCTCGTGGCGGTCATGGCCCGGACGCCACCGAAGGAGGCTCCGATGGCCATGTTGATGGCGGCGAGTTCGTCCTCGGCCTGCTTGACCACGATCCCCAGGTCGTTCGAATGGGCCGCGAGCCAGTGCATGATGGAGGAGGCCGGCGTCATCGGGTACTGGGAAAGGAACTTGAGCCCCGCCGCCGCGGCGCCGAGGGCGATCGCCTGGTTCCCGGTCATCAGGAGCTTGGGGGCACCGCCCCGGCTCAGGGTGTGGTCGAGCACGTGGCCGTGGGCGAGGGCGTGCTGGTACCCGGCGGCGCTCGCCTCAAGGTTCCACTGGACCACATCCCCGGCCTTCCGTCCGAACGAATCCCGGACCACGTCGTGCAGGACCTCGAGGGGAATCCCCCCCAGCGCGGCCGAAGCGCCGAGCCCGGCCGCGTTCTGAAGGATCGGCTGGGTCGAGAACTTCCGGGCGATCGCGAGGGTCGGGACCTCGAGCGCGTGGACCTTGGGCGGCAGCTTGTCGGCCGCGAATGGGAACTTCTCGGGATCGTAGACCAGCGTTCCGCCGGGACGAAGGGCGGCGCTGTGGATCTCCGCGGTCTCGGGGGTCATCGCGTAGAGGATGTCGCATCCGTCCCCCTGGGAGTGGGGCCTCTGGTCGGTGGCCCGGGCCTGGAACCAGACGTGGCCCCCCCGGATGACCGACTGGTAGGCATTCAGACCGAAGGTGTGCCGGCCCATGCGGGAAAAGCATCGGACCAGCATCTCGCCGACGGAGGCAATCCCGTCACCGGCCGAGCCCCCTGTGCGGATGGAAATCTCCGTCATGCCGCCGCTCGAGGGGGAGCGGCTATTAATCCCTTCTCCATCCGTACCGCCGGGCGGGAGCTTCCCATGGGCCCCGACAGAAAAGGAGGGGCAGTACGGACCGTCCGCGTTCGTGGGTTCGCGACGGCCCGCGCCGCGCTCGGCGACCGGCTGTGGGAGCTGCCCGCCGCCCCGGACGGCGTCCGGATCGACCGGCTGCTCGCCCGACTCGCGGCGCGGTGCCCCCGGCTGGCCCCGCTCCTCCCCACCTGCCGGATCTTCGTCAACGATGAACCGGCCCGTTCGCTGGAAACCCGGGTCCGCCCCGGGGACGAGATCACCCTCCACCCCCCCTACAGCGGAGGCTGAGGTGCTCCATCGGCTTTCCTCCCGGCCGCTCAGCCTGGCCCGAGCCTACCGGGCGCTGGAGTCGGAGTCTGCCGGTGCGATCGTCGTCTTCGTGGGTCGGGTCCGGCCGGACGCCACGGGCCACGGGAAGGTCGTGGCCCTCGACTACGAAGCCGACCGGAACCCTGCCCTGGGCTCCTTCCGGGAGATCGACCGGGCCGCCTTCCGGCGCTACCCCGGGGTCCGCATGCTCCTCTGGCACCGCACCGGGCGGGTGCCGGTCGGCCAGATCGCTGTCATCGTCGGAGCCGCCGCGTCCCACCGGTCCGCCGCGTTCGGGGCGGCGCGCTTCGCGATCGAGCGGCTGAAGGTCCAGAGCCCGATCTGGAAGTCGGACCGAGTACGATCCGCGCGTCCACCGCGACCGCGCCGCTCCCGGCCGGCAGCACCCGGAGGGGGTTGATGTCCATCTCGACGATCTCGGGGAGTTCGACCGCGAGCTGGCTGATCCGCTGGATCGTCTCATAGAGCGCCGGAAGATCGCTCGGGGGCTCGCCCCGGACCCCGGCGAGCAACGGGAACGCCCGGACCGAACGGACCATCGTCTCGGCAGAGCGGCTGCGGAGGGGGGCCAGCCTAAACGTGACGTCCCGGAGGACTTCGACGTAAATCCCGCCGAGCCCGAAGACGATGATCGGCCCGAACTTGGGATCCCGCTGGATCCCGACGAGGACCTCCTTCGCCGGCCCGACCTCCGCTTCCACCTCGAATCCCTCGATCCGGGCGTGCGGCCGCCGGGCCCGGACGGTCGCCAGCATCCGGTCGGCGGCGATCCGGACCTGGTCCGGATCGGTGAGGTGCAGCGCGACGCCGCCGACATCGGTCTTGTGGGAGATCTCCGGCGACGCGATCTTGAGCACGACCGTCCCGCCGATCCTCTCGGCGGCCGCGGGAGCCTCCGACGCGGTGGCGACCCGCTCGACCGCCGGAAAGCGGATCCCGTAGGCCCCGAGGAGGTCGCGGGCCAGGTACTCGGGCAGGACGGTCAATCCCCGAGCCCGGGCCTGCCGGAGGACCGCCCGCGCGCGGGCCCGGTCGACGGTGAATCTCCGCACCTCCGTCCGGGGGCGGGCGAGCCAGGCCCGGTACCGGGCGAGAGTCCCGAGTCCTTGGATCGCCTCCTCCGGGAAGGTGTAGGTCGGGACCCCGCTCTCCTCGAGCGCCCCGACCTCCCGCGACAGGTCGGTCAGGCCGAAGAGGCAGGCCACGACCGGTTTGGTGGACCGGCCCCGGCCCCGGAGGATCGCCTCGGAGGCCGCCGTCCCGGTCAGCGTCCCGGTCGGTGTCGCGATCACGCAGACCGAATCCACCGCAGGGCTCCGAAGCAGTTCCGTGAGGGCGGTGCGGTACTGCTCGGCGTGGGCGTCGGCCGTCATGTCCAGCGGGTTCGCGACGCTGGCGGACGGCGACAGCCGGGTACGGAGCCGCCGGGCGACGTCGGGAGGCAACGCCGGGAGCGTGAGCCTCTGGCGGGCGGCCGTGTCGGCGGCCACGATGCCGGGGCCTCCCGAATTGGTCAGGATGGCGAGCCGCGGGCCGGCCGGCCGCAACCCGCTGCTGAAGAGCCGGGCGGCCCGGAACAGCTCGCCGATCGAGTCGGCCCGCATCACGCCGGACTGCTCGAAGAGCGCGTCGTAGAGGGCGTCCTGGCCCGAGCTGGCCAGGGAGCCGGTGTGGCTCTGGGCGGCCCGCTCTCCCGCCGGGGTCCGCCCGCTTTTGATGACCAGAACCGGCTTGCGGTCGGTAATCTCCCGGGCGGTCTCGAGGAAGCGGCGGCCGTCGGCGAGACTCTCCACGTAGAGGAGCACGACACGGGTCGCCGGATCGTCCCGCAACGAATACAGGAGGTCGTTTTCGTCGACCCCCGCCCGGTTGCCGACCGAGACGAACCGGGAAAATCCAATCCGCTCGGCAATCCCGTACTGGAGAATTCCGGCGCACAGCGCCCCGCTCTGCGAGATGAAAGCGATGCTCCCGCGGGGGGGGAGAGATTCGCTGAAGGTGGCGTTGAGGCTCACCGCCGGGTCGGTCGTGAGCACCCCGAAGCAGTTCGGTCCGACGAGCGACATCCGGTGCCGGCGGGCGATCCGGATCAGCTCCTCCTCACGGGCGACTCCCTCGCCGCCGACCTCCCGAAACCCCGAGGAGATGATCACCGCGCCCCGGCTGCCCGCCCGGCCGAGCTCTTCGACCACCGAGGCCACGCCGGGAGCCGGCACAATCACCACCCCGAGGTCCGGCACTTCGGGAAGATCGGAGATCGATCGGTAGCATCGGACCCCCGAGACGCTCGTCCACGACTGGTTGACCGGATAGACGACCCCCCGGAACCCCGACTGGAGCACGTTGCGCATCAACGACTCCCCGACCGTGCCCGGACGGTTGGACGCGCCGATGACCGCGACCGACGCGGGCCGGAACAGCTCGTCGAGCGCTCGGGAGGTCCCTACGGTCATGGAGTCCGACGAGGAACCGCCCTCGAGGTATTAGCGATGCCGCGTCCGGCAGGGTCCCCCGGCGACCCGGCTTAAATACTGTTCCCCGGTTCCAGGGAGGATGACCGCCCCCGAAACCCCGCCCCCGACACCGGCCGCGTCCGGCGGTCCCTCCCAGCCCCCGGGGCCCCGCCGAGCGGCGGGAAGTGTCCTCCAGCGGATGGACAAGGGCTCCATCCATCGCGTGGTCGCCGTCGGCAGCGGCAAGGGGGGGGTCGGAAAGTCGGCCGCCACGGCCCTCCTGGCCGCCGAACTCCGACGCCGGGGACTCAAGGTCGGCGTCCTGGATGCCGATGTGACCGGCCCGTCCCAGCCGAAGCTTTTTGGTCTCTCCGGCCCCCTGGTCGATCGGGGCGAGGGCATCGAGCCGGCGGTGAGCCCGGGCGGAGTGCCGGTCGTTTCGTCGCAGTTCCTGGTCGAGGACGAGCAGACCCCGGTCATCTGGCGCGGGCCGCTCGTCACCCGGCTCATCCTCCAGTTCTTCGGTGGGGTCAACTGGGGCCCGCTCGACTATCTCCTGATCGACATGCCGCCCGGGACCAGCGACGTCCCCCTGACGGTCTTCCAGTCGGTTCCGCTCGACGGGATGGTCTTCGTCTTCACGCCGCCGGAGCTTTCGGCGATGATCGTCAAGAAGGCGATGAACATGGCCCGGGACCTCCACGTTCCACTCCTCGGGATCGTCGAGAACATGGCCTGGATCGCCTGCCCCCATTGCGCGACCCAGATCCGGCTCTTCGGGGAGACGCACGCGACGGCCGTCGCCCGGGAGTACGATGTTCCCATCATCGCGGAGCTGCCGGTCGACCCCGCGCTCGCCCGGGCCGCCGATGAAGGACGGATCGAATCGTACCGCTCCGACGCGCTCGCCCGATACGCCGACGCCTTCCTCGCCTCGATCGAGGCGCAGGAGAAGCGTCGGCTCACGGTCCTGTGAGCCGCTCGAGTTCGGCGAAGGGGATCGGGATCACCGTGAGCCCGCGCGCCCGCAGCGCGGCCTCGATGCCGGGGCGATGGGCGTCCCCGACCACGATCAGCGGCCGGCGGTGACCCCGGGCGACGATCTCGGCGATCCGGCCCGCCATCCGGCGGTTTCGGTCGTCGATCAGCACCCGGGCGAGTTGCGGGCTCGCCTCCCGGAGGTCGGCGAGGTACTCCCGGGGGGCCTGGGCGTACCGGTCGACCTCCTGGCGGACCAGCCGGGACGGGAGCACCAGCCCGGCCAGGCCCCCGATCAGGAGCTGGATCCGCTCCTTGGGAGGGAGGCCATGCATCAGGTGGCCCATCGTTTCCGGAACCGAGTCGTCGATCAGATAGAGCGGCAGCCGGTCGGTCAGCGCCCGCACCGCCGCCGCCTTCATCTCTTCCCCCGGGGCCCCGCCGCCGATCTCGGCCCCGAGCCGCCGCTGGGCGGCCCCCCACAGACGGAGGAGGAGCGGCGCCCCGGCCCCGGGCCCGGACCGGGGGGCTCCCGAGAGCAGCGCATCGGCCCGGGCCCGGTCGAGTTCCACCGCCACCGCATCCGGGCGGTACTGCTCGAAGATCCGGCCGATCGGTACCGCGAGGTCGATGACGTGGGCCGTTCCGACCAGCACCACGGCGGGGGCGGACTCCGGGGCCTCCATGGCCCGGCCATTCCGGCCGGACTCATGGCCTTGCCCGGCCGGAGGACGAGCGGGCCCGGATCAACCCCATATAGTCCTCCCGGCTGGGCGGTCCGATGGCATGGACCCTGTTCGAGGTGCTCCAGGCCCGGCGCACCGAGCTCGATGAACTGCTCAAGGACGACCAGATCTCCCGGCAGAGCCACAAGCTCAGGGATGCCGCCACCCTCGGCCGCCCCTCGGGGTCACTGCTGGTGCTGATCGAGGGGGCCCCGGAGGCGGTCGCACTGGCCGAAGGGCGGCTCCAGAAGATCGGCACCGCTCTCCCGAAGCCGGAAGCCGACCGGATCTACCGCGCCCTCCGGGAAGAGGACGAGACCGCCTCGGCCGGAATGGGCCTGTTCTTCACCGAGTAGGCTCGGGCCTTTCAGCCGTCGGTGGGCCCTTGCCCGGGCTCGGGGTCCTCACCGCCGGCCAGGATCCGCTGCGCCGTCCGGTAGAACAGATCGAATCCCGAGGGCTCGCGCGCCGAGACCGGGGTCAGGTCGAGCAACGGGCCCATCGACTCCAGCGCCCGGAAGAGCTCGGTCGACAGCTGGACGTCGGGGGTGGGGGCGTCCTCCCGGATGCGATCGTAGAGCTGCCCCGGGTCCTCGGCCCAGGCGAGGATCTCGGCCCGTTGCCCGGGAGTCAGGACATCCGTCTTCGAGAGCACCAGCGCCATCGGCAGCCGGAAGCGGAACTCGACCGTCGCGCTCAGCATCACCAGCGAGACGAACCCGGACGGGCTGCGGGCGAGCGCCGGGTCGATCAGGAAGGCGATCATCGCCCGGTCGGTCCCGAGCGCCTCGACGATCGCCTTCGACGCCTCCCGAAACGCGAAGAGCTCGATCTGGCCGGGGGTATCGAGCAGGACAAAGTCGGACCGGTACTCCTGGAGTGCCTGCTTGACCTCGAAGATCTTGAGGGCGATCATGTCGGCCGCGGCGACCTGGGCCCCGTTCGGTCCGAGGCCGTATTCGCTCATGATGTCGGGGAGCCGCACCCAGTCGCGGATGTCGACCTCCGGTTCGTAATCGACCGCCTCGTTCCCGGGGTCCAGGTTGACGACCGTGGCGTCGTAGCCGGCCGTCGTGAGCCACTCCCGGTACGCCTGGATGAACGTCGTCTTGCCGGCCCCGGCCGTGCCGGTGATGTAGACGTACCCCGGCTCGTCGCTCGTCATCTACGGCTTCCCGGCGGAGCCCCGGCCGCGCCGGATCTCCTCGGCCAGCGCCCGGAGCAGCCGGGTCTTGGGCGTCGACGGGGGTTTCTGGATCTTGACCCGCCCGGCCGATTCGAAGGCGGACCGGGGATACTGCTTGGCCGGCTCGTCCGTCGCGGTGAAGCCCAGCCGCCGGGCCGCCGCCTCGATCTCCTCTCGGGTCGCGTTTTCAAGAGCGAGCGGGGCCGGAACCCGGCGGCCGCCCTGCCGGGACGCCGTGCGTTCGAGGTACGTCGGGTAGACGTAGAGATGGTCGGGCATGGCGCGGGCCGCGCTAGGCGGACGGGCGCTCGACCCGAACCCCGTTCAGGATTCCGTGCTGGCCCGGGCGGCTGCGGACCTCCACCAGGCCCACGTCGGTCTCGACCAGGGCGCCCTTAGTGATGATGTTCCGCTGGACGTAATTGGGGTTGGCGGGGTTCTCCCGCACCGTCAGGACCTTGGCCGGCCGCATCGCCTTCGTGGCCGGATCGTACACGTTGATCGCCGCGGTGAGCATGATCCGGAGCTTCTGGTTGCCCCCGCGGGAGCGCACCTTCTTGACCGCCGTCTCCCCGACGGTGGCGAACTGGATCTCCGGGGCGATCTCCGACCGACGCTTCTTGCGGATCGGGCGCAGCCGGCCGCCGGTGGGCTTGCGTCGCGAACGTCCTTGCCAGATACCCATGGTCGTGTGAGGGAGCCCTCCGAGAGGGGGGGTCTATATGAGGTTTCGCGGGCCGAAGTCCCCGCCGGCCGGGACCGCGCCGGCCGGTCCGACCTGACGGACGGCCGGAACCGCCGCCCCGCGGTTCGGCGCCCCGGGGTCTAGGCCGAGGCGTCGACGACGAGGACGTTCTTGATGGCCCCGCCTTCCCGGTGCCCCAGGACCTCCACGAACTCCTCGAGGGGGCGGCGGCGCGTCACGAACCGTTCGAGGAGCCCGGGCCATCGGCGGTACGCTTCGGTGAAGTCCCGGACCCCGGCTTCGAAGTAGCTCCGGTTCGCATTGACCGATCCGACCACCGCCTGGTTGGCGAGGACCATCTGACGGAGGAGCGCCCCGGCGGCGACCGGGATCGGCGGAGCCCGGGCGTTCGGAATCCCGGTCAGGACGAGGACCCCGTTGATCGCCAGCAGGCCGAGGAGATCGAAATCCAGTGCAATCGCCCCGGTCGCCTCGACGATCAGATCGAACCGGTCGCTGCCCAGAGCGGAAGTGCCGGCGGCGGCATTGACGTGCCGCACCCCCATCACCTGAAGCAGCTGGCCGGCCGGGGTGGAGGCATCGTGCCGGTCGATCGCCGTGACGGTATACCCGCGCAGCCGGAGGATCAGCGAAGCCAGGATGCCGATCGCTCCCGTGCCGGCGACCAGGGCCCGCAGCGGTTCGGTCCGGGGGTAGCCGGGCGTCGGTTCCTTCCGATCCAGGGCGCGCTGACCCTCGACGATCGCCTTCTCCGCGACGCTCATCGGCTCCAGCATGACGGCCACCGGTCGAAGTTCCTCCGGCACCGCGACCAAGTACTCCGGGGCCTCCACATACTGTTCGGCCATATACCCGGAGCGGCCGAAGATGCCCCGCTCGGTGTAGCGGCCGGTCTCGCAGAAATCCGACTGGCCCGACCGGCAGAACCGACAGGCGTTGCAGCTGCGCCGGACGGTGGCGACGACCAGCTGCCCCGGCGCCCAGCCCGAGACCGAGGGGCCCGACTCCATGACCCGACCGAGGTTCTCGTGCCCGAGGATGAGTTCGGCACTCCCTTCCGGCGGCTTCCCGTACTGCCCTTCGACGATGTCGTGATCGGTACCGCACACCCCGCACTCGAGAACCCGGACCCGGACCTCCCCGGATCCGAGGACCGGGGCGGGCCGTTCGACGAGATGGGCCGATGGGGTCGGGGGGTGGACGATGAGCGCTCGCATCACCGGCCTCTCAAAGGTACGGACCGAGGTCGGCGCGGAGAGGTTCCAAGGCGGCGCGGACCCGGGCCTCCTCCTCGGCGGTCAACGGGTCGTACGGGGAGGAGTAGCCGACCGGAGCCTGCCGAAGCTCCTGGGCCAGGAACTTGGCGGTCGAAGGGAACGGTCCGGTGCCGGCGACCGCGGCGAGCCGGGCGATGAGGTCATGGAGCGCGCGGGCCGACTCCGGTTCGGCCGACCGGGCCCGTTTCACGAGCTGGACGGCGAGTTTCGGCACGATGTTGGCGAGGCCCATGATCGCCCCCGGCGCCCCGTGGGTGATCGACTCGAGGGCGAGCCCATCGTCCCCGGGCAGCACGACGAACCCCGGGGGGCGGTCCGCGAGATAGGCGGCGACGCTCTCCCACGCGCCGGCGGTGTTCTTGGCCCCGGCCAGCACCCCCTCCTGGCCCAGGCGGTGGACCAGCGCCGCCGGCAGGGCGTAGCCCACCAGCGACGGGATGTTGTAGGCGAGGAGCGGCAACCGGACGGCCGCGTGGAGGGCCCGGTAGTATCGCGCCACCGCCTCCATTGTCGGGTGGAGGTAGTAGGGCGGAACGGCTACAATCGCGGCCGCACCGGCCGATTCGGCCTCTTCGGCAAGCCGGACCGCTTGGCGGGTCGACGGCGCCCCGCATCCGACCCACGCATCGACGCCCCAGGTCAGGCTCTCGATGACCGACTCCAGGAGCGGCCCCCGCTCCTCCGGGTCGATCGAGGCGAACTCCCCCATCGAGCCGAGCAGGAAGACGTGGTCGACGCGCGCGTCGCAGAGCCCCCGGGCGAACCGGGCGTTGCGGGCGGTGTCGACCGCGCCACCCTCTTCGAACGCGGTCAACATCGGAACCGTCAGCCCATCGAGCGGCATGGCCCCCCGAGACCCCGCACTCCTAAATCAGTATGGTCTCTTCCCGTCCGGGGATTCGGGTGCCGAGCCGATGGGTCGGGGGCCTGGACGAGGCCGGCCGGGGCAGCTGGATCGGGCCGATGGTCGTCGGAGCGTTCCGGTTGCCCAGGGACCGACTCGGCCGGCTGGTCGAACTCGGGGTCCGCGATTCGAAGCTCCTGACCCCGACCCGCCGGACCTTCCTGGCGACCGAACTCGCCCGCGTCGGAGAGATCCGCACCCGATCGGTGCCCCCGAAGGTCATCGACCGGTGGGTCGGCCATCACGGTCTCAACGAACTCGAGATCCAGGAGTTCCGTCGACTGATCGAGGGGTGGGAAGACACCGACATCATCGCCGACGCGTGCGACGTGGACGCCGACCGGTTCGCGGCCCGACTTCGGGCCGGCGCGGGGCCCGAGGTCTCCATCTCGGCCCATCACCGGGCCGACCGGACATTCCCCGTCGTCGGCGCCGCGTCGATCGTCGCGAAGGTCCGCCGGGACCGCTCGGTCGCCCGGATCGTCACCCGGCTCGGGGCCGGACCGGCGAGCGGCTATCCGTCCGACCCCAAGACGGAGACGGTCGTCCGGGCCAGCCTGCGCCCGGGCCAGCCCTGGCCGCCGTGGCTGCGCGGGAGCTGGAAGACCACCGCAAGGGTTTTGGGCCCCCGGGCCCCCCGCACCCTCGACGACTTCTTCCGATGACGCTCCTCGAACAGCTCTCGGTCCTGGTCGACGGGTTCAACCGACGGGCCGCCACTACCCCCCGGGTGGCCGAGGAACTCGCCGGCCTCGAACGGACGGTGACCGTCGCGCTCAGCGACGGCTCAGCGTACTCGGTCGATCTGCGGGGCGGCCGGCTCAGCGGGCTGAGGGCCGAGGCGACGCCGATGGCCGACCTCACTCTCCGCACCGATCCGAGAACCCTCGAGGCCCTTTTGACCCGGCAACTGGGACCCATGAAGGCCCTGGTGACGCGGCGGCTCGTCCTCGAGGGTTCCCTCGAGGACAAGCTGCTCTTCCGGAAACTCCTCTAAGGAACTCCCGTCTCAGGGCAGGAAGACGCACGAGGCAATGCAGACCCCGTAGTGGTCCATCGGAATCGAGAGTTCTTCGGTCCGGTAGTGGATCCGTCGCAGTTCGACGCCCCGGAAGTGAGCGATCTCCTCCATCCGCCACTTGAGGAACTCCTTGAGGGACTTCTGGGTCCCGTGGAGGTGCCCCTCGGCGACATACCCGCCCTGGCCGTCGGTCCGGAACCCGTAGGCGATGCCGGCGCTGATGACTTCGCCTTCGCCGCCGCTGTGCCGGGAGAGGACGCAGTGCGTGATCGCACCTCGGGGGATCGTCGTGCGATCCACCTGCCGGATCCCGATGGGAAGCACGGACGAAACGCTCACCAGGTTCTGCTCCCCGATGCCCGCCTGCAGGAGGGCAAGATCGAAGGCGTTGAGCTCGCTGTTCTTGTTGATCCCCTTCCCGCTGGTGACAAAGAATCGGGTCGGGACAGGGATGAGCGTCGCGGAATGGGGGGCCGTGCGTCGCGCCACGGCAGCGGGAGGTGACTCCCCGAATAAAGATTGCCGCTCGGCCGCGCCGTCCGTGAGCCGGCCCGCTCGCCGACCTTGGATGGGGCCGTGGGAACTGATCCGCCTCGCGGAGCACGCGGTCGGGGCTCGGGTGGTTGCGTGGGGAGCGCGGCCTCCAATTCCCGGCCCCGTGGCCCCGGCCTTGAAGCCCGCCGGGGCCCCCGCGAAGGCCCGCGGGGGGGGGGGACCTCAGGGCGGAGCCGGGCCGGTCCCACCGGACCGGGAGGCCCGGTGCAGTTCCCGAAGGGTGAGGATCCAAGTCACCAGCAGCGTCGTCCCCCCCAGGAGCCCCGCACCGTAATAGAGCGATCCCCTCAGGTAGGGGATCGCGGCATACTCGAGGATCCAGGCGACCATCTGGCGGGTCGCCGAGGGCCCGAGCCGGGTGATCGTCGGGAAGAAGATGCCCAGCGGCGTCACGAAGGCGGCATAGATGATGAGGCCCGAGGCGGTCAGGGCTGCCGTCACGGCGGCCCACCGTCGTCCGTCGACGACGACCACCCCGAGCGGAACGAGGGAGAGGACCCCCAGGAGCCGCTCCGGCTGGGGCGTGGGATCGGCGACGAGCACCGAGGCAGCGGTCAGGAGGAGAGCCCACCAGATCCGACGAGACCGCTGGAGGGGAGTGGAGGGCCTTCGCGCGTAGGCCAACGCAAGGAGGAGCGCCGCGGCCACGACTCCGATCGCCGCCACGCTGCGCAGCAGGGTCGTCAACACGACCGGAGCCCAAGGGGAGCCGACCCACTGACCGTACCACCCCCCGGCGGGCGAAGAGGGATTGAAGATGACGGTCAGGCTCGCCCCACCGTACGCGGTCGAAAAGAAGTCGGAGGTGAGGGCCGTGACGACTTCCGACGCGGCGAAGAGGAAGACCAGCAGCGCCGGCACCATGCCGACCACGAGCCGGAGGACGGCCCGGCGGGCCGCCGCCCACGGCTCGAGGCCGGCCAGCGCCGGTCCCGCGGCCACGACGAGCGCCGCCGGGAGGAAGATGAACGGGTAGCCCTTCGTGAAGGTACCGAGGACGATGGCGGCGCCGGCGATGATCCACCACCGGTAGAGCAGCGAGAGGAGGAGCACGAGAAGGAAGAGCGCCACGAAGCTGTCCACCTCACCATCCACGACCGACGACCAGAGGACCAGCGGGTTGAGGACCCAGAGCGCGACCACCCACGTGCGACGGGCGGGGGCCGAGGGCGACCACACCCCGGCGAGGTGGTAGAGCAGCAGTCCGACCAGGAGGTCGGACACAATGAGCGGGGCCTTCCAGGCGAGCAGCGCGGCCGGCGACGGGGAGATCAGGAAGGAGAACCCGGTCGCGGTGGCGAGCGGGGCGAGTTGGGGCACCACCGGGAGCAGGCTCCCGGCGCCGAAGAGGAAGGTCGCGAGGGCCACGGTCGGAGCCGCCAGGAACGGGGCCAGCGGCGGTTCCCCCCAGCCAAGGGTGTACGGGTTACCGAACTGGAGGACGCTCTGGGCGGCGTGGATGGCCGCGGCGGTGTCGTTGGGCCAGGCGGTCGTGGCGGCGAGCAGGAGACGGACGCACAGCCCCGTCAGAAAGATCCAGCGGAGCCGTCGGAGCTCGGGGGCCACCGCGAGCTGGCGGAGGAACCGCCGGCCGCGACGGAGGAACTCGACGGGCGATTCGGGGCTCGAGGCGGGGCCGGTGCCGAGCCCTCCGTCCACCGTCGCCCGTCCTTCCGGCCCGGTCGCCCTTCCGCCGCGCAAACCGACCGGCGAGCGGTGGCGCACCTATATGGCCCTCGCTCCCGATGGGCATTCCGTGCTGCGGAAGGGCTCCGACCGGACCGCGGGGACGGAATGGACCCGCACCGGGAGCCGACGGGTCCCCGGCCTCGCCCGGCTCGACCGCTGGATCACCCGGACCCCGCGCCGCCGGTTCTGGATCACTGTCGTCACGGTCGGGCTGGCGATCCGGCTGCTCCTCGCCCCGTGGACCGGAGGAGGAGATCTGGCCACCTACGCCGAGTCGGCCACCTCCCTGGGGCTCGGCGGTGGGCCGTACACCTACCTCATCATCTACCCCCCCGGCTTCATCGATCTCCTCGCCCTGACGGGCCGGATCGCGGGCGCATGGATCGGGACTCCGATCCTGGTGGGCTCGGATCCCGGCCTCCTCCGGTTCTTCGCAACCTCGTCCCTCCAGTGGACCGGGAGCCTCGCCACCCCGACGTTCGCCCTGGTCGAGAAGCTGCCGCTCTTCCTTCTGGATCTCGGAGCCGCCGGGCTCGCCTACCTTCTCGTGCGGGAGTTCGCCGACGAGCGGAGCGCCCGGTGGGCGCTGGTCGGGCTCTTCTGGAACCCGCTCGTACTGTTCCTGAGCGCCGTCCCGGGGGAGTTCGACATCCTCCCGGCCTTCCTGGTCCTGGCGGCCGTCTACCTCGCCCTGAACGGGCGGGGCCTCTCGAGCGGGGCGGCCCTGGGCCTGGGTACGGCCATCAAGCTGTTCCCGTTGTTTTTCTTTCCCCTGGTCCTGGCGATCCTCTGGCGCCGCGGGGGGCCGATCCCCTCCCGAAGGGCGATCCCGGTGGCCACATCCTTGGCCGGGGGGGCGGCCGTGCTGGCCTGGGTCTTCCTTCCCCTGTCGACCACCCAGTCGTACCTGGGTTCCTTCCTGACCGGGCCCACCGTCGGCGAGAGCCATGGCGGCTTCGGACTGTGGTCGTGGGCCCAGCTGCCGCACCTCACCCCGGTCAACTGGTGGCTCTTCTGGCACACCGCCCCGATCACGGCGGGGATGGAGACGGTCGCGGTCGGGCTCGCCCTCGTCGTCGCGCTCCTCTACCTCGCGCACCGGCCGAGGCTCGGGATCGATCCGGTCCGCACCTTCCACGCCGCGACCCTGACGGGCCTCGCGGCGCTCCTCACCATGAACGTCGTCGAACCCCAGTATCTGGTCTGGGTCGTACCGTGGCTGGTGGTCACCGCGGCAGTGACGGCCCGCTTCCGTTGGCCCCTGGTGGCCGTGACCGCGGCCGGGCTCGGGTTCCTCCTCTTCGGTCTCGGAGGTCCGCTCTACTGGCTGGAACCGGTGGTGGTGTTCACCCCCTACCTTTCCTGGGGCGCCTTCACGCAGAACCTGGCCGTCTGGGCGCCGACCGCCGCCCTGGTCGCCCCGATCTGCTTCGTGGTCGGCGCCCTGGCGCTCGCCTTCGTCGGCGTCCGGGCGGTCCGGGAACTGACCCGGGTCGGAGGGATCGCATGACCCGACTCCGATGGGTCCGGCGGGTGGAACTGGCCGTGTTGGCCCTGGTCGTCGCCGTGATCGTCGGCCAGGTGATCGCCTCCTCCGCGCCGTTCGCACCCTCGATCGGGATCGAGCAGTCGTTGGGCCTCGTCCCGGGACCGACCGTCCGGGCTGTGACCCGCATCTCGAGCAACTTCCCGGCCCAGCTCCAGCTCACCGGCCTCGGCCTCCTCGGGTCGGCCGGAGTGCCGAGCATCGACTACTACTTCGACGCCCGCTATCCGGTCGAGAACTCCTCGATGGCGAACTGGTACGGCCTGCCGCAGCACCTCGAGAGCCTCGCCTCGGCCCGGCACCAGCCGCTGACGATCGACCGGATCGACGCGTCGGCGCTGGCCGGACTCCTCGCCCGGCCCCCTTCGGCCGGCTCGATCCTCCTGTTCGCTTCGGGCGTCTTGCCGTCCACGGTCTACTCGGCGACGCAGAATCGACTGCTGCCCTGGATCCGGGCCGGTGGAGTCGTCGTCTGGGTGGGCGCTCCGATCGGCGCCTACACGGGCGAGCCGGTCGACCCGCTCCGCTCGCCGGCGCAGGCCCAGGCCGTTCCCGGGGGGGAGGCTCAGTTCCTCAACGCCACGTGGCGGGCTCCGGGAGCGACCCTGCTCCCGACCCCGGGCCCGATCGCGACCGCACTGAACGTGGCCTACCCTTACGGGCTCTCGGCCGGCCTGCTCAACGGCTCGGCGATCGTTCGCCTCGGCGGCGAGATCCTGGGCTACGAAGCGGCCGGAGCGACGAACCTGGCCCGGATCCCGATCGGCCATGGGGAGCTGGTCGACGGAGCGGCTCCCGTGGTCGACCTGCCGAGGCTCGCCCCGGCGCTCCTCAACCTGATCGAGACCCGGGCCATCCTCGGGCCGGTCGATCTGCTCGGCACTCTCGCGGTCCCGATTCTCCCGGGAAGTCAGCCCACCGTGACCCAGGATTGGGCTCTCCCGGCTCCTCTCGCCCAGTCGCAGGACGCGACGGTCTGCGCCTGGGCGGTCGAGACCGACTATCTGGCGCCGCTGGCCGCCCTGACCTGCGCTCCGATCTACTGATCGAACCGACCGGGCTCAGACCAGGATCGCGTGGCGCCGCCGCATCGATTCCTCGGATTCGCCCCGGCGCGCCATGAGCTCGGCGATGAGGGCGTCGGTGAGCCTCAAGCTGGCCGACTCGAAGAGGGTTCCGAGCGGGGCCATCTCGGGCCGTCCGGGGGCTTCCGCGAGCGGGACCTCCAGTAGGACGGTCGCCGTATGGGCGAGCTTCGAGGTCGCGCGACCGGTGAGGACCACCAGTTCGGCCCCTTCCCGCCGGACGATGTTGGCGACCTGGATGCTCGAGTAGCTCTCGCCCCGGCCGGAGAGGATGAAGACCGCGTCGCCGCGGCGGACGATCGGCGTCACGCTCTCGCCGATCACGTAGGCCTGCAGCCCGATCTGGACCAGGCGCATGGCGAAGGCCCGCCCGATGATCCCGCTGCGGCCCGCGCCGTAGATGAAGATCGCCGGCGCGCGCAGCAGGAGCTCGGTGGCCCGGACGACCGCCGCCGCATCGATCCGCTCGACCGCCTCGGTGACCCGGTCCCCGATGTACCGGGCCGCCTTTTCGAAGCGGGCGGGGCTAACGACGGGTGGACGCCGCACGATGGACTCCCGGCCTACGGGAGACGGGAGGATGCTTTGGAGCTTTCGCACGCCCCGCCGGCTTCGGTTTCGGCCGCCCGGCCGGGCCCTTCGCCCCCGGGGGCGTCCTTGATGGCGCAGCGGCCGGCAATCGAGGGGCGGGTGCGGGCGGCGTCTGCATCTTCGCCCACCGCCGGGTGAGGGCCCGCTCATAGAGGAGCTTCATGTACATCGCGTCGTGCTCGAGCAGGGGAGAGCTGGAGATGACGGTGAGGTCGTAGTCCCGGCCGACGAGGAACTCCGCCAACGGATCGAACCGGATCGATCCTCGCTTGATCGGGGTCAGCCGGAACTCGCCCGGCCCGTACTGTTCGAGGCCCGAGAAGTGGGCGTAGAGCCGGCTCGGACACGCCGCCCGGAACTCGGCCACCAACGGCTCATACTCGGCCGCCGTCTCAAGCTTGAGCCGCTCCCGCGCCGCGAGGTGAGGAAGATTGAGCACCGGAACCAGGCCCTTCACCTTCCGGGTCATCCCTAGGACCTCCTCCCGGGACCCGAAGACGTCGGGATGTCCACTGGGCTCGACGGCGAGCCGGACGTGGCCACGGCTGTACTGCTGGACCCACTTGGCGAGCGGGGCGATCACGTCCGTGATCCGGTCGGCGCTGTCGGTCCGGGGCCCCGGCCCGTAGAAGCCCAGGTGGGTCACGACCAGGCGCGCGCCCAGACCGGCGGCGAGGACCGCCGACCACTGGACCTGCCGGATCGACCGCTCCCGGGCCTCGGCGCTACCGAAGAAGTCGACGTAGTAGGGAGCGTGGAGGGTCAGTTCGACATCGAGGGCCCGGGCGATGTCCCGGGTGGTGGCGAGGTCGGCGTGCTCCTTGGCGAGGCTCCAGGTCAGCGTCGTCAGGAGGTCCCGCTTCTGGATCGGCGCGTCCAGCGAGAACGGCCGAGTCCGGTCCTCCTTGGTACCCGGTGAGTCGACCTGGACGACCAGCTGCTGCGGGAGTTCGCGCGGCGTCTTGCCGACCTCCTCAGCGAACGCCGGCCGGACGGTCGGGTTGACCTTGATGAACTGGATCTCCATCGCCGACAAGCCGAGCAGGTGCACATCGGCGATGCCGTCGCGTAACGTGCGTCCCTTGCAGGAGAGGGGAATACCGGCCGGACCGAATCGGATCACTGGAAAACGACCTTCAAAGGAGGGAGTCGGGCTCAATCCTTCGGTCTATATATCGCGTGCCCGGAGGAGCCGCCGGGTCGGTGGCCGGGGCGGCCGATTCGACCGCGCCTCCGGGGTCCGCTCGGTCGGGCCGGCCCCGGAACCCCAGGCCGAGGACGTACATCTCGGAGGAGGCCTCTCGGGAAGCGGGCGGCTTCGTGCGCTGCCAGCGACGGAAGCGCGGGGCGAGTTCGGCTTCGGCAAGGGGCAGGAGGTCGCCGTCGAACACCTTGGCCACGAACGATCCGCCGGGCCGGAGGAGTTCGACCGCCCAAGCCCCGGCGGCTCGCACCAGGTCGACACTCCGCGCGTGATCGGTCGCGTACGCCCCGCTGATGCGGGGCGACATGTCGGAAAGGACGGTATGGAACCGGTCGTCGTTCAGTCGTTCGCCCAGGTTCGGCGATTCGATCCGCATCCTCAGGTGGGTCACCCCGGGAATGGGGTCCATCGGCCGGGGGTCGACCGCGACCACCGCCCCGCGGTCCCCCACGTAGCGCCGGGCGATCAGACTCCATCCGCCGGGAGCGGCGCCGAATTCGAGGACCCGGAAGCCGGGGCGCAGGATCGGGTATCGGTCGGCGAGATGATCGAGCTTGAACGCGGCCCGGGACCTCAGTCCCTCCCGCTGGGCCGCCCGGTAGTAGCGATCCGACCGCCGCTCCGCGACGAACCGACGTCCCATGGCCGGTTCATCGCGCGGCGGCAGATGAAGCGAACGCCCACCGGCCCTCGGCCGCCCCCGGCCGGATCGAGGAACGTGACGTCGAGTCTCCGGGTCGCGGTGCACCCGTTGAAGGAGTCGGGGATCGAGCCGAGGGCCCGGGCTGCGCCGCGGGACCGGATTCGTCGCGGCCCGGTCCAGCGGAGAACAGGCCCAGGGTCGGGAGCAGGAGGGACCGCTCGACCGCCGAGAGCAAGGTGCGGGCGAAGGCGACACCGAGTCCAAGGCGGGCGGGCCCGGAGCGGGGGGTGAGCGAAATCGCAGCGAACGGAAGGCGAGGAGGACACCCACCCAGTCGAAGCAACGGGTCCGGGAGGTGCTCGGAACACCGGGGTGAGACGGGTCGGGACCGACTGGGGGTTCACGGGGACCGAATCGGGGCTGGCGGATGAGGGGGAAGTACCGGGAGCAGTTCGTGAAGGGGAACGCGGACGGCGAGATGCCAGCGGAGCCGAGGCTCAAACTGTTGATCTGATGTAAGTGGGACGGCGCGGTGGCCGAGCCGAGGAAGGGTGGGACGAATGTGTGGATCGATCCCGTGACGCCGAACGGACCGACCGGCTCGGATCCGGGAATGGCGTCGGCAGGACTCTGACCCCGGACTCGGGCTCAACGACGGCCGGAGCCCCCTGGGCCCCCGGCCGCCTCGAACCTTCGAAAGAATATCGGGGGGTCGAGCCCGCCAAGCGGCCCGGAACTGATCGAGAGCAGGTCGTGGACACGGTGGGCAGTACCTGCTTCATTCCTAGGCTGATGGCGCGGCGGAGTCAAGTCCATGCGGCGGAACCAAGCCTTCCAGAGGGGAAGGCGCAATCCAGGAGCTCGAACCCGTTCACCGGAGAGTACCGGCGGCACCGGGGCGCACTCCGGGGAGTTACATCCGAGGTGGGCGGCCCGAGATCGGCCTCCGGGCAGGGCGCCTGTTTCGGGGCCTTCGTACCCTCGGACAAAGAGGAGCCCCCGGCGTCCGTCGATGTCAGGTCAACGGCCCTGAGTTCCCGGTCGACCGCGTACCCTTCGGGGCCGGCTCCTCGGAGTCGGCTTCGCAGCGGGACGTAGTTCGGCCATGCCGACAGGATCTGAGGGGGACCCGTACGGGTTCAGTTCCTTCCGAACCGCCGCGAGCCGCCGTCCGGCCAGTGCCGGTTGGACTCTCTGTGATGGCGTGTTCGGACGGCGTGCTGACCCCACTCGCATCTGCCCGGGCCGCCGGGCGACTCATTGGTCACGGGCGGCCGTACGTTCCCAGGTACTGGGCCGACTCGATCGCCCGTTCTCGGGCCAGCGACTCCGCCCGGCTGGCTGTCAGCCCCGGCTCCGCTCCGAGGGGTTCACGCAATGCATAGAGACGGAAGTAGTACCGATGGGGCTTTCCGGGGGGCGGGGAGGGCCCTCCGTAGCCGTAGTTCTTCCAGCTATTCTTTCCGTGGCGACTCCCATCGGGAAGCTCAGCCTCGGCCGCGATTCCTTCCGGCAGCCCGCTCGCCGTCCCGGGGATGTCGTACAGGACCCAGTGGACCCAGGTCCCGACCGGTGCATCGGGGTCGTCGCAGATCAGGGCGAACGCCACCGTTCCCGGCGGGGCTCCGGTGAACTCGAACGCCGGCGAGAGGTCGGGGCCGTCCGCGGTGTGCCTCGTCGGAATGCGTTCTCCGTTTCTCCACGCGGTCGTCTGTAGGCCGAGAGACATCGTTCCTCCACGGGCCCCGCCGCGCGGGACCGCAATCCTCCAAGCCCTCGGGGCTAGATGAATGGTGCGCCGACGGGGAATGCCATTGGCGGAGTGCCTCCGGGACGGCGCGACGTCCTGCCGCCACGGGTTTCCCGCAGGGCGGAGGACACTGGGGCGCGTGGAGCGAGTGGAGATGGCTCTGGGGGCCGAGCATCGCATCTGGCACCTGAACCTGCTGAAGCACACCCGGGAGACCCTGAAGAAGATTGGATAGGGTCGGCTCCTCGAGGAGAAGCTCCTCCGCCCCGGGACGGAACCCCGCGCTCCGTCGACATGAGCTCTATCCTTCAACCGGTCCCCTCGGCCCGCTCCGGCCCTTGCCTCTGCCTCAAGGCCGGCGCAGTGGGTATCCAAGCTCGATATCCAGGTACCGCGACTCCGCCGACCAAGCTCGAGCCGACTGCCCCAGCGTCCGGACGGACCGACCCCAGGACCTGGCCTTCGATTCAGGGCGGAAGCACCCCGTCCGTCGATCTTGCTCGGGTCTGCCAGGCCTTCCACGCCATCTCCGTCTGTCGAACGGCCTCGGCGCTGAGGGTGAGGCGTCCCCGTTCCGGTGTTCCAGCCACGGCGACCGAGGGCGTGCTGCGCCCGTGGTAACTTAGTCTGCCGAAGGCTAGGAGCCGGGGCTGGCGTACCGCTCCTACCCTGTCCCAGGAGATGGACAGCTCACGGAGGGCGGTTCCCTTCGAGCCCCGGAGGGGAGGGAGGAGGACCACCATGCCGTCATGGGTCAGATCGAGGGAAACGGGAGTGGTGTCGGCCTCATACAACCGGTCCAAGTACCTTTGCCAGGCCAGGCCGGGGGCCCAGAGGACGAGCACCCCCAGGATCAGGCCAAAGGCCCACCAAGGGAGGATGCTTTCTGGGACTGTGAAAGGCGGCAAACCAATGACGACATAACCCACAAGAACGCCGAGTCCAAGGTCAACGGGGAGCGTCATCAATGCCATGGCAATAAAATGCCTCCTCCGCTCCAATCGAAGGTCGTTCTGGATTCGGGGCACCCGGCCCCGGACGTCGGCCACCTATTTCTGTCTTGAGGCGAGCGGGTCCTGATGGCGAGCGAATCGAGGCTCGAGATTCGACCGGGGAGGTGCGTGCCGTCCTCAACTCCCCGATGGCAGGCGGCCATCTTAGGCAGGAGACGTGGGAGATCTCTCTGCTTGTGCCGCTCGGCGAGGTAGGTGCCTCGAATGTTCTGCCGCCCGTCCCATCCTCCTACTCGACGATGGGAGACGCGCCGACGATGGGTTGGAACCGGGTCTCGGCGGAGACGGGGCTGACTCCACCCTCCCCTTTGCCCGGCCACAGTACCGCCAGGCTGTTCGGCGGGATAGCTCCAAAGATCGTGCGGGCGGCGTTGGCCGTTCCCGCTGACCGGTACTCGTTCAACGAACCATCGATTCTCGGAGCGACTGTCGGCACGGAAGAAAACCCGATACCATGGAAGAGCGAGGCGCGGGTTCGAGAGAAGGCCGAGGTGGGGGGGGGTGGAGCACGAACTCGGCCTGAGGTTCTCACCACCGCCGCAAACGACGGTGCGGTGGTCGAGGTGAACGTCAAACGGCGCGACGGGGAGATGGAAGTATGCGGCCTCGACGCGGAGGAGACCTTCGAGGAAGACGGGATGAATGTCGAGGAGGCAGGAGAGCCATGCCGTCCGCCCCTTGGCGCGGTAATCACGAGCGGGGCGCACCGGCTCCTTGCGCTCTTCGACGTGGCCGCGGCACAACACGAGGCCCAAGTCGTTGACTGCGCCACAGGCTCGGTGTTCGTCAGTCCATCGTGGGCCGCGCCCGAGATTGCAAAGGAGTGGGACGCGCTCAACCCCTACTCGGTTTCGATCCCACCTCAACGACGAAACCGAGGACACGGCGCCGAAGAAGGGCGACCCGACAGGGTCGCCCGACACTCACCCTCGGTTCTTCGGGCTGCTCTTGAAGCCATGCTGCCAGTTTGCTCGCGACCGCTACGGCCGCCCTGTCGTGTTCAAGAAGGAAGCCTCGGACCACGGACTCGGAATGTTTCAGGTCCCCGAGGACCGCGAGAAGTTCGCGAAGCGCGTTTAGGAGCGGTTGATTCGAGCAAGGGGCGACGGCGAGGAGGACTTCGGCGATCTCGCCTACCTCCCCGCGACCGCGCAGTTCGGGCTGACGACTCCCGCGCTGCTCCCGCGAGTTCGCAGCATCGAGGGGATGCGGCCGTTCAATTTCCTGACGATAGCCTACCGCGACCCCGCCGCTCTGCCTAAGGGCGCGGAGACGTTCAAACTGCTGCCGTTCCACTCACCGAAGGACGCCGCGTGGCTTCCGCTCGCCGAAAGGGACGGCGCGAAGACATGGGCGCACATCGTCGACGGATACGCCGACCACCGCGACCGAAAGAGTCGCCTCGGCCCCGACGGGCGAATCGTTTCCCGCGCGGTCCTCGTTCGGAAGTCGCCCCTCGTCGGTCTCGGCAAGGAAGGGACGAAGCTCGCGGCCCGAGTCAAGCTCGGCCGCGCCGCTGAGGCCGCTCCCTCGGTCTTTGTGGATTGGAAGCGCCGCCTCCTCGGGATGGGAAGGGCGGAGGCCCGTCGGCTGGGGCTACCCTATCGACGGGTCAAGGAGTGGAAGGCGCGCGTGCGGGCAGGGGACGAACTTCGAGGGGATGCGCTTCGTAGGCTGAAGGCGGCGATCTTGGCGGGGGGTGGGGCTAGTTTCGGACCTCCGTAATATGGCACGGGTGGCCGGTGGGGCCGTCCGAATTTGAATCGGAGTCTCTTGCACCCCAAGCAAGAAGGATGGTCCAAGCTACCCCACGGCCCCGTTCTCACCGGCGAAGGCGGCGGACGGTCGCCCCAGAGATAAGGTTGCTCGGTGCCGACGCCTACGGATGGATGATGAAGTAGGCCACCGTGCCGGCCACCCCGATGATCGCGCTCCCCAAGATCGAGAACCAGAAGAACGCCCAGAGTTCGGCGCGGCCCTCCTCCGGGGTCATCTCGGCGGGAGGGGTGGCGCCTCCCGGAGTCGGCGTGTAGGGAGTTCGGTAGCCGGACATCCCAGGTCGAGTGCCGTCCCCCTCTTTAACGCCCCGGTCCGTACCCGAACTCAGGCAGCGAACCACGGGAGCCGGGCCGCCGGTCCGGTCGCCTTGAGAACCAGGAGGTGGAGGTTGGCCCCGCCGTCGTTCGGCGCCCAGGAGTCCCGGAGCGCCATCTGATAGAGGAGGAAGAGCGCCTCCTCGTCGTTCGATACGCCGAGCGAGCGGGGTACGTCGATGGCGAACCGGCGGCGCAGGTGGTCGAGCATCTCCTCGAAATCGACCGGGTGGCTTTCCTCCGAGGCCATCGACCGACGGAACAGACCGACCACCACTCCGGTCGCGACCCGCAGGACCTCCGGCCGGGAGACCGTCCGCAGATACCAGTGAGGGGGGGCCGTACCCTTCGGCCGATCGGGCACCACGAGAATCGGAGGCGCCCCGGGGTGGGGGGTCTCGCCGGTCTCGGTGAGCCGGGCGATCGCCGTCTCGGCGAGCCGGTCCGACGGGACCACCAGGATGCCTTCGGGAAGCGACGGCCGGAGGCTCCGCACATGGGTGATCCATGCCTCGAGGCCGGCATCGGTCGGGGTTCCTTCGACCGGGGTGACGAAGACCGGCTGCACCCGGCTGGGGGTGCGGGTTTCGGCCACCCAGAAGGTGGGCTCCACCCGGCGCCGCCGACGGTCGGGAGCCGCCCGGCTGAACCCGAGCCTTCGAAGAACGCTCTCGGCCTCCCGGATCAGGACGGGAGGAGTCTCGGACCGATCGTTGGATGCCATCGGCCCTCTCTAGCCTTGGACGCGAGATAACCTAGCGGTATTCGAAAGGCCACTGGGGCGGTCGCTCCCTACCAGAACCGCGCGACGCCGAAGCTCACCAGGGCGAAGTTCACCAGGCAGGCCGCGATGACGAGCAGGAGGTACGGCCCCGAGTAGATGAATCCACGCCGGGCCGTCGCCGGGGTCACCTTCCGCAGGAGGGGCCAGGTGAGGACGACGAAGATTGCGCCGAAGACCAGGAGCCCGACGAGGACCGACGCCGTCAGGACCCCCGTGAGGCCCACCAGGATCGCCGCCGGGACGAGCAGCGCCGCCGACACGACGATCACCCGGCCGGAGTAGGCCAGATCCTCCATCTTCGGAAGCATCGGAAGCCCGGCCCGGGCATAATCCTCCCGGAGAAGCACGGCGAGGCTCCAGAAGTGGGGGGGGGTCCAGAGGAAGACCAGCAACGCCAGCGCGAGGGCGCCGCCCGTCCAGTGGCCGACCGCGGCGGCGCTCCCGGCGAGGACCGGGGCGCTCCCGGCAAATCCTCCGATCACGATGTTCCAGCTCGACCGCCGCTTGAGCCAGATCGTGTAGACCACGACGTACGTCACCCCGCCGAGAAGAATCGAGAGACCCGTCAGCGGATTGATCCCGATCGTGGCCCCCACGATCCCCCCACCGAGCAGGAGGCCGCCGGCGAGGGCGACGCCCCGTGCCGAAGTCCGCTCCTCTTCCGCGAGCGGGCGGTGTCGGGTCCGGCGCATCTGCCGGTCCAGGTCCCGGTCGAAGTAGTGGTTGAGCACGGCGGCCCCTCCGGACGCGGCCGCGCCGGTCACGATGAGCAGGGCCAGGGTGATCCAATCGATCCGGGACGGGAGCGCGATGAAGTAGCCGGCGACCGCCACCAGAACGATCAACAACGTGATCCCGGGCTTGGTCAGCGAGAGGTACCCCCGCCACGGACCGGCTCCGCCCGGGGAGGCCACGGCTTGCGGGGGAGGGAAGGTCGCCATGGCCGGGTCGGGCTGCGGTTGGCCTTAGCTTCCCCGGGGGAGGTCGGTCGCCCCTCGGTCCGCGACCGGTCGGGCCCCGGGTTCCCCCCGCGCCCGCGTCGGTCGCGGAGCATCGGGTTCCGAGGCCCGGCGGATCCAGGCCCGCCAACGGGGAGGCACATGGTTCAGATTGGCGAGGATCGCCAAGGTGAGGATCAGTCCGAACAGCAGGGTCGCCATCCCGAGGTGGGCGATCACCACGAGCACCGCCAGGTCGGAGTCGACGACCAGGCCGCCGAGGAACACCTGGGCGAGGACCAGGACCGCCGAGACGACGCTGAGCTTGAGGAGCGCCGGGCGAGAGCGCTCGTAGACCAGGGCGAGCGCGGTGAAGATCGCGACGCTGAGTCCGAGGATGAACGCCGAGAGTCGGTGGCTCCACTCGATGACCACGCCCCCGGTCAACGCCGGCAACCAGCTCCCGTTGGTGAAGCAGGTCGGCCAGTTGGGGCAGGCGAGCCCCGAATTCGAAGCCGCCACATTGCCGCCCAGTAGGATCGTGGTGTAGGTCAGGATCAGGGCGGCGACGACCGAATAGCGGAACCAATCGTGACCGCGCATGCCCGCCCTTCCCATCACCCGGGCATCTCGGTCTGGGCCGAAACCGCCGGGGTCGGGCCATGGGCGGGGGTCGGCGACGGCAACGGGGCCTGGCCGGTCATCTGGCTCGGTAGGGGTTCACCCCACGGGTCGTCGGTCTGCACCGGAGCGCCGGCAAAGTAGCTGTACACCATGTTGTAGACGAAGACCAACTGACCGATCGCGAAAATGTAGGCGCCGAGCGTGGAGAGGAAGTTGAGCGCCTGGAAGTTGCCGACCCACAGGTAGGTGTACACCCGCCGGGGCATCCCCTCGGCACCCAGGAGGAACATCGGGAAGAGCAGGACGTTCACCCCGACGTAGGTCAGGAGGAAGTGGACCTGGCCGAGCCGCTGGCTGTACCACCGGCGGGTGAGCACCGGGAAGTAGAAGTAGATCGCCGCAAAGATCGCCATCAGGGTCCCGCCGAGCAGAATGTAATGGAAATGGGCGACCACGAAGTACGTGCCGTGGTAGAGGTAGTCGACCGGGATGCTGGCGAGGTAGAGCCCCGAGAGCCCCCCGATGACGAAGCCGGTGATGAACGCCACGCAGAACCACATCGGGACCGCCATCCAGATCCGGCCGCCCCAGAGCGTGGCCACCCAGTTGAAGGTCTTGACGGCCGACGGGACCGCGATCGCCATCGTGGTGAGCATGAAGACGAACCGGATGTTCTCGTTGATCCCGGTCACGAACATGTGGTGTTCCCAGACGGCAAAGCTGAGCACCGCGAAGACCCCGATCGCGATCGCCATCGCGGCATAGCCGAAGATGTCCTTGCGGGCCAGTTTCGGGATGATCGTCGAGATGATCCCGAAGGCCGGCAAGACCATGATGTAGACTTCAGGGTGGGCGAAGAACCAGAACAGGTTCTGGTAGAGTAACGCCCCACCGAGCGGCGTGCCGTTGATCGAGGCCAGGATCGAGGTCCCAAAGCTCCGGTCGGAGAGCACGAAGGTGAGCGCAATGGAGAGCGACGGCATCGCGAAGATGATCAACACCGAATTGACCAGGATGGTCCAGACGAAGAGGGGCATGTTCCAGTACTCGACGCCCTTCGCCCGGTGCTTCAGGATGGTCACGATGAAATTGACCGATCCGAGGATGCTCGAGATCGTCAGGATATGCAGCCCCAGGATCCAGAGATCGATCCCGTTGCCCGGGGCGAGCACGGAGAGCGGGACATAGCCGGTCCAGCCCGCGTTGGCGTTGGACAGGATGATCAGGATGCCCGCGGGCCACAGCATCCAGTAGGCGATGGCGTTGATCCGGGGGAGCGCCATCTCCCGCGCCCCGATCATCGATGGCACGAGGAAGTTGCCGAATCCCGCCAGCGCCGGCATGATGAACATGAAGATCATCAGCACGCCGTGGATGGTGAACAGGGTCGAGTAGACCTGGGGAGTGACGCCGAGGGTCGTCTGGGCATCGAGGCCCAATCCCTGGATGAATCCCAGGTCGGTCCGGATCAGCATCGCGTAAATGCCGCCGATGAAGAAGAAGATGATCGATGTGACAATGTACATCCATCCGATGCGGCGGTGGTCGGTCGTGAAGAGATACTTCTTGATCGTCGTGACGACCCATTCTCCGTGGTAGAAGAGGGCCCAGAGAATGAAACCGGCGACGCCCGCGATCAGCGCGACCTCGGTATAGGCCGAAAGGAACGGAATTCCGGTGTTTGTCATGCTCTGCTTCCCCCAACTTACATGAGTAGCCCGGCCAGGATCCAGCCGATCCCGGCGGCCGCCGCCACGACGACGATCACCTTGACGAGGAGGATCTGGCTATCGATCGTCAGTGGGCGCGGTGCGCTCGGAATGACATGGCGGCCGAGCGGCCAGACCCGGTACAGCCGGTCGATGACGTGGAAGAGCACCGCCGCGAAGATCATCGCCAACGCGACCGCCAGGCCGAACGACTCCTGGCCCCCCGGGGAGCCTAGGCCGGGCCCCGTGAAGCCCATCCCGATGGTGATGGCGTAGGTCGCGAGGACCGCGATCCCGACCAGGACCAGCCCCACCGTCGCCCCGTAGACCCGGAGTACCCGGATCTGGATCCGGGCGAACTCGGTCGGCGTGAGGTCGCTCAGGGTCTCACTCAAAGAACTTCACCTCGCGCTGCAGGGTGCCGCGGTAGCGATCGATGCGGTAGAGGATGCCGGCCATAAATAGGAGAGAGAGCAGCGCGGCCGCAAGGCCGGCCAGGAGGAGCGGGACGTAGAGGACCACCCAGCCCCCCGAAAGGAGAGTCAGCAGCCCGTAGACGAACAGCGCGGCGCCCGAGGTCCCGACGACCAGGAAGGCGCCGAGGATGAGCCAGAGGACCCCGGTGTTCCAGTGGGGGGTCGGGGCCGCCGGGCCGGGGGCGGTGCTACTTGCCATACCCCACCCCCGGGGCACCCACCGAGCCCATGGACGGTGCGGCCGCCGCGGGCCTCCCCCGGCCCGCGCTCGGGTTCTCGCTTGTCACGGCGGTCGGGCCGTAGACCCCGGGATACGACGGGGTCCGCCGCTCGAGCCGTTGCCGGTAGCTCCGCATGTACCGCCGATGGAAGAGGCCGATCGCCAGCGCGTTGAGGACGAAGATCGGGCCGAGCCGCCAGATGATCGGGACGAGGCCGTTGGTGTAGGTGAACAACTGGATCTGGATCGACGGTTCCATCTCCCCCCAGACCGAGAGCAACATGAAGAACTCGAGCAGCGACGTCCCGATGAAGATGAAGAGGGGTCGATCCCGCGGATGGGTCCGCGGCGAGCGGTCGAGGAACGGCAGGAACAGGACGAAGAGCAGGATCACCACCCCGATCGCCATCGCGTCCGGGGCGGGGATCGGCGTAGTTCCGTTCACGAAGTCGAGCATCTTGAACAGCCAGAGGAAGTACCAGTCGGGGATGATGACCGGCTGGACTGCGGCCGTGTTGCCGTAGTAGGTCGGGAGGTTCCACGGCCAAAGCGCAGCGATCCCGATCAGGATTCCGATGTAGAGCAGCGCCCACTTGGTCATGTAGAAGAAGATGTGGGGCATGAAGGGGACGTGCTTCTTGTCCTCCTTTTCCGTGAAGCGGCGACGCTGGGAAGGATCGGAGGAGGCCGGGGGAGCGATCCCGTGCGATTCGAAGAGGGCGATGTGGGCGTAGAGAAGGGCCCCCAGGGCGACCGGGATCAGCAGGACATGCGCCGTGAACATCCGGGAAAGTAACGACTGGGGAGTCCCGTTGCCCAGCAGGAAGGGGGCGATCAGGTTCCCCAAGTAGGGCGTCCGTACCGCGAGGACGATGCCCACATCGGTCGCCCCGTAGCTCAGGGCCGTGTAGGGCAGAAGGTAGCCGGTGAAGCCCATGCCCAGCGTCGCCAGCATGAGGAGGGTGCCGACCATCCAGGAGAACTCCCGGGGCTTCTTGTACGCCCCCATGTAGTAACCCCGGTAGAAGTGCACCAGCATCAGGAAAATCATGGCGTAGGCGCCGTACAGATGGCTCGAGAGAAGCAGCGAGCCCATGGGGACCGAGTTGATGATGTAGAATGTGCTGCACCAGGCGGCCGGGGAGACGGAGAGCGTCCCCACGGCCTGGCCGCAGGCCGTCAGGGTCGGGTTGACGCTGGGCTCGTAGTAGAGCAACAGCAGCGCGCCCGAGACCACCTGGTAGAGAAAGGCGGTCGCCACGAACGCACCGGTCCAGTACGACGGTTTGAAGGTAAACTCGGGCTGGGGCCGGAGGGCCCACTTTTTCATCCCGGTCCGGTCCTCGACGAAGGTCCAGATTCGATTCAGATTCCGATTGTACCATCGAGAGAACGACACGTTGAGGCTCCTACGGGCAGAGGATCGTGGGAGTGTCCTTGTAGAGCTGCTGGGTGTTGCCGACCCCGTAGCCTCCCTGCAGGTTGTGGATGTGCCCGTTGATGGGGACCCCGTCCAAGCTCGCCATGCCGTGGGCGTAGATGTTCCCATCGGCATCGGTCTCGAGCAGCACCTGGGGCAACGCGTAGAGGGTCGGGCCGGTGAGGGGGTTCGCGTTGCTCGTCACGTCGTAGGTCGACCCATGGCAGGAGCAGTGGATGTAGAATTTCATCGCCCCGTTCTTGCCCGAGGGGGTGAACGCCGAGCAGGTTCCTGGCGGGTAGTAGGCGATGGCCGGCGGGACGCAGCCCAGGTGTTGGCAGATGGCGCTGAAGGCGACGATGGTCCCCTGAGTCTTGGAGGGATTGCTGACCTGATTGGGAGCTCCGATTCCCCCCAGCACCGGGAGCGTCGTGGGGTTGAGGTTCAGGAAGAAGTTCGGCTCGTTCTGCAGCGGGTAGTTGAAGATGAAGATCTGCCCGGCGGTGGTCAGGCTGTACTCCTTCATCACCCGATCGACGGTCAGGGCCGAACCGTTGACATCGATGAGCTGGGTCTTGGGGTAGCTGGACAACCCGACGACCGGGGGTCGGGCGTACTGCAGCGCGCCCCCGATCGCCCCGCCGGCGCCCGCCGCGACGACCCCCGCGACGGCCAGGAGCTTGAGGATGTTGCGCTTCGTCTCGTCGACCTCGCCCGGCCCGGGCTCCTGGGTCGAGGCCACCGCGCGAACCATCCCGACGGGGAAGTCGAGCGCCACGTCCCGGGGGGCGATGAACGGGCAGTCCGTCGGGCAGTCGATGCCGTTCATTCGAGGGTCCTCCCCTCCGTGTTCGGCACCGTGTCGTCCGCCTCGGCGGGGTCAGGGATCGTCGCCTCGCCCGGGAGCTCGGCGCGGTCACTTCCATAGTAGACGGCCCAGATGATGCCCAGCCCGGCCAGGAGCACCAGGATTTCCGCCAGCGTCACGATTTGGTCGGGGTTCAATGCACTCATAGGGACCTTCCCCACTGCTCTCCATCCCAGCCGAGGGAGGACGTCCAGACAGGAGTGATGCCGTGGGCTTCCGACGCGACCCCGGTGGCGGCGGTCGCCGTGGGCCCAGGGGCCTGTCGGCCGGAAAACCCTCCCAGGGGACCCGCGACGGCCACCGCCATGTTGCGCACGGGCGCAGAGACCGACGAATCATCCCCCAGGAGCATCGCCCGGAGCGAGGTCGGCTGCCCGGCAACCGGCACCGGAATCTCGGCCGCCTCGGCTACCTCGGCCAGCATCTGTCGCTTCATCCGTACCGCACGGCCGTACCATCGACCCAGAGTGCGGACGGCCTGGGTTCCTCCGTCCCCGAACAGCACGAGGGCGCCGATGCCCAGGAGAATAATCCAATCCATATCGGAGAACAGCGACATCTCACCTCACCCCGAGAGCGCCATCCTCGGATGCCGGGGCGGTAGCTCCTGCCGGCGCTCCCATCGCGAGGCAAAGTACGCTCCGCCGAAGTAGAGCGCCATCATCGGCGCGGCGATGAGCAGCATCGTGATGCCGGAGTTGTCGGGGGTGATGATCATCCCGAAGACCAGGCACCCGATCACCGCAATCCGCCAGTGCTTGCGCCAGGTGGCCGCCCGTACCAGCCGCAGCCGAGTCAGCGAGTAGATGAAGACGGGAAGCTCGAACACCACTCCGAACCCGAGAGAGTAGAGGAGCACGAAGGTCACGAAGCTCTGGGCGCTCATCACCTGGGCCAACCCGAGCGCATCGATGTACCGGAGCAGAATCAGGAAGGTGAACGGCGTCAGCAAAAACGCCCCGATGAGTGTCCCCAGCGCAAAGAGGGCCGTGGCCGGAATCCCGATCTGTCGGATCAGCTGTCGCTCGTTGCGCCGAAGCGCCGGCGAGAGGAAGGCGCCGACCTCGTGGACGATCCAGGGCATCCCGAAGATCAACGTCAGGAGGAGCCCGACCTCCATCTCGACCATCACCGAATCGCCCACGCCGAGGTTGAGCAGTTGGACTCCGGGGGGGAGCATGGTGGCGGCCATCCCCCGGAATACCTGGGCGGAGACGTTGTAGAAAAGGTTCGGCCACGGATAGGCGAACGGGATCGCCCAGGGGCCGACGCGGAGGGTGAACGGCACCAACTGAAAGGCGATCAGGAAGGCAAAGATCGGGACCAGCACATACCCGATCCGCACCAGCCGGTAGCGGACTTCGCCGAGGATCGACAGAATCCGCTGGAGGTCGGTCATCTCTGTGGAACGGGAGCATGTTCACGGCCAGCCGGCAGACTGAGGGGACCGAACTAGCGCATTCGATCGGTTGAAGCTCTCCTGCATGCCGTGGAATCCGGGGGTTGAATCAGTGGGGAGGGGGGGCGGAAGCCGGGTTGACGACGGCCTTCTCGGACGCGATCTCGCGGTCGACCTCGAGGCGACCCCGCTTGAACTCGCCGACGGAACGCCCCAGGCTATGGGCGAGTTGCGGGATCTTGCTGGACCCGTAGAACAGAACTCCGGCGACCACGGCGATTATCAGCCAGTCATCGATGGAGTCGAACATACCCAACCTCGATTTCCAAGGCGACCCGGGAGGATATGGCGTTCGTACGGGAGGGCTCGACGCGTACGAACAACACCAACCCACTGTATATGAATACCCTACGCGGCGTCGGCCAAAATCGACTCAGTTCCTGCCGAAACGGCCCGGTCGATTGCCACTTCGGACAGCAGCGACAGGCATCGGGTACTCCGCTGGAGCACCAGCGAGGCGGACAGGGCTCCGTTCTTCCGGGCCGGTCCCTTGAGCCGATCCGTGGCCCTCACGGCGGCCTCACCCAAACGGACGCTCCCTTGGTGGACCTCGCAGGCCCGCTCGAGCTGGGGGTGAAGCAGGGCATCCATGACCTCCTTCAGGTACACCTTCAGTTCGGGGACAAACTCAACCAAGCTATCGGCCGATCCTGCGGCATTGGCGGTCCCTTCATTGAGCAGGGCGGCCGCCTCCCCGAACAGGCAGGCCATGTCCTGCAACGAGTGGACGACGACCCTCCACTCGAGGAGGTGTCGAGGATCCGGTGAGCCGATCCGCCGGGCGAGCGACCAGTCCCGGCTCGCCAGGAAGAGCTGGCGGACCAGGAGGGCCAGGACTTTGCTGCCCTCTTCGTCGAGGGTGGTCAGGCGACGGGAGCGGACATCCCGCTGCAGTACTTCCTCGATCTCGTCAAGGAAGGCAACCAGGATCATCTTCATGCGCTGCACCAGCTGGGGCAAACCGTACTTCGACGGATCGATGAAATTCTGCAACAGGACCCGGTTCGGTTCCTGGGCCACCACGGAAACCCCGAGGAGGCCCCGGGCCGCCGCGTGGAGCTCCTCGACCCGTTCGGGGGTGAAGGCGACCTCGGTCCGGATCTCGATGGCGTCGTGGCCGACCCGGTAGGCGCCGATGATCAGTCGTTCCAGGATCCCGGGGGCCTCGAAACTGTGGACCTGGACCAGGTACGGCTGGACGGCGCCTCCGGCACCGGCGGTCGGTGCCGGCTTGAGGTAGAGAGTCCCGTCGTCATTCTGGTCGAAGACAATCAGGTCTCCCGGGTGAAGGTTCATCGCTTCCGCCCAGGGTTTGGGGAGGGTGACCGCGATCGAGGAGTGGCCGGCCTTGAGGACGCGGCGCTCCCTGCTGGGGGTAGACCAAGCCATGAGAAGATGCTCCAAACCTACTACGAGGCACGTAGGTCATTGGGGAGCCCTTCTTGAGGTTTGCGCTGGCCGTGGACTGGCTCACTTAGGGGCGGGCGGGGTTCCCCCCTGAGGGGCCGAGGGCTCCGTGGGAGGCTCAGGGTAGCCGAGCCGTTCGGGCGGCATCTCTTCGCCCTGACGGCGGCGGCCGACCACGAACGCGAGCACCACGGCGATGACGACGAGCGTGACAATCGTCCCGGTGATGATGAATACCGGAAGGCCCGGACCGGTGTTGACCGTAGAGCCCGAAAGGTTTGAGGGCAGATCCATCCCGAACGCCAGGAACCCGAACATGCCGGACTGATAATGGCCCGGCTCGAGGCAGATGAACTCGTACCAACCCTTGGCGGGTGAGGTGAAGTTGATCACTTTGCTCCCGAGGGTCGTCAGGAACGGGACGTTGACGAGGGGCGGATACTTTGCGAAGAAGTTGCTGAGCTGGCCCGCGGTGACCGAGGCGGGGTTGCCGCCGGCCAGGCTGGCGAGGTCGTACCCCTCATTGCTCGCGTTCACCAAGGTGAAGGTATGGGCCAGAGAGCCCAGGGTCGTCATCGTGAGGGTGATCGTCGAATTGGGGGCCAGGTTCCCGACAGCATTGGGAGTGAAGGCGAAGGCGTTCGAGACCGAGATCGATAGGCTCGTCGACCCGGACGCGGCGACGGCGGATCCGGCCGGCTCCGCCGAGGGATCGGTCGGGGAGCCGACCGGGATCGAGGCTGCCAGGAGGGACAGCACGACCACCGACGCCACCACCAAAGCCAGGACCGCGGTCGCTCGAAGTGGAACGCGCATGCGGATCGACATCGGTGGGGGCGAGGTCGCGAGGGATTCAAACCCCCTCCGTACGTACGGCGGGGATGGGGGCGGTCCCGGCCCGTCGCGGTCCGGGGCGGCCCCCCGCATTCCGCCCGAAAAAAAGTTGACCTCCCAACGGCCGCCGCCTCGCCCCGGGGCCCCCCATTCCCCCGAGCCGGGCGGCAGGTCGGATCGGGGGAGGCTCGTGATCGCCCTCCGGGGTCGGAGATGCGCACCTTCGGTAGGTAACCGACGACCCGCACCCCCTCCGATCCTCGGCAAATTCTCGGGCGGAACGCCCCGGGTGACCGGACGGTCGCGCGGCCTCGTGGGGGGCCGGTCGGTCCGAAGGTTGGTGAACCTCGGCGTGGATCGAGTCCCACCGGACCCGGGCTCCCCGCTCGGCCGGCCGTCGGGTCTGACCGGGCTCTGCCGGGTCGCGGCCGGCTCCCGGGCCGGCGGCCGGGTGCGGGGCCTATCCGTGGCGGGAAGCGCTGCCCGTGCCGGGCGAACCGGCACGAGCGATGGTCGTCCGGCCCCGGGATTGGACGGGGGGAAAACGGCCGTTTGACCCCCGATCGCCGGTCGGAGGAGCCCTCGGACAGGGAGCCCTGCGGGCGGGGCTGGGGCAGGGCCCGAACTCCAGGCACCCAGAGCCGTCGAGAGGCGGCCAACCCAGCACGCGCTCCGCTTCGGGGGACCGGTTCATACATGACAGATATGAATCTGCAGCCTCCATGCACCACCGTGCACGCTCCGACCCCATCCTGGAGCCTCCCCGCGACCGCCTCGGTTGCGGCCCTCGCCGGGACCATCGGTTCGAGGATGGCTGCTCAGACCCCTCTCCAACAGACCCTCCCGCTGGTCTGGGTCCTCAGCGGGATTTCCATCGGGGGAGCGCTGATCACCTACGCCTTCCTCGCCTACGCCATTTACCGATTCCGCGACCCTGCGACCCGCCGGAGGCGCTATGGTTAACAAACTGGAGCTGCTCTGGACCTTGGCCGTGATCGGCCTCATCACCGGAGTCGCGGTGTACTCCTCGTTCCTCTACTACAACCTCGGTGCGCTGCCGGCCAACCCCGAGGAGTACGTCGAAGTGATCGGGCACCAATGGTACTGGGAGTTCTGCTACGGCAACGGGAGTTGTTTCAACTCGTCGTACTCGCCTCCCACCGGCGCCGGGAGCTTGGGCTCAGTTTCGGGAGGTGCTTTATGGGCGCCCGCGGGGGCCACGATCCAGTTGAACATCACGTCGGCCGATGTGGTCCATTCTTTGAACATTCCGAATCTGGGGGTTCGTTTGGACGCGATTCCGGGCCGCATGAACCACATCGCCTTCACGGTACCGGATGTGGCCCCGGGGACGATGTACCTGATCCAGTGCACAGAGTTTTGCGGTCCGGGGCACGGGATTATGCGGTCGTTCCTCGTCATCACCTGACGCCGGCCGAACTCGACCCGCCCGCGAACTCGTCGCCGCCCTCAACCCCGGCCGAAATCCTCGCCGCGATGGGGGGGCACGGATAGATTCATAACCCGCCGGGGTGCTCCCTCGCCGAGTACCATGTCGCCTACCAAGAAGGAGCCGGCGCGGGGATCCAGGAGCTCGTCCCTCGAGACCGAGGTCGTCTGCAGTTCCGAGGATTGCGGACAGGAAACGACCTTGAGCTTCGTGGGCGCCCCTCCGTTTGCCGCCTACCGGTTCAAGAACCCCGAGTGGACGATTATCGAGGACATGGACGAAGGTCAGACGATGTTCCTCTGCGGCAGCTGTGCCGAGCCCCTCCGCAAGGAGTTCGAAGAGCAGCTCGCCAACGAAGAACGCCAACATTCCTCCCAGAAGTAAGGATGGCCCCGGCCGATCGCGGCCACGCAACGCTTTTGAGGGCGTGACGAGGGTACTCTTCTGGAGGAGTACGATGGTATCCGTAGAAGTGACTCCGGCGGCGCGGGAGCAGGTCCAGAAGATCATGGAGAAGCAAGGGAAATCCGGCGCGGCGCTCCGCCTCTTCGTCCAAGGGGGTGGCTGCTCGGGGCTCACGTACGGAATGACCTTCGACCGGGTGGAGAGCGGTGACGCGGTCGCCTATCAGGACCCCCAGGTGACCGTTGTGGTCGATCGGGCCAGTGCCGACCTGCTCGACGGCATCAAGGTCGACTTCCTGATGGGGCTGGATGCCTCGGGGTTCAAGATCTTCAATCCCAACGCCAAAGAGACCTGCTCCTGCGGGAAGTCGTTCTCGGCCTGAACCGCGACGGGGTTCACTGGGCGGGACCTGGGCCCCAGCTCCGCCATCGATTCCGGGTGGCTCCGGCGATCCGGGGCGAAATGGCGTAGAGCGAGAGGAGCAGCAGCAAACCCCGGTGGCCGAACGCCCTGGTCCGGGCGTTCCATCGGTGGGTGCCGATGAGCCGCCGACCCTGCCGGTACAGGGCGCGAACCTCGGCCCGGGAAACCCCCGGGTCCTCGAGCGCCCGATCGATCCGGTGGAGTAGGAGGAGGGCCTCGGCCTCCCGGACCACCGCCGGGGGCCCTTCGGCCTCGGCCATGCGGAGGATCAGCCGGTAGCTTCGGTCGATCCGTTCATGCCACCGGGCCCTCTCCTCGGGCGACCGGGGCCGACTGTGGTTGGCCGCGTGCAGCCGGTAGCGGGACAGCGCCATGGGGTCGATCGCCAGTGTCCGGCCGGAGAGGAGGGCCGAGAAGAACAGGAAGGTGTCCGGAGCGTTCATGTCGGGATCGGCGCAGTAGCTCCTCGCGTCGAGGATCAGGTCGCGCCGGACCACGGTACAGCTCCCGCAGAAGTCGGCCGCGAGCTCGGGCAGCGGCTTGAGCCGGGCGACCGCCTCGGGCCCGGGCAACCGAAGCGAACCGACTTGGAGCCGATGGCGACGCTCGGCTCCCCGATAACTGGAGGGATCCAGGAGCCGCCCCCGCTCGTCGATGGGAAGGTACCAGTGATGGAAGTAGGTCAGGTCGGGGTCCTCCCGGAAGATCCGTTCGGTCACGGCGAGCTTGGTCGGCTCGAAGAGGTCGTCGTCGTCCAAGAAGAGGAGGATCTCCCCCTCGGCCTCCAACGCCGCCCGTAGGTACATGGGCCCGAGGCCGGGCTCCGCGTACGGGACGACCCGGATCCCGGCCTCGGCCAAGAAACGGTCCAGCTCCGGGTCGACAAAGTCCTTCGTGACCAGAACCTCGTAGCGGGACCGGGGGAGGGTCTGGTGCAGGGCCGACTCCACTGCGGCCCGCAGGTAGGTCGATCGTCGGTGCGCCGTCACGATGACGGACAGCGGCGCAGCTCCGGCCACGCTCCCGTATGGAGGTGGGGGGGACTTCAAGCTAGCGGTAGTTGGACCCCGGGGCAGTTCGGGTTCGCGATATGGATTAAATACCTCGGCCCGCGTGAGGAGTTCGGGGAGTGGAGGAGGGCCCGCAGAATGAGGGGGATGGGAAGACACGTTCAACTTCAGAGCCGGCCCGGGCCGATCGGCGTCGCCGGCGGGACTCCACGCCGAAGGATTCTCTCCGCGTTGCCGGCCCTTCGGGCATCCCGTTTCCCTGGATCTACCGTACGGGCTTCCCACCTCCCGGGCTAACCCCTTCCCCTCGTTGGACCACCATGCCCGTTGCCGTCGGTGCGGACATTCTCGAGGAGGCTCGCACGATCCCCCCGGCGCCGGATCGGGGCACCTCTGCCCCGGAGTCGGTTACCCTCGGCGACTGCCGGGCGGCCCTGACAGCCACGGGCCGGATCGGCCATGTGGTCGTCGACCCTCCCGAGAGCCGGGGGGCTTGCCCGCTCCGGGTGAGCGTGGTGACCTGTGCCTACAACGAGGCCCGGAACATCGAAGGGTTCCTGCTTTCGGTCCTGAACTCCCTCCAGCGGTCGTTCACCATCCAGGAGGTGATCTGCGTCGTCAGCGGATCGACGGACGGAACCGATGAGCTCGTCCGGAGCTGGGCCCGTCGGGACGCCCGGATCCGCCTGATCCTTCAATCGGACCGGATCGGGAAGGCCGCGGCGCTTTCGCTCGGGATGTCGGCCGCCCGGGGCGAGATCATCGTGGTGGAGAACGCCGATACCGTACCCCTCCCCGAGTCGCTCGAGCGGCTGACCTCGACTTTCCAGGATCCGGCCGTCCAACTCGCCTGCTCCCATCCCGTGCCGGTCCCGACGCGACCCGGCTGGACCGGCCGGATCGGGACGACGCTCTGGGAGGTCCACGACCTTGTCTCCCGCCGGATGCCGAAAGCCGGCGAGGCGTTCGCCCTCCGGGCCCCGCCGGTCCTGATCCCCTGGGACGTGGAGGACGATGACACCTATGTCGGCATCTGTGCCGGCCTGCGGGCGGGGCGCAGCGTCTACGTCCCCGAAGCGATCATCCTGAACCGGGCCCCCGAAACCGCCCGGGAGTACTTCCGACAGCGGTTCCGGGTGAACAGCAACATCCTCCAGCTCTGGCAGCGTCGTCGCCTCCGGAGTTCTACCTGGCAGGCCCGCTACGTAGTGCCGGCACTCCTCGAGGCGATCCGGGCGCGCCCCGACCGGCTCCCCGGTCTGCTGGGGCTGACGGTCAGCGAGCTCCTGGTCCGGGCCGCGGCCCTCCTGGCCAGCCGACTCCGCCGAACCTCCCGGGAGACCTGGGCCCCGATCGAATCGACCAAAGTCGCCATCCTTCGAACCGTTCCGACCCGACACCCCGAGTAGGGACCTCGGACCCCGGCGGGTCCGCGCCGGGCCGGATCGATTCGAAAGGTAGCCGACCATGGTCCCTCCCCTCATCGAGTTCATCGCCGACCTGTTCCTCCTCCTCGCCGGATCGCTGCTCGCCGGGGAGGCGGCGAGCCGGCTGGGCCAACCGGCCCTCGTCGGTCAGCTTCTGGTCGGCCTCCTGCTCGGTCCGACCCTCGTGGGACCGTTCATCGGCCTGGGAGGCCTCGGCCCCGAGTTCACCTCCATTCAGTTCATCGCCACGGTCTTCGTGCTCTTCGTCGCCGGCCTCGAGATCATTCCCGAGGACATCTACCGGATGGGCCTCGGGAACCTGCTGCTGGGCGTCGCGCTCTTCGTGGTCCCCCTGTTGGCCAGTGCCGGCGCGATCACCTTCCTCTTCCCTCCCGAACCCTTCGTGACGACCCTCTTCATCGCCCTGACCCTCTCGATCACCGCGCTTCCGGTGATGGGCGTCATGCTCGTCCAGTTCGGGCTCGCGAAGCGGGCGAGCGGAAAGTTCCTCATGAACCTCGCCCTGATCAACGAGATCAGCGCGGTCACCCTCTTTGCGATCCTGCTCCAGCTGAGTTCCGGGAGCGAGCCCGCACCGGTCGCGGTCGGGACCGCGATCGCGGCCCTCGGGGGGTTCCTGGGCCTGATGTTCGGCCTCTACTTCCTGGTCCGCCACCTCGAGCGGACCCGGGTCTGGGGCATCCTGCGGGCCCGCTTTTCCGCCGAGTGGCGGTCGAAGGGGGCCGGCTTCGCCCTCCTGATGGTGCTTCTCGTCGGAGCGTCCCTGCTCTCCCAAGCGCTCGACCTCACCTATGTCGTGGGGGCCTTCTACGCGGGCGTCCTCGTGACCCACAAGACCGCCGGGCCGGCGGCCCACCGGTCGATCAGCACGGTCTTCGATACGATCTCCTGGGCGTTCTTCATCCCGCTCTTTTTTGCCTTTGTCGGGGTCCAGATGAATCTCCGGCTCCTCGACTCCCCCGGGCTCATCGCCGTCCTGGCCGCCCTGGTCGGGATCGCGGTCCTGAGCAAGGTCGTGGTCGGGTATCTCGCCGGGCAGATCCGGGGCGAAGGCACCTCCGACGCGCTGGCCATCGGGTTCCTCTGCTCCAGCCGGGGCGCGGTCGAGCTCGCGATGGCGGTCATCCTTCTCCAGGCGGGCATCTTCACCCCCGAAATCTTCACCGTCGTGGCGACGGTCGGCCTCGTCACCACGATCGCCGCGCCCGTGGGCGCGGTCTGGGCCTGGGGCCGGAGCCCGGCGAGCCGCGCCGATCTCCTCCGTCGGGTCCCGATCCTGGCCAAGGGCTCGGGCTGGCTCGGCCGGCTACCGGAGATCGCCGAGTGGGACGGGTCCCCCCCTGCGGCTCGGGCCGATCCCGCAGGATCGACCCCGACGGCGCCGACGCTTCCGACGGTCCCCTCCCGGTCCCGTCGACCCCCCCTGCCCCCGCCCGGAACGGGCTAAGGAAGCGGGCCTGCCCGGGCCCCGGCCGGGATTGGGGCGGCGGGCCGCGAGAGCCGGGTCAGGAGCCATCCCTTCGTCGCGTCCAGCAGCGCCGTCGCCGCCACGATCGAGACGGCCAGGAACCCGAGGGCCTCGAGGGGCACCGGGGACATCGCAACTCCCGCCACGGCCAGCCCGGAGGCGGCCGCGACCACCCCCAGCGTGGAGAGTCCGACCCACCGGCCCGGCCGTTGGGTCCAGATGGACCGGGGGGTGCGGAGGATCAGGACCGAGGCCTGGACCAGGTAGACCTGGTCGACGAAGATCAAGGTCTGGGTTGCGCCGAGGGAGAGCCCGAGGAGCGGGCCGGCGGCATAGAAGATCCCGAACGATAGGGCCAGCCAGGCGATGCCCAGAACCGCCGCGACGCCGACCAGCATCCGCACATCCCAGTGGTTCGGCTCCGACGAGGGTTCGGCGTCGTCGTCGGCGAGCGACATCGTGACGAAGTCGTTCGCAAAGACCAGGAAGAGGATGAGCTGGGGAGTCGTCACGAACTCCCCCGTGACCAGAAGGCCGATCGCGAGCAGGCTCGCGATCTCCACGACCTTGGTCATCTTGACCAGCGTGTAGGTGAGCAACCGGCGGTAGACCCGGCGTCCGGATTCGACCGCCGGCACGATTCCGTCGATCCCCGGCGCGGTGAGGACCAGGCGGGCCGCCGACTTGGCGACATCGGTGGCGGAGTCGACGGCGATCCCGACGTCGGCCTGCCGGATCGCCGCGGCGTCGTTGACCCCATCCCCGGTCATGCCCACCACCTCGCCGGTCGCCTGGAGCGCCCGCACCACCTCGTACTTGTCCTCCGGATAGACGCCCGCGAGGACTTCCCCCCGGTGCGGATCCTCCCGGAACCCGGCCCGGTCCACGGCCCGGCTCCCGATCCCGAGGGAGCGCGCGACCGCCTCGGCCGTGGCTTGGGTGTCGCCGGTGACCATCACGACGCGCACGCCCAGCTCCTGGAGCCTCCGAATCACGCGGGCCGATGTCGGGCGGGGAGGATCGGCCAGGATCAGCCATCCGACCCAGGCGAGCGGGGAGGTGGCGCCGGCGGCCACCGCGAGCACCCGCTCCCCACCGCGTCCCCGCCGTTCGGCCTCCGCAGCCGCCGCGTCCGGGTCCCGACCGCACAGCGGAGCGACGGTGAGGGGGGAGCCGAGCACGACCCGCACCGGTGGCCCGCGACGGTCGACGATGGCCTCGGCCCGCTTGGTCTGGGGTGTGAACGGTACCCGGGAGAGGGCCGGATACGGGTCGATCTTCTGCCGGCGGGCCGCCTCGAGGATCGCCGCGTCGACCGCGTCCAGGGTCGCGGCGTCGGCGACGCTGGCGGCGTAGGCGAGGAGCGTCGCCTCGGTCTCCCCCGGCCCGGGCTCGGCCCGGAGAAGCGTGAGCCGGTTCTGGGTGAGCGTGCCGGTCTTGTCGGAAAAGAGGGTCGTCATCGTGGCCGCCTCCTCCACGGCCGAAAGGCCGGTGACGAGCACACCCTGACCGGCGAGATCGGAGGCGCCCACGGCGTTCGCGAGGGTGAAGGTGGCCGGCAGGGCCACCGGGATCGACACGACGAGCAGGATGAGGGCGAAGGGCAGCAGGGTCAGCCAGGAGATGCCGGTCAGGTACCCGAAGACCGCGATTCCCGCGAGGAGGACGAGGTCGTAGTAGACGAGCGCGCGGACGATCCCAAGGACCAGCCGCTCCAGGCGGCCCGGGGCCTCCGCCGTTCGCACAATCTCTGCCGTTCGGCCGAACCGGGTCGAGGCCCCGGTCGCCGTCACGGTCCCGGTCGCCTCCCCCCGGGTCACGGTCGTTCCGGCGTAGACCGACGCGCCGGTGAGCCGGTCGACCGCCTCCGATTCGCCGGTCAGCATCGACTGGTCGATGCGGAGCCCGCTCCCCCCGACCAGGGCCAGGTCGGCCGGAACCTGATCGCCCATCCGGAGTTCGACCAGGTCGCCGGGAACCAGCTCACGGGCCGGGATCTTCCGCCAGACCCCGCCCCGCCGGACCCGCGCGGTGACCGGCAGCCGCTGCCGCAAGAGGTCGAGCGTGTGCTGGGTGCGCGACTCCTGGACGAAGCTCAGGACCGCGTTGAAGACCAGAAGGGCGGCGATCACCGACGCGTCCTCCCATCGTTCCAAGACTAGCTCGAGGAGGAGGGTGACCTCCAGCAGCGCGGGGATCGCTCCGACGAACTTTCGGGCGAGCCGTCGCAGGGAGGAGGGCCGGATCTCGGGCACCTCATTGAATCCGACCGTCGCCCGCCGGGCCATCGCCTCGGCGTCGCTGAGATCGGCTACCGGGGGATCCATCGGTGCCCACCTCCCCCGCGGCCGGCGGACCGGCCCGGACCGGGCCGGCTCCGCGGCCCCGGCCGCCGGCGGCGCGCCCGGGCCGGCATCGGAGCCGGAAGGTCAGGGACCCGTCGGCGGTGTCCGCGCGACCAGGACCGGGACCCGGAGGTGATGAACCAGGGCATCGGTGACGCTCCCGAGGATGAGGCGCCGGCCGGCGCCGATCCCCCGGGGGCCGACGACCACGAGGTCGGTCGGGTGGCGGTCGACCTCGTCCAGGATCGACTCGATGACGTTGCCCTCCCGGAGGTCGCCGTCCACGCCGGTCGCGCCGAGGGCCCGGGCCCGCTCGACGCCCTGGGTGAGCACGTTACGGTAGTACTGGGTCTGCCCCTCCCAGACGTCCGGAGGGATGTACCCGGCCGCGGCGAACGCCGAAGGCATCGTCGGTTGGACCACGATGAGGCGGAGCTTCGCCCCGTACCGGAGGGCGAGATCGACGGCCATCTCCAGGGCCCGCTCGGCATACGAAGAACCGTCCATCGCCACGGTGATGTGGCGGAAAGGGGTCGGCGGCATGCGGTGACCAAGCGGCCGGGGCGCTTAAAGCCGGAGTAAAATCGTGTTGACCGGCCGGCATCGATCCTCCGGGTCATCCGTGAGGGAGCGCGGCGTTCCCGCTCCCGCCCTGAGGGGCGACCGCATCCATCTCCCCGAGCCAGCCGACTGCGGACCGGCCGCGGGGCGTGATCCGGTAGGTCTCTTCGACGTGGGCGATGAACCCCTCGTCGACCAGCTTGCCTACGTGGAAGGCCAGCTTCGGGGAGTCTTCGATCCCAGTTGCCTCCATGAGCCGCCCGAAGTTGACCGGGCCTTTCGCGACCCGGCGGAGCACCGCCCGCCGGATCGGATGGCAGAGCGAGGCGAGAACCCGATCGGTGTCCGGCTCGCCGAGCGAGTTCCGGAGGAACCGGGCATCGGCCTCGGTCATCCGGGTGGGATCGAACAGGATCACCAGGGGGCCCCGGGGCCGCATCCGACCGACCAGATCGGAGACGAACCGCTCGATCCCCTCCCGGGGATGCCCATCGAAGAGACGCTCGCCCTGCTCGATCAGGACGGCGACCGGGCCGGGGGTGGCGAGGAGGCGGTCGACCTGGCCCTGGATCTGGACCGGCGTGGCCTCCTCGGCGTCCAGTTCCGTGACGGCCGGGGAGCCGGTCGGGGCCCCCGACCGGACCCGGAGCACCCGACGGCCCTCCCGGGCCACCCAGCGGCGGAGGAGAGGTCCGGGGGCGCCGGAACTCTCCGGCCGGGCCCGGAACTGGCGTTCCTGCTCGGCCCGGTGGAGGACCTCACGGACCTTTTCGATCCGGCAGGGCTTCGGTAGATAATCGAACGCCCCGAGGTGCATCGCTTCGACCGCGGTGTCGATCGTGGCATAGCCGGTGACCACGACGACCAGGACCTCGGGATGCGCACCCACGATCTGGCCGAGGAGGGCGAGTCCTCCCATCCTCGGCATCTTGAGGTCGGTCAGCACCACATCGACCGGTTGGTCCCCCAGGACGTCGAGGGCCTGGGCGGCGGAGGCGGCCCGAGCGACCGAATGCCCCTCCATCTCGAGGAGGCTGCCGAGTTCCTCGCGGAATACCGAGTCATCGTCGACCACGAGGAGCCGCACATCCGGTGGAGGAGAGAGCCGCTCATCAAGGTTCCGACGCCGTCGGGAGCAAAGCTCTCCCCCCCCGACGACAACTCCGGCGGGGGTCAGCCTTCCGGACGGCGATGGAGCGCCGCGGTCATGCAGTGCGCCCCGCCGTACCCCCCGGTGATTTCTTCCAGGAGGATGGGACGGATCTCCACGCCCGCCCGGGAGAGCTCGGGCTTGTGGGGGAAGAACGCATCGCTCTGCCGGAGCCCGGCGTAGTCCCGGAGCGCCTGGCGGTGCAGCGCTCCGTATCGGTCGGGTTGGGCGAGCGCCGAGGCCTCAACCGTCGCGAGGACCCGGGGGATCACCCGCTCGACTTCGATCGCCAGGATCTTCCGATCGCTGAGCGTCAGGAAGTTGGAGGCGTACGAGAGCTGCTCGAGCGTGGTCAGGGGAACGATCTCGAAGCCCTTCCCCTTGAGGTAATCGTAGGCATTGGTCGGCCCCGGGTCGCGGACAAACCGCCCCTTGGACCTCCGATGGTAGACCTCGGTCCGGGCCCGCTGGAGCAGCGGGATCAGCCCGACCGCGAGGTGCTCCCCCGCGAGGTTCAGGTAGGTGTCCAGGTGCATGTTGACCATCGGATCGGGGGTGTCGCCGGGGATCAGGGGGTGCGCCGCCTGGTGGACCACGGCGATCTCCTCATGCTCCAACCCAAGATCGAGGATCTGCCGGACCGCGCGGGCGTTGGTCCGGTCGCCGGTCCCGAGCAGGGCGAACGGCCCCGCCGGGATGAAGTCACCCCCCTCGAAGGTCCCGGGAGCGCGGATCCGGCCGAGGAAATGGCCCCCGGCGAACTCCAGGATGGCCCGGGTGAGCTCCGGCTCGGCCCGCCGCTGGGGCTTCGCCATCCGGGCCTGGATCAACCCCCGGTGGGTCAGGGCCTGCTGGTCGCGCAGGAAGTAGAGGTTCGCGAGCGGGAGATCGAGCATCACCCGGGGATGATCGTTGCGGGTTCCGCCCGACTCGGCCAGCAGGACCGACGGGTGCAGGAGGAGGATGTTGAAGAGCGACTCGGCATCGAATCGGGCCAGGTTGGCCCTCAGCGCCCGCCGGGCCCGCCGGACCAGCGGCGCCGGGCCGTCGTACCGGAGCAGCCGGAGCGCCGAGGCCCGGGCCCGCTCGACGAGGGCCGGGTCGTCCCGGGCCCGGTCAACCATCGTCCGCTTGAGCCGATGGACCCGGACCCCCTCCTCGACCAGCGCATGCTCCAGGGCCCGGTGCTCGTCGACGGCCCCGTCCATGCTGAACGTGCGTTCGTAGAGGAACGAGTACGGCTCGAGCAGCCCAAAGAACATCTCGATGCCGGGCCGGTGGACCATCACGTCGGTGAGCGGATGCCACTCGGCCCACGCGCCGATCTCCATGGCCCACTAGCCCTCCCGGCCGATTGTCACCGGCCCCCGGGGCGGGTCGGAGGCTGCCTCCGGCGCCGGGCGGTCCCGGCCGGTCCGGGGGTGGGGCGCCGGCCAGAGGGCCGAGCGATACCCCCAGGCATACATGACGAGCCCGAAGACGGTCAGCAGGAGGAGGTCGAGGGGCGTCCCGTAGAGGCCGATCGGCTGCACCGGGAGGAAGTTCTGGTAGACGAAGAACGGATTCCCGAGGTAGGAGAGGACGATGAGGCCGACCAGGTAGACCGCGATCCACGCGACCTGGCCGAGCTCCCGGAGGTTCGGGCGGCGGAAGAGGTAGTAGAGCGGGAAGCCCGCGAGCATCAGGAGTGCCCCGACGAGGGTCCACGGCCAGGAGGCCCAGTAGATGAGGATCGTCGCGAGGACGAACCCGACCGGCGCCAGGACCGCCGCCCCGGGAAGACGGAACGGTCGGGCCGTGGCGGGATCGGACCGCCGAAGGACGGTCAGGGACAACGCCGCCGCCGCGTACGGGACGAGCACGGTGATCGAGGCGATCAGGACGACCTCGGGGAAGCTCGGCAGGGCAATCAGGACGGCGGCCGTGAGCACGCTCGCGAAGACCAGGGCGATCGCCGGGGTCCGGAACCGGTGGTCGACCTCGCCGAGCCTCTGGAAGAAGAGGTTGTCCTTGGCCATCGCATACGGCATCCGGCCCTGGAGGAGGACCCAGTCCCCCCCGGCCCCGGCCGTCGAGATCAGCGCGCCCGCCACCACGATCGCTCCCATCGCCGCCAGGCCCCAGCCGTCGGCCACGTTGGAGAGGAGCACGCCCCCGGTCTGGCCCCACTGGCCGACCGGAATGCCGACCGCATTCCAGTGGAGACTGGCGATTGCGGTGAAGCCCACGAAGGCGTAGATGATGGTGACGATCAGCACGCTCGCGATCGTCGCGATCGGGATGGTCCGGCGGGGGTTGCGGACCTCTTCGCTTGGGATGACCGCGGCCTCGAACCCCGTGAAGGCGAAGAAGCCGAGCGCCATCGCGAACATCACGCCGGTCCAGCCGAAGGGAGCGAACCCGAAGTTGGTCAGGTTGCCGAGGCCGCCCTCCCTCAGGAAGAAGAGCCCGACCACCGCAAAGAGCAGCAGCGGGATCAGCTTCGCCGCGGTGCTCACCACGGCAAAGACGCTGCCCCACTTGACGCCGACGATGTTGAGCAGGGTGAAGGCGGCGAGGAAGACCAGCGAGATGCCGATCCCGCTCCCGGTGGTGATCCCGGCCGTCGTCACGAGGCCCGGGATGTAGGTGCCGAGGTACTCGATGAACACGTCGATGATCGCGGCCGTCCCCACGAAGGCGTAGAGGAAGTAGCCCCACCCCATCAGGAAGCCGGCATACTCGCCCAGGGCGCGCCGGGGAAGGGCGTAGGGACCGCCGGTCCGAGGGTAGGCCGCGCCGAGCTCGGCGTACGGCAGGGCCAGCACGATGATGACCCCGCCGAGGAGGAGCAGGCCCACGAGGGCGGCCGGGCCGGCGACCGACCCCATGGTCGCCATCAGGGCGAAGATCCCCGAACCGATGATCCCCCCTACCGTGATGGAGATCAGGCCCCCCAGCCCGACCTCCCGCTTGAGCCCGGGCGCGCTGGCGGATGGCTCGACCGGAGCGGAGGTGGACGCGGTCATGGTGTTCGGGAGGGCAGGGGAGGAGGGGGCAGATGAATCGCGGCTCAACCGGATTTGACACGCCGCCCGGGGTGTACCGGCGCGGACGGGGCGCCCTTTTTTGGACCCGGACGGGATGGGGGGCCGGGGAGCCGGATGGCCCGATTGGTGATTGCCCTGGGAGGGAATGCGCTCCAGCGCGCCGGGGACGAAGGGCGGTGGGAGGAGGCCGTCCGGCGGATGCGGGCCACCGTGGGGCCGCTCGCCGAGCTGGTCCGGGGCGGCCACCAACTGGTGGTGACCCACGGCAACGGTCCCCAAGTCGGCGCCCTCCTGCGGCAGAACGAACTCGGCGAAGGGGAGGTCCCCCCCCAGCCGCTCTTCGTCCTGGGCGCCGCCTCGGAGGGGGAGATCGGACTTCTCATCCAGCAGGAGCTCGAGGCAGGGCTCGCCCGCCGGGGGATCCGGGGGACGGTCGTGACCGTGGTCAGCCGGATGGAGGTCTCGCCCTCCGATCCCGGATTCCAGAACCCCACGAAGCCGATCGGCCGGTTCTATCCGGCGTCCGAAGCCCTCCGTCTGCGCCGACGGACCGGCTGGACCCTCCGGGAGGATCCGGCCCACCGGGGGTGGCGCCGGGTCGTGGCCTCCCCGATCCCGCGCCGCTGGCTCGAGGGCGAGGTGGTCCGCAGCTGGCTCGCGGCCCGGCCCCGAACTCCTTGGATCCCGGTCGTGGCGGGCGGCGGAGGCGTCCCGGTCGTCCGACACCGGGGGAACCGGTACCGGGGGAACCGGTACCGGGGGATTGACGCGGTCATCGACAAGGACCGGTCGGCCGCCCTGATCGCCCGCACCGTCGGCGCCACCGCGCTGGTGATCGTCACCGACGTGCCGGCGGTGGCGATCGGATTCGGCGGACCGGCTCCCCGATGGCTCGGTGCGCTGACCGATCGCGAGCTCGCCGGCCATGCCCGCCGAGGGGAGTTTGCCGAGGGCACCATGGGCCCGAAGGTCCGGGCGGTCCTCGACTTCCTACGCGCCGGTCGGGGCCGGGCGATCATCACCGATATCCCGTCGCTGGGGGCGGCCCTCCGGGGTCGGGCCGGGACCCGGGTCCGGCCGGCCCGCCGACTCCCGAAGCGGTGAGGGGACTCCGGCCTCGCCCGATCCCCGGGGGAAGGTGATCCGGAAGCAGGCGCCCCCCGTCGGCCGGTTCGAGGCGACGATCGACCCGCTGTGGGCCGCCATGATCTGGAAGCAGACCGCGAGTCCGAGGCCGGTCCCCTTCCCTTCCTGCTTGGTGGTGAAGAACGGGTCGAAGATCCTCGACAGGTCATGGTCGGGGATCCCCGGCCCCCCGTCCGCAACGGTCACCTCGACCCGGGATCGGTCGGCCCGGCCTTCGATCTGGATCCGGCCCGAATCGCCCATCGCGTCGTAGCTGTTGTGGAGCAGGTTGGTCAGGACCTGGACCACCTGGCCCCGGTCGGCCAGGACCCACAGGGGCGCGTCGGGCAGCCGGAGCTCGATCTCCACATCGGGCGACCGCATTCCCCGGACGAGGTCGACCGCCTCGTGCACGGCCAGGTTCAGATCGACCGGACGGAGCGCGGTCGGACCGACCCGGGCGAAGTCCAGGAGGCCCCGGACGATCCGCCCGGCCGCCTCGACCTGCTCCTGGATCGTCTCGACCCGGGCCTGCACCACCGGATGGTCGACCCGCCGCCGAAGGCCCTCCGCCACCAACGAGATGTTGGCGAGCGGGGTGTTGAGTTCGTGGGCGATTCCTGCCGAGAGCTGCCCGAGGGAGGCGAGCCGGTCGGCCCGGATCGCCCCGGCCTCCCACGCCCGGCGTTGGGTCAGGTCCTCGGTGACGCCCAGGTAGTACCGGATCTCCCCCCGCCGGTCCCGGATCGCGACGATGTGGAGGAGCACGGGATGCTCGCCCCCCCAGCGGTCCCGGTTGATGATCTCCCCGGTCCAGCGCCCGACCGTGGGGTCGGTCAGCGCGGCCCACATCGACTCGTAGAGCCCGAGCGGAGTGTGGCGGCTGCGGACCAGGGAGGGCTTGCGGCCGCGGCACTCGGCGGGGCTGTACCCGTAGGTCCGCTCGAACGCGGGGTTGACGTCCAGGAGGATGCCGCGGGCGTCGGTGACCTCCATCGGGTTCGAGGAGGTCAGATAGGCCGCGTAGAACAGCTCCTCGCGGAGCCGGAGCCGATCGTCCCGACCCTCGGGGGCGACCCGGAGGAGGAGTCCCCCAGCGCCGGCACCGGGCCGGGAGACCCGGAGAAGCTCCACGTCGGGATCGGCCGCGATCTCCGTTCCGTGGCGCAGGATCCGGGAGAGGGGCAGGCGCTGGAAATCCGGAGCTCCGACGCCGGCGCGAAGGTCCCGGACGATCTTGAGGAACTCTTCGGACCAGAGGGTCGGATCGGCGGGCCGGAGGGGCCGACCGGGCTCGGCCGGCCAGCACCGGGCGAACCCGGGCGTCCACCCGAGGAGCTCCCCCTCCGGGCCCACCCAAGCGAACCCTTCCGCCGGGTCGACCCCCGAGGCGATGGAATCGGACCGCTCGATCTCGTTCATCGCCCTCTCCCTTCCCCTCCGGGTCCGGCCGGCCCTTGACGTGGAAGTCAACCCCAATTGACCCGCCCTCTAATCCGTCCTGCGGTCTGGGCCGGAGGATGTCCCGGGGCAAGATCCTGATCGTGGGGGAGACCCGGAGCCTCGCCGAATCGCTCGCGGGGCTTCTGGAGTCGGACGGCCTGCCGACCCTCCGGGTCCCCGATTGGCGCCGGGCCGTCGAGGCGTGCGGCCGGGCCGACGCGGAGATCGCGGCCCTCCTCGTGGCCTCAAACCAGTCCTGGAGCCCGAGCCTCGAGGCGTGGCCCACGAGCGAGCTGGCCGACCGGCACCTGATCTGGGTCGGGATGCGGGGAAGCTCCCTCCCGCCCATGGAGAGGCTCCACCCCGTGACGCTCCCCCTGGACCCTGCAGAACTGCTCGCTCTGGTCCGATCGGTCGCCCGGGTTCCCGCGGAGACCGTCGGGACCCCGGAGCCCACCCGGCCACGGGAAGGTCGGCGCCCTCCGACGGGGGCCCCTCTCGACTCCGCGGCACCCCCCGATCCGCCGGAAGGGTCGGGCGATGCCGGCGGCCTTTCGCGGCGGAACCTCTTTGTTCGCGTCGAACTTCGGGTCGGGCCATAGGGCCCACCCGATGCGTTCGCTCACGGAGGTCGCCGGCGACCTGGGACTCTCCCCCGACGAGACCATCCCGTACGCGGGCGCGCTCAAGATCCCGGTCGCCCGGATTCGCGCCGTGGCCGACCGGCCCCGGCGGGGCCGCCTGATCCTGGTGACCGCCACGACGCCCACTCCCCAGGGGGAGGGCAAGACCGTGACGGCCATCGGACTCGCCATGGCGCTCCGGGCCCGAGGCCTTGCCTCGGTCGTCTGCCTTCGCCAGCCGTCGATGGGCCCGGTCTTCGGGGTGAAGGGCGGCGCGACCGGTGGCGGCCGGGCCACCGTCGAGCCGCAGGCCGACATCAACCTCGGATTCACCGGCGACCTGGAGGCCGCCGGGGCGGCCCAGAACCTGCTCGCCGCGCTGGTGGACAACCACCGCTACCATCAGGCGCTCCCCCTCCTCGACGACCGAACACTCGAGTGGCCGCGGGCCCTCGACGTCGAGGACCGGGCCCTGCGGCGGATCGAGATTGGCCGGTCGCCCGCCCGGCCCTGGCCCCCCCGCGAGTCCCGGTTCGTCATCACCGCCGCCTCGGAGGTGACCGCCATCCTGGGCCTCGCCCGGGACTACCGGGACCTCAAGGAGCGGCTGGGCCGGGTCCGGGTCGGGTTCACGACCGACGGACGGCTGCTCCGCGGCCACGACTTCGGGGCCGAGGGATCGATGGCCGCGATCCTCCGCCGGGCGATGGCCCCGAACCTCGTCCAGACTTCGGACGGGACCCCCGCGCTGATCCACGGGGGTCCGTTCGGCAACATCGCGCACGGGACTGCGAGCCGGCTGGCCATCGAGTTCGGCCTGGCCCGGGCCGACTATGTCGTCGTCGAGGCGGGGTTCGCGACCGATCTCGGAGCCGAGAAGTTCGTCGATCTGGTCGCCCCGATGATCGGAGTCGAGGTCTCGGCGGGGGTCCTGGTCACCACCGTCCGCTCCCTTCGGCATCAGGGCGAATGGGGGGCCCCGGGGGAGGCCGGAACCCCGTCGGAACTGGCCCGCGGGCTCGAGAACCTCGCCCAGCATCTCGAGAACCTGGCGACCCTTCGGATCGCCGCGGTGGTCGCGCTCAATCGGCGGGGCGATGAGACGGGGGCGGAGATCGACACCGTCCGACGGTTCTGCGAGGCGCGGGGCGTTCCGTTCGTCGTGTCGGACGTCTTCGGGTCGGGGGCCGAGGGTGCCGTCGACCTGGCCGACGCGGTGCGCCAGCGTGCCGAGGAGGGAATCCGCAGCCGGCCCATCTACGGGCCCGGAGAGCCGACCGAGGTGGTCCTCGACCGGATCGTGCGTCGGATCTACGGCGGCCAAGGCGCCGTCTGGTCGTCGGAGGCACGGGATCAACTCGAACGGCTCCGGCACGACGGCGAACCGGAGGGGCCCCTGTGCGTCGCGAAGACCGCCCTGTCCCTCTCAGCCGACGCCCGGCTCCGGGGACGGCCCTCCGGCTTCGAGGTGCCGGTGCGGGCCGTGACCCGGTCGGCCGGCGCCGGGTTCACCGTGGTTCATCTCGGGACCATCGAGACGATGCCGGGCCTTCCGAAGGAGCCGGCGGCCCGCCAGATCGACCTGGCCGACGACGGTACGGTCCTGAACCTCCACTAAACGCCCTCCGGTCGGGCCGTCAACCCGGTTTGACCGAACCCGTTTGAAGCCGATCCGCCGTCCAATCGGCATGACCGCGAGCCTCACCGTGAACGGAATTGAGACTTCGACGCTGACCGAGCTGGTCGAGAGAATTCGGGCGGACCCGAAGCGGGCCCAGACCCACTGGAGCGCCCGCGTGGAGTGGTCGGGCCGAGGAGCCGCTTCGACCGCCCACATCCGCCACTTCGCTCCGCTCCCGTTCGACGAGCCCCCCGCGCTCGCGGGCGCCGATGCCGCGCCCAACCCGGTCGAGCAGATCCTCGCGGCCCTCGGGGCCTGCCTCACCACCACCTTCGTCGCCAACGCCTCGCTCCAAGGGATTGCGCTCGAGTCGGTGGAGGTCGAGGTCCACGGCGACCTCGACCTGCGGGGGTTTTTGGGGCTGTCGACGACGGTCAACCCGGGGTTCGACTCGGTCCAGGTCGAGCTCAAGGTGCGTTCCACGGCCAGCGCCGCCCAGATCGAGGCGTTGGCCCGCCAGGCCGAGGCGACCTGTCCGGTCTCGGCGACATTCCAGCGGCACGTCGCCGTCACGGTGGCCCTCACCCGCTCAGCCTGAGCGGCCCTCGGTCGGCCCGGTCGCTTGGGCCGAGCGGGGATCCAGAACGACCGCGCCGTCGATCCGGCCCGCCTTGAGATCGACGAGCGCACTGTGGGCCGCCTCCAGCGGGCGGGTGGTCGTCGTGGCCCGCAGGCCCCACCGTCGGGCGAGCGCCAGGAACTCCCGCGCATCGGCCCGGGTGTTGGCCTCGACGCTCTGGATCCGCCGTTCCCCGAAGAGGCGGTGGTCGTAGTCGATCGGTGGGATGGGGCTGAGGTGGATGGCCGCGATGGCGACCGACCCCCCTCGATCGAGCTCGCCCAGGGCCTGCAGGACGACCTCCCCGGCCGGAGCGAAGACGAGGGCCGAGTCGAGCCGGCCCGAGGAGCGCGGCGAGGGCTCGCGGGCCGGGTCCACGACCTCGGAGGCCCCCAACCTCTCGGCGAGCCGTCGGTGCGCCGGACTGCGCGAATAGACGACGGTTTCGAAGCCGAGCTTTCCGGCCAGCTGGAGGGTGAGGTGCGCCGATGCGCCGAATCCAAACAAACCGACCCGGCCCCCGGGCGGCGGCGAGGCCACCTTGAGCGCCCGGTAGCCGATGATCCCGGCGCAGAGCAACGGCGCGAGCGGTCCGGGATCCCCGTCCGGCAGCGGCAGGGCAAACGCCGCGTCCGCCCGGGCAAACTCCGCATAGCCTCCGGCCACGGAGTAGCCCGTGAACTCCTTGGAGGGGCAGAGATTCTCCCGCCCGGTCGTGCAGAACCGGCACCGACCGCAACTGCGGTGGAGCCAGGGGATTCCGACCCGATCGCCGACCCGGTACCGCTCGACCTCGCTGCCCAGGTCCTCGACCCGGCCGACGATCTCATGGCCGGGAATCATTCCGGGATGGAGCGGCGGAAGGTCGCCTTCCACCACATGCAGATCCGTCCGGCAGACGCCGCACGCCTCGACCCGGACCAGGATCTCCCCCGGGCCGGGTTCCGGTCGGGGAATCTCGGCCATCACGAGGGGGGAACGTTCGACCGGCCCGATCCGGGCCACCGTCATCGCTCGCATGCTGCTGACTGCGAGGCAGTACGCCGGGGACCAAAGGGTTGGCCCCCTCGCCCCGATGGCCCCGGGGGCGAACCGTACATCGGTCGGCCGGGCCGCCCCGCCCGCAAAACCTGACCTCCCGGCCTCGGCACGGAAGCGACGAAGCTCGCCGCTCGACCCAAGCCCGGCAAGACGGCGGGCTCTGTCTTCTCGCTCTTCATCGATTGGAAGCCCCGCCGGCCGGGGAGGAGAAAAGTGAGGGCGCGAAGGGTGGGGTTGTCGCGGTCCTCGGAGATCGGGCGGAAGCGGTCGCTCAAGCGCCCGGGACGGCTCAGGACAGATGCGGCCCGTCGGTTGAAACGCCCCCTCGTCGCGCCGCCTCCCGCTCAACCCATCCGTAGATCTTCTCGCCCACCGAGGGGGGAGCTGGAGACCGGGGCGAGGTAAGGGCATTGAATCATCCCGTCGGGCCGAGGGACTGGGGCGTCCCGTGAGCCTCCGCAGGATCGCGCGGTTTTCAAGTGGGCTCGGACAGTTTTGAGTCGGATCGAGTTCAAACCCCGGGCCAAATGCCACCTTTCGGGGCCCGAACGGTCCCCCGCTCTTGGTGGAGGGCGTTCGACTTGCCCACCGAAGGGTGATTGCCCTACACTTCGGACTTCTGCAGGGAACGTGCCGGAAGGTCGGACCGGCCCCTCGGTCCGATGGCGCACCGTGAGGGCAGACCTGTCGTGACCCTCTACACCGACGGCGTCGTTCCGGCCCCGGGGAACATCGCGTGCAGGAGCCCGGGGATCCCGTCCCGATAGCTGGGGATTTGCGCCCTCCAGCCCAGTCTTCTCAGCTTGTCGTTCGAGGTGGGCCGGTCGGCCGCGAGGTGCCGAGCGACCGCCTCTCCCATCTCGCGCACCGCCGCATCGAGGGTGATGGATCGCGGGGAGGGCGCTCCGAGTTCGGCGGCGACAAAGTCGGCGAACTCACGGAGGGGGGCCGGATGGTCGTCCACAGCGTTGTAAACCTCGCCGGCGGCCCCTGACTCGAGGACGGCCCGTAACGCCGTCCCGGCGTCCCACCGGTCGATGAAGGACCAGCGGTTCGCACCGTCACCGACCACCCGGTATTCCCCAGTTCGGATCGACTCGGCGAGATTTCGGAACCACGACCCGTTCCCGTAGACCATCCCCGGGCGCACGACAAGCACCTCCAGCTCACCCGGTGAGTTCGCCTCCAGTCCGGTTCGTTCGGTGTCGTAGTTGGTCTGCGACTCCCCGCGAGGCTCGACGGGGGAGTCCTCACGGATGAGCGCCGGCTGCCCCCGAAAGACCCAGTAGCCCGAGCCGATGACGAGACGAGGGACTCTCTCCCGGTGCGCTGCCTCCACGAGATTGCGGGCACCCTGCACTCGGACTTGGCCCGGATCCCCTCCCTCCGAAGGGTTCGCGGCCAGGTGGATTATCCCCGAGCAGCCCGCCGCGGCTCTCTGCAGGGAGTCAACGTCCAGAATATCTCCCCGCAGCGGGGTTCCTCCGTCCTCCCTGACAGATGCCTCTTTGAGGGGGTCGCGGACGAGGCATCGCACCTCGTAGCCGGCGCTCGAGAAGGCTCGAACGGCAGACCGGCCCAAGAAACCACCGGCACCAACCACGAGAACCCTCCTCGCCTTGCCAGCCACGATGGGAGCGCTGGTCGTCCTCGGCATCGAAACCCTCGGGGTGCCCGAGAACGCCTAGGCCGACGACCCGGTTAACTGCTCCGCCCTTCGTCCCCCAGGTGCGGGGAACGTGTTCTCCCTCCCCAGTCGCCGGACTGCCTGAGGGCCCGGGTTCTTCTCCAGCGCAAAGTGGGGATCTGGCCTCGGGCGCCCCGTCGAAGCGAGGAACCCGTGGCCGCGACGCTTCCGCTCTGGCGCCTGACCCCGAAGGACGACGCCGAGATCATCGTCCCCCAGAGGGGTCTCGCCCAACTGATGCGGGAGGCCGAGGAACAAGCCTTGGAAAACGAGCGACTGCGGTGAGAGATCGCCGAGCTCCGCCGCCTCCAAGTCCACGAGAACCCGGATGTTCCGCCCAGCATGCGGAACCACGCTCCCGGGTACGCTCGGGACCGATCGCTCACCCCGCCCGAGGGTCGGAAGCGACCGGAGGGTCGACCCGGCCACGACGAGGCTACTCTGAGACCCACGGTCCCGGACGAGAAGACCCTCCTCTCCGCCCACCACTGCGGGCGATGCCAGAGTCATCGGCCGAGGTTCTGAGGGAGCGAGGCGCAGCCGGAGATTGAGATGGAGCGCCGGCGGAAGGGTACCGAATGCACGCCGGCGGTCTACGACTGCCTCGACTGCGGCGCGGAGGTCCGTGCCTCCCTTCCGGAAGGGCGAGAAACGTCGGGCTACGGCCCGCAGGTATCGACCGAGATCGTACTGGGAAAGATTGTGGAACGGCTGCCGTATCGGAAGCAGGAGGAGCGGCTCGCTCGGGAGGGCATCCCGAGCTGCCCCGCCATGCTGCAGGCGGTCGTCTGGAAGGCAGGCGAGCGGTTGAAGGGAGAGGAGGCCGTCATCCTCGGGCGGCTCCCCGCCGCCCCGTGGGTGCACGCCGACGAGTCGTTGTTTCGGATCGATGGTCGCAGGGTGTGGATCTGGGTGTTCTACGCCGGAAGATCGTCGGGACGCTACGAAACTGGAAGGGGGCGGAAGCGTTCGTGCGACGGCTCAGCGTGCTCGGAATTCGGAAGCTCCGGGGAGAGAACCCCGCCTCGAAGCTCTACACCGCCCTGAGTTGACTCGAGCCTCTTTCGAGGCCGATTAGACACGTACGGGCGTAGCAAGTATCTGGCCTGGCTATTCAGATGTGGAGAGAGGGCCAGAGGGATGGGCCATGGCTCCTGCCGGTCGGCACGCTCGGACCGACCGGACCGACCCTACTTCTATCAGCTGGCCGGGGTCACAGTCGTCCAGCATTTGGGAGTATTCATCCCGTTGCGCTGCCCATAGGAGGATCGGGATGATTGCCTTCTGCAGCTCCGCCCCGCTTTCGGTGAGGGAATACTCGACTCTGGGCGGTATCTCAGCGAACGCTCGGCGAGCCACTACGCCGGACTGGGCGAGTCTTCGCAGAATCCATGAGAGGGTGGCGGGGGAGACCCCTTTGAGTTCCCTCACGAGGTCCGTGAAGCGAACCGGGCCGTGGCTCCCAATCGCGTTCACAGCAAAGAGAACCCACTTCTTTCCAAGAAGGCTCATCGTGCCGTTCAGCGCGCACACGCAGTAGGTCTGCTTTCGTTCGGTTCGGCCCTTCATAGTCGCTTCAATACTTCGAATTATGAAGCTTAAATAGTTTCGCATTCTTAGTATCGCCGGGTAAGTCATGACCGCGAAATACGAGATGCAATTCTGTATAGGATGCTATATGGACGAGGCCCAGAAACTGATCCGCTCTCTGCTCGAAACCGCCCCCCACGACGGGAACCTCTCGCTTACCTTGGTTCCGGGAGCTGCCGGGTCGTTTGAGGTGAGGAAGGACGGAGCCCTGCTGTTCTCCAAGAAGCAGGTCGGGCGGCTTCCGACTGGTAAGGACCTTGGAATCAGTCAGGACGGACCTGAATACGGCGCCCCAGAGAGCCCAACCACCGAAAAGTGCTGTTAATGCTCTTTGAGTGGAAAGGTTATATCTAGTCGTGGCTTGCCCTGCCCCGTGGCGCACAGAAGAGCCCGGTCGCGAAGGTCTCAAGAGCGAGAAAAGCGCCGTTCCCGGCACGTGACCGGTAAGGAAGAACGTCGCCGATTGGGCTACCGGTGGTTGAGCATGGGCATCTCCAAGGCGGAGGTGGCCCGTCGCCTGGAGGTCTCCTGGACCGCGGTGGACAAGTGGGACAAGCGTCGCGTCGCCGAGGGTCCCAGCTCTTGGCGGGAGAAACGCCACCCGGGCGCCTCTCCCAAATTGAACTCCGCCCACAAGACCCGCCTGCAGAAGATTCTGCTCGAGGGTGCCCGCGCCCACGGCTACCCCACCGACCTGTGGACTCTGAAGCGCTTGGCGGAGGTGATACGCAAGGAGTTCGGCGTGCGCTACACCTTGTCCGGGATCTGGAGAGTGCTGCGGGCCCTGGGCTTCTCCGCCCAGGTCCCGCTGACCCGAGCCCTGGAGAGAGATGAGCGGTACATTCGCCAGTGGGTCCGAAAGCAGTGGCCCGAGATCCTGGAAGAGGCTCGCCGAAGACGGGCCACCATCGTGTTTGCCGATGAGGCGGGGGTCCAGACCTCGCCGCTGGTCCGAAGGGATTGGGCGAGGCGAGGTTCCCGGCCCGTGCTACGGATCAAGGGGCACTGGGAGAAGGTCTCGGTGATCAGCGGGGTGACCCTGGACGGAGAACTGTTCTTCGACTCCCATCGGCACGATATCACCGGTTCCGAGGTGATCTGGTTCCTGGAACAACTGCTGGAAGAGCTCTCCGGGAAGGTCGTGGTGCTCTGGGACAACGGGAACATCCATCGGTGCCCGGAGGTCAAGACCTTCGTCTGGCTGAACCGCCACCGCCTCTCCCTGCGGCGATTCCCACCCTACGCTCCCGAGATGAATCCGGACGAGGGCATCTGGAACGCGCTCAAGGACGACCGACTGGCCAATTACTGCCCCGGTTCGTTGGACGAACTGGAGGAAACCGTGGGGAGAGAGATGCGGAGGCTCAAGCGGGACCCGCGGAAGGTCCGGACGGCCATGCGCCAGACGGAGCTCCCGATCCACGAACTCGTCCCGGCCGAGGCCACCCCCTGACCCCGGGAGTCCAGCGATGAGCCGTCCCCTCACGAGAAAGCAAGGACAACTTCTGGCCTACGTCTACTGGTACACGAAGATCCATCGCATTCCGCCCTCCGAGAACGAGGTGGCAGAGTTCGTTGGGATTCGAGGTCCGTCTGCCCACCAGATGATCCTCCGCTTGGAAGAGGGCGGCTACCTCTCGCGAATTCCTGCACTCCCCCGCACGCTCAAGGTTCTCCTTCCAAGGGAGCAGATTCCTGAGTTGGAGTGAGCGCATCCTCACCCTCTCACTTCAAAGGGGAATAGCGGCGCAGAAGGGTTCTCCCGCAATCCCTCTCGAGAACGTTCACGCGCCGGCGAGCGACGGGTCCTGCGTCGGTCCCGAGTGGCACTCATCGCGGTCATCGACCCGCAGTGAGCGCGGCGGCCTCGGGCCAAGCGGTTCGAGCGAGGACCGAGGCCGTGCCCTCATGATGGTCGGGGGGGCGGCCGCGCAGCCTTCATGAATGGACTGCACGTTCGATAATCGACCTCGATGACCGCGGCTGGACCGCAACTGAGCTGCCATGTAGCCTTCGCTCGAATGAGTCGCATGGGTTATCGGATAAGCCCCCCTGACCCATCCCCAAACCCCCCTTCCCGTGCCGGAATGCGCGTGGAGACCGACACCCTTGCCGAGAGGCGGCCACTCCCTCTCGATGTTGGTTCCCACCCCGGCTCGATCAACCCCCGCGCCCGGCTCCCGACGCACGTTGCCACCGCCCCGGAGCCCCGGCACCACCGAGGTTCAGGAAGCCATCGTGGACGCCTTCCCGCCCGACCGGGTCTATCAGTTCGCCCGCGAGAGCGGCTTCGTCCAGCGCGAACGGAAGATCGACCCGGTCGCTTTCCTGCTCTGCCTCGCCCTCGATTTCGGTGTCGGTCTCCAACGGCAGCTCCAACGCCTCAGGGCCGGCTGCGAAGAACGCACCCACCCCCATCGGATCGCCTACTCCTCCTTCTACAACCGCTTCACCCCGGGCCCCGTCGACTTCCTCCGACGGTGCGTGGCGCACGCCCTCGGCCAACTCGCCACGGACCCGGGCCGAGAGATGGGCGAGCGGTTGAAGGACTTCTCCGACATTCTCGTCAAGGACTCCAGTGTCGTGCGACTCCACGCGAGCCTCGCCACGAAGTTCCCGGCCACCCGTCCCGCAAGGTCGCTGCGGGCGTCCAGGTCGACACCCTGGTGAGTGTCTGTGCGAACGGTCCCAAGAGCGTGGCGCTGGTCGGCGAACGGACCGCCGACGTGAAGTGACTGCGCCTCGGGCCGTGGGTGATGGGGCGGATCCTCCTTGCCGACCTCGGCTACTACGCCCACCGTCTGTTCGCGAAGATCGACGAGTATGGCGGGTTCTTCGTGAGCCGACTCAAGGCGAGTGCGGAACCGGTCTTCGTGCGATCGCTGAAGGTCCACCGCGGTCGGGCGATCGACCTCGCAGGGAAGCGTTGGAGGCGAGGTGGCTCCTCGCCTCCAACGCGAGGTGCTGGACGCCGGGGTGGAACTTTCGTTCCAGACGCGGACCTACCACGGCCGAAGGTCGTCGAACAGCTTCGTCTGTCGTCCGGTGGCGGTCTGGAACGAGCCGACCAAGAAGTACCACGTCGACCTTACGAACATCGGCCCCGAGCGGCTGTCGGCGGAAGAGGTGGCCCAGCTCTACTCGGTACGCTGGCAGGTCGAGACGTTCCAACCACATCCCACCAAACTGTCCTACGGTTCCGCCGGCGTACCCGTGTCTTCGTGCTCCCCCGAGCCCCTCCTCGCCGACGGCGGGGCCCTTCCGGCCTGAGTCGCCATCGAATCGCCCGATTGCCGTTCGAGGGCGGGGTTCAAGTAGCCCCGACCCCGAGCCGTTCTACCGATGGCCGAAGTGCCGTCGGTCCTGCCACGTCGTCGGGGGCCGCCTCCCCCGTCGCTCGAAGTTCACTACCGGATGCGCGCTCAACCCTACGGCGGAGAGCGACTCGGATGGGCCCTGCGCCTTCTCGTCCCCCCCGTCGCGCCCCTCGTCGTTCCCGTCAGAGGCTCGAGGGTTCGGGCCCATCCGTTCGAGGAGGAGGCTGAGCGATGAGTCCCGTGGACGCCCTCTACGCTCGCGTGAGCACCGGCCGGCAGGAACAGGAGCGGACGATCGAGAGCCAGCTCGAGGCGCTCACGGCTCGAGCCCGGAGCGACCACCCGTCGGGACCGAGTCCCCGGGTCTTCCGTGACGCGGGGTACAGCGGGGCCCGACTGGACCGTCCGGGGCTCGACGCGTTGCGCGATGCGGCGGCCGACGGCCAGATCGGCACCCTGTACGTCTACGATCCCGACCGTCTGGCTCGGAACTTCGTCCACCAGCAGGTACTCCTCGAGGAGTTCGAGCGACGCGGGGTTCCGGTCGTCTTCGTCCAGCGCCCGCTTTCGGACCGGCCGGAGGACCGGATGCTCGGCCAGATGCAGGGGATCTTCGCCGAGTATGAGCGCACGAAGATCGTGGAGCGGACTCGACGAGGGAAACTGTACAAGGCGCGTATGGGGTTCTACGCATGGACG